>SVCE01000007.1 GCA_015058525.1 Clostridium butyricum
CAGTTTTTTAAGCAAACTAAATACAGTAAAATACTTAGTTTTAGTATTTCTAAAAATCTTAAAAATATAACTGGAAAGAAAATTTCCAGTTATATAAAAAAGTAAATTATTCAATTTACACAATTCTTATGACATTCTCTAACAAAGCTGTATTTACCATGAGAAAGCATTTCTATATCATTATAATAATCACCAAATACCATGGTTTCATCTTTAGAGATATTATCTGTTTCCATTAATGATTTTAATGCCAGTCCTTTATTTACACCATTATTTGAAATATCTATCCATACTTGACCTGAACTAACAACATGAAGTCTATCTTGAAATTTTGGCTTAAAAACATTGTTAAGATTATCTAATGAATTATTTAAGTTACATATAGCTATTTTTATTATGTCATCTGATACTGTAGTTAAGTCATTTAAAATTTCAAGATTAGTATAATATTTTCTTATTTCTTTTAAATGATCTTCTGAAGATGCATTTGTATAGGCACAGTTTTCAGTGCATAATACAAGTGAATTTCCATCAATGGTGTTTGAGGTTTGTATTATTTCCTTGACTGAAGCAGGTTCGATAACGCTTTTATAAATAGTTTTATTATTATCAACAACTAAAGAGCCGTTTTCACAAATAAATGATATGTATCTGCTCATAGGACCAAAGTTTGTTTGAAGAGTATAATAAGGACGACCACTTGCAACAACAAATTTTATGTTTTTGTTTCTAAGAGCATCTAATATTTCTACAAATCCTTCTGGAAGAAGTCCATTTTCGTCTAATAAAGTTCCATCCATATCTGTTACTACTAGTTTTATCATTAAAATTATCCTCCATAATACGATTTTTGTACAATTTAATCATAACATACATTAATATTATAATGAAGTTTATGCAGATGAAGTGATATTTGATAAAGTTTAATAAAAAAAGTAAGTATGATAAAATATCAAGTAGGAATAAATACAGCAGCAACTCTGCTGAATTGTAAAGGAGAAGAAAAATATGAAATTTGCATTAGATGTACATACTCATACAATTGCAAGCGGGCATGCTTATTCAACATTAATAGAGAATGCTAAAGCTGCTTCAGAAAAAGGAGTTAAGGTACTGGGAACAACAGAACACGGATGTGATATGCCTCATGCTCCACATATATGGTATTTTAATAATTATAAAGTTTTGCCAAGAAAAATGTATGGAGTTACAATGCTTTATGGTGTTGAAGCAAATATTAAAGATTATGATGGAAATCTTGATATGGATGACAATGTATTATGTCAGATGGATGTTGTAATAGGAAGCGTTCATGCTGGTGCAGTGTTTAAAGTAGGAAGTATAGAAGAAAATACAAGAGCATTTATAAAAACAATAGAGAGTGGTAAAGTGGATATTTTAGGGCATATAGGAAATCCTCAAGTGCCAATTAATTTTGAAAAAGTTATTAAATGTGCTAAGGAAAATAATGTATTAATTGAAATAAATAATAGTTCTTTTACTACGTCTAGAGTAGGGAGCTTTGAAAATTGTAGTAAAGTTGCAGAAATATGTAAAAAGCTTGGCGTAAGAATAATAATTAATAGCGATGCTCATTTCTGTACTAAGATAGGTGAATTTAATGAAGCATGCAGTATGCTTGAATCAATAGATTTTCCGGAAGACTTAATAATAAATAAGGATCCTAATGAATTCTTAATGATGCTAAAGGAAAAGGGAAGATTAAAAGATTTAAATCTTTAAAATAATATTAAATGGATGTTAATATGGATGTTTTATGGAATATTTGCTATTAACATCCGTTTTTACTATTTATTTAAAAATCAATACATAATGTAAAAAAAATTAAAAAAAAGTCAACTGTAAACGATATTAAGTGCTAGTAAAATAAAAAATCCATAAAAGTTTTTGTATTTATTGATTAATAACAAGAATAATTATATAATTTAAAACATAATATAAAATTAAATAATTAATAGAAAGTTCGGATGAAGACAGTGGGAGAGATGAAGTTATATTTTATAGCTGAACACCGAAGAGGTTAAATCTTTCAGGTAAAAGGACCGCTGTTGGACGGGCCTCTGGAGAGACTCATGTATATGAGCACCGAAGGAGCAAGATTGCTAATACAATAGTTTTAAAGCTTATATTAAAAGTCTATAAAATTAAATTTGGTTAGTAATCCAAACTCTCAGGTAAAAGGACAGAGGACAATGGCAGTTGAAAGATGTGTGTTTGGAATTAAGTTTAAGGAAATTATACAAATCCATTAAATTTATAATTATTCAATAAAACAACTTGAAATTGCATTAATTGTTCTCCTCCATGATTAATTTATTTGTTAGGGGGATTTTTTTTATGAAATTATCAAATCTATTTTTAGCAGATAATATGTCTGCTATTCAAGCTGTATTCGAAGCAGTTGATTCATTTATCTGGGGACCACCATTACTTATTTTATTGGTTGGAACAGGTATCTATTTAACAATCAGACTAAAATTATTACAAGTATTTAAATTACCATTAGCACTTAAATATGTATTCGGAAAATCAAGCAAAAGTACTGAAGGATCTCATGAAGGAGATGTTTCTAGTTTTGGAGCACTTTGTACAGCTCTTTCAGCTACAATAGGAACAGGAAATATAGTTGGTGTAGCTACTGCAATTAAAGTAGGTGGGCCAGGAGCAATGTTATGGATGTGGCTTGCAGCATTTTTTGGTATTGCTACAAAATATGCAGAAGCATTACTTGCTGTAAAATACAGAGTTACAGATGAAAATGGTCAGATGTGTGGTGGACCAATGTATTATATACAAAATGGTCTAGGTCTTAAATGGCTTGCAAAATTATTTGCTTTCTTTGGTGTTGGAGTTGCATTTTTTGGAATTGGTACATTTGGTCAAGTAAATTCAATAGCAGCAGCAGCATCTAATTTTAATATACCAAAATCAGCTACAGCAGTAGTTATAACTGTATTAGTTGCTCTTGTTACTTTGGGTGGAATCAAAAGAATATCAAAAGTTGCAGAAAAAGTTGTACCTTTTATGGCAGCAGCATATGTTATTGGTGCGGTTATAGTACTTATTTGTAATTTTACAGCGATTCCAGCAGCAGTGGTTTTGATTATTGAAAGTGCTTTTAATCCAGAAGCTGTAGGTGGAGCACTTGCTGGTACAGCAATAACAGTTGCTATAAGAAATGGTATAGCAAGAGGAGTATTTTCAAATGAATCAGGGCTTGGTAGTGCACCAATAGCAGCAGCAGCGGCAAAGACTAATTCACCAGCTAGACAAGGTCTTGTATCTATGACAGGTACTTTCTTTGATACAATTATAATTTGTACAATGACTGGTCTTGTAATAGTTCTTACAAGCAATGTAACAGGTGTGTTTGAAATTGGAGCTACAATAGAAGGAGCAGGACTTACATCAGCTGCATTTGAAGCTGGACTTCCAGTAGCTATAATAGGTAAATATATAGTAAATATAGGATTAGTGTTCTTTGCATTTACAACAATACTAGGATGGAATTATTATGGTGAAAAATGTATACAATATCTATTTGGAACAAAATCTATAATGCCTTATAAGATTATATATATAGTTTTAGTAGCAATAGGACCATTTTTATCATTGGATTTAATATTTACAATAGCGGATATAGTAAATGGATGTATGGCATTTCCTAATTTAGTAGGACTTATTGGACTAAGAAAAGTAGTTATAAAAGAAACTGAAGAGTATTTTTCACAGTTAGAAAATGAAATAGATAATATTAAAGGTGTAGTTGCAGAGTAGTAATACATTAATTAAAGCATAATATGTATAATTCATTTAATAAAACTCGTTAGGAGTAAATTTCCTAACGAGTTTTTAATATGTAATGCGATATTGTTTTTCGTCATATTTAATAGGTAATTCATTTAAGATCATATCATCAATTTTTGAAAAGTTATTTCCTTTTTTTAATGAATTTATAAAGTTTATAAGATTATCCTCTGAACCTTGAGCTTCTATTTGCACTTTTCCGTTATATAGGTTTTTACACCAGCCAGTAAGGTTATACTTAATTGCCATCATTTGAGTGAAATATCTAAATCCAACACCTTGAACTCTGCCATCAACAATAATTGAATATCTAATCATATTAGAATTACCTCCTTAAAGTAATTAATTATACTAATAATTTACTTAAGATTCTATAGTGTTTAAATTAATTATATTATAAGAAGATTTTAATATACTAACAAGTCAATAAGGAAATTTTTTTGTATAAGGAATTTTTGTTTAAGAAAAGTTTATATTACAAATTATTTATTTGTTAACAATACTACATTAAAGTCAAATAGTATATACGATTAATTATATGGAATATAAAAATACAAATATGAATAATATATAGAAGTGTCTATAATTTTTTGAAAAATTAGTATAATATCACATATGATGGGGATAATACTTAGAAGTGAAATAATTACAAGAAAGTAGGGAGAAAATATGGTCGAGAGAAGTATGGTACTAATAAAACCAGATGGAGTGGAAAGGAATTTAATAGGAAATATTATAAGTGTTTATGAAGATAATGGATTAAAAGTAGTTCATATGAAAATTATGACAGCAACAAGAGATTTAGCAGAAAAGCATTATTCTCAGCATAAAGGAAAGGATTTTTATGAAGAACTTATAACATATATTACAAGAAGTCCTTTATGTGCAATGATTCTTGAAGGCGAAGAAGCTATTAAGAGAGTAAGAGCCATAAATGGAGCTACAAGTCCAGATGATGCAGCAGATGGAACTATAAGGCATAAATATGCAAGAAGTAAAACTGAAAATTGTGTGCATGCATCAGATAACACTGAAAGTGCAAAAAGAGAAATTTGTCTTTGGTTTCCAGAAGTAAATGATTAATTAAAAAAAGATAGACCAGTATAAAAATACGGTCTATCTTTTTTGGCTAAATATGTTATCTTGAGGTTTTTACTTTCATCCATGCATCATCATAAAGCTTTAGTTTTTTACCTAAATCAACGAATACTTCACATTTATCAAGAAGGCTATCAGGTGGATAGAATGAGTCATTGTTTTTAATATCATCATCTAACATTTCATAAGCAGCCTTGTTTGGAGTTGAATATTCAATATATTCAACATTTTTAACAGCGTTTTCAGGGTCACATAAGAAGTTTATAAGTTTTTCTGCATTTTCTTTGTGTCTTGCTCCCTTAGGAATTGCTAAAGCATCAAACCACTTATTTGTACCTTCTTCAGGTATTACAAACTGTAATTTAGGATTTTGACTAATTATATAGGCTGCATCTCCAGACCATACAGGAGCTATAGCAGCTTCTTCTGTTATCATCTTATCTTTAACTTCATCTACATAATAGAGAGGATCCATAGTTCTTTTTTGCTCTATTAGACATTGTGTTGCAGTTTCTATTTCAGCAGAATTTGTAGAATTCATAGAATATCCTGATTTCTTAAGTGCAATAGCAAGACTGTCTCTCATAGAATCAAACATTATAACTTGCTTGTTTGTATAGTTTGTATCCCAAAGTATATTCCAACTGTTGACAGGAGTATTAACAATATCAGGATTGTATATTATACCTATTGTTCCCCACATATAAGGAACAGAGTATTCATTTTTTGGGTCATATGCAAGTTCTTTAAATTTGTTATCTATATATTCGTAATTTGGAATATTATCAAAATCTAGTTGTTCAAGCATATTTTCTTTTATCATTTTTTGAATCATGTAGTCTGATGGTATTACTAGGTCATATGTTCCTGGAGTGCTTTTGACTTTTTGATACATGATTTCGTTAGTATCATAAGTAGAGTAGTCTACTTTTATGCCAGTTTCTTCAGTAAATTTAGTTAATAAATCTTCATCTATGTAATCTCCGCAGTTATAGAAATAAACTACATTATCATTTGTATTTGAAGCTTCAGATTTATCACATCCTGAAAATAGGCATAGAGTAAGTAATGATGATAAAGCAAGTGCTCCAAATGTTTTGATTTTTTTCAATTTATTCACCTCTAGTTTTAAATTAAGCACAGAAAGTCATACTTAAATTCTCACTTCCTGTGCACAAAATTATTTATCGGCTAAATTTTGCTTTTTATTTACGATTAATAGCAATGTAAGTACTGTTATAAACATTAAAGTTGAAAGTGCATTGATTTCTGGTTTTATACCACGTCTAGCCATTGAATATATTTCAATTGAAAGATTTGTTACACCAGGACCTGTAGTAAAGAAACTGATTACAAAGTCATCAATAGACATTGTGAATGCCATTAGGAAACCAGAAAATATACCAGGCTTTATTTGAGGAATTACAACCTTCCAAAATGTATACAGTGGAGTAGCGCCTAAATCAGCAGCAGCATCTAAAGTATTTTCAGGAAGCTGTCTTATTTTAGGAAGTACTGAAAGTATAACATAAGGTATATCAAATGTAATATGTGCTAAAAGCATTGTTACAAAACCGAAATTAATATTTAAAAAGATAAATAAACTCATAAGAGCAATACCAGTAACAATATCAGGATTTAAAACAGGCAAATAATTAATATTTAAAATTAAAGCCTTCATTTTACCTTTCATTTGTGATATTGCAACAGCACTTATTGTACCTATTATGGTAGCAATTACAGAAGCTAATATTGCAATAATTAGAGTATAATATAATGCAGAAATAAGTCGGTCATTATTGAATAATTCTTTATACCACTTTAATGAAAATCCACTCCAGTGTCCCATAGTTTTTGACTCATTGAATGAGAAAATCATCAATGTAATTATAGGGATATATAAAAATAAGAAAATGATGAACAAGTAGCATCTTTTTATTAAATTTTCTATTTTTGTTACCATAATTGTCCACCGCCTTCAGCTTTAGATGTTCCATCAAATTTAGATGATATGGCCATGAAGATTAAGATTATAATCATCATAAATATTGAAATTGCAGAACCAAAGTTCCAATCTCCCATAGTTGTATATTGCTGTTCAATAAGATTTCCTAAAAGCATATATTGACCGCCTCCAAGTAATCTTGAAATTACAAAAGTTGATACAGCGGGCATAAATACCATTGTTATACCTGAGAATATTCCAGGTATGCTAAGTGGCAAAATAACTTTTTTAAATATTTGAAATCTATTTGCACCTAAATCTGCAGCTGCATTAATTAAATTAACATCCATTTTTATTAATGTAGTATATAAAGGCAATACCATAAAAGGTAAGAAGTTATATACCATACCTAAAAGAACAGCAAAGTCATTGTATAAAAACCATATTGGTTCAATTCCGAATTTACCAAGAAAAGCATTTATAATACCTGTTTTACCTAGTATAGGAACCCATGCATAAGTTCTAAGAAGAAAATTCATCCACATTGGAAGAATAAAAAGCATTATTAAGAAATTCCTTTTGTTAGGTTTCATTTTAGAAATTATGTAAGCAACTGGATATCCGATTATTAGACATGCTACTGTAGAAATAAGAGCAAGCCATATAGATATTAAGAAGATGCTTATATACTGTGGAGCCATTAATCTTTCATAGTTTTCTAATGAAAATGCATATCCAGTATCTGTTTTTGTTGTGAAACTGAAAAATAATACTATTAATAAGGGAATTACTATAAAAATTGCGCTCCATACAAAGTATGGATATGCAGTTATTGATGTTTTTTTCTTATTATTCATTTTTATCACTCTTTTTCATTATATGAATATCCTCAGGGTATATATTTAGTCCCACATGACTGTTAACATTAGCTGATTTAGTGCTATGAATAATAAATTCACAACAATCAGTTTTTACAGTTATTTCATAATGTACTCCTTTAAATATAATAGAAGTAACAGTGCCGTCTATCATTCCCTTATGGCTGTTTACAATAGTTATATCTTCAGGTCTTATAACAATATCAACTGGTTCATTTGCATTAAAGCCTTTGTCTACGCATTCAAAGTCTCTATTGCAGAAGTTGACTTTAAAATCTTCTAACATGGTACCGCTTATAATATTACTTTCCCCTATGAAGTCAGCAACAAAAGCATTTGCTGGTTCATTGTATATATCCTGAGGTGTTCCCATTTGCTGAATTACACCTTTATTCATAACTACAATAGTGTCTGACATTGTAAGAGCTTCTTCTTGGTCATGAGTTACGAATACAAAGGTAATACCCACTTCTTTTTGAATTTTTTTTAATTCTATCTGCATTTCTTTTCTAAGCTTTAAGTCAAGAGCAGCAAGTGGTTCGTCAAGAAGTAATATTTTTGGCTTATTTACTAAAGCTCTAGCGATAGCGACTCTTTGTTGTTGTCCTCCACTAAGAGAATCAACTGATCGGTTTTCAAAACCGCTTAATGCAACAAGTTTTAACATCTCTTGAACTTTAGATTTAATTTCGTCCTTAGGTGTTTTTTTTAATTTTAATCCAAAAGCTACATTGTCAAAGATGTTCATATGAGGGAATAGTGCATATTTTTGGAATACTGTGTTAACTTGTCTTTTATATGGTGGTAATGATGAAATATCTTCATTTTTAAACATTAATTGTCCAGAATCTGTATTTTCAAAACCTGCTATTATTTTTAAAGTAGTTGTTTTTCCACATCCACTTGGTCCTAATAGAGTTAAAAATTCATTTTTCTTAATGTTTAAAGATAAATTATCTAATACTATATTATCACCATAAGCTTTAGTGATATTTTTTAGTTCAATAATGTTTTGACTCACAAAAACACCTCTTTCTATTGTTTAAAATGATGGGGGAGTACTGATCCATATTACTTTTGCGGGTGTTTTTCCTGCGTTAGCAATGTAATGATTTACTTTAGCCTTATAATAAAAGCTTTCCCCTTTTTTTACTTTATATTTCTTTTTACCTAAATGGAGAATTATACTTCCAGATAAAACATAGCCAAATTCTTCACCTTCGTGTGGTTCTTCTTCAATATATTGTCCGCCAGGCTGAAGTGTAATCATAATTGGTTCCATTTCATTCTTTTGGGAATTTGGAATAAGCCACATTAAAGAATATTTTAATTCGTCATCGGCTTTTTCAAACATGTCATCTTTTGCATATGTTACTTTTTCTTCTTTTGAATCACTGAAGAAATCAGGAAGATTAGTTCCCAATATTTCAAGGATGTCAATTAGAGTAGCAATTGATGGTGAAGTTAGATCGTTTTCTACTTGAGAAATAAATCCCTTTGATAATTCACATCTATTGGCAAGCTCCTCTTGAGTTAATTGTTTTTCCATTCGGAGTACTCGAATTTTTTCCCCTATTTGCATAATTTCACCTACTAATCAATTTATAATAATCACTTTTACTAAACCATAAGTTTAAGATTACTAAACAAACAAGGATAATTATATATATTTTATATAAAAAAATCAACATTTTTTTTCAATTAAAGAGTATTATTTGTATCTATTTGTAAACAAGTTGCAATTTTGATTTTAAAAATCATTATGGAACATATGATATAATAAATATGGGAATATAAAATTAAAGGAGTTAATTTATGAGAACAAAAAATGTTAACTTTAAAATAATTGTTATGTTAATTGTTTTATTGGCCATGTCTGGTATAGCAGCATATAAGTTTTGGGGGCCTGGGGCAGAAGATATAAGTAAGTCTAGAAAGTTTATTGAAAAATTATATTCAATAAATGCAATAAGTACTGATATTGCTTTATCAGATATAAAATATGAGAAGGTTAAATCAGGAAATAATAAAACAGAATTAACATATTCCACAGTGGTAACTCAAAATTATGGAATAGATTTAGATAAAGAAAAAGATGTAATAGGATTTGCTAAAAAGGATACGCAACCTAATATAACAAAAATAGAAATAGAAGAAGCACAATCTATAGCAGAAAAATATGTTAATAATATTTATGAAGGAGACATATGTTTAAAAAGCATAAAAAATGAACAAAATTTACCTTATTACTCATTTGTGTTTGCTAAACAGAAATATGGTTATTTATTTTATTTTGATGAAATAAAAGTAAATATAAATAAGGAAAGCGGATTTATGGATGGATATTCTAATATGGCTATAAGAACATTAGGAAAAGAACCTCAGATAAGTATAAGTGAAGATGATGCTAAGAAAAAGGCTTTGGAGACATTTGAATCTTATAATGGAGAGGGGAAAATATCTGAAAATATTCAGCTTGTATATTGTAACAATAAGATAGAAAAAGCATCTGATAATATTGAAGAAGTATGTTATATGGTTGTTGTAGATGGAGATGATTCGGATGGAAATAAAGTTTCTTGGAGAATATTTATAAATGCTAATGATGCTGCTGTATTTAACATATTGAAAAATGGGTTGGAAAAAGAAGTTAAGACTAGTTAGGTTTAAGTATATATAATATTTGTTATGAATTTATGTAATATAAATTTTATTAATACGTGGAGTATTTTTTAAAGATTACAATAATAAAATAAAAAGGTGTAGCATTTAACTACACCTTTTTATTTTTTAATGAATATGAGAATTCATATTTCCATTATGGTTATTATTAATATCTGGACTTGGTAAATTTTGTGTATTATTTTGGAAAGCAGGCGGAGTTGGTACTGGTGAATTATTGTTATTATTTTCAGTCTCAGATATTTGTGCATTATTAGAATTATTTTCAGTATTATTGTTATCTTCAATATTTTTAGCAGAGTCAGGATTATCAGATGGTATATTTTCTGAAGAATCATATCCAGATGGCAATACTACATTGTAATCTGCGGTAACTGAGTTTGGATGCTCTTTTTTTATAAATACTTCTTTTCTGGTTAAGAAACCAGGAGTACTTGGAGTTGCAAGTCGATTATTTAATCTGTTTACATTAGCCCATACATGAGTAGTACATCCACTTGTTGGTTCAGTACCTTCTGCGAATATTTCTTCAATAACTCTGCTGCCTCTTCTATCACTATAGCATCCAGGAGTTGGAAGATCTCCAGAGTCCTGACATACATTAACTTTAACAATTCCACTAGGTTCTTCTATTTCCTTGACAGCTAAGCCTTCGTGAGCTTTTTTCATAATCATGCCCCAAAGTTTAGCACATCCACTAGATCCACCAGATAATTTTGTTGGATTATCATAACCAATCCATACAGAACCTGAAAGATAAGGAGTTAAGCCTGCAAACCATAAATCAGTAGAATCTGTTGTAGTACCTGTTTTACCTGCAACAGGCATTTCGCCCCATTTTGCAGAACCAGCATTATAAGATATAGGACCTTTTAAAATGTCATACATTATATAAGCTGTTTCTTCTGAAAGTATATCCGTTTTCTTTTGTTTAGAGTTATCTAAAATGGTTTTTCCAGTTGCATCAACAACTTTAGTGTAAAGCATTGGTTTAATATAAATTCCTCTATTACCAAAAGTTCCGAATGCACCTGCTAAAATGTAAGTGTTACCACCATCTCTATCATTAGGATCATTATTAAATTGTCCTAATGCTAAAGCAGCAATAGAATTTTTTGAGTGAGAATTATATTTTAGCCCAAATTTTTGTCCATAAGATACACCCATTTTTAAATCAAGTTTATCTTCTATTTGAACAGAAACAGTATTTTTTGAATATTTTAATGCTTCTCTTGCAGTAAGAAGTCCTGCATATTCATCAGGAGAATTTTTAGGATTATAACTATTTCCATTATCTAGCTTATTTTCAGGTAATGGTGCATCATCAAATGCACTGGCAGCTGTTATTATTTTTTCTTCTAATGCTGGACTGTATACAGTTAATGGTTTTGTTGTAGAACCTATAGGTCTTAAATCATTATATGCTCTATTTGTAGACTGGGGTTGTTGATTGCCTCGTCCTCCAACCATAGCAAGAACTTTACCATCTCTGTAATCTACAATTGTAGCAGAAGCTTGAAGTAATGGTACACCGTCATTGTCATAAGTTTCTTTATTTCTTATACTTAAGTTTTTATAATTATTTAATGTTTCTTGAGTATATTCTTGAAGTTGTCTATCCATAGTTGTATAGATTTTTAATCCGCCATTAACCATTAGTTTAGAAACTTCTTCATCTGAATATTTGTATTTTTCTTTTAAATCTTCTTTAACTTGTGATACAGTAGGATAAACAAACCATTCATAATTAAGTTTATAATCCTGTTTGCTTGACTTAAATACTAAGCCTCCATTTTTAACATCATTAACAGCTTTGTTGTATTCTGATTCATTAATATATTGCTGTTCATACATTTTACCAAGAACAGTAAGTGTTCTGTTTATATAAGGAGTTGGATCTTTTACATTGTTTGCATTATATACACTATAGTAGCTTGGTGCTTGAGTTATGCCAGCTAAATATGCACATTCTATTAAAGATAAATCAGATGTATTTTTGCTGAAATATAAAAGAGAAGCAGCCTCGACACCATAAACATTACCACCTAAAGGTATTGTATTTAAATAAGCTGTTAAAATTTGATCTTTAGTTAATCTTTTTTCCAAATTTTTAGCAAGATACATTTCTTTAACTTTTCTTTCAATGGATACATCATTGGTTAATATAGTGTTCTTTAGTAATTGCTGTGTTAATGTAGAAGCACCATGAAGTCCCTTTTGACCAGTTACAATTTTCTTTACATCAAGAAGGGCAGCACCAACAACTCTTTGCACGTCAACTCCTGTATGGGAATAAAAACGTTCATCTTCTATAGATACAAAAGCATTTTTTAATGTTGCCGGTATTTTACTCGAATCAATGACATATCTTTCTTCATCAGTATGCAGATTATCCATAAATACACCATCTTTATCATAAAGACTTGATGGTTGATTGAGTGATAATACAGCGTCAACATCAAGTGGAGCTGTAGTTTTTATGATGGCAAAGACATATCCTGCAGCAACTACAAAAATTGCGAGAAAACAAAACAGTAATCCATAGCATATGCCTTTAAAAACTTTTTTTCCCTTTTTAGGTTTTGGTTTTATTTTAACATTTCTACGAGGAATATTATTTGTTTTTCTTCCATTATTTACTGTCATCTTATCCTCCTAAATTTTAAGGTTTGTGTTTTGATAATATTTTATATTATTATAGCATAATTATAGTATGAGTAAATGAATAACTCAACATAAAGGTGTTGTAAATGGAGTATTATACAAAGCGCAGAAGTCGCAAATATCTAATTTTCATATTGGTTATTATAATAGTATTTGTTGTATTTAATACTATATTAGTGTTTTTTGACAAGAGGGTTATGCCGTCAGTTATCAAAATAGCAGAAATAATGGCGAATTCACAAACACTCAGTATAATTAATGAAGAAAGTATTAAGATTTTAAATGATGACTTTAAATATGATGAAATGGTAAAAATAGAAAAGGATAGTGAGGGAAATATAATTTTGATTCAGGCAGATACTGTAAAGCTTAATGCAGTTGCTGCTGAACTAGCTAAAAATTGTAATAATTCATTCATGGATATGAGTAAATCAACAATAAGGGTTCCTTTAGGATGGATGAGTGATAGAAGCATATTTTATAATTTAGGTCCAAGTATAAAAGTAAACATTGAACCAGTAGGAAATATATCAACTAATTATGAATCAAAATTTGAAAGTGCTGGAATAAATCAGACAAGGCATAAAATATATTTAAATATTTCTGCTAAGATAAGGCTTAAAATTCCTATGAATAATGATGATATAGATGTTTCAACTCAGATTCCTGTATCAGATACTATAGTTGTTGGGAAAATACCAAATACTACTATTGGTTTTGGAGAAAGTAATACAAGTAACTGATAGTTGGTTTATATGAAAAGAAGATATAATTTTTAAACTTATTACAAATAAAAAGCTGATTTTAGTATATAATAGATATCTAAAATCAGCACTTTTTAAAATAATTATACAGATTTAATTTTTAAGGTATTAACTTTCCCAGTTAAATACATAAGGTACATTTCTATAGAAATCACCGTAATTTAATCCATATCCTACTACAAATACATCTTCGATTTCGAAGCAACAGTAATCAGGTTTTATTTCAACTTTTCTTCTTGAAGGCTTATCAAGAAGTACACAAGTTTTTATTGAGGCAGGTTTTAAGTTTTGAACATGTTTAACAACGAAGTCCATAGTAATTCCTGTATCAACAATATCGTCAACAATAAGAACGTCCCATCCTTCAATATTATCTGGAATATCATTTACTACTTTAACAGTACCTGAAGATGTTTCGCTATGACCATAGCTTGAAGTAGTCATGAATCCAACTTTGACATTTAAATCTATAGCTCTAACTAAATCGGCAGCGTATACAAAGCTTCCTCTTAATAATGATAAAACATAAAGATTTTTTCCTTTATAATCTTCAGTTATAGATTTTCCTAATTCTTGTATTCTTGAATCAATTTGTTCTTTAGAAAAAAGAATATTACGTTTCTTATCTTCCATATTGTAAAAACTCCTTTTTAATTTATTTTAGTAGTATTATTTGTATATTATTAGGTGGTTAAACCACTTAAATTCGAGTTAAAAAAATACAAAATTCACAATTCAGCCCAATTAATTGAGGTGTGATTATGTTGTAATTAATGAATTAATAGTATAAAATTATATGAAAGTTGTCAAGATAGCTTATATGAGGTGATTTAATGATACATGGAAATATAGAAGGAATAAGAAAGTCGATAATTGAGGAATTAGAAGGAATTTATTCAATTAAGACATTAAAAGATGAAATATGTAGTGTGGAAATTTTAGATATTATTTCAAGAATATCTAGTCTTATAGAAAGAGAAGTAAGTGTTGCAATAAATAGAAAGGGAAATGTTAATTCTGTTGCCATAGGAGATTCTACATCTGTTGAAGTACCAGTAATTAATATAGAAGAAAAGAGGTTGGCGGGAGTAAGAGTAATTCATACTCATCCAAATGGCTATTGTAATCTTTCGGCTTTAGATCTTACTGCATTATTAAAATTGAAACTGGATTCTATAGTATCTGTAGCAGTTATTGATGGAAAAATAATTGATTTTTCGTTAGGAATGCTTACATTATATAATAATAAGCTAGAAACTAATGAAAAGAGTAATCTTTCAATTGAAGATATAATGTCTATAAATATATTAGATAAAATTAGATTTATTGAAAATTTAATTAAAACTAATGATGTTATTGAAGATATAGAAGAAAAAGCAATATTAGTAGGATCTGACACAAAGGAAAGTTTAGAAGAATTAAAAGAACTTACAGAAGCATGTAATATACCTGTATTAAAAACTGTATTTCAAAGCAGAAATAAAATAGATGCTGCTTTTTATATAGGAAGAGGAAAAGTTCTAGAGATAGCTAATATGAGGCAGGTAGAAAGAGCAAATGTAGTTATATTTGATGATGAACTTTCAGGATCTCAAGTTAGAAATCTTGAAGCAGCAATAGGTGCAAAGGTGATTGATAGAACAACATTAATTCTTGAAATATTTGCAACAAGAGCTAAAACTAAAGAAGCTAAAATTCAAGTAGAACTTGCTCAGTTAAAATATAGATTAAGTAGACTTCAAGGTCTTGGTACTGTACTTTCTAGAACTGGTGGCGGTATAGGAACAAGAGGACCTGGGGAAAAGAAACTTGAAACAGATAGAAGACACATAATGGAAACTATCTATGATTTAAGAAATGAACTTAAAAAGATAAAAAAGACAAGAGAGGTTCAAAGAGAAAAAAGAAATAAAGAAAACATACCTAAAGTATCATTAGTTGGATACACTAACGCAGGAAAATCAACACTTAGAAATACTTTATGTGATGTGGCTGCTAAAAAAGAAAATAGAACTAAAGAAAAAGTATTTGAAGCAGATATGCTTTTTGCAACATTAGACACTACAACAAGAGCAATAACATTAAAAAACAAAGGGCTAATAACATTAACTGATACAGTTGGTTTTGTAAGAAAACTTCCACATGATTTAGTAGAAGCATTTAAATCTACATTAGAAGAAGTAATTTTTTCGGATTTATTATGTCATGTTATAGATGCATCAAGTGATACTTCGGTAGAACAGTATATTGCTGTAAATGAAGTTTTAACTGAACTTGGAGCTATAGATAAGGAAACAATAATAGTTTTAAATAAGATTGATAAAGCTGATAAAGAGCAGCTTTTAAAAATAAGAGAAGCTTTAGATGATAGTCATAAAATTATAGAAGTATCTGCAAAAGAAGGAACAAATCTTGAAGAATTTTTGGAATTAATAGAAGAGAAACTTCCTTATAATTATAGAAAGGTTGAATATTTAATACCATATGAAAAGGGCGATATTCAATCATTCCTTCATAGAAATGGAAGAGTATTTAAAGAGGAATACAAAGATAATGGAACTTTCATGGTAGTAGAAGTAGATGATGAAGTTTATAATAAAACTATTCAATATATAATAAATGAAAAGTAGATAACACACTGACAGGCATCAATTATAAATTGCTGCTTGTTTGTTTTAATTGTATTTAATGGGGTGAAATAAAAAAAGTGTTGAAAACAATATTAAATTATCAAAAAGCATCAGAAAAATTATTGAATACACTAAAAAGAAATAAAAAAGTTTTAGCTATTTTTGTATTTGGAAGTATTGTAAATGGAGACATTTGGGAAGGGTCAGATATAGACGCATTTGTAGTTTATGAAGATGAATTTAATGAAGTAAGACATATTTATTCAGAAATATTAAATATTCCAGTACATTTAAAAATTTTAAAGAAAGAAAAGTTTTTGGAATCATATGAGAATGATAGTAAAAAAGGCTTGATTAGAGATATGCTTATATCATCAAAACTTTTTTATTCAAAAGATGAAGAAATTGAAAGAGTTTTTGATGAAGCTAAATACAGTATGGATAAGTACATAGAATTATGGAATCTTAAATATTTAGGTAATCTAATTAAAAGTATAAAAGTTACTAAGAAATATCTTTATAATGACAGACTTTTTACAGCTTATGAAGTATTAATAAGGGCATTAGATAATTTCGCAAAACTATATTTGAATTTGAATTCTTATATTGTAAGTAAAGATGCTGTAAAAATGGCTATGAATTTAAATAATGAATTTAACAGTGTAGTAGAAAATTTATTTCATAATGGATGTCATTATGAAGAAATTAAAACAACAATAGATTACATAGAAAAATTTATAGATGAAAATATAGGAATTGGAGCTAAAATGCTTCTTGATTATTTGAATGAAAAAAACATTTTTTTAAGTTCGCATGAGATAAAAAATGACGAAGCATTTAAAGAGTTTAATATAAAAATAGAGGATATATTGAAGGAATTATACAATCATCAGCTTATTAAAAAGGAAGTAAGAAAAATAGATTTACCTTTAAAGGAAAAGCTAATAAGTGAGAATGTGTATAGTAGATAGGGGTTGTTTATTATTAGTTTTTATGAAAATTTTAAATTTGTAGAAGAAACTCCAAAGTACATACAGGTTGCTGAATATATAAAAAAATTAATAGACAAAAGAAAAATTAAAGATGGAGATAAGCTTCCAGCAATAAGAACACTTGCAAAAGAATTAGGTGTGAACAATGTTACTATAGTAAGTGCTTATAATAAATTAAAAGGTGAAGGTTATGCATATCAAAAAATAGGAAGTGGCAGTTATGCTAAAAGAAAAGATTTAACTTTTACATTTAGAAAAGAATATGCTATGAGTTTAAAAAAAATAAAAACTGAATCTTTAGATGATATAATTGATTTTACTGGAGAAACTAATGGAGAGATACTTTTCCCTATAGATGATTTAAAGAATATAATAAACTCAGTACTAGAAAGAGATGGAGCAAAGGCACTTATTTCAGATAATAGGAATGGATATACTGAGCTTATTACAACAATTAATGATGTATTCTGGAATAATAAAGTAAATGAGGATGATATAATTGTTGTCTCAGGTGCACAACAAGGTATAGATATAACTGCAAAGAGTATACTTGGAGTAAATGATAATGTAATAGTAGAAAAACCTACATATGTGGGGGCATTATCAGTTTTTAAATGGAGGAAAGTAAACTTATTTGAAGTGCCTATAGAACATGATGGTGTAGATTTAGATAAATTTGAGAAGATACTTCAAAAAAATGATATTAGATGTTTTTATACTATGAGTTATTTTCAATATCCTACAGGGGTAAGTTACAGTTTGCAAAAGAAGAAAAGAATATTAGAGTTAGCTGAAATTTATGATTTTTATATAATAGAGGATGATTATTTATCTGAACTTATTTATGAAAATTCAATGGAGTATGTTCCGTTTAAGTGGCTTGATAAAAATGACAGGGTAATTTATATTAAGAGTTTTTCAAAGATATTTCTTCCAGGTATAAGACTTGGATATATGATAGCACCAGAATGTTACAGGGAATCTATACAAAGTTCAAAGCATAATACAGATATAACTACCTCAAGCCTTATGCAGAGATCCCTTCAAATGTATATTCAAGAAGGAAAGTGGAAAGAAAATATAAAAATACTTAACGATGAATATAGAAAAAGATATACACTTATGAAAAAAATATTGGATAATGATTTTAAAGATATTGTATCATATAGGGATCCTAAAGGTGGACTTAATTTTTATATAGTATTAAAAGATAAGAGCATAAATACTAAAGAATTATTTAGGGAGCTTAAGAAAAAAGGTGTATATATAACTCCAGGAGCTGTACTTTTCACAAAGGAAAATAATGGACAAGATGCATTCAGGCTTGCATTTTATCAGACTGATGATGATAAAATAGTAAAAGGAATGAAAATTTTGAAAGAAGAAATAGTTAGGAAGTTAACAGAATAAAGGGAGTGTGTTAATGTCATATATTACAATAAGAAATAGAGGCGAGGACAGGTTTGAAGAAAAGAAATCAGAATTTATAGGATATGCTAAGAGAGTTGAGAATGAAGATGAAGCAAAAGAATTTGTAAATGAAATCAAGAGCATGCATAAGCAAGCAAAACATAATTGTTGGGCATATGTAATTGGAGAAAAAATGAATATTCAAAGATATTCAGATGATGGAGAACCTCAAGGGACTGCAGGAATTCCAATATTAGAAGTAATGAGGAAAAGTAATATAACAGATTGTGCTGTTGTGGTTACAAGATATTTTGGAGGAATATTGTTAGGGGCAGGAGGACTCACAAGAGCATATACAAAAGGAGCAAGTATTGCACTTAAAGCAGCTGGTATTGTAGAAAAAGTTCAAGGGCTTAAGATGAGTTTTGAGATAGAGTATGACTTATTTGGAAAGATACAATATATTTGTGGACAAAACATGTGGCATATAGAAGACACTGAATATACAGATAAGGTAGTTGTTCATATATTATGTGAACAATCCAGTGCTGATACTATAGAAGGGGAGATAGTTGAAGCAACAAATGGTAAAGTTATTGTTAGAAAAAGTGAAGAGGGAATATACTTTAAAGAAGAACACAGATTATACAGGTCAGTTTAAATTATAATGGATAAAAAGTATATATTTAGAGAAATACGTATTAATAATAGGTCTCGTTGTGGTTTTAAACAAAATGTGGTATAATTTTTGTTGAATTTTGTATTTATAATATTAAAGATAAAAAATAATAACTATATAGATAAGTTAATTTTGTTAAATTAGTTGGAATTATATGGTAAAAAGTAAGGAGGAAAACAAATGTCAGGACACTCAAAGTGGCATAATATTCAAGCAAAAAAAGGTAAAGCTGATGCAAAAAGAGGAAAAATCTTTACTAAAATAGGTAAAGAAATGGCTATAGCTATAAAGCAAGGTGGTCCAAATCCTGAAAACAACTCTAAACTTAGAGATGTTATAGCAAAAGCTAAAGCTGCAAACATGCCTAATGATAACATAAACAGAGCTATTAAAAAAGCTGAAGGAGAAATGAATTCAGTAAACTATGAAACAATAGTATATGAAGGATATGGCCCAAGCGGAGTTGCTGTAATTGTTGAAACACTTACAGATAATAAAAATAGATCAGCAGGTAATGTAAGAAGTGCGTTCACTAAAGGTGGCGGAAACATGGGAACTCAAGGATGTGTAAGTTTCATGTTCCAAGAAAAAGGTGAACTTGTTATAGAAAAAGAAGGTAGAGACGAAGACGAAATGATGATGATGGCTTTAGATGCAGGTGCTGAAGACTTCAACAGTGATGAAGAAGAAGTATTTGTAGTAACTACAGCTCCAGAAGATTTCGGAACAGTAAGAGAAGCTTTAGAAGCAAATGGAATAGAGTTCTTAGAAGCAGCAGTTAAGATGATTCCAGATACATATACTGAAATCAATGAAGATGATGCTAAGAAGTTCCAAAAGATGTTAGACTTACTTGACGATGATGACGATGTTCAAGAAGTTTATCACAATGCTGAGTTCCCTGAAGGATGGGAAGAATAATACTGTTAAGTTACAGTTTTTATTATAAAATATGAATAATAAATGCAGGTAAATGAAATGCCTCTTTTGTTGTGATGTATATCTTATTTAGAACTAAGGTGTACTTCATAGCAAAAGAGGTTTTTTGTTTGTAGCATAATGGTTTAATTATAAATAGAAAATGTTTTTATTGTAGAAATATTTTGTTTATCAATAAAGAAAATATTAACAGCTTGTGTTTGAAAATAATTATTTATGGAAATAATGATAAAAAATTTATTTAGTTAGAAAGGATATTAAATGGATTATATTTTTGTATTTATTTTAGGATTAGTAATTGGTAGTTTTTTGAATGTATGTATTTACAGGATTCCTATGAATGAATCAATTATATTTCCGGCTTCTCATTGTACTAGTTGTAAACATAGTCTACATGTTTTGGATTTAATTCCAGTAATGAGTTACTTAATGCTGAAGGGAAGATGCAGGTATTGTGAAAATAGAATATCTATTAGATATCCTATTTTAGAGTTATTTAATGCAATATTATATTTGCTCATATATTATAAATTTGGTATAGATATATTAACATTAAAATATTGTATGTTAGTTTCTCTTTTAATAGTAATTTCTATAATAGATTATAATACTCAAAATGTATATAGTATTACTATATTAGTAGGAGTTGTTATTTCATCTTTATTTATATTGATTCAGTATATTTTATATGATCAAAGCAGTTTTAATTTTATACTTGGGGGAATAATTGGAGCATTAATAATTGGTTTAGTTGTTTTTGCAACAAAGGGAATGGGAGAAGGAGATATAGAAATTGCAGGTATATGTGGGTTATTTATAGGTTATAAAATAATTTTCCTTTCGTTATTTATAGCTATAATTGTTGGTGGAATTTTTGCAATAGGAATTTTATTATTAAAAGTGAAAGAAGCTAAAGATAAGATAGCATTTGGTCCATTCATAGCTATAGGTACTATAATATCAATAATGTATGGTAGTGAATTAATAGAGATGTATATAAAATTATTAATATAAAAAGTAGACCATGCAATATAGGCAAAATATTGCATGGTCTTGAAGTGATATCTAGTTAAAAGCTTTATAGATAGCTGCTATTCCTTTTTCAAAATTATCATTTTCAACACCAACTAGTATGTTCATTTCACTTGAACCTTGGTCGATCATTCTGATATTTATGTCAGCATTAGAAAGTGCCGAGAAGATTTTTGCGGCAGTTCCTCTTTGTTTAGCCATACCACGTCCTACTGTTGCAATCATAGCCATATTAGGATGAACTTCGATTGTATCAGGATTACATGCTCGTTTAATTTCATCAAGAACATTTTGAGTTTTCTTTTTTAATTGAGAATCTTGAATTACAAGACATACAGTATCTATTCCTGATGGCATGTTTTCAAATGAAATATTGTTTTGTTCAAGAACTGATAAAAGCTTTCTACAGAATCCAAGTTCTGAATTCATATTAGCTTTTGTTATTGAAATTACAGTAAAGTCTTTCTTACCAGCGATTCCAGTTATTATGTTTGGGTTAATTGAATTTATTGCATCATTTTCTTGAACTATAAATGTTCCTTCATTTTCAGGTTCATTTGTATTTTTTATATTTATAGGAATACCTATTTTTCTAACTGGGAATATTGCATCTTCATGTAAAACAGAAGCACCCATATATGATAATTCTCTAAGTTCTGAATATGTTATTCTATTTATTGGTTTTGGATTTTCAACTATTCTTGGATCTGCCATTAAAAATCCGGAAACATCTGTCCAGTTTTCATAAAGATCAGCATTTATACTTGCGGCAACTAATGCGCCAGTCACATCAGAACCACCTCTAGAAAATGTAACTATATTTCCATCTTTATCTGAACCATAAAATCCAGGAATTACAGCTTTACAAACTTTTGATAATTTTTCGTTAAGAGCAGTATTTGTTGCATCATTATCTAATGATCCATCTTCATTAAATTTAATTACATCTTTAGCATCTACAAATTCGAATCCTAGATATTTGGCAAGAACTAAACCATTTAAATATTCACCACGGCTTGCTGCATAATCTTTAGAAGCCCCATTTTCTAAATCTTTTTTTATTTTATTTAAGTATTCGGAAATATCGAAGTTTAGATTTAAATCATGAATTATTTCTAAATATCTGTTTTTTATTAGATTGAATACTTCATCTAAAGAGATTCCTACAGAAACATGTGAATGACAAAGATATAAAAGGTCTGTTACTTTGGAATCTTTAGAATGTCTTTTTCCAGGTGCAGAAGGTACTACATACTTTCTTGCTGGATTTGAATCAATTATATTTTTTACTTTTCTAAATTGATTGGCATCAGCTAATGAGCTTCCGCCAAATTTTGCTATTATTGTATTCATAATTATAGCCCCCCAATATATACAAAATTATACTTAAAATTGTAGCAATTTATATAATAATATTCAAGAAATTTTATAATAAAAATAAAAAAACAAAGGTTAAATAGCTACAGAAAGTATTTAAATCAATAATAATGTTACTTTTTATAGCATTGTAAATTGAAATTGACTAAGGTATAATAAAATAAAATTGATTGACGTAGAGGTTGAGAAAATGAATAGAGATTTTAAAAGATTAATATATATAATAGCAGGTGTTAGTATTTTTATTTTTGTAGTTAAATTATTTTTTGGACTTCTTCCATGGCTTGTTGTATTTGGAGGACTTGTTTATTTAGTTTCTAAAATAAAGAGTCTCATAGAAAAAAGAAAGTTTAATAATACAAATAATGAAGCGGAATACACAAGTAATGCAGAACAAAATGTTTATGAAAATAATCTAGAAGATTATACTAATGGTGAGGTAATTGATGTAGATTACGAAGATGTAGAAAAAAGATAAGGTTAGAAATATACTTAAATATATAAAGTGAGAGGATTATGAATTTTAATTAATCTTATCTCACTTTTTATTTTTATCATATTAAATAAATAATATTTATTTTTGTAGTATTAAAGCATAAGAATATATTATTGTAAAAATTGATAAAAATTATCGTGTAATGTATAATTATAGTATTACTTACTTATCAAAGTGGTTAATATAAGCAATACGAGGGGGCAATATTCATGAAAAAAATTGAAATGAAAACTCCAATAGTTGAACTTGATGGAGATGAAATGACTAGAATAGTTTGGGCTGAACTTAAAAAGGAATTAATAGAGCCATTTGTTGATTTAAAATCTGAATATTATGATTTAGGGCTAAAAAATAGAAATGAAACAAATGATGAGGTTACAGTAAAATCTGCAGAAGCTATAAAAAAATATGGTGTTGGAGTAAAATGTGCAACTATTACACCAAATGCAGCTAGAGTTAAGGAATATGATTTAAAAGAAATGTGGAAAAGTCCAAATGGAACAATCAGAGCAATTTTAGATGGAACAGTATTTAGAGCACCTATTATTGTTGATCCAGTTAAACCTTATGTGAGAACTTGGGAAAAGCCAATAACTATAGCTAGACATGCTTATGGTGATATTTATAAAGCTTCAGAAATGAAGATAAAAGGAAAAGGAAAATGTGAGCTTGTATTTACTTCTGAATCTGGTGAAGTTCAAAAAGAACTAATCTATGATTTTAAACAAGATGGAGTAGTTATGGGAATGCATAATTTAAACAAATCTATTGAAAGTTTTGCAAGAAGTTGTTTCAATTATGCTTTAGACTTAAAACAAGACTTATGGTTTGGAGCAAAGGACACAATTTCTAAGAAATATGATCATACATTTAAGGATATTTTTGCTGATATATATGAAAATGAATATAAAGCTAAATTTGAACAAGCAGGAATTAATTATAAGTACATGCTTATAGATTCAGCAGTTGCTAATGTCATAAAATCAAAAGGTGGAATGATATGGGCATGCAAGAATTATGATGGTGATGTAATGAGTGATATGATTGCAGCAGCATTTGGATCAATAGCTATGATGACTTCAGTTCTAGTATCTCCAGATGGAAATTATGAATTTGAAGCAGCTCATGGAACAGTTCAAGATCAGTATTATGATTATTTAGAAGGAAAAGAAACTTCAACAAACTCAGTAGCAACAATATTTGCATGGACTGGAGCTTTAAGAAAAAGAGGAGAACTTGATGGTCTTGATGATTTAGTTGATTTTGCAAATAAGTTAGAAAGAGCATCATTAAAAACTATAGAAGATGGCATAATGACAGGAGATTTGGCAGCTTTAGCTGTTCATGATAATGTTAAAAAAGTAAATACATTTGATTTTATAAAAGCTATAAGAAAAACATTAGAAGAAATGTTGTAATATAAGTAGTATTATGAAAATATGTTACTTTATATAATCTGATTGTAATAATATAAGTAAAATATGAATAGATTATATTAATTAATAAATATAGCAGAGAAGATGGTGTGAGTTGAATTATTTGCATCATCTTTTTTATTAAGTGGTATTTAGAATATTAATATAGAGTAATGTAATAATAGTATATGTAAAATATTTTTATAAAAAAGCAAGTTTGGACTTGATTATTTTTCGAAAGTAAGGTAAAATATGTATTGTTGATGAGTAATATATTACCGAGTAGTTCAATTGGCAGAACAGCAGACTCTGACTCTGCATGTTGTAAGTTCGAGTCTTACCTCGGTAGCCAATAGCTTAGAGATAGCAACGGTTTAAGGATTTTTCTTAAGCCGTTGTTTTGTTTTATTACAACCAATGGAATGAATTAAATATAGAGTTATTTAAAAATGAATAAGATTTAATATATTTGAATCATATTGATATAACATAAGTGCATAATTTAGAAAAAATCAGATTATATAATCTGATTTCTTTTACTTAATATATAAATTCCTTTCTTATTTCCTTTTGAAATATAGCCATCCTTACATAAAGTATTCATATGACGCATCAATTGTCTGTAACTTATTCCTATAATTTGAGCTATTTCGTTTAAGTTCTTATCAATTAAATTATTTTTAGCAATTAATCTGAGATAATTTTTTAGCCGATCTATTGAAGGAGCTTTATTGTAATTTATACTTTCATTTAAGCCACGGGCTTTATCGACTAAAGTTTTTGCTAGGAATTTATAAAACTTAATATCATTATCCAGAATATCTGTATTATCTTTAAGAGGAATTGATATGCAGGTTACTGTTGTCAATGCTTCTACGTTATTGGGAGTTGGAATTTTACTAATGAATTCCATATCTCCTAAAAAAACAAAGGGTTCACAGTAAGCAATTGTAAAATCATTGCCACTTTTGGATAAATCATAAATTTCAATTCTGCCATCTACAAAAAATAAAAGTTCTTTAATATTATTACCCTCCATATACAAAAATTCACCTTTGTCAAATTGAACAAGTTCTTTTTTTATTTTATTAAAATCTGAAAAACATTCATTTATTTTATATTTTGATATATATTCGTTTAATAAGCTTTCATCATATATTTTTCTCATATAATTATTGTGACATGTGTCATATATTTTTTCAAGAATTTGTTTTATTATAAGCAATGGACTTTTTCGAACATGCAATTATAGAAATGCAGAATATAATATTTATTTTGCAAACAATTGGGGAAAATATCTTAAGAAAGGATGTTAATTATGGAAGAAAATTTATTTGAAAATGCACCAGTGAAAAAAGCTTATTTTAAGTTTGCACTTCCTGTAGTTTTTAGTATGATTGTAACACTTATTTACAATATAGCAGATACATACTTTATAGGACAGACTGGTGATGCAAATCAAGTGGCAGCTGTATCTCTCTGTGCACCATTATATACACTTATGATAGCATTAGGTGATATTTTTGGGCTTGGAGGAAGTTCTGTTATATCAAGACTTTTTGGACAAAAAAAACATGATGATGCAAAGCGTATAAGTTCATTTTGTTTTTATGGGGCATTTTTATGTGGAATTATAGTAACTATTTTAATGTTTATATTTTCTAATAGTGTATTAAAGATTCTTGGAACAGATGAAGCAACATATCTATTTGCTGTTCAATATTATAAATATATTGCATTTGGAGCACCTTTTATCATATTTGCATTAGCTCCTTCAAATATAATAAGAACTGAAGGTCTTGCAAAAGAAGTAATGATTGGAAGTATTCTTGGAACTGTTGTAAATATAATATTAGATCCTATATTTATTTTAGTTTTAAAGATGGGTGTATCTGGAGCAGCAATAGCAACTGTTATAGGTAACATAATAGCAGATATTTTTTATGTATACATAGTTTTAAAAAAGAGCAGAAAACTTACAGTAGCATTTAGCAAGTGTCGTGTTAATATTGTTGAAATGAAAGATATATTTGTAATTGGTATTCCAGCAGCTCTTACAAATATAATGCAGAGTATTGGTATAATGGCTGTGAACCGATCTTTATATTCTTATGGAAATGATAAGATTGCAGCAATGGGAATAGCTATGAAAGTTAGTATGATAGTTGTCTTAATATTAGTTGGATTTTCTTTTGGAGCACAACCCCTTATGGGATATAACTATGGGGCTAGAAATATGAAGAGATTAAAAGAAGTATTAAAATTTAGTTTCGTATTTGAAGGAATACTTTCTATTATAATGGCAACAGTTCTAATTATTTTTGCTAAACCAATTACAGCATGTTTTATAGGAGACAGTTCAATAATAGAATCTGGAGCGTATATGATTAGAATAATGTTGATTTCAACACCATGTATAAGTGCAATATTAGTATGTACAGTAATGTTTCAATCAGCAGGAAAAGCTGTCCCTGCAATGATATTATCATTAGGAAGACAAGGATTAATATTTGTACCAATTATATTGATAATGAAAGTTGTATTAGGATATTCAGGAGTAATATGGTCTCAGACTTCTGCAGATATAATAACATTTATTATAGCTGTAATAACATTTAAGATAACTTTTAAAGAATTATTTGTTAAAGACAAAATTGCATAATTTATATTATTAGGTACAGTAAATTAAGCTTAGGGAATAAAGATAAATAACCTTTATTCCCTAAGTTATTTTTGCATATATGTAAAGTTTTATACGACTTGATAAAGTAGGCGTTAAGAGCTCTTAAGGTATTTGTATAAAAATATATGACGTGGTTAAAATATACAAATAATAAACTGTGAAATAATACAAAATGAAAGGAGTGTTGAAAATGGGATATGTAGAAAGTTTAATAAAGATAAGTGGAAAAACTAAAAGTGAAACTCTTCAAATATTTGGAACTATTGGAAAAGATACTTTTGATAAATACAAAGTAAATATTGTATCTCTTATTATTTTTAAAAAAGATTATAAGTGTCAAAATATTAAATGTGGTGATATATTTTTACATATGATTGGAGATAGCTATATTCAAACATCAACTATGAGTATGTTAGATTTTATTAGTGCTTCAGTTCGAGAAGACATTTTGCGGCAATTTGGACCTTTAAAATTTGAAAGAATTTATATTGATGAAATTGCAGATATAATTGGGAATACCCAAAAGGAAAATGAATTTATGCATTATGAAGATTTAACTTGGTATAAAGGAAAATTAATTCCTTTGATTTACAATAATGAAGATAAAAGAATAATGGAACAATATAATATTATAAAGCAAGGCAGTAGTTATATGGTTCCAATTGATAAAATAAAAATATTAGATGATTTTTTTGATAAGTCTTATTTATTTGAGATTGATTTAGAATATTATGATGATATTCATGTAAATGATAATATAAACATATTGGTCTATAAACTTAATGATAGTGAAAATAGTAATGGTAATATTGACAATTGCTTTGCAATAATGAAAACAGATGATAATTTTAATGATTTAGGTATGAAAGCAATATTTATTGTGCAAACACATAAATCTTTGAAATATGATAATAGAAATGATGTAGATAAAGTACTAAAATCATTAGCAAATGAATTTAGTAGTTATAAAAATATAACAATAACATATATTGAACCTATGAATAAAGAAGAATGTGAAGATTACATAATTCAATTGGAAAACAATCTATAAAAACCTATATTTTACTACGGTAAAAGAAGATAAAATAAGAATATAGTGGTAGATTTTAAAAAGGGAAAATATATGCTGAAAACAGAGAAGTTTAAAAACTTCTCTGTTTTTATATTTTGTGAAAATATTTACATTGCAAATAGACTTTTGGAAATCGATGGGATATAATATAGATTAGAAACTTGGATCTGCTGAGTTAATAAAGAATGAAAAGAAGAAGCAGTACGATATATAATGTGGGAGGGATAAATTATGAAAATGTCCGGAGTAGTAAATTATAGTGTAGAAGAAGTATTTAATATTTTTACAAAGAATGCTAAGAGAGATTTTAAGGATTTCAAAGAAGAAAATGCTATAGGATGCAAGATAGTTAAGGATATTACAACAGGGGGGAAAAATCCTATAAGATGTACTGTTGAAATTACAGATTATATAAAAAATTCTAAATATCAAATAACAACATCTAACGATTATTCAAAATGCGTATCTACATATACATTTAAACCTCAGATAAATGGGACAACTCTTTTAACATTGCATGAGAGCCAGGGAAATTCTAAGTTTTTGCAATCTATGACTTTAATATTTCAGAGAATTTTAGCAAGACAGAGATTTAAAGCAGCTTTTAATAATATAATTTTAAGTTTAAACAATGAACTTAAAAGACATCATGAAAATTTAGAGAGAAGTACTCCTAAAAAGGAAGTAGATAATTAGTTTAAAAATAGTGAAAAGCAAGATTAAAAAACAAAATTTTTAATCTTCTCTTCACTATTTTTATTTATATGCATTTACAGGTGTAAGTTTAAGAGAACAAATATAAAATTTGTATTTTCAATTATGCCCAATTACCATTCTTGAATATTTGAACTTTAGTTCCATCAGCTTTTACACCTACAATATCAGTATCTTTTGTTCCAATCATAAAATCAACATGAGTAAGTGAATAATTAGCTTTTGCTTTTAATAATTCTTCTTGAGTCATTGTATCACCATTTTGTATACATGATGGATAAGATGAACCAAGTGCTAAATGACATGAGGCGTTTTCATCATATAGTGTATTAAAGAAAATTATGTTTGACTTTGAAATTGGTGAATCGTAAGGTACAAGAGCAACTTCCCCTAATCTATTTGATCCCTCGTCAGTATTTATTAATTCTTTTAGTACGTCTAATCCGGTTTCAGCAGTGCAGTCTACAGCTTTTCCATCTTTGAATGTAATAGAAAAATTGGTTATTAGATTTCCACAATAGCTTAGTGGCTTTGAACTAAAGACTGTACCATTTACATTATCCATGTTAGGAGTGGTATATATTTCTTCAGTAGGCATGTTTGCAATAAATTTTACGCCATCTAAAGAAACATCTTCTCCACCACACCAGATATGATTTTTAACAAGTCCTACTTTTAAATCAGTTCCAAGAGAATTTGTAAAATGAAGATATTCAAAATTATGTTCATTTAATTCTTTGACTTTTTCATGAAGAAGGTTAACGTGTTTATTCCAAGCTTCAATAGGGTCGTTTTCTTTTATTCTCATAACTGTAAAGATAGTATCCCATAGTTTTTCTACAGCTTCTTTTGAAGAACAGTTTGAAAATATTTTTTTTGCCCAACTTTCAGTTGGAATTGACACTATACACCACTTATTTTTATTTGAAATACATGCATTGTGATAATTTTTTAAGGCAGTACGTCTACTTTTTTGAACAGCAGATATTTTTGAAGGGTCTATATCTTTTAATATATCTGGGTCTGATGCAGATATACTTAAAAATGAAGCATCTTTTTCAACATAATAGTCGTATTTATCTTTTTCAAATTCTGGTGTAAATGAAAGTGTTTCAGTTGATGCATTACTAAATCTTATTTTATTAAATTTTTCATCAGTATAATTAATAACAACGTCTGAAGCACCTGCGTTGTATGCTTCTTGGGCAATCATTCTTGCAAATTCGCTACATTCTATAGGACTGCTTATTACTAGAAGTCCGTTTTTTTGAAGATTTATACCTTTGACAACAGCAAGTTTTGCATACTTTGATAGTAATTCATTAAACATCTTATCACCTCGAGTAAAATTTTATTATAAGAATATTATTACATTATTTTTTACCTTTATCAATTGAGGTATTTTAAAGTTATTAGAATAATATAAAAATCCTATATTATAAGAAATGGTGAAACATATTTCTAATAATTCAAAATATTTGAATGGCAATTACAATTTTCTTTATTCTTAGCTTAATAAATATATACTTTGCTTTAAAAAATATAGTATAATGAAATGAATAATAACTTTAAATAAGGTGAAAATTACATAATAGTAACACATGGAATAAATGATAAATTTATGTTTATTTTTTGTGAGTTAGATTAATGTTTAGGAGGATATTATGAAAAGGTTATTAATTTTAGATTCGAACTCACTTATGAATAGGGCTTTTTTTGCATTGCCTCCGTTAACAAATAGTGAAGGAATACATACTAATGCCATTTATGGTTTTATGAATATGTTATTTAAAATGAAAGATGAAATACAGCCAGACAGTATAATTGCAACATTTGATTTGAAGGCACCTACATTTAGACATAAGGAATACGCTGAATATAAGGCTGGTAGAAAGAAAATGGCGCCAGAGCTTTATGAACAATTTCCAATAATAAAGGATCTTTTGAAGCTTATGGGCATTAAAATATATGAACTTGAAGGTTTTGAAGCAGATGATTTAATAGGGACAATTTCTAAATTTGCAGAAGAAAATGATATTGAAGCATATGTAGTTACAGGAGATAAGGATGCTCTTCAGCTTGCTTCAAACAAGACTAAGGTTGTAATAACTAAAAAAGGTGTTACAGAAACTGCAGTTTATGATAAAGAATCATTTATAAAGGAATACGAAGTTACTCCTACTCAATTTATAGATGTAAAAGGACTTATGGGAGATAAGTCTGATAATATTCCAGGAGTACCAGGAGTAGGTGAAAAGACAGCTTTTAAGTTAATAAAAGAATATGGAAGTGTTGAAGAAGTATTAAAGAATATACATAATATTTCAGGGAAAAAACTTAAAGAAAATCTTGAAAACAATATGGAGCAGGCTATATTCTCTAAAAAACTTGCTACAATAATGAGAGAAGTTCCAGTAGAACTTAAAGTAGAAGATATAATTACTATGGATAAAGAAAATATGGCTGAAATCAAAAAGATGCTTTTAAAGCTTGAAATGAAATCAATTCTTAAAAAATTCAAAACTGATGATGAGCCAGAAGAATGTAAAGTAGATGTAGAGAATATAGATAGTATTGAAGGTTTAAAAGAATTATTGGGAAGAGTTAAAAATAGAGCGTTTATAGATTATACATTAAATAATGCATCACAATACTCTAAGCTTGATTTGGAATATTTATTTTTAGGAGAAGAAAATAAAGGATATATTATAGATTTTAAAATCATAAGTTTATCTGCAAGAAAAGAGGTTATAACCTTAATAAAAGAATTTATGGAAGATGAATCTATAAATAAAGTAATCCATAATGGGAAAAACTTTGTTACATTTTTAAATAAGAATAATATATTAATACGAGGTTTTGATTTTGATACAGCAATAGCTGCATATTTAATAGATTCGGCTAAAAGTAAATATGAAATATTAGAACTTGTAAATCAATATATTGGAGATAATCCAAATGGAGAAGATGCACAGTTAAAAGGAATTCTTGTAAGTTATCTACCTGAAATTTATAAAATATTAAAAGATAAAATTCATGATGAAAATATGGATGAATTATATTACACAGTAGAACATCCGCTAATATTTGTTCTTTCAGCTATGGAAGCATCAGGATTTAACATAAATGCAGAAATGTTAAATGAACTTCAAGTTAAATTTAGGAAAGAAATCGAACAAACACAGGCAGAAATTTATAAATTAGCAGATGAAGAATTTAATATAAGTTCACCAAAGCAGCTTGGAAAGATTCTATTTGAAAAGCTTGATTTACCAGTTATTAAGAAAACTAAAACTGGATATTCAACCAATCAAGAAGTTTTGGAAAAACTCATGGATAAGCATGAAATTATACCTAAAATAATGTATTATAGACAGATTACAAAGATTAACTCAACATATGTTGAAGGTCTTAAAAATGTAATTGATGAAGATGGAAAGATTCACTCTAACTTTAATCAAACAGTTACTACTACAGGAAGATTATCAAGTACAGAACCAAATCTTCAAAATATACCTGTAAGACATGAAATGGGTAAGGAAATAAGAAAAGTTTTTATACCTATGGAAGAAGGAGACATTCTTGTTTCATGCGATTATTCTCAAATAGAACTTAGAGTTTTAGCTCATATTGCAGATGATGCAAATATGATAGATGCATTTAAACATCATAGTGATATTCATACTAAAACAGCATCTGAAGTATTTAAAGTGCCTGTAGATGAAGTAACATCTTTAATGAGAAGCAGAGCAAAGGCAGTTAACTTTGGTATAGTTTATGGTATAAGTGCATTTAGTTTAGCTCAAGATTTAAAGATAGCTAAAAAAGAAGCAGAAGAATATATGTCAATATATTTTGACAGATATCCAAAGATTAAAGGATATCTTGAACATGTTGTAACTGAAGCAAAAGATAATGGATATGTACTTACTATTTTAAATAGAAGAAGATTCATACCAGAAATAAAATCATCTAATAAAATAGTGAAAGCACTTGGAGAAAGACTTGCCATGAATGCACCTATTCAAGGAAGTGCAGCAGATATAATTAAATTAGCAATGGTTAATGTATATAATAAGTTAAAGGAAAAGAAACTTAATAGCGAATTAATACTTCAAGTACACGATGAACTTATTTTAAATGTAAAGAAAGATGAATTTGATATTGTTAAGGAATTAGTTACATCAGAAATGGAAAATGCAATAAAACTAAGTGTAGCTTTAGATGTAGATTTTAATAGTGGTTATACATGGTATGAAGCTAAATAATAGTTTGGTTAAAAAGGTGGGTTATATAAAATGATTAAATTTGGACTTACAGGAGGAATAGGAACAGGAAAAAGTACTGTATCTAAGATATTTATAAGTGAAGGTATGAAAGTAATAGATGCTGATCTTATTGCAAGAGAAGTTCTTAAAAGGAATCCTGAAATATATGATATTATACGTGCTGAATTTGGTTCTGGATTTTTTGACTGGAGAGGAGAATTTAGGAGAAAAGAATTTGGAAACCACATATTTAGATTTCCTAAACAGAGAGTTAAATATGAAGCTATTATAATGCCATACATTAAGAAAGCTATAGATGAAGAATTTGAAAATTATAAGAAGAGTGGAGAAAAGCTTGTTGTTTTAGATGCACCTACATTAATTGAAAATAAAATGCATGAAGAAATGGATTATGTAATACTTGTATGTGCAGATAATTCAGTTCAGATTCAAAGAATAATAAGTAGAGATAAACTAACAAAATCAGAGGCTGTAAGTAGGATAAATGCGCAGATGCCTGTGGAGAGAAAGAAAGAATTTGCAAATATTATTATAGATAATAATAATGAACTTATTGAAACACAAAAGCAGGTTTATGATTTGATTGATTTTATGAAATTAGTAAGTTAAATAAGGAGAAAATGATGAAATTCCTAAGAAAGATTTTTTGTCTATTAATAGTCTTATTAGTAATTGGAGTTGGTTTTAGATATGTATTAAAAGAAAAATTTTTTCCTTACAAATATGCTGAGTATGTAGATCAATATGGAAAGGAGTATGGTTTAGATCCGTTTTTTATACTTTCAGTTATTAAAACAGAAAGTAACTTTAATGATAATGCTCATTCACATAAGAATGCTGTAGGACTTATGCAAATAACTGTTGAAACTGGAGAGTGGGCAGCAAAGGAAATGGGATATACTACATTTTCTAAACAGGATTTATATGATGAGAAGTATAATATAAGAATGGGATGTTGGTATTTAAAATATTTAAGTGACATGTTTAATGGTAATAGAGATTTAATTATTGCTGCATATAATGCTGGACCTACAAATGTTCAAAAATGGCTTGAGGATAAACAATGTTCAAAAAACGGAAAAACACTCCATTATATTCCTTTTGGAGAAACAAAAAAGTATGTAGATAAAGTAAATACTTATTGTAATGTATATGAGTATCTTTATGGAGAAGAAGAAAAACATTTTGATACAAAGAAAATACTAAAATTAATAAAAAGTATATTAAATGTACATTTTCTAAATTTATTATAAAAAATATTATATCAATTTAATTGTTGATATAAAAAACTTGAAATTAATATAAAAAAGTATTATTATTTATAAGTAATCACTTTTTGCAAGTGTGGTGGAATCGGCAGACACGCAGGTTTAAGGAGCCTGTGCTTCAAAGGCGTACGGGTTCAAGTCCCGTCACTTGCACCAGATTAATTAGTTATTACTCAAAAATGATGTTAAGAATACATGAGTTTTTTCAGATATGTTAAAAACTCATGTATTTTTTGTTTTGTAGTATATAATATAAAGGTTATTAAAACATTAATATAGGGTTATGATATAATATTTGTTGGAAATTTTATGTATATACAATAATTTAATTGGAAGTGGAGAAGAATATGAAAAATAAAAAAATTATGATTGCAATTATTTCTATTGTCCTTATGTTGGCTATAGCTGGAGGAATAGTATATTACAATATAGCACCGTATTATAGAAAAATATATAGTGCAAAAGTATGGGCTGATGTTGATGAAACAAAAGATGAAAAAATACTTTTTGACTTTGTAAGCAATAAGTTAACAGGAGAAGATGGAGGAGTACATACTAATTATTTAAACCAAAGTTCTAATGGAGATATAACAAAGGGGCATGCAGTTTTATCTGAATCTCAAGGGTTGATGTTATTATATGATTTAGAAAAGAATGATAGGAATAAATTTGACATTACGCTTGAATACATAAAAAATAATATGTTATTACAAAATAATTTATTAAGCTGGAGAGTAGATGAAAATGAAGAAACAAAAACTTCAGCTACTATAGATGATTTAAGAGTAATAAAGGCTCTTTTACTGGCAGATGAAAAATGGAATAATAAAGATTATAGAAAATTAGCATTAAAGATTGCTAAAGGAATTAAAAAAGAATCATTAGATAAGGGAAATTACGTGCTTACTGATTTTTATGATGGGTATAATAAAAGTGATACAACAACTTTATGTTATTTGGATCTTCCTACATTAAGAATGCTTGCAAATTTAGATTATTCATGGAAAAAAGTATATGATAAGAGTGTTGAAATTTTAAATGGTGGATATATAAATGATAGACTTCCATTGTATAGAAAAATATATTATAGAAATAGTAATTCGTATGATGAAAATGAAGACGCAGATACATTATTATCTATGATAGTGGCATTAAATAAACTTGCGGAAGGTCAGGATATAAGTACAACAGTTGAATGGATAAGAAAAGAATTTCAACAGAATGGAAAAATATTTGCTACATATAATATTTCAAAAGGAATTGCTTCATCAGAATTTGAATCTACATCTTCATATGCAATGATAGTTCAGATTGCATCAATAATTGGTGATGAAGAAATCCAAAAATATGCCATGAATAGAATGAAAGAGTTTCAGATAAAAAATCAGAATAGTGAAGTATATGGTGGATTTGGTTCTGAAGATGGAACAAATGTTTTTTCATATGATAACTTAAATGCATTGCTTGCATACAGAAATTATAGAGTTAAATAGTAATAATAGTGAAGCCTCATGCAATTATAATGGGCAAAAAGTGAAACAACTTGCATATAAGTTTTAAGGAACGAAAAATAATAAGGCCTGAGATTAATTAATTATTGATTCAAGGTCTTTATTTTTATATATAACATATTAATAGATATGGTTTAGAAATTTTTATTGAGAACGAAAATTATTTGACAGAAATTTATTATTGCAACATAATTTTAAAAATAATGACTCATAGTCATTTTAGTGTGATATAATTTATAATAATAATTCTATTAGAGGTAAAAGACATGAAAAATATAATAAAAATTTTTAAGAAGGATTTAAAGTGCATATTTACAAACTGGGTAGCGGTAGTTGTAATTGTAGCATTAATGGCTATTCCATCATTATATTCATTAGTAAATATTAAAGCTAACTGGGATCCTTATGGTAATACTTCGAAAATAAAAATTGCAGTTATAAATAATGATAAAGGTACAAACTTTAAGGAAAAAGATATTAATTTAGGAAAACAATTGGTAGATAAACTTAAAGAGAATGATGCAATTGGATGGGAATTTATTAATGATAAAGAAGAAGCTAAAAATAATCTTATTATGGAAAAATATTATGCAACAATTGAGATACCAGATGACTTTTCAGAAAGTGTTACAACTTTAGTTGAGAAAGATGTTAGAAAACCGAAGCTTATTTATACAGTTAATGAAAAGACAAATGCTGTTGTACCCAAAATTACAGATACAGCTGTAAAAACAGTTAAACTTCAGCTTGATGAAAACATAATTAAGACTGTGTCTGGGATTTTATTTAGGGTATGTAATGAAGTAGGAATTGATATTCAAGATAATAGACCTGAATTAAGAAGAATTATGGATGCAACATATGAATTAGATGAGAACATGCCTAAAATTGAGCAGATAATAGATGCTTCTATTGATGGAACAGTATCAGCATCGGAATTGTTAGAAAAAACTAATTCAGTTATTCCTAATATTAATGATATGATTCAGACTGGGAATGAGTTTATAATTGATAGTCAGGAAAGATTAGATGATATAGAACAAAGTTTTAATGATGATGTTTCTGTAATAAAGGAAAATCTTGTTTCTACTGAAAGTACATTAGACAATTGTGAAGTTATATTAAAAAATATTGATGAAAACAGTATTCCAGATATGGCAAAGAAGTCTCTTATAATTACTTCAGATTCACTTAAAGCTGTTAAGGTGACAAATAGTGAATTGAAAAATAAGTTAAAGAGTATAAATAAATTTATAAGAAAAGTAGATAAAGTTAAAATACCTAAACCAGAAATAGATGAAAATATTCAAAATAGCCAAGAAACAGTTAAGTTAATGGAAGCCTACAACGAACAAGTTAAGATTTTGAATGAAGCTAAAGAAAATTTAAGAGATGCAAGTGAAACTATAAATAGTGTTATAGATAGGTTAGATATTATAGATGAACAACTTGAAAAGGGAATTAATAGAGTAAATAATGATTTAGAAGATCTTGAAAGTGGAAAATTTATTGACAAACAAGAACTTACAGATATGCGAAAAATATTAGCTGATATTCATACATTAGTGTCGGATACTATTGACTGTTTTGATTTTAAGTTTGTATCATTAGTTAATGATAATATAAAAACAATAAAGGATTTATCTGATCAAGGTTCAGTTATATTAGGTGAAACTAAAGATGCCATAACAGATGTACAAAATATAACAAATACTTTTTCACATATTATGGACATGTCTAATGATGAATTGTTAAAATTAAAAGAAAAAATGCCGGATATAAGAAATCAAGTACACAAACTTGCTGAAAAATTTAAAGAATTTGATAACGAATCTGATATAGATGATATTCTTGAAGTTATAACTAATGATTGGAATTCACAAAGTGAGTTCTTGTCAAATCCAATTGAGATAGAAGATAATAGATTATATCCTATTCCAAACTATGGAAGTGCAGTTACGCCATTCTATACTATATTATGTTTATGGGTTGGCGGATATATGCTTTCGATATTGTTAGGAACAGAAGTTCATGAATTGGATGATGGTACACAACCTAAGCATTATGAAGTATACTTTGGAAAAATGTTATTGTTCTTATTTATTGGAGTATTTCAAGCTATTATTGCCAGCTTAGGTGCAATATTCTTATTACAGTGCTATATACTTCATCCTATAATGTTTGTGTTTTATACAATCTTTGTATCAGTTGTATTTATGGTAATGATTTATACTGCAGTAAGTTTATTTGGACATGGAGGAATAGTTTTTGGAATAGTGCTTTTAGTAATGCAGGTTGCTGGAACCAGTGGTAACTTTCCAATAGAAGTAAATCCAAGAATTTATCAAATACTGTTTCCATATATGCCATTTACATATGCAATAAGTGGTATGAGACAGATAATGATGGGAATAGTTTATTCAGTATTATTAAAAGACTTAAAGGTTCTTTTATGTATTTTAATAGGATCGTTAATTATTGGAGGAACATGCAAGAAGTTTACTAATAAGTACACAGATAAATTTACTGAAAAATTAAGAAAAAGCAAGTTTATGGTTGGATAATAATTTTGCTGGATATAGAGCACAGAGGTATTGAAAATGAAAAATGTATTTAGAATATATAAAAGAGATATAAAAAGAATATGTACTAACTGGGCGGCTTTAATAATGGCAATTATACTTATTATAATTCCATCTTTATATTCACTTATTAATATTAAAGCGTCTTGGGACCCATATTCGAATACAAATGGATTGAAAATTGCGGTAGTTAATAAGGATATAGGAACTATTTTTAAGGAACAGGATATTAATTTGGGTAAAAAATTGGTAGAAGAACTTGAAGATAATAGCAAGATGGGCTGGGAATTTACAGATGAAGATTCTGCTAAAAGTGGATTAAAAGAAGAAAAATATTATGCTTCTATAGTAATTCCAGAAGATTTTTCAGAAGCAGTTACTACAGTATCTGGTAAAAATGTTACTAAACCTAAGCTTATTTATACTGTTAATGAGAAGAAAAATTCTATAGCACCTAAAATTACAGATGCTGGTGTGAAAAATGTAAAAAATCAAGTTGATGATATTATAGTAAAAACTATATCTGGAATCATGTTAAGAATATTCAATGAAACAGGGATTGAAATAGACGGAAGAAGACCAAATATAAGAAAAGTAATTGATGAAATCTATGAACTAAATGAACAAATGCCTGAACTTGAATGTATGTTAGATGAAGCTATAGATGGAACTGGGCAAATAAATAGTTTGCTAAATAAGACAAATGAAATTATACCAACAGTATCTGATGCACTTGGAACAACTGATGATTTTTTAAGTGATAGTAAAGAATTTGTAGATGATATTCAAAGTGAATTAGCAGATATATCACCTACTATAAAAGAAGATTTATTATTATCAGAAAATGTGCTAGATAGTACAAGTACAAAGCTTAAAAATCTTGATAAAAATATAATTCCAGAAGTAGTAGAAAAATCATTAATAAGTGCAAAAGATACAGCGGAGGCAACACAGACAACTGTACAGGCAACAAAGAATAAACTTACTAAAATCAAAAAGTTTTTAAATAAACTTATAAATTATGAATTACCAGATTTTAATTTAGATGTTGGAAATGACAAAACATTAAATGAAATTAAGGATAAAATTGATGTTCAATATAGTTCTTTTGAGGACATGAAAGATAGTTTTAGAAAAATCAATAAGAGCATAGATATAATAAACGATAAATTAGATAAGACTGATGAGAAGCTTGGAATATTAATAAAAAAGTGTGATGAAAAATTAGAAAAGCTTCAAAATGGTGAAGGTTTAGATACTCAGACACTAGAAGATATAACAGAAGTAACTGATGAAATTCATATGTTAGTAAGTGATGTGATAGATAGCTATGATTCAGAAATTGTTAATGGAATTGAAAGTGGATTTGATTCTGTAAGATTAATAGTAGATAGTAGTATGTCGATTGTTAAGGAAGCAAATGATACTCTACCAAATTTACAGGATTTATTGAGTTCATCATTTGATATTACAGATTATTCAAATGAAGAATTGCTTAAATTAAAAGATAAGTTTCCTGATATTAAGGATAAAATAAGCGAAATTTCTAATAAACTTAGAGAGTTAGATGATGATGGAAAATTTGATGAAATTTTAGATATGGTAACAAATGATTGGGATAGTCAAAGTGATTTTTTATCAAGTCCTGTTGAAATTGAAGATAATAGGCTATTCCCAATACCTAATTATGGAACAGCTAGTACTCCATTTTATACAGTTTTATGTTTATGGGTAGGTGCTCTTATAGGATCTGCATTATTGACTTTTGAAGTAGATGAATTGGAAGAAGGAGTCCCATTAAAGAGCTATGAAATTTATCTTGGAAAATTACTTACATTCCTGACTTTTGCAATACTTGAAGCAATTGTAGCAAGTATTGGTGCAATTAGGCTTTTAGGAGTATATACTGTACATCCTTTTATGTTTGTGTTTTACTGCATATTTGTAAGTATCATATTTACATTAATAATTTATACTGCAGCTAGTCTTCTTGATGATGTTGGTAAATCAATAATAGTAGTGCTTTTAGTATTACAGCTTGCGGGTACAGGAGGAACATTCCCTATAGAAGTTGCACCAGAGATGTTTAAAAAGATATATATGTACCTTCCATTTACTTATGCAACAAATGGTATGAGGGAGATTGTTGGGGGAATTGTTTATAAAATATTAATTAAAGATGTATTATATTTATGTATTTATGGGGGAGTATCTTTAGTAATGGGATTAACATTAAAAAGATTTTTAAATAAAATTACTGAACCTATATTTAAAAAGTTATTCTCTAGTGGAATATTAAAACATTAGTTTTAGTAATAGCTTGATTTAACAATCAAGCTATTATTTTTTAATTAAGAATAAAAATAAATTATGTACATAATACTATTTACGTATTCATATAATTAAGTGAATTGTATAATAGGTAATTGAGGTGTTATAGTTGGATAAAGTGAATAGTAAGAAAAGAATAAGATTTATACCCCTTGTATTGTCTATAGGTATACCACTTGCATTAGGTGGAATAACAGCAATGCTTATGCCAAATATGAAAGATGTATATAGTGGACTTACAAAACCGGTATTTGCGCCACCGGCATTTGTATTTCCAATCATATGGACTATATTATATATAATGATGGGAATAGCATCTTATAAGGTATATATACTTAAATATGATGGTATTGATACAAGTTCTGCATTATTTGTGTATTCAATACAGCTTTTATTAAATTTTTTATGGACATTTATATTCTTTGGTTTCAGGCTTTATGGAGTAGCTTTTATAGAATTAGTTATTTTAATATTTTTTGTATTGCTTACAATAAAAAGATTTTATGATAAAGCAGGAAAAGGAGCAGCACTTCTTATGGTTCCATATTTAATATGGCTAGCGTATGCAGGTGTACTTAATTTTTGTGTGTGGATGCTTAATGAAATGTAAAAATAGATGATTCAATTATGTAAGAGGATGTGTGGAACAGCATATCCTTTTTATAATAGTTTTAAGATAATCCAACTGGTTTTATTTTTTGATTAGTGTTAATATATATAGTGCTGAAAATAATAACCGAGAGGAGGAATTGAAATAGCATGGCGAAAGTTATTATTGCTGAAAAACCTTCTGTTGCGAAAAATATTGCAGATGCGTTTAAGATAAAAACTAGAAAAGATGGCTATTTTGAAGGCGACGGCTATTATATAACGTGGGCATTTGGACATCTTTTGCAGCTTTTTGATGCAAAGGATTATGATGAAAATATGAAGGGATGGAGATTTGAAAAATTTCCTTTTATACCAGAACATTTTTTGTATAAAGTAAAATGCGACGGAATAGACAAAACGGTAGAAGATAAAGGTGCTAAAAAGCAGCTTGGAATAATTAAAAGCCTTATAGATAAAGAGGATGTTGATGGGATTATTTCAGCTACGGACTTTGATAGAGAAGGACAGGTAATAGCAGATGAATTATTTGATTACTTTAAAGTTGAAAAACCTGTATACAGATTACTGCTTAATGAATGGACTCCTGATGAAGTCAAAAAGGGAATGGAAAACTTAAAGGATAATAAAGAAATGCAGTCATTGCAGGATGCTGGTATAGGCAGGCAGTGGAGTGACTGGATAATAGGTATTAATCTGACATCTGTAAGTACATTAAAATATAAATTTGAAGAAAATAAAACAATTAATATAGGAAGAGTTCTTCTTCCAACATTGAAAATTATTTATGATAGAGATAAAGAAATAGAAAACTTTACAGCAACAACTTATTATAAATTAATAAGTAATTTCAAAAATTCAAATAATGAAGAATTTGAAGGTTTATATTATGAAAATGAATCTGAAAAATTTGATAAAAAAGAAGATTTAAGCAGATTACTTCCATTACTTGAGGCAAGTACTGCAAAAATTATTGATAAACAGACAGAATCAAAAAAAGAATATCCGCCTTATTTATTTAATTTATCAAATCTTCAGGGATATATAACAAGTAAGTATAAGGGATGGACATCGGATAAGGTTTTAAAAGTTGCACAATCTCTTTATGAAAAGAAACTTACTACATATCCAAGAACAGCAAGTGTTGTTCTTGAAGAAAGCCTTGTTGATAGAGCAAGAAAAGTTTTAGAAACACATAAGAAAGGGCTTGCTTATGAAAATGAAATAAAGTTTACAAAATCAAAGAGAATTTTTGATAGTTCAAAAGTAGAAAGTCATAGTGCAATAACTCCTACATATATTAAACCATCTGGACTTAGTGCAGATGAAAAAATTGTATATGAAGCTATAAAAAATAGATTTATAATGCAGTTCATGCCTATAGCACAACATGAAGAAACTAAAGTAACTCTTAAAAGTAATAATCCAGAAGTTAAAGGAAAGTTTATTGCAAAAGGAAAAGTTAAGCTTGTAGAAGGATGGAAGGTAGTAGAAAAAATAGAAAGTAAAGATGTTATTCTTCCCAAAATACAAGTGGATGAAAACGTAGATGTTATTAAATCAAAGGTGAGTTCAGTTACTAAAAAGCCACCAAAGCATCATACAGAAAAAACACTTCTTAGAGTTATGGAAACTTGCGGGAAAGGTGTTGAAGGAAAAGAAGACTCAGAAGAAATGATGCAGGCTATATTAAGTGGATTTAGTATAGGAACACCAGCTACAAGAGCTGAAACTATAAAGAAACTTAAGGATATAGGATATTTAAAAACTAAAGGAAAAAGTCTTATATGTACAGAGCTTGGAAGAAATATAGTTGAAATATTTCCTGTAAAAGAACTTCTTGATCTTGAATACACAGGAAGACTTGAAAAGACTCTTTCAGATATTGAAAAAGGTAAATTTGCTAAGAATGATTTCATGAAGCTGATTATTGATTTTACTGTAAAATCAGTAGAACTTATAAAAAATGATACAGGAGCATTATCAAGATTTAAGGTTGAAATACCTGATGATGTTGAAAATATAGGTGCATGTCCAATATGTGGAAATCCAGTTGTGGAAACTGAAAAAGGGTTTAGCTGTAGTAATTGGAAAAATGGATGTAAGTATACTATATGGAAAGATGATAAGTATATTACTTCTTTTGGTAAGAAGGTTTCTAAGGAAATGGTTCAGCTACTTTTAAAGAATGGTAAAGTTGGATTTAGAAATTTAAAGAGTAAGAAGGGAAATACTTTTTCTGCATATTTTAGATATGAAAGAAATGAACAGACTGGTTATTTTAACTGGAAAATAGAATTTATTTAAATTTAATATATGAAAAAAAGATGAGGAATGTATTAACCTCATCTTTTTTATTGGTAACTACATCCATTAAAAGAAATAAAGTATATGAATAGAAAAGTGAGAATATATTTTACTAATATTATTTATATTTAGGAGGTCAGAAATGGACCATAAAAAATTAGTAAAAAAATCAATTATATATTTTGTTCCTGTAGTATTAGCTCATATAATTTTTACTCTTATTGATAAAAATATTCAACTTAAGAGCGGAAATGTTGATGTGAGACTGAGTATTATACATTTATCTATATATTTTTATTTTTTTGTTATTCCGATTTATCTTATGATTGTAAATGTTATTTATAATGCAAAGAATCAAATAAAAATGTATTATGATGAAATGAGATTTGGAGCTTTGGGTATATTAGGTGCAAACTTATCGGTATTAATAATAAATATTATTTCATTTTATTTTGTAGAATTGACTAACATAAATGTTATTGTAGAATTTTTTATTATTTTTATACCTGAATTAATAATGTTTGGAATGATAAGTTTTTTGGGTGGATATTTGGTAAAGAAAAAAGATGATGATTGTGAAGAACAAATTTTAGAAGAACTTGAAATTCCTGAGCTTTATAAAGATGACGACACAAATAATAAACATGAAAATTAGTTTGTAAATGATGATAAAGTGACGTTAAGTGTGAAAAATTAAACGAGGAAAAAACAGAAAATTAATATTTTTGTAAAGAGAACAATATTAATTTTGATTTCATATTATACACCATAAATATTATTAGGAGATGCACTTAATGAAAAGAAAGTCGAAAATATTAGTTGTAATACTAATAGTTTGTTTAATGGTACTTTCAATGTTTGGATGCAGTGCAGGGAAATCTAATGGGGAAAAAGTAAGGTTAAATGAAGTAACCCGTTCAGTTTTTTATGCACCTATGTATATAGCCATTGAAAATGGATATTTTGCTGAAAATGATATTGAAATTGACTTACAGACAGGTCAGGGAGCTGATAAGGTAATGCAGGCGGTGTTAAGTAATTCAGCAGATATTGGATTCTGTGGACCAGAACAAGTTATTTATATTAATAATCAAGGAAGAGAAGATTATCCTGTTTTATTTGCTCAGCTTACTCAAAAAGATGGCTCTTTTTTAGTTGGAAGAGAAAAAAGTAATAATTTTAAGTGGAATAATTTAAAAGGAAAAGATATTATAGGCGGAAGACCTGGTGGAGTTCCTGCAATGGTATTAGAATATGCTATGAAGAAAAATAACATTGTACCAAAGGTAGATGCTAATATGGTTACTAATATTGATTTTGCAGCTACAGCAGGAGCATTTAAAGGCGGAATAGGTGATTACGTCGCACTATTTGAACCAACAGCTTCTGTTGTTGAAAAAGAAGGCAGTGGTAACATTTTAACATCTATAGGTGAAGAAACAGGACTTATTCCATATACGTGTTTTTTTACAACTAAATCTTATATGGATAAGAACCCAAAAGTGGTAGAGAATTTTACAAAAGCTATTTACAAGGGACAACAGTGGTTCTTTAGTCATTCTACTGATGAAATAGCAGTATGTATAAGTCCATATTTTCCAGGAACAGATATAAATACAATAAAAAGTGTTATAGATAATTATAAAAATATAGATGCATTAGCTCATAATCCAGAAATTGAAGAGGAAAATTTAAATAGGCTTATGGATATAATTCAAAACTATGATTCAAGTTTGATACCTCAAAGACCAAGTTTTGATAAGATAGTTGATAATTCTTATGTACAAAAGGCTATGAAATAATTTTTGTAGTCAGAAGAGTATAAGGTGGTGTTAATATGAGTCTGTTAAAAATAGATAACATTTCAATGAATTATCATTCTGTAAAAGGAGAAACAAAAGCACTTGAAAATGTGAATTTTCAAGTTGAACAAGGTGAGTTTGTATCCATACTAGGACCATCTGGATGTGGAAAATCTACATTATTAAATATAATAAGTGGTCTTTTACAGCCTTCCTTTGGAAAAGCTCTTTATAATGGTGATGATATAAAAAAACATTTGAATAAAATAGGGTATATGTTTCAAAAGGATCATTTATTTGAATGGTATACTGTATGGGAAAATGTTGTTTTGGGATTGAAAATAAAAAAGCAGTTAAACGAGAAGGCAAAGGAAAATGTTAATAATCTCCTTGAAACTTATGGATTATCAAAATTTAAAGAACATTATCCAAGTGAACTTTCTGGAGGTATGAGACAAAGAGTAGCACTTATAAGAACCTTAGCATTAAATCCAGAAATATTATTTTTGGATGAACCATTTTCGGCACTTGATTATCAGTCTAGATTATTAGTGTGCGATGACGTATACCAAATAATAAAAAATGAGCAAAAGACCGCAATAATGGTTACTCATGATATAGCTGAGGCTATATCTATGTCAAAAAATGTGATTGTCTTAACTAAGAGACCAGCAACAGTTAAATGCCAATTAGAAATTGATTTTAAAAGAGATAATTTAACTCCTTTTGAAAAAAGAAAAGAACCACAATTCAGTTACTATTTTAATAAATTATGGAAGGAGCTGAATAGCGATGCCTGATAATAAGAAACAAAAGAAAGGGGTTGAATTAGTTAGTACTCAATTTATAAGCAGCGAGCATGAAGCATATTTAAAAAAGGTAAATAAATCAAAGAGAAGAATAATAATAGTTAGATTTATGATTTTAATAATTTTTATTGCATTATGGCAGATTGCAGCAGATTTAAAATGGATAGATCCATTTTTAACATCAAGTCCAAGCAGAGTTATAGATTCATTTATAGCTTTGTATAAGGATGGAAGTATTTTTAAGCATATAGGAGTTACTTGTTATGAGACAATACTTGGATTCTCTTTAGGCACAATATTAGGTGTTTTTGTAGCTGTATTATTATGGTGGTGTCCAAATGTATCAAAAGTATTAGATCCATACTTAGTTGTTTTAAATGCATTGCCAAAGGTTGCGCTTGCTCCAATAATTATTTTCTGGATTGGAAATGGTATGCCTGCCATAATAGTAATAGCGCTTATGATATCTGTTATTACAACAATAATAAGTGTTTTGACAGGATTTACTGAAATTGACAATCAAAAAATAATGCTTATGAAAACATTCAGAGCATCTAAATTTCAAATTCTCCGTTACTTGATTTTTCCATATTCAATACCTATATTTATTTCAGCCTTAAAGATAAACGTAGGATTATCATGGGTAGGTGTTATTATGGGAGAATTCTTAGTAGCTAGAGATGGTTTGGGATTCCTAATAGTTTATGGAGGTCAGGTGGCACAGCTAGATACAGTAATGATGAGTATTGTAATATTGTCAGTAATTGCATTTTTAATGTATGAAATAGTTGCTTGGCTGGAAAAGAAAGTTTTGAGATAAATGTATTATACAATACAGCAGTTTAGATTGAAATTGTGAACTGTTGTATTTTTTTGTTTGCTATAGATTATTAGACATATAACAAGGAGTGGCAAAATTAGATAAGTATTAAATTGAAAAAATATAAGGTTATATTATATGAAAATATCAAAAAATATATTTAAAAACAAGGTACGATTAACAAATTCGTATTGATTGCTGGTTTTTTAGAAAATATGAGAAAATGATTTTAAAAAGTGAATTCACAAGAATTTTATCTAAAAAAGTCATATTTTTTTTATCTATTTTCCAATTAACTAGATAAATTATTATTATTTGAAGCAAACTAGACATATAGATAAATTTTATAATTGTGTTAATATAGATTAGGCTTTATTAACAGGGTTTAAATAGGGAGGTAAATATGAAGTTTTTAAAAGAATATGGAATCATTACATTAGGAAATATATTAATTATTATTGCATTTGAATTTTTCTTTTTTCCAAATCAAATAGCTTCTGGAGGAGTATCTGGTTTGGCATTAGTAATAAATAATATGCTTGGTATTGAACCAGGGATTATAATGGTTGTGTGTAATATAATTTTGTTTATATTAGCATTTGTATTTGTAGGCGGAAAATTTGGAATTAAGAGTATGTATGCGGCATTTAGTTTGTCTATTGCTTTATCAGTATTAGAAAAAAACTATACATTTATTCCAGCAACTGATAATTTAATGATTGCTTCAATATTTGGAAGTGCTCTTTTAGCACTTGGAACAGTTATAATGCTTACTCAAGATGCTACTACTGGAGGAACAAGTATAACAGCAAAATTATTGAATAAGTATTTAAATATAGATTTTGGTAAAGCACTTTTAATATGTGATTCAATTGTCATAATATTAGCAATGTATTCATTTGGGATAGAACTTGGATTATTTGGCTTATTAAGTGTTTATCTTACGGGTACATTAATAGATAAATTTGTAGATGGATTAAATGTTTCTAAACAGGTTATGGTGTTTACTGGTAAAGAAAAACAAGTATCAAATTACATAATTAAAGATTTAGATAAGGGATGTACTGTATTCCATGGAAAAGGAGGATATACAGGAAAAGAAAATTGTGTGATTTTAACAGTAGTTACAAGATCTCAGTTTATGAAATTGAAACAGTTTATAAAAATTAATGATCCAGAAGCATTTGTTACAGTAAATGACACAAGTGAAGTTTTGGGTAAAGGTTTTAAAAGTTTAGCAGAATAAAAAGACATTATGGTACTTGTTTGCCATAATGTCTAGTTAAGATAGAATATTTGAAATCTTGTGGTTATTTATAATATAAATTTATTAAACAAAAAATAAAATATTTACCGTTTAGATTATTTAGATTTTTGTGCTTCAAGTTGTCTACGTTTTTTTGTTTTCTTTTTTGTAACTGAAAAACCGAAAGATCCGATAGGATGCTTTTGCAATGGAAAATATTCACCGTGGCAGTATGCCATAACATTTGCATTTTCAAAGTGAATTTTCCCTTTTTCATCAAACAATGATTCATCAACATGAGAAGCAACTACTTCAGCTATAAACATATCATGAGTACCTAGCGGAATTATATCTTTTACTTTACATTCTATATTTACATGACATTCATCTATATATGGTACACAAACATGAGTGCTTTCTTTCAAAGTAAAACCCATTTCTTTAATTTTATCAAATTTTCGTCCACTTTTTACACCGCAGTAATCTGTTGCTTTAACTAGATTTGTTGGAGGCATGTTCACTACAAATTCCATGGTTTCTTTTATGTATTCATAAGACAGTCTTTCAGGTCTTATTGAAATATAGAGCATTGGTGGTTTTGTATTTATAGTACCAGTCCATCCTACAGTAAATACATTTGTTTTACCTTCTTTGTTTTTTGAAGTTATTAAAACAACAGGAACTGGATTCAAAATAACACTACCTTTAAATTCAACTTTATCCATTGTATCGTATCTCCTTATAATAGCATATTAATATATAGAAATCATAATATTAATAATGTGATTTATCAAATAAATCTTAATGATTATACCATGTTTTATATTTTATATCCAATAATAAAATAGACATAATAATAAATGACCGCAACATATTTTGTGCGGTCATTTTACTATTAGTATCTTCTTCTTCTTGAGAAGTTTCTTCTTCTATTTCTAGAATTTGAAGCAGCATTTTTAATTAATACAACTAATGTTATGATAATAACAACAACAACAATTGTAGCAAGATAAATAATTAGATTATCTTTTAGTAATGCTCCTAAACTTATGTCTACAGTACCAGTAACTGATTCTTGATGATTTCTTGTTGAATATGTTAATTCAGTGTTTTTATTAAATAATAAACTCCAAGCACTGGCATCAGTAATGTTATAAGTTATCTGTGACTCTTTATCATTTAACTCATTTGTATAGTAGTAAACATCTTGAGTAAGTTTTAATGGAACTGTTATAGTTTTTGTTGGTCCGAAGAATCCAAATGTTTTATATTGAAGATTAGCAGTACCAACTTCATCGCCTGCTGATTTGTATTTTTGTTGACTTACTGAAAAACTATAATCCATAATTTTATCCATATCATTGAATTTTGTCATATCAGCATTATCAACTTGTCTACTCTTAAGTACTACACCGATTATTTTTCTTCCATCTTTTTCATAAACAGCAGCAAGGCATCCACCAGCAGCATTAGTTAAACCTGTTTTACCACCTATATTACCGTTTTTATTTAGGCCTAGATTTCTATTTTCAAGAAGTACTTTTGCTCCATTAATTTCGATAGAAGCTTTATCAAGTGCCATAGTATCTCTTTCCCAATCATTACTGAAAGCTGCTTTGGTTATTAATGATAAATCGTATGCAGTTGTATAATGATTTTCATCATGTAATCCATTAGCAGTAATGAAATTACTATGATTAGCACCTAATTCTTTTGCTTTTGCATTCATCATTTCAGCAAATTTTTGGGAATTTCCAGCAACATTATCTGCAATCATATATGCAGTATCATTACCAGAGAATAAAAGAAGTCCTTTCATAACATCATCAGCAGACATTTTATCTCCAACTTTCATAGAGTTATGCATGAAGTTGATGTTTAATGAATATTCAGGTTGTTCTTTCGCAGATTGAGTAAACTCAATTTCATCGCTTTTTTGTTTATGTTCAGCTAATAATAATCCCGTTAAAAGCTTTGTAGTACTAGCAGGATATCTTTTGCTATCTGCATCTTTTGCAAATATTACTTCGCCTGTTTCATAATCAACTGTAATAGCAGACTGAGCATTAATATCAGGAATATTTGCTTTAGTGTTTTCTGCTGCATTTCCTTTTATAGCTCCTAAGGGGCCTAATAAGGAAATGGAAAGAGTTAAAATAAGTGATTTTAATATTAAATTTTTTTTCAAGTCAAACCTCTCCACTTCTATATTTAAATGTATCTAAACATTTTTAGTATAACATTTATAAAACTTAATAACAACTGACTTTCTTTGGAAATTTTTTGAAATATGGCGGCGGATAAAATTGTACATTTTACAATTATTGGTTCTTAGAAAAAATTATATTTTAGATAAAAATATGTATATTAAAGAAGTTAAATACATTTAAGGTACAAAAATAATTTATAAAAAATATTAGAAAAATGATATATTATCTTATTTTGAATAAACTAAATTTGAATAGAAAAAGAGGTGGAGTATATGAGAAAAACTGTAAGATTCACACTATTATTTCTTATAATAAATATGATTTTTTTAAACTTTACAGAATTTGCATGGAGTAAAGAAATTCCACGAAAAAAAATAGTTTATTTAACATTTGATGATGGTCCCTCTTTTAGTAATACAGATGCTATATTAGATGTGCTTTGCAGAAATAATATAAAAGCTACTTTTTGTGTGGTAGGAGAAAATGTGATTTTGAATAAGAGAACAACTAATAGATTAAATAAGCTAGGAATGGGAATAATACCTCATTGTAATTGCCACGAATATAGCGTTATATATTCTTCTTTGAATGATTATATAAATGATCTTCATGAATGTGAAAAAAATATAAATAATACTATTGGTGAAAATAGAACTTATAGAATGGTTAGAATGCCAGGAGGATCAGCTAATACAGTTTGTAATCATAATATTATGATGAGGATCAAAGAAGCAATAAAAAATATGAATATGTATTATATTGATTGGAATTTAGATTGTGGGGATACACACATGAATAAAGTTGATAAAAGCATAATAGAACAGAATGTAATGAATTATGCTGGAATGAGACAGATAGAAGTGGTGTTGATGCATGATTTAGAAAACAAAAGGACTACTACGGAATCTCTTCAAAGTATAATAGAAAAATATAAGGAATTAGGATATGAGTTTAAAACTTTAGATAATATGGAAGAGTGGGAAATAGAGTATTTAATAAAAAATAAAGTTATTAATAGGAATTAAAATAAGCATGGATTATCCATGCTTATTTTAATCTATCAATTATAAATTGTTTTGCTTTTAATTCTAAATCATCTTTAAGAGGTGATAATTTTACGTCATTTCCATATTTGTTTTTTAAAGCTAAAGTAAGTAATCTGTCAGCAAATTCTGGATTCTTTGAAAGAAAAGAGCCATGGAAGTATGATCCAAATGTATTTTTGTAAATACAGCCTTCATAACCATCATCACCGTTATTTCCATAACCATGTATACATTTCCCAAGAGGCTTGTGATCATTTATATAAGTTCTTCCTGAATGATTTTCAAAGCCAACATAAGTTTCATTGAATTCTTCATTATATATTTCAGTATTACCTATAAATCTAGTGTTTCCGCCTTCTGTATAAATATTTAAAATATCAAGTCCTTCAATTTTTTCACCATTAGGTGCTGTATAATATTTCCCAAGTAGCTGGTATCCACCACATATTGCAAGAAGAACCTTAGAATCTTCAATATATTTTACTAAAGAATCTCTTTTGACTTCTTTTAAATCAGTAGATACTATTGATTGCTCAAAATCCTGACCGCCGCCAAAGAATAATATATCTATGTTGTCATTATCTAAAGGATCTCCAATAGATGAATTTATTATATTAACATCAATTCCTCTAAGTGCAGCTCTATGTTTTAGTATAAGAACATTTCCCACATCTCCATAAACATTTAATAAATCAGGATATAGATGACATATATTTAATTCCATGATTTAAGTCCTCTCCTTCTTACCATAATTTGTTGATATATCCTTGTGAATGTAAGTATTTTCTGTAATTTATCATTGCAGTATAAGTTGCAAGTATATAAATTTTATTAGAAGATGAGGCTTTTAACTTTTCTGTAAGTTTTTCATAATCTTCTTCTAAAATGAATTTGTGAGTATCAAGTCCAGCAACTTTTAGTCTTACAGCCATATCATACATTCTTATACCTGATACAAAAATATTATTAATATTTAATGAAGAGATTTTTTCAAAGTTAACATCCCATATCCATGATACATCACGTCCATCAGCATAATTATCATTTAACATAAATAATGCAGAGAATTCTTCTTGGTTTAAGGATAAAGTATCTAATGCTTGATTGTAACCAGCAGGATTTTTAACCAATATTATTTGAACTTCTTTATTATCAATTTTGATTTGTTCTTGTCTTCCAAAGCTTGAACTTTGATTTTGAAGAGAAGTTGTAATTACAGAATCATCAATTCCAAGTTCTTTTGCAATAGAAAATGCACAAAGTCCGTTATAGATGTTATAAGCTCCAGACTGACTTATTAAGACATCGGTATCGTTAATTCTTACTGAAGAATTTGTTGGAGTTAATTCATAAATTTCATTAACACCGTAAGATAATTCAGCACGCTTATAACCACATTCAGGACAATAGAAATCTCCTAAATGATTATATGTTACAAAATTATAAGAATAAGGTGCTTTACAGAATTTACAGAATTTAGCGTCTGCATTTAAATCTAATGAATTTTCATCGTGAATAGGAACGTTGAATCCATAATAAATGCATGGATTTTTAACGTTTAATTTTCCAAGAAGGGATTCATCTCCATTTAAAACAAGTTTAGATTCTGGAACTTTTTCAACACCTTCTAAAATCTTAACAAGAGTAGTATAAACTTCACCATATCTATCAAGCTGATCTCTAAATAAATTAGTTACAGTGATTATTTCTGGTGTTATATGTTCTGTTATAAATTTTACATTTGCTTCATCAACTTCAATTACAGCATAAGCATTTTTAGTGCGTTTAAAGAATGAAAAGTTTGAAATGAAGCATGCTATAATTCCTGGATATAAGTTGGCACCAGTATTATTAGTAATTACGTTAAAACCATTTTCTTTTAAGATGTTATAAATCATACTTGTAGTTGTAGTTTTACCGTTTGTACCAGTAACAAGGATTACTTTGTATCCTCTACTTACTGTTTTTAAAATAGTTTTATCAATTTTTAAGGCTATTTTTCCAGGAAAATTACTACCGCCTTTTACAAGATGCTTTGCAAGGAAAGCAGTAACTTTTGCAAAAAATATACTTAAAATGGATTTGATATTAATAGTTCTCACCACCTAAATAAAGTTGTTAAATATTTAATATTGCAATTTATTAGATAATTTATAGAAATTTAAGAAATAAACTAGGCAATATAATTTAAAATAAGTATAGCAAAAATATCTTTATATTAAAAGTTATGAAGAAAATAAAAAATATGTTTTATATTTAAAGATTATAGATTAAAACTAAAAAAAGATACATTAAAAGTACTGTTATGTTATTTTAGGGAAATGAATAACATAAAGAAATAGTTTGAATTAAGTGTAATAATGAAAAAAACATAATTTATTGACAGTGACATAGTTTTATATAATTGTTTTATTGTCTAATATAGCCTATAATTAAAAGTAATAAAGAATTTTACGAGGTGTTATATTAGGATGATAAAAGTAACAGTTAATATAAATGGTATGAGTTATAATCTAAAGGGTGAAAAAGATGAAAAATACTTATTGGCAGTTGCAAAATATGTTGATGGTAGAATTAAAGAAATAACAAGCAAAAAGTCAGGACTTAGTATGAATGATGCTACTGTACTTGCAGCAGTAAATATTGCAGATGAACTATATGAGGCTGATGAAGAACTTGATGTTATTAAAAAAGAACATGATAGCATTAAATCAGAAAATGAAATGCTTAAAAACAAGATTGATGGATATATTGAAACGGTAGAAGAATACAAAAAGCAAAATGCTGATATAAAGGAAGAGTTTTCTGCAAAAGAAACTGAGATACATGAAAGATATAAAAATCAAGAAGCAACTTATAATAAATTACGTGATGAAATAAACAAGCTTAAAGAAGAAAAGGAAGCTTTGGTTAAGAAAAATAAAGAAGTAATAGATGATGCAAAAAAGAATAAGAATGTAAATGATTCTCTTACTAAAGAATTAAGTGAAATTAGAGATAAAACCAAGATTATATATAAAAAAGTAGATGATGCAAAAAATAAGGAACATAGATTAAACAGGGAACTTCAACAGGCTAATGATAGAGTAAATACTTTAAATAATAAGTTCCAATCTGTAAAGCAAGAAAGAGACAAGTTAAATGAAGAATTAAAATCTTTAACAGATACAAATATGCAGATTGCTTCTGCACTTGAAGAAATGACTATTACAAAAACAGATATAGATAGAGAAAATAATGAATTAAAGGCAAAGACTATATCTATGGAAGGTGAGCATTCAAAGGTAAAAGAAAGTCTTACTAAGGAAAATTCAAAATTGAAAATTGAATTGGAAAATGTAAAAGATTCTTTGGGACAGAAGATTAATGAATTAAAGAGCAAATTTGAAGTTCAAGTTAAAAATAATGAGGAGTTATTAAATAAATATAATTCGTGTAAAAAAGATTTAGAAGAACTTAATGAAATGTATAATAGTACTGATAATGAATTAAATGAATATAAAAAGAAACTTGAAAATCAAATTAGTACTTCAGAAGAAATGACTAAAAAAAGTTCAGCAGAAAATGAAACTTTAAAAAATAAAATTGAAGAACTTATAATAAGAGAAAAAGACTTAAATTCTTCATTAAAGAATGAACAAGATAAATCAAAAAGTCTAACAGAAGAAATAAATAAGAGTAATTTAGAAAAAGCGGAATTAAACAAGCAGTTAAATGATTTATTTGATAAATGTGATAAACAGGAAGAAGATTACCAGAACAAATTAAAGACTGCAGTTAAAGAAAATGAAGATTTAATTAAAAAAATTAATGGACTTTCTGATAATAAATGTTCGTTAGAAGAAGAGGTTAAAGGATTAAAGGCTAATGAAAATAAATTACAAGGAGAACTAGCTGATATTACTGATATAAATGATGAATTATTAGAAGAAATAGAAAAATTACAGAATGCTAAAGAAAGTCTTGAAAGTGAAATAAGTTTAATTAGAGCAAATAATGAAAAACTTGAAAAGGAACTTTCAGAAACTAAAGAATATAGTCAAAAGCAGATTTTACTTAAGAATGAAGAAATAAATTGCTTAAGTAGTGATTTAGAAACTAAAGAAATAAATCTTAGAAAGCTTAATGAAGATCTTGGAAGTAAGACTAGAGCTACAGCAAGATTAGAAAAAGAACTTGAAGATAAACAAGACATATTCTTAAAGTTAAAGAGAGAAATAGAGCAAAAAGAAGCAAAAATAAAAGAAGTATCTTGTGAGTTACAAAAAGTTAAAGATGAATTTAGTGAACAAGCAAGAGTATTATCACAATTTGAAGAAAATATTTCGGAACTAAAAATACAAAAAGAAAAATTTGAAACTGAAAATAATAAGCTTAATGAAGAAGCTAGAACTTCTCAGCACAGATTATTTGAACTTCAAGCAAAAGTAATTGATAGCGAAGTTGAAATTGCTAGATTAAAAAAGGAGCAAGTTGGTCCAGTAAGGAGAAGGTAATTAAAAGGTATGAGGTATGAGATTTTCCTCATACCTTTATTAAATTATAATGGCTATTTTTTACATGTGAATAGAATCCTTTAAATAGGGCATATTTTTTATATTTAATTCTAAAGGATTTTAAAGTCGTTCTTCATACATTATTGATAATTCGCCATAAACTTTACCCAAATTTCTTAAAGGCATAGTTTATTTTTGGGTGGCTTTAAATGTAGCTAAATAGAGTGCTTTTAATAATGCTGTATTATTAGGAAATACGCTATGCTTACGGTTTAATCGGAGATATGTATTATTAAGATTTTCTATAGCATTTGTTGTATAAATAACTTTAAGGACATCTGCAGAAAACTTAAAAATAGGGGTGATTACATCCAAATTATCGTATACTTTTATAGTCTAGACAAATGTAATTATTCGTTTTGTATTATACTTCCTGAAATTCTATTATTATACGTTGCCATACAAATCCACAACTTGCATGATTTGCTGACTTATTAAGTAATACATATTTATCATAATAGAAATTAGAATTAATTTTATAATTACATATATCACTTTTCTGTTTTAAAACATCAATATAATCTTTATAGCCTATAACATCATTATTATTAAATTCCTGACTATACATTCTTATATCAGTTATCATATATTTTCCTTGAACCACTTTCCCTACACATTGGTTTTTCGCTTCTGTTATATTTAATCTATCTTGTTCCAATTCACCTATAAGACTCGCTAATCTATATTTGTAAGTTTCATCTAAATATATATTGCAAGAAGATAATGTGTCGGCCATAGAAGTAAACTTCAAATTTTCAGCTAAATCTATTCTGCAAGTTTCTAAATGAGTGCCTCCCAATACATCCTCTCTTCCAAGAGCACCTCTTGATGTAATTATCCAAGCTCCATCACTTCCAATAGTATAACCATTTATAGTAGTATTAGTTGCCATACTTCCGTCACTGTTAAAATAATACCATTTACCATTTGCACTTTCTAACCATGTATCATGTGCCATAGTACCATCTGACCACATATAATACCATTTGCCACCTTCATTCAACCATCCAGTAACATTTTGTCCTGAACCATCTTGATAGTACCAGTTTTGTCCATTTGCTATCCATGCTGCATTCGCTTTATTTGGTGTTATAGCCAACATACTTGCTAGTGATAATGTTAATGCTAATGTTTTTAATAAATATTTTTTAATAGTTTTACTCATGTTATTCACTCTCTTTTTCATTTATTTTTTCAACAATATTAGTTAATATATCTAAGTTTATTAATAATTTGATATAGTCGGTTCTTGACTTTAGACCATATTTTTTCTTTTGTTTATCAATCTTTTTTAATGTATCATCATCAATATCTCTTATATCAATTCTTGCCATATAATAACTCCTTTCCCTTATATTGTACGTGCTTTTTCCGTACAAAGCAAGTTCGATTTTGGACTGATATACAATTATTTCATGTAATTGGTAAATTGTCTCCTAGTAAAAGTAATTCATGAAAACTGAGTTGTTAAAAAATTATTTTTTTAGATAAAAATATAGTCTGTGCTTAATTCATTTGATATTTTGATAATATCATTTTATTGAAGTTTGCACAGACTATTTCACATTATTTAGTTTCTTATTTTTGATCTACATAACCTGAATTATTTTCTGAAATATAATTGACTATTAAGTTATCGTCGCTGTTTTCTATACTTAAAGTTAAGGTGCTTAAATCATCAGAACAAATACTATCATAAGCTAAAATGCTTTTCTGTTCATCAGTATTTAAATTATATATTAAAAGTAGTTTTGTTGGCTTTTTTAAAAAGTTAGTTAACAAGCTTTTCTTTAGTTGTTGACCTTTTGGCAAATCAGATATTTTTAAAACAGGTCTTTCAAATCCTTCATATAATAAATGAACATTTTTTAAATTCATGTTTGTTTTGTTTATTACTATTAATTCCTTAAACATCTTTGATGAATTTGATATTACATTGGTTATTGCCATAAATTCACGCTCCTATATTTATAATTAATTTTTTTATATAAGTTTATAATTAACTAAAAAAGATAAGTTATGATAAAAAATACAATTTTCATAATTAAGAGATAAATTACTTTGCTATACAGGATAATAAATTAATATATTCATTTATTAACTTGACTCATTCATATCTAATAGGTAAGATTTAATATGTAATTCAAGTTGTTGTAAAATAACTAAATTAAATAAATTGTGTACATTATAATTTATGATAGAAAAATGATTTAATGCGATTATAATTAAATCATAAGTCAATTTTATTAATGAAGATATAATGAAGTCTATCTTAGTTAGTAATATGCTGACGGTCTTTTACGTCTTGTAAAAGATTTACTTAGGAGGAAAGAATATGAATAAGATTGAATTATTAGCTCCAGCTGGAAATATGGAAAGCTTAATTGCGGCGATAAATAATGGAGCAGATGCGATATATCTTGGTGGAAGCAAGTTCTCTGCAAGAGCTTATGCTTCTAATTTTGATAATGAAACTATGATGAAGGCTGTAGACTATGCTCATGGTTATGGGGTTAAAGTATATGTTACTATGAATACACTTTTAAAACAGAATGAATTGCAGGAAGCTTTAAAATATGTAGGATATTTATATGAAATAGGTGTAGATGCACTTATAATTCAAGATACAGGGCTTATTAGTTTAAGTAAGAGTGTATATCCTGATTTTGAACTTCATGCATCAACTCAAATGACTATACACAATGGAGAAGGTGCTCTTTATTATAGAGAAAAGGGGCTTCATAGAATAGTATTATCTAGAGAGCTTACTTTAGATGAAATAAAATATATTTCATCTGATTTAGGAATTGAAACTGAAATTTTTGTTCATGGTGCGCTTTGCGTATGTTATTCAGGGCAATGTTTGATGAGTTCTATGATTGGTGGAAGAAGCGGTAACAGAGGTAGATGTGCTCAAAGTTGCAGAATGCAGTATACATTAAAGGGGGAACATTTAGGAGAGAGAAAAGGATACCTTTTAAGTCCTAAGGATACGTGTTTAATAGAGGATTTAGATAGAATAATTAAAAGTGGTACATCATCATTAAAACTTGAAGGAAGAATGAAAAAACCTGAATATGTTGCAGGAGTAACTCAAACTTATAGAAAAGCTATTGACAAAGTGGAAAAAAAGGTTAAATTTGACGTGAAAAAGGGAACAAAAGATTTAGCACAGCTTTTCAATAGGGAAGGATTTGCAAAAGCGTATTTGTATAAGAATGTTGGAAAAGATATGATGAGCTATAATTATCCAAAGAATACAGGAGTATTTATTGGAAAAGTTCAAGATAATGGTGAAGTTATATTAGAAGAAAATGTTGGATTAGGTGATGGAATCAGATTTGAGAATGATGGATTTACATTAAGTAAAATCATGATAAATGGTAAAGAAGTAAAGGAAGCTTTTAAGGGAGATAGAGTTAAATTATTCCCAACAGGTGGTTATAAAAAAGGCTACAGATTATTTAAGATGTCTGATAAGAGACTTTATGATGAATTAAAAGATTATACAAAGCCATATTTAAGAAAAATAGAACTTAAGGCTGATGTAGAATTTAAAGTTAATGCACCACTTGTTATTAAGACTGTTTATAATGGAAAAGAATACAAAGTATATGGTGAAGTAGTTGAAGAAGCAACTAGTAGACCATTAACTAGAGAAAGAGTAACTGAATCATTAAAGAAATCAGGAGAAATTCCTTATAAATTCAGTGAAATAGATTTCTCAGTATTTGATGATGGATTTATGAGAATAGCTTCATTAAATAATTTAAGAAGAGAATTATTTGAAAAGATACTAAAAGATAATACAAGCGCTTATAGAAGAAAGCGTGTAATGAAAGAACCAAAAGTTAAAAAAGTTAAATTTGATGGTGAATTAGGATACATATACAGCTGTGTTACAAAGGATCAATTAAAAGCATTAGTTGAAGAAGATAGTGTTCAAAATATAGCGTTGGATATATTTTATAGCAAAGTTAAGGGCTTTTTAAATAAGGAAGATTTAAAGGAATTACATGAGACTTCTAGTAAGCATAATAAGAATATATATTTAAAACTTCCTGAAATAATTAAGGGTGAGTTTGATTTTATAGTTAAGCTTATAGATGAAGTAACTCCTTATATTAAGGGGATAATAACTTCTAATGCTGGAATAATTAAATTATACAGAAATAAGTTATTTATAATAGGTGACTACAAGCTTAATATATTTAATCATGAAGGTGCAGAATTTTATGGTGAAGATGTTGATATTCCATTTTTAAGTGTTGAACTTAACAGGAAAGAAATTAAACAAACTATGAAGAATGCTAATTGCAAGGTTGGGGTAAATATTTATGGTAAGACAGAACTTATGGTAAGTGAATACTGCCCAGTAGGAAGTACATTTGGTAATAAATCGGCTGAAAATCAATGTAATAAAGCATGTATGAAAGATAACTTTATACTTATTGATAGAATGAATGAAAGATTTAGAATTTTATGTGATAATTATTGTAGAAGCCATATAATAAATTCACTTCCTATCAACTTAATAGAAGAAGTTGATGAATTAAAAGGATTTAATATTTCAAATTTTAGGTTAGATTTTTTAGATGAAACTTATGAAGAAGTAAGGGATGTATTAAATCAAGTAAAAAATAAAAAGAAGAATGAAAACAAAATGTATACAAAAGGCCATTATAGAAGAGGCGTTGAATAACAGTTTATAGTTGATAGCAGATATGAACAACGATTAATATGTGAAGAATTGATAATTAAGGAATAAAATCAGCAGATGTATTTTATAAAGATATTATTTTTAGTATCTGCCTTAACTTTCGATTTTCAACTTTTAACTGAATAATCGGGGTGTTTTTTATGAATGAAAAGAGTTTAAGAATTTTAGAATTTAACAAAATAAAAGAAAAAATAAAAACTTATGCACGTACACATGCAGGGAAAGAAAAAGTTGATAAATTAAAACCATATGAAAATTTATTTGAGATTAATAATAAGCTTGAAGAAACTGATGAGGCGTTACAAGTATTAATAGGTAAGGGAAATCCACCACTTGAAGGCCTTTTCGATATTCATGAAGGTATTGAAAGAGCTAGAAAAGGTGGCACTTTAACACCAGGTCAGCTTTTAAGAATTGGAAGTACATTAAGAGCTGCTAGAAATATGAAAGAGTTTTTTAAGAGAGAAGAAAATGAGCAGTCTTATGAAAGATTAGAAGATTTAGCTTATATACTTGCTCCAATTAAATCTCTTGAAGATGAAATAGAAAAATCAATTGTTTCAGAAGAAGAAGTAAGTGATAAAGCAAGTTCTGAATTATATTCTATAAGGAGAAGTTTAAAAGAAAAAAATTCATCTGTAAGAGAAAAAGTAAGTGCCATTGTTAGAAGTCATTCTAAGTATTTACAAGATGATTTATATACAATGAGAGGGGATAGATACGTAATACCTGTAAAATCGGAATATAAGAGTGCAGTATCAGGTATAGTTCATGATCAAAGTTCAACAGGTGCTACTTTCTTTATAGAACCTATGAGCTTAGTTAATTTAAATAATGAAATAAGAGAATTGATGCTTAAGGAAAAGGCTGAAATAGAAAGAATACTTGCAGCGTTATCTTTAAAGGTTAAAGAAAACAGCGATATATGTTTAAGCAACTTTAAAATGCTTGTAGAATTTGATTTTATATTTGCAAAAGCTCAATATGGAGAAAGATTAAATGCAGTTAAGCCAGTAGTAAGAGAAGATGGAAATTTCAATATTGTATCAGGAAGACATCCTCTTATTGATGACGATAAGGTTGTGCCATCAGATGTTTACTTAGGTGATGAATTTGATACATTAATGATTACTGGACCTAATACAGGTGGTAAAACAGTTACAATTAAAATGGTAGGATTGCTTCATATTATGGGACTTAGTGGATTATTGATTCCAGCAAGAGATAATTCATCTATTGCATTTTTCAATGAAGTGTTTGCAGAAATAGGAGATGAACAAAGTATAGAGCAGAGTTTGTCAACATTCTCATCACATATGACTAATATAGTTGAGATAATGAAACATGTTGATAACAAATCACTTGTATTATTTGATGAAATTGGTTCTGGTACAGATCCAGCAGAAGGTGCAGCTCTTGCAGTATCAATACTTGAAACATTGAGAAAGAGAGGTGCAAGACTTATTGCAACTACTCATTACAGTGAATTAAAAGCATATGCATTAAAAACTGATGGAGTAGAAAATGCATCAGTTGAATTTAATATTGAAACATTACAACCAACATATAGATTATTAATAGGTGTTCCGGGTAAATCTAATGCATTTGAAATTTCTAAGAGATTAGGCTTAGCAGAAGGTGTAATAAAAAGAGCAAAAGCGTATATGTCAGAAGAAAATCTTCAATTTGAAAATCTTATTAGAGATTTACAAGAAAAAAGCATTATAGCGAAAAAAGAAGCAAGAGATGCTGAAATGCTTAAAAAGGAAGCTGAAGAACTTAAAGTCAGATATGAAGATAAGCTTAAAAGATTTGAAAAGACAAGAGAAAAAGCATATATGGATGCAAGACATGAGGCTAAACAGATTATTTCTGAAGCTAAGGATGAAGCAGATGAAATATTAAAAGCAATGAGAGCTTTAGAAAAGATGGGAATTTCAGGTGGCGGAAGAGCAAGGCTTGAAGAAGAACGTAAAAAGCTTAAAGATAGCTTAGAAGCTAAAGAAAAAAGTTTGAGTAAAATGAAAGAAAATGAAGGGGAAGTCCTAAAGAAAGTAACTTTAGGTATGGAAGCATTCTTACCTTCATTGAATCAAAAAGTAATTGTAATATCTATGCCTGATAATAAAGGTGAAGTTCAGGTTGAAGCTGGAATTATGAAGATAAGTGTTAAACTTAAAGATTTAAGACAATCTAAAGAAACTAAAGTTGAAAAGGTTAAGAGAAAGAGAGAAGTTAAGCTTAATTTAAGTAATATAGAATCAAGAGTTGATTTAAGAGGATTGGATGCTGAAGAAGCATGTTATAAAACTGATAAATATTTAGATGATGCATATAGAGCAAACTTAGGAGAAGTAACTATAGTCCATGGAAAAGGTACAGGGGTTCTAAGAAATGCAATAACTGCAATGTTAAAGAAACATCCACATGTAAAGACATTTAGACTTGGCGTATATGGTGAAGGTGGCGATGGAGTTACTGTTGTAGAATTAAAAGCATGATAATCAGTTGATTGCTAATTGGAGAAAGGTGGAGTTATATGTATTTAGTAAGTGCATGTTTATGTGGGGTAAATTGCAAATATAGTGGGAAAAACAATTTAAATAAAACATGTTTAAGATTATTAAGAGAAGGAAAAGCAATTCTTATTTGTCCAGAACAGCTTGGGGGGTTAACTACTCCAAGAAATCCAGCTGAGTTAAATTCATCTGCCGAAGAGGTTATAAATGGAAATGGAGAGGTTATTGATAACAAAGGAAATAATCTAACAGAGCCGTTTGTAAAAGGAGCATACGAAGCTTTAAATATAGCAAAAGAAACTGGAATAACTAAAGCAATTCTTAAAGAAGGAAGTCCATCATGTGGATGTAATACTGTTTATGATGGAACATTTAGTGGAAATAAAATCTTAGGTAAGGGATTAACAGCTTATTTATTTGAACAAGAAGGGATTACTGTATTTTCAGATGAAGATATTCAAATGAGTAATGATAAGCTAGTGTATTTAGATAAGTTTGATAGAGAAAAAGCTAAGAAGAGAAAACTTTTTAGACTATCTGAAGAAGATGAAGATTATGGCTGTACAGAATATTTTGATTTGACTGAGAACTTACAAGATATGTCTGATATGCCTAAGAGAGTTGAAAAAAATGTTAAGAGGCTTATGATTTCTTTGGCAAGAGATCTTATGGGGTTTGAACAAGTGGATGAAATAGCAGAAGCAACAGGCCTCCCATTAGATGAAGTACAAAAAATTATTGATGAAGAATATGAAGATTGATTTTTTATGATTTATAATTAGTAAAAAGTGAAAAACATATTTGATAAAATATCAAAAAAACTTTGAGAAAAATTATTAAAATACAATTATATTAAATAATATCTTCCGCAAAAATATGTATGTTATAATTTTATGGGATAAATATTATATTATTTAACAAGAATAATAAGTGTATCCTATACAATTTAAACGTATAGTGTTTATAAAGAAAAAAAGTATACAACTAGTCATATTAATGTAGGAGGAAAAATGGAAGATAAAAAACTAAAGAAAGAAATAAGCTTATTTATGGCTACCATGTTAGTATGCGGGAATATGATAGGTTCAGGCGTATTTATGCTTCCCGCAACACTTGCACAGGTTTCTGGACCTTTGGCAACTATAATAGCGTGGGTTATTACAACAATTGGTTCTATACTTATAGCAATATCATTTGCTAATTTAGGATCAAAATATCCATCAACTGGTGGAGCATATCAATATACTAAAGAAGCATTTGGTGAATTTACAGGTTTTTTAAGTGCATGGCTATATTGGAATGGATCATGGATAGGAAATGCAGCAATTATTGTTGCAATAGCAAGCTATAGTGCTGCAGTTATACCGGCTCTTCAAAATCCATTATTATCAATAATATATACAAGTTTAATATTATGGGCAGTAACTATTTTAAATATTGTAGGAGTTAAGCAAGCAGGAAAAATACAAAGTTTTGTTACAGTGTTTAAAATTGGATTTTTTTCGTTATTTATAATAGTAGCATTTTTAAATTTTGATAGTATTAATATATTATCACTTACCCCACAAGGAAAAGGACTCTCAACTATTCCCTTAGCAGCAACATCTACTTTATGGGCATTTGTAGGATTAGAAAGTTCAACAGTAACTGCAGGTGAACTTAAAGATCCTGAAAAAAATGTAAAAAAGAGTACTATATATGGACTTTTAATAGCTGCAATAATATATATATTAATAAGCGTTGGAAGTATGGGAGCTATGTCAAATAGTGAACTCGCTATGAGTGGAGCACCACTTACAGATATATTAACAATAGCTCTTGGAACTAGTATTGGTAAACTGCTTACTGTAGCAGTTGTTATATGTATTTTGGGAACTACTATAGGATGGATTTTATCAACTGCAAGAGTATCATTTGCAGCTGGAGAAGATGGAGTTTTTCCTAAGTTTTTTGGAAAATTAAGTCCTAAGTATGGAACTCCTGTTAATTCACTTATAATTGGTTCAGTATTAGTTAATATATTGTTAATTATGAATTTCCAAAAAGGAATGGTATCGGCGTTTACATTTATAACTATTTTAGCAACATTATCATTTTTACCAGTATATCTTTTATGTGTGGCAGCAGAAATGATGATTATGTTTAGAGAAGAAAAGAATTTTACATTAGGTATTTTCTTGAAAAAATCAGTAGTGCCTATAATTGCTTTCATATATGCAATATGGACTATATATGGTTCTGGGGCAGAAACAGTTATGTGGGGATTCATATTAATGCTTATTGGAATACCATTTTATATTTATAATTACCATAAGAATAAGAGAAGTTAGTATTTTATATTTAAGACTATATTAAGATTAAACTTAGTATAGTCTTTTTTGATATGGTTTTGAATTTTAATTAAAATATATATAATATTATCAATATATATGCTTGGGTTATAAAAAATGTATGTAAAAATACTTTGCTGTACATACATTTTTTGTTTTTAACTAGAATATTTTTGTTTGAGTTATAATTATATAGGAAAAACTTTTAGGCAATAAGGGAAAAAATGATTATTTATTTCAAGAAATTTGATATATTGTAAATAATATTGGATTGTATAAGGAGGATGAATAGTGAGGATATTACATACAGCAGATTGGCATTTAGGTAAGAATTTAGAAGGCTTCAGCAGGATGGATGAACAGGAAGAATTTTTAAGAGATTTTATTCATATTGTTGAAGATAACAATATAAATATGATTATAATTGCAGGAGATGTATATGATAGTCCAAATCCACCTGCAAGAGCAGAAAAAATGTTTTATGATACATTAAAGAAATTATCAAGAAATGGTGAAAGGCTTATACTTGTTATTTCAGGAAATCATGATAGTTCTGAGAGGCTAAGTGCAGCAGGACCACTTGCACGTGACCATGGAATTATTATGGTTGGTACTCCTAAAACTGTAGTTCCTTGTGGGCAATACGGAAAGCATAAAGTTTTAGATTCGGGAGAAGGTTTTGTTGAATTAGAAGTAGATGGGGAAAAGAGTGTTATACTAACAGTTCCTTACCCAAGTGAAAAAAGATTAAATGAGGTAATTTATGAGGGTATGGATGATGAAGATGAAAAAGCAAAATCATATAGTGATAGAATATTTCTTCTATTTGACTCATTAAAAAAGCATTATAAAGAAGATACTATAAATCTTGTTGTTTCTCATCTTTTTGCTATGGGAAGTGAAGAAAGTGGATCTGAGCGAAGTATACAGCTTGGGGGTACTTATATAGTGGATGGAAGCTGTTTTCCCAGGGAAGCACAGTATGTAGCATTAGGGCACGTTCATAAACCTCAGGTAGTACCAGGAACTAATAAAAAAGTACGATATTGTGGTTCGCCTATTCATTATAATAAGAAAGAAATAAGTTTTGAGAAAAAATGTCTTATTGTTGATGTAAAGGCTGGGCAAGAATGTAAGGTTGATGAAGTTAAATTAAAAGTATATAAGCCTATAGAAATATGGAAGTGCGAAAGCATTAAAGATGCCATAGAAAAGTGTAAACAGAATGGAAAAAGAAACTGTTGGGTTTATTTAGAGATAGAGACAGATAGATATATACGAGAAGATGAAATAAAGGAAATGAAGAGTTATAAAGATGATATACTTGAAATTATGCCAAAAATAAAGGGCTTTGATGATGAAAATGAAATAGAAAACCTAAGTGAAAAGCCATTTGAAGAAGTGTTTAAGGAATTTTATAAAAAAGAAAGAGGCGTAGAACCACAAAAAGAAGTTTTTGATCTGCTTTTATCAATAGTAAATGAAGAAGGTGATAATAATGAAACCAATTAAATTAAAAATTAAAGGATTAAATAGTTTTATAGATGAACAGACCATTGATTTTGAAAAGCTTTCTAGCAGAGGATTGTTTGGAATTTTTGGACCTACAGGAAGTGGAAAATCTACTGTGTTAGATGGTATAACATTGGCTTTATATGGAAATGTGGCTAGAAAAAGTAGCAATTTTATAAATACTAATTGTGACAGAATGAGTGTAAGCTTTGAGTTTCAGGTATCATCTTCAGTAGTAAAAAGATATTTAGTAGATAGAGAATTTAAAAGAAGTAATACTGGGATAAGAGCTGGAAAGTGTAAAATTGTTGATATTACAAATCCGGAGGAAAAACAAGTTTTGGCTGATGGTGTAAAGACACTAAATAAGAAGGTTGAAGAAATTATAGGTCTTAATCTAGAGGATTTTACAAGAACTGTAGTTTTGCCCCAAGGAAAGTTTAGTGAATTTTTAAAGATTGAAGGTAAAGATAGAAGAGAAATGCTTGAGAGACTTTTTAATCTTCAGAAATATGGTGATGAACTTTCTGAAAAACTATTTACTAGAATTGCACAAGAAAAAAGCAAAAGTAATGTATTAAGCGGTCAGTTAAAAGGGTATGAAGATATTAGTCAAGATATATTGAAAGATAAAAAAAATATATTAGATACCATTGAAAAAAATATATTAGAACTAAATGAAGAAATGAAAAAACTCAATAATAAGTTTGCTGAAAGTGAAGAATTGCTGAAGTATGAAAAAGAGCTTATAAAATATAAGAATGAAGAAGAAAGGCTTGAAAATGAAAAAGTTTCTGTAGAAATAAAAAATAGAAAAATAAATCTTGGAGAAGCAGCAAACAGGGTCATGCCATATATAAATGCTTATGAAGATACTTTAAATAAGCATAAACATAATAAATTACAGCTTGAAATATTAAAAAGAAAGCTTGAAGAATTAAATAAATCAAAAGAAAAACTGGAAAAAGAGTGGATTTTAGCAAAAGAAGATAAAGAAATTAAACTTCCAAAACTCATGATAGAGGAACAAAAAATAATTAAGGCTATTGAAGAAAATGAATTATTAAAAGAAATAGAAAACAAGATAAAAGAATTGAATAATTCTTTAGATATTTTGAATAATAAGCTTGATTTTGATAATGAAAATTTAAATAAGATAAATATTTCTATGAAAGAAAAAAACAAAGAAATGGAAAAGCTTGAACAAGAATATGAATTTTTAAAAATAGATCAGGAGTTTAAACAAAAAGTTCAAAATGGTTTTATGTGTGAAGAGAATATTATACGTTTAACAGAACTTTTGAAAAAGAAAGAGGAAGGAAAGATTCGTTTAGAAAAAGACATAGAAAATATAATCCATGCTGGTAAAGGACTTAATAACAGTATTAAAGAAATAGGGAGTACACTTAAGGACAAGGAAGAAAAACTAGAAAAATTGCTAGAGAATTGTCCGGGGGAGCAAAAAGATTTAATAGTGTTGAATCAGAAGATAATTCAAAATGAGCAAAAATGGAATGTTTATGAAAAATTAATTAAAGAAATAAATAGTTCTAAAGAAGAATTAAAGAAGATTAATTTAGATATTAATGAAAGTAATCAATTATTACAGCAAAAAAAATTACAGCTGGATAAAATAAGAGAAGTTCATAAGAATGCAGTTAAGGAAGATCTAGCTTATAAGTTGAGAGCGGAACTAGAAGAGGGTGGGATATGTCCTGTATGTGGATCAACCCATTATGTTAAAAAAAATATTATAGAAGTTCCTAAAACTAATTTAGAAGAGATAAGTGAAAAAATTAAGTTTTTAGAGAATGAAGTTAATGATATAAACATAGTACTTGCTAAATATCAAGCTAATTATATTAATGTAAATAAAAAAATATCGTCTGATGAAGAAGAAATTAAAAAATTAGGTACAGAGTTTAAAGAAAAAAAAGTTGAAGAATTAAAAAGTGAAGCGGAAAAGTTAGAAAAAAGCTTGAATGAGTATACAGAAAAAAAAGAAGAATTAGAAAAAGAAATTAATAATCTTAAAATTAATTATAAAGAACAATATGGAGATATTAAAGCATTAAGGGCAAAGCTAAGAGTTACACAGAATCAGGTAGAGTCAATTGTTAAAGAAATAAATGAAAATAAAGATGAGTTTGTTAAAATAGAAAATCAGTTAAAAAAATTAAAGGAAGATACTAATGTAGATAATTTTAAAGAAAAAAGTGAAGTTATAAAGCATACAGAATTAAGAAGAGAAAAATTATCTAAGGATATTAAAGAAGCAAGAGAGTTTGCAAACATATTAGAAGAAAAACGTGAAAAGATTTCCCAAGAAATAAATAATATAAAAGAGCAAATAGTAAAGTGCACTTCAGAGTTAGAAGGATTAGAAAAAAATAGGTTTGAGAAGCTTGAAACTATAAGAAACAACATAGGTGAAGAAAAAGATATATATGGGCTTGTAAATAGAATTCAAAATGATATTAAATTAATTAAGGAAAGGGTAAAAGTTTTAGAGGAAAAAAAGGATTCTATAGAAGATGTATTTTTTAAGTGTAGAGAAAAGGTTAAATCTTTAGAAGATAGTAATGAATCATTAGAGAATAGATTGAACAATGATAAAAAGCAACTAGATAAAAGCTTAATAGATGAAAAGTTTAATGGAATAGAGCATGTTAAGGAAAATATAATTGAAAAAACAATTATAGATAATTATAAAAGAGAAGTTGAATCGTTTAAGGAAGCTCTTTCTAAAACTAAGGGATTTATTGAAAGTTTAGTAATTAAAATTAATGGAAGAAGTATAAGTGAAGAAGAGTATGAAGAAATTAAAACAGCAAAAGAAAATAAAGAACAAGAAATAAAGAATATTACTGAAGAAAAAATAAAAATTACTGAAGAAGTTAGAAGTATCAAAGAAAAACTTGAAAAGCAAAAGGAACTTTTAAATACTAAAAAGGATTTAGAACATAAATTAGCATTGTTAAGTGATTTAGAAAAGCTATTTAAAGGAAAAAAATTTGTAGAATTTGTAGCTGCATACCAATTAAAGTATGTTTCTATTGAAGCTTCTAAGAGATTAAAGGAAATAACTCATGGAACTTTAGGATTAGAAGTTGATGAAAATGGAAGATTTATAATAAGAGATTATAAAAATGGGGGAGCAGAGAGAGATGCTTCTACTTTATCAGGAGGAGAGACATTCTTAGCGTCATTATCATTAGCATTAGCATTATCTGCACAAATTCAGCTTAAAGGAACTGCACCATTGGAATTATTCTTCTTAGATGAAGGATTTGGAACTCTTGATGATGATTTATTGGAAGTAGTTATGAATTCATTAGAACGTATCCATAATGATAAGTTAAAAGTAGGGATAATAAGTCATGTTGAAAGCATTAAAAACAGGGTTCCTGTTAAATTGCTTGTAAAACCTGCTGAATCTGGAAAGGGAGGCAGCAAAGTGAAAATAGAAATGAACTAATTTGACTAAAGGTGTTATAATAAAATTGTACGTGACCCTTACGGGATTTTAATAATAGATCAGAGGCGATAATGATGTTTAATAGTAGTTATATGCTTTCTTTATCATTTAAAGAAGTAAGTATTACTAGTAGACCTTATAAGTGTAGAAGGCCTATTGATTTTCATACAACTTGAAAATATGTTTTTTATTGATAATTGAAATTATGATTAGATTTTAAAAAAATATATTTTGGAGATGTTAAAAATGGAAGAATTAAAATTATTAAGTAGAGATAAAAAGGTTTGTCACAGTGCTAGAAAAGATAGAGTAAAAGGTATGATTCCAGGAGTTATCTATGGAAAAGAAATTGGAAATGTATTATTTGATGTCAATTATATTGATTTAGAAAAAGAATTATGTGCTTCAGGCGAACATGGAATAGTGAAATTTAATTTAAATGATAAAAGCGGTACTGCAGTAATAAAACAAATACAAAAAAATAATTTTGGAAATAAGATAATACATGTTGATTTAGAAGAAGTTGCAGCTGATTATAAGATGCATACTGAAGTTGCAATTAAGATTAATGGTAAAGGTTTGTTAGAAAGCAAAGGATTAATCTTCCAAACACAAAAAGATTTAGTTAAGGTTGTTTGTACACCAAAAGATTTGCCAAAAGAAATTGAATTAGATGTTTCAGAAGGTAAAGCTGGTAAAGTATATACTTTTAATGATTTAAATTTAGGAGATAACGTTCAAATTGATGAAGATGCAGCAGGGGTTATTGGTTCAGTAACTGCTGAGGAAAGGAATGTAGAAGAAGATTCTGAAAGTTCAACATCAACAACTGAAGCATAAAATAATTTTTGATTATAATATTATAGTCTATACTTCATACGAGTATAGACTATTTTTTTATTGGTGAATAAAAATCTCCTAAATGAGAAATAATTAGAAAATGACAACTAATTATTTTATGAGGAGTGTTTTATTAAATGGAAGAATTAATTTTAAATAAAAGAATGAACAAAACTGCTAATGCAGCAAAAAAAACAAGAAAAAAAGGCATGATACCAGGAATATTGTATGGGAAAAAGCTTGGAAATTTAATGTTTGAAATTGGAGAAATGGATTTTATAAGAGAAGTTGGAGCAAGTGGGCAGCATGGGGTTGTGAATTTTGATATAGATGGATATAGTGGAACTGCTTTAATCAAAGAAATTCAAAAGGATCCTTTAACTCATAAGCCTATGCATGTTGATTTGGAAGAAATTTATAAGGGCGAAGAAATTGTTACAGAAATACCTATTAAATATCAAGGAAAAGATTTTTTGGAAAAGAAAGGGGTAGTTATTCAAACACAAAAGGATTACGTAAAAGTTTCAGGAAAACCACAATTTATTCCAAAATTTATAAATTTAGATGTAACAGGTGCAGCAATAGGAAGTGTTTATACATTAGCTGATTTAGAAATTGCAAGTGAAATTACTGTTGTAGATGAGCTAAAATCTGTATGTGCTTCAGTAGTTAAGGAACAATTTGTTGCAAGTAATAATGAAGAAGAAAATAAAGAATAAAAATAAAAAAAGTATTTTTAGTATTTTTGTATGATTTAACTAATGCAATTTATTAATTTATTAGATATACTTATACTAAATAAAAAGTATATCTAATAAATCTTTTCTCATAAAAGCAAATATAATGTTTATATATATAGATTTTTAAAAAATACATAATATAGGTTAAAAACTATTTTTAAATACAGGTAAATATTGTATAATAATAAGTGAGAAAAAATTGGGAGGGGAATTTAGAATGAACTACAAAGAAAAATACAATGCATGGTTAAACTCAGATATAATAAACGAAGAAACTAAAAATGAATTAAGAAATATATCTGATGAAAAGGAAATTGAAGATAGATTTTATCAAGATTTAGATTTCGGTACTGGTGGATTAAGAGGAGTAATTGGTGCTGGAAGTAATAGAATGAATATCTATACAGTAGCTAAGGCAACTCAAGGATTTGCTAATTATTTAAATAAAAGTTTTACTGATCCATCTGTAGCAATTGCTTATGATTCTAGAAATATGTCGAAGGAATTTGCTAAAGCTGCAGCACTTACTTTATGTGCAAACAATATAAAAGTTTATTTATATGAAAGTTTAAGACCTACACCTGTATTGTCATTTACAGTAAGAGAGTTAAAATGCAAAGGTGGTATAGTAATTACAGCTTCACATAATCCAAAAATTTATAATGGTTATAAAGTGTATGATGAATTTGGTGGACAAGTAACTGATGCTAAAGCTCATACAATTATTGATTGCGTAAATAATGTTAGCGAATTTTCAATGATTAAAAATATGGATGAAAATACAGCTTTAGAAAAAGGATTATTGAAATATATAGGAGAAGATGTAGATAAGATTTACTACGAAAAGGTTAAAGGATTATCTATAAGAACAGACTTAGTTAAAGAAAAAGCTGATACATTAAAAGTTATATATACACCAATACATGGAAGTGGAAATGTTCCTGTAAGAAGTGTATTAAGCCAGTTAGGATACTCAAATGTTAAGGTTGTAAAAGAACAAGAATTACCAGATGGAAATTTCCCAACAGCATCTTATCCAAATCCAGAAAATCCAGATGTATTTAAATTAGCATTAAAAATGGCTGAAACTGAAGCGCCTGATATTATCTTTGGTACAGATCCAGATTGCGATAGAATTGGTGTTGTAGTTAAAGATAGTAATGGTGAATATAAAGTATTAACAGGTAATCAAACAGGTTTACTTTTAACACATTATGTATTAAGTTCGTTAAAGGAAACAGGAAAGCTTCCTAAGGATGGTGTAGTAATTAAGACTATAGTTACTACTGAAGGAGCTAGAGCTATTGCTGAAGATTTTGGCGTTCAGCTTATGGATGTATTAACTGGTTTTAAATATATTGGAGAAAAAATAAGACAATTCCAAGAAGCAGGAGATAAAACTTATTTATTCGGATTCGAAGAAAGTTATGGATATCTTGCAGGAAACTTTGTAAGAGATAAAGATGCAGTTATAGCTTCAATGCTTGTATGTGAAATGTCTTTATATTATAAAGAAAAAGGAATGAGCCTTTACGATGCCTTAATTAATATTTATGAAAAGTATGGATATTTCAAAGAGACTTTAGTATCATTAGAATTAAAGGGTAAAGAAGGTCAAGAAAAAATAAGTGCATGTTTAGAAGCTTTAAGAAATGATCCAATTTCAGAAGTTAATGGTGTAAAAGTTGTTAAGAGAATGGATTATAAGAAGAGTGAAGAAGAAGATGTTGTGAATAATGCTAAATCTACTATTGACTTACCTAAGTCAAATGTATTAAAGTACATTTTAGATGATAGTTCATATTTTGTAGTAAGGCCTTCAGGAACTGAACCAAAAATGAAAGTTTATTTAGCTGTAAAGAGCAATGGTTTAGAAAATGCGGAAAAAGATATTGCGCAGTTTAAAGAAAATGTCATGGGAATAATAAACAGTAAGTTAAACTAGTTTTATTATATTATTAGAATTGCTATCATCGATATATGATGATAGCAATTTCTTTACAAACAATAATTGTTAAAATTGAACATTTAGATGTATTTCCTAAATGTTGATATTGACAATAACGAAGAGGTGCACAATGAGTAGTTATAAAACAATGTATAAAGATAAATTAAGCAAAATGTTATTTTTAGAAATGAACAAAGAAGGATTTAAGAAAAGTATTAATATACCTGAGTATGTGAATTTTAAAAATGATGATTTGTATATTCCTATAAGTGCAGAGTATATTGCTTCTAATGCAAATAATGAAATAAAGATACATAACCTTCCTATATATTATTTTGTAGAAGGAATGTTCATTGCATTTGCATGTGATCCAAATTTAAGATTTTTAGAAGATTATGGTACAATATTAACATATATTGCAGATTGTGAAGAATGTGCAAAGAGTATTATTGCAGATAGAATAAAGCATGATAGATTAGAAGATGCCTATATTTTACTAAAGGGACTTTATAGATATAATGAAGAAGAAGAATTTTTAACTAAGCTTTTAAGTATAGGAGAAGCAATAAGAGAAAAGGATTCAGGATTTACTGATTTATTTTTAGAAGATATTGAACTATGTAAAAATAAATTTTTCAGATCTCCAGAACCTTATTTATATAAAGCTTTAATACTTAAAGATGATGGGGATTTTAAAGGCGCAGAAGTAGAAATTAATGAATATCTAAATAAAGGCGGAAAGGTTATGCCTGAAATAGAAGCCATAATTACTGATATAAAAAATATCAGTACATATGAAAAGGCAGTTGACCTTGTAAAAGATAATCCTGAAAAAGCTATAGAACTTCTTATTCCATTAAGTGAAGAATTTAATCAAAATCCACTTATAGATTACTATTTAGGGGTGTGCTATAGAAAATTAGGACATTTTAATAAAGCTATTCATTTCTTAAATAAGAGTATATCTATAGAGTCTGGAATACTTGAAGTAATAAATGAATTGGGTATGAACTATGCAAGTTTAGGAGAATTTGAAGAAGCATTAAAATATTTTAAAAAAGCATTTGAAGCATCTAAAGAAGTTGATATATGTACTAATATAGTTATGTGTTATATAAATTTAGGTGATAAAGAACAGGCTAAATTAAATTTAGATATAGCGAAAAAATTAGCACCAGACGATGAAATTGTAATAGAAATTGACCAAATGCTTAATAGAAGTACAAAATAAGGCTTATATAAAAATTATGCATATAGGAGAATGATATGTTTACAAATATATTGGGGTTTGAAGTTTTTAATAAAGACATGCAAACTTTTATGGAATACATAGAAAAATATGAAAAAGTAAATATAGTATCAGGTAATCCAGAAATTTTATTTAATGGATTTAATGATAATAAACTTAAAGAAAATTTTAAAAGTAAAAATTCTATAATAATACCTGACGGTGTAGGAACTCTTATTGCATCAAAGTTGGTTAAGAATCCAATAGCTGAAAGGATACCTGGAATAGAAGTTGTAAAAGAAGTATTAAAAAAAGCAAATAATGAGAAAAAATCTATATATCTTGTTGGCGCTAAGCAGGAAGTTGTTGAAGAATGCGTAAAAAAAATAAAAAAAGAATTTCCTGATTTAATAATTGCTGGGTATCACAATGGATTTTTTGATATGAATAACTGTGATGATTTAGTTAATGATATTATAGAAAAAAGTCCATATGCAGTATTTGCTGCAATGGGTTCTCCACGTCAAGAGATATTTATAAATAAAATTATGCCTCATGTTAATACTAAAATTTTTATGGGAGTAGGTGGGGTATTTGATATTTTCGCAGGAAAATTAAAAAGAGCTCCTAAATGGATGATTGATTTAGGATTAGAGTGGCTTTATAGGGTTGTTAAGGAACCAGTAAGAATAAAAAGACTTGCCTCTATACCCAAATTTTTAGCATTAGTTTTAAGAAATAGATAGGTGAAATATGAAGAAAGAAAGCAGTTTATTGAAGTCTACAGTTATTATAATGATAGTATCGCTCATAAGTAAGCTATTAGGTTTTATCCGAGATATGCTTATTGCAAATAATTTTGGAGCAGGCATGTATACAGATGCGTATAATATTGCGGTTACTATACCAGAAACTATATTTACACTAGTAGGTCTTGCAATATCAACTGCTTTTCTTCCTATGTTAAGTAAAATACAAGCTAAAAACGGCCAAAAAGAAATGTATAATTTTGCTAACAATGTTATCAATATTCTTTTTGTAGTATCTTTAATTTTCTTTATAGTTACAAGTATTTTTTCAAAAGAAATAGTTAAAATATTAGCTAATGGATTTTCAGAGGAAGCATTAGGTATAGCTGTAAGATTAACAAGAATTACATTAATTAATTTGTTATTTTTATCAGTTAATGCATGTTTTACATCTATGCTTCAGGTTAACGAGGATTTTGTAATTCCTTCTATTTTGGGATTGTTTTTTAATCTTCCAATGATATTGTATCTTTTATTATTTACAAATTATGATATAGTAGGATTGACAATAGCAAACGTAATTGGGAATATATTTAGAATAATTGTTCAGATTCCATCTTTGATAAGCCATGGATATAAATATAAACCATTTATGACATTAAAAGATAAAAGACTTAGAGAAATAGGAATATTAATTCTTCCAGTTATTATTGGAGCAGGAGCAAATTCGCTTAATATGATAGTTGATAAAAATATAGCTTCATCACTATCTCAAGGAGCAATTTCCGCTCTTGATTATGGACAGAAACTTATAATATTTATAAATACGATAATAACAACATCTATTGCAAATGTAGCTTATCCTGTTATGGCTAATATGAGAAACAATGGCGATATGGATGGATTTATACAAACTCTTAAAAAATCAATTTCATATTTAGCATTTTTGCTTATACCAATTACATTTGGAGCTGTTATTTTAGGTGAGGATATAGTAAAAAATGTGTATGAAAGAGGACAGTTTAATCAATATGCAGTACATATGACTACACTTGCTTTTGCAGGATATGGAGTAGGAATATTTTTTACTGGAATTAGAGATATATTAAATTCAACATTGTTTTCAATGAGAAAAACAAAGATTACAACTATTAATGGGATAATAGGAGTTATTATTAATATTGGATTTAGCATAACATTATCCAAATATTTTGGAATATTAGGTATAGCATTAGCATCATCAATTGCCATGGTTGTAACTTCAGTACTTTTATTTAGAAGTATAAGGAAAATTGAAAGAAATTTTAAAATTAAGGATATAATTAAAAATATAGTATTAATATTAATAAGTTCAATTATAATGAGTTTTGGAATTTTAGCATTAATGTTATTTATAGAAAATACATTGCCACATATCATTATATTAATATGTGGAATAGTTTTTGGATGTATTATATATTTGGCAGTATGCAAGATTTTAAAAATACAAGAAATAGTAGAATTTGAACAATTATTTATTAAGAAAATATTGAAAAAAATATGACATATATAGTTATATTAAATGGTTAAAAGCATAGATAGGAGGATATATGAAGATATTATTTATTGCTTGCTATTCACCATTAATTAATAATTCTGCTGCAATTGAGACTTTGCAGTATTTGAATAAGTTAAATGAAATAGAAGGAAATGAGATACATCTAGTAACAGTTGATTTCCCCAAGGATTCTGTTTATTATGATGAAACACTTCTTGAAATGATGGATAAAAATATAAAGCTTCACTTAATTGATGGAGGTATGATTTTTAATAGGCTCATACCTCGAAAGAAGAATAATTATAATAGTGTAAAAAATTCATCTGCTAATCAAAGTACAGGTGTAAGAAAAATTCTTAGAAAAGTAAAAAATGCATTAGTTATTCCAGATATGTATTATGCATGGGCTAAAAAAGCTGGGCAATATGGCAGAGTACTTATGGAAAAAGAAAAATTTGATGTGATATTTTCAATGCATGAACCTCCATCTTCTCACTTATGTGCTTATGAAGTAAAGAAAGCATTTAAAAATGTTCCATGGATTACATATTGGAGTGACCCATGGCTTAAAGATTCTACTAGAGAAAAATCATTTTTCTTAAAAAAGATAATTGAAAAGGAAATGGAAAAGAAAATTGTAGATACAGCAGATAAATTTATTTTTGTTACAGAAGCTAATAGGCAGGAATATTTTAAAGATTATGAAAAGCTTAGAAGTGGAAAAAAAGAATCATTTATATTAAATAGAGGATTTGATTCTAAACTATATTATAAATTATCTTTTGATGAAATTCCTGAGCATATAAAAAGTAATAAAATTAATTTGATTTATACAGGAGAAATATTTTCAAAGCTTAGAGATATAAGACCTTTCATTAAGGCAATTGAAGAAATAAAAGAAGAAGATATAAAGAGCTATGAACTTTTAAATATTTTATTTTTTGGTAATATTGACGATATTGAAAGTAAAAAGAAAATGGAAAAATTAGATGCTTTTCGTGTTTCAGGGAGAATTCCATTTAACGAAGCTTTAAAATATATGCTTAATGGAGATGTTCTTCTTTTATTTGGAAATAAAAAATCTAAACAAATACCAGCTAAAATATATGATTATTTTGGGGCTAAAGGAAAGATATTTGTTATATATGGAGATAAAAATGATCCTATAAAATCAGTTGTTGAAAATAATGATAAGTGCATAAATACAGAAAATACATGTCATGAAATTAAAGAAAATATTTATAAAATCATAAAAATGCATAAAGATAAAAGTTTAGAGTGTAATCCAGATTTTTATTATGAATGGAGTTCAATTGTGGACAGATTAAATAAAATCTTGGGAGGGAAGTGATACAATGCATATAATGGTTATTCCATCATGGTATGCAACTTCGAGAAATAAAGTACATGGAAGTTTTTTTAAGGAACAGTTTAAAGCGTTGAGTAGGAGTGGTGAGAAAATTACTGTAGCATACAATGAAATTTGGCCTATTACTATGCTGGGAAAAATCAAAGAAAAAAGAGGAATTTCATTTGAAATAGATGAAGGACTTAGAACTTATAGATATAGAGATTTTAATTATTTTCCTAAGAATCCTATGATGTTTAGAAGTTTTAATAAAAGAATAGATAAACTTTATAAAGAAATAGTAAAGAATGAAGGAAAAGTAGATGTAATTCATGCCCATTCAGCATTTTGGGGGGCAATTGCAGCAAATTATATAAGTAAGAAATATAATATCCCATTGGTAATTACAGAACATTCTTCATTAAAATATGCAGCATATGCAAGGAAAAGTTATAAAAAATATATTTTTAAATGTTACAATGAGGCAGATGAGCTTATTGTAGTAGGAAATGGATTGAAAAATGAACTTAAAGGATATGTAGACAGGGATATAGTTGTAATTCCTAATATGGTTGACCTTAATTTATTCAAAGACAGTACCAATAGAGAGCAATGTGATAATACTGAATGTTTTAATTATTTTTCGTGTAGTTTTTTAGTAGAAGGAAAAGGGATGGAAATACTGATTAATGCATTTACAATAGCATTTAAGGACCAGCCTGGAATTTTGAGAATTGGAGGAGATGGTCCAATAAAAAGTAAGCTTCAGCAGCTTATTAAAAGGAATGGTATGGAAGATAAAATAATACTTCTTGGAGCGTTGTCCAGGGAAGAAGTTGCAGAAGAAATGAAGAAATGTCATGCTTTTGTTTTAGCATCAGAACATGAAACATTTGGAGTCGTATATATAGAAGCTCTTGCATGTGGCAGACCTGTTATTGGAACATATAATGGCGGAGCAGAAGATATAATAAAAGGTTATAATGGAATTATTGTAGAAAAAAATAATGTAGATAAATTGAGTCGTGCTTTATTACAGATGAAGCATGAATACAATACTTATGATAAAAACAAAATAAGAGAAAAAGCCGTTCTTAGCTATTCAGAAAAAAAATTAGTTGAAAAGCTAAAAGGAGTGTATAAAAAAGTATATGAAAGAACAATTTAAAAAAATATATAATGTATTGGATAATAGATTTTATTTTAAGTTATTATATTTATTTGTAAGTTTTACGTTTGTAACTGCATTGAAATGCATACCAGGAATTAATATATTTAAAAATATAGCTTTTGCTTGGGGAATCCTTCTTCTAGTTTTTATGTTTTTTTATGATTACAAGAAAAGAAAATTATATAATTTTGATATTGCTTTAGGTCTATTTGTTATCTTAACATTTATATTTAATATATTTATTTATAGAAATTTTGCTAATATTAAAATATGGATAGTAAATTTAATCTTATTTGTAGTAGTTTTTTCAATAGAAGTATTTAAAAATAAAAAACAGCTTATTAAAGAAATGAATATAATAACATGCTTTTTTGCAGTTTTTATGTTTGTAGTGTCTTTTATTTCATTGGAAATGAAGATATTTGATAAAAATATTACTGTTGGAGAATATTTTTTTTATGGCAGTAAGGGTGGATTATTTGAAAATGAAAATGCAATATCTATTGCAGCTGCTTTAACTATAGTTATGTGCATTTATTTAAATTATATAAGTAAAAATTTTAGAGTTAAAATATTGTGGCTTATAAATATTGCATTGCAGTTCCTTACTATGATTACCTTTAAAGGAAGAAGTGCTTATCTAGTAATTATAGCGGTAGTATATACTTTTTGTTTTATTTATAATAAAAATAAATATATACGAAGTATTCTTATTATATTACCTGTTTTATTAGGTTTAGGTGGGTATTTCTATGAAGGAAATCAGATTAGAGATTTTACAAGTGGCAGAACAAGCTTGTGGAATTCAGCAGAGGAAGTTATAAAATATCATCCAATCTCAGGTGTTGGAAATACAGATATGGTATCTAGTGTTATTAATGTAAAACCAAATGGAGATCTTCCAGGATTAATGACTGGTGGATTACATAATATATATATTCAGATAGCAACTGTAAATGGGATTATAGCATTAATATTATTTTTGATATTTATACTGCTTTCATTAATTTTTATTGTAAAAAAAATTGATTGCTTAAGAAAAAAAGAAAAAATGCATATTACTATAATAATATCAATGATAGTTGGAATTCTTGCAGTTAATATATTTGAAAGTACATTAATTTATGGAACTAGTTTTATATCCATAATCTTTTGGATATACTTGGGATATGTGATTTCTATATTAGGCAATAAGAATTTATAGCATTTTAAAAGATTAAACAGGAGGGGACAATATGAATTTTGGGGAACAAAGTATTAAAGATTTTTTGAGAGATTTAGAGTCTGATTTACCAGCGCCAGGTGGCGGGAGTGTAGCAGGACTTATAAGTGCATTATCAGGTGCTTTGAATTCTATGGTATATTCGCTTACTGTAGGTAAAAAAGCATATATGAATTTAGAAGAAAGTGAAAAAACATTAATTAATAAGTTTCAAGAAGAAAGTAAAAGATTTACAAAAAAAAGTTTAGAAATAATGGACTTAGATAGAGAAAATTTTTTGAAACTTATGAATTCGTATAAAATGCCTAAAAATACAGAAGAGGAAATTGAATTAAGAAAGAAAGCTATTAGAGATAATACTATAAAGTCCATGGAGGCTCCTTTGGCTTTAGCAAGGGAAAGTTTAAAATTTTATGATAATTTAAAGATTATGAACAAGTATGGAAATAGAATGCTTTTATCTGATTTAAGTATTTCTGCAATATTATTAAATAGTGCAATAGAAAGTTCAATAATTAATGTAAAAGTAAACTTAAACAGTATTAAAAATGAAGAGTTTTTTGAAGTTATTAATAATGAATTGAAAAATATTCAGGAAGAATCAGAAAAAAATAAAAAAGAAATATGCGAAAATATAGAAAAGATTATTTATTAATTTAAGATGTGAATTAAATAAGATCCTCATATACTGTGGGGATCTTATTACTATTTATAGTTAGGATGTATATAAAGTGTTTTTTCATAAGATAAATAATGTAAATGAATACAAAATATTGTATAATAAAATATATAAAATATATTTTCTTAACATGGTAAGCTAAAACGAGGGGGGATTAACAATGGAAGATAAGAATTCGTTTCCTATTGTTATAAAGAAGAAAGATACATTAATGATTGTAGCTATTATAATGGAACTTATAGTTGCAGCAAATTTTTGGTTTATAAATGGAACAAAAATTTGTTCGATTATATTTATATTCGTAGCAATTATAACAGCAATATCAGTATGGGATGAATCATGTGAAAAAATAAATATGACTGAATTTAAATTTGAAGTTAATAAAAGAAATGAACTTTTGAAATCTATTTATTATGAAAAGATAAATTCATTAAATGTTGAAAAAGGTAAGGATGGAAAGGCAAAGAAAAAGAGTTTTCTTGTAATATCCTATTTTGAATCTAACAAAAAGAAAAAGAAAGCAGATACTAAAAGAGAGAAATATCTAATTGATTTATCATATTATAGTTTAAAAGATTTAAGAAAGATTAAAGAAGTAATTACAGAAAAAAATAGTAATGTAAAAATAACTAACGAATTAAGCAATTATTTGAATAGAAAATAATAAAAATAGAGTAAAACTTAAAAGTTTTACTCTATTTTTATGGAAGATCATTTAGTGATTTAAATTCATAACCTTCTGATTGTAAATTAGTGATAACTTGTTTTAATATTTTGGTATTTGTATTTGATACGGCGTGTAAAAGCATTATACATCCAGGATGAGCACCAGAAGGTATCTTTGTTAGTGCGAAACTTTCTGATGGTTGATCATTTACAAGCCAGTCTTTATATGCAAAACTCCAAAAAATAGTTTTGTATCCTAATTCTTTTGTAAGTTGAAGGGATTCTTTTGAGTATTTTCCCATTGGAGGTCTGAAGAATTTAGGCATATCTTTACCGGTAAGCTCTTTAAAGGCATTTTCAACACCAGTGAGTTCTTGCTTAAATTTTTCTTTATCATGAATTTGAGCCATTGAAGGATGATGAACAGAATGGTTACCTACTATATGTCCTTCATCAACCATTCTTTTGATTAAGTCTGGTTCAGTATCAATGTATGGTTTAACAACAAAAAAAGCTGCAGGTACATTAATTTCTTTTAGTGTATCTAAAATAGCTCCAGTATTACCATTTTCATATCCTTCATCAAATGTAAGATAAATCACTTTATTTGAAGTATCTCCAAGAAAATACGCATTATTTTCTTTTAGAAAGCCAATGGATTCTTTTGGACCTTCAGCAATATTATCTTTTCCTTTGCCTACATAATACCAGTTCAATTCACTTTGATCATTTGCAAATATAGGTATATCAGTATCTTCTGTAAAATCATTAGAATCTCCTAATGTATTTTCTTCAAGAGAAGGAATATCATTAATACTATTTTTAGTAATTCCCCAAGCAGGAATAGTAAAAAAAAGATTTAATGCTAATTGTGCAGAAGTAGCGCGCATAAATAGTTTATTCATAAATTCACTTCCTAGTATTTTTTTGATGGATATTATTAATCATTACTATTATTTGTAGAAATGTATAAATTAATCTAGGAAATTTATATGAAAAGCATGATATTTTATACTGTGAAATATTAGTATTTTGTAGAGAGAAGTTGAAATAAAAAAGTATCTAGAGTATAATTTTCTAAGGTATAGTTCTTTAAGTTAACAATTAGCTAGTAATAGTTAGTTTTTAGAAAATATTATTATAGTATTAGATTAAAATAACTAAGTTTAGAAAGGAATGTACATAGATGAAATTAGGTATGGTAGGTCTTCCAAATGTAGGAAAGAGTACATTGTTTAATGCAATAACAAAGGCAGGAGCAGAATCTGCTAACTATCCATTCTGTACAATTGAGCCTAACGTTGGTGTTGTAAGTGTACCAGATAAGAGATTAGATGTTTTAGAAGAAATGTATAATACTAAGAAAAAGGTTTATGCAGCAATAGAATTTTATGATATAGCAGGATTAGTTAAGGGAGCTTCAAAAGGTGAAGGTTTAGGAAACAAATTCTTAGCCAATATAAGAGAAGTTGCTGCTATAGTTCATGTAGTAAGATGTTTTGATGATGAAAATGTAGTTCATGTTGAAGGAAGCATTGATCCAATAAGAGATATTGAAACTATAAATTTAGAATTAATATTCTCTGACTTAGAAATGCTTGAAAGAAGAATGGAAAAGACTGTTAAGCTTGCAAGATCAGGTGATAAGAATGCTAAATTTGAATATGGAGTAATGGAAAGAATTAAAGAACAGCTTGAAGCTAATAAGCCAGCAAGAACTCTTGAATATACAGATGAAGAAAAAGCATTTGTAAAAGGATTATTCCTAATTACTTCAAAACCAGTATTATATGCATGTAACATTTCTGAAGATGATGTTATGGAAGGAAACTTCGATAATGATTATGTTAAGAGAGTTAAAGAATATGCAGCAAACGAAAATTCAGAAGTTATGGTTGTAAGTGCTAAAATTGAAGAAGAAATGTCAGGTCTTGAAGATGATGAAAAGGCTGAAATGCTTGCTGAATATGGATTAGAAGAGTCAGGGTTAGATAAGTTAATTGAAACAAGCTACAGATTATTAGGTCTTATGAGTTTCTTAACTGCAGGAGTTCAAGAAGTAAGAGCTTGGACTATAAAGAGAGGAACTAAAGCACCTCAAGCAGCTGGTAAGATTCACTCAGATATAGAAAGAGGATTTATAAGAGCTGAAGTTGTAGGCTTTAATGATTTAGTTGAATGTGGTTCAGAAGCAGCTGCTAAAGAACATGGTAAATTCAGATTAGAAGGAAAAGATTATGTAATGCAGGATGGAGACGTTGTTAACTTTAGATTTAACGTCTAGTCACAACAATAAAAAGTTTCTCGATATATTTTCGGGAAACTTTTTTTATGAAAGTGTTAATAAAGAGTGAATATTGTATAAGAAAGTGGATTTTTATTAGAATATTTGGTAAAATAAAAGTTAGTATTGCATAATTCGAAAATTAAGAGGTGATTTCGAGTGAAAAAGTTGAGCAAAATAAATGAGAGTTTTACTAATAAAAATAAATACTTTATACCGATAATATCAATGATTATTTATATATGTGTAGCCTTAGGGATTACTTTAGGAATAAAAGCTGTATTTGGAAATCAGAGCAAAGAAGAAAACGTATTAATATCAAATAATTCTGCAGAAGAATTTTATTTTAATGGAAAATATGATGCTGCATTAAAAGAATTTACTTCATTGCAAGAAAAAGAAATTTGGCCTTTACACATGGTTAATGTTGCAAAAATTCAGTTAATTAGTGGAGAATATGTTCAATCAAATAAATCATTACAAAAGGCATATGAAATTAGAAACAAAGTAATAGATACCAAAAAATCAGAAATAGAAAATATACAGGAAAAGGATATTGATTTAGGCAATCAAATTATATTTACATATTTTTTAAATGGGGAATACAAAAAAGCGGCAGAATATGGTGAGTTTTATTTGAATATTTATCCTGAAAACCATAAGTTGAAACAAACTATGTTTACAGTTTTCTTAAGTAATAATGAACTAGATAAAGCCAAAGAAATAGTTGAAAATTATGATTTTGATGATACAGATTCAAATGACCTAGTTGCGATTGCTCAAATGAATTTTGTTATTGGAAATTATGATGAAGGATTAAAATTTTTAGATGAAGCATTCAATATAGACAAGGATTTACTTAAAATATTTGATGCAATTGCACAAGTTAAAAGTCAGTCTGAATTATTAGATAAAGTTATTAAATTACAGGAAAAGAATAAAGAGTCTGTATTTTATAAAGCGGTTTTAGCTAAGATTTATTCAATGGATGAAAATAATAAAGAAAAAGCATTACAATTAATTGAAGAATTAGATGATCAAAATGTTGAAAGTGCTAATTTAGATTTATTAAAATATAATATTTTAAAAGATGATAGTAATGAAAATATGTTAGATATTTTAAAAGATAAATATGATGAAACTACTTTTATGGGGTTATATATTAGAGCTATTGAAAGTTATAATAATAATAAATATGATGATGCATTTAAATATGCAAAGAAGTGCATTGCGTATGATAAAAATTATAATGGTGTATACTATTTTATTCAAGAAATAAAAACTGCACAGAAGAAAGCCCAAATGGCAGAACCATTTATAATAAATGCTATGTATAATGAAACTTATAATTATAACATCATAGTTAAAACAGCAGAGTATTATAAAAATATAATTAAGGATAGTAATAAAGCAGTTCATTATTATGAACTTGCTACACTTATAAATCAAAAGGATGGGGATATATTCTATAATATAGGCTTGATTCAGCTAAATAATCAGAGAGTAGATGAAGCTGTTGAATATATAAAAAAGAGCATATCTATAAATGGAAATTGTGCAAAATACTATAGAACATTAGGTTGTATTTATCTTGAGAAAAAAGAAAAAGAAAAGTCTATTGACTATATAAGAAAAGCTTATAATTTAGATGAAAAAAATATATTAACATTAAATGATGCAGCATATTACTATGCAGTTATAGATAATAATATTGATAGAGCAATGGTAAATATAAAATATGCATTTGACGGAATTAGTGATAAAACAAAAGAAGAAAATAAAAAAATTGTAACTGATAATTACAATAGAATAAAGATTGCATTTGATTCTTCTAAGAAAGAAAATAGTTCTAAAACAAAAGTTTCTGAACTTAAGCTTATATATTAATATAATGATAATTATATAAAGTATTTTTATTGGACTATCTTCAATAAGATAGTCTAAATTTGTAATTAAATTAGTTTGAAAAGAGGGTATGAAGAATATGAGAGAAAAAAGCATGAAAACTAATAAAATTAAAATTATTGTTGGTATATTAGTAATGTTAGGTCTGCCAATCCTTTTGTTTTATGCTAAAATTAAATATTCTGAAGGAGTTAATATAAAAGAGTGGGACAATTATTATAACGAGAATAATATTGTACTTTTTTATGAATCTGCTAAAAATGAAAAAAATATTGAATTGAATGAAAAATATCAAATAAGTGATTATGTGAGCAATGAAGAAACAGAATTTGATAAGGTAATAAAATGTACTAATATTGTAAAATCACTAATTGAAAAAGATGATGTTTCGGAAACAGGATTAAATAGTGCTTTGGATATTTTTGAAAAAAAAGGTGATTTAAAAAAAGTAAGTTTTAAAGATGCAGCAATAATTGCAAGAGATATAATAAATTCTATTGGAGTAAAATCAAGAATTGGTGTGTTTAGAAAAAGAGATGCACAACATCAAAATAATTATGAGTATTATGTTATTGAATACTGGAGTAGTGAGTTAAATAAATGGATTATGATTGATTTCTTAGATCAAGGATATTTTTCTAAGGATGATATTAAATTGTCTGCAATTGAAGTATTAAATTGCAATTTAAGAAAGACACCGTATTTAGGAAATACATCTCAGCAAGATTATAAAAATAATTTGAATAAATATTTAGATTCCTATTCTATAAATATTGAAAATAGTAATGAAAAGAAAAGAAGTAATTGCACATTAACATATATAAAAAATGATGATGCCTTACAAATAAAATTCAAAAATAAATATCCTCCAATATCTATATTTACAAAAGAAAGTCAGTTGTTTGAAAAAAGTCCGTTTAATGATTTGAGGAAAAACGATGAAAAGGCATATTTATTAGTTGGAGCTACAATGTTAACTGAGGATAAAGGTGAAAACAGTTATAATAATGAAAAAGAAATTTCAGCAGAAAGTAAAGATGCTAAAAATAAGAAGGTTGTTGGTGATAAATTAATTATTTCTGCATTTAAAGATGGAAAAGTAATTAATTCATTTTATTTAAGCATTAATGGTTCTGCATTTGAAAAGATAGATGGATGTAAAGAAAGAGTTTTAGAAAAGGGAAAAACAAAGATAGATTTATCTATTGATGGAACTACAACAGTAAGTAGTGTTGTAATAGAAAAAAATTAATTATTTATTGGCAATAATGAGCTAATATTTACATTAACAGTAGATATTATTATAATTAGACAGAGTGATTAAGAAAGAGAGTGATAATTAGTGATACTAGATATTATATTTGTACTGAAAGCTTTATTTATAGCTGTAATAGAAGGATTGACAGAATTTATTCCTGTATCATCAACAGGTCATATGATATTAGCTTCAAATATTATTAATTTTAAAGGTACATTTGTTGATATGTTTGAAGTTGTAATTCAATTAGGGGCTATACTTGCAGTTGTAGTATTATATTGGAAAAAGATTAAAGACAGCGTAATTGAATTTTTTACTTATATCTTTACTAAAGGCCAAGAAGGTAAAACAGGATTTAGATTTGGCATCAATGTAATTGTAGGATGTATTCCAATGCTTATTGTTGGGCTTACTTTGTACAAAAAAATAAAAAGTTTATTTAATGTTGGTGCAGTAGTAATTGGTCTTATAGTTGGTGGTATACTATTAATTATTATAGAAAATAAATTTAGAAGAAATAAAAAGAAGGCAGTTAAAAATATTGATAATATAACACCAATGCAGGCGTTAATAGTTGGTGCATTCCAAGTGCTTGCTGTGTGGCCAGGAATGTCAAGAAGTGCATCTACTATAATGGGAGGATGGGTTGCAGGTTTTTCTACTCCTGTAGCTGCTGAATTTTCATTCTTTTTAGCAATACCAGCTATGGTTGGATCAAGTCTTAAGGATCTTAAAGAATTTGATTATTCAGGAATGAATTTGACATTGTGGATTTCTTTAATATTAGGATTTATTGTAGCATTTATAGTATCTATAATTGTTATGGATAAATTTGTGAATTATTTAAAGAAGAAACCTATGAGAGTATTTGCGGTATATAGAGTTGGATTAGGTATAGTATTTGGAATACTTGTATTAATGAAAGTTATAACTATGTAGAATGTGAGATTGAGAAGCTTAAAAATAAAAGTTTCTCAATCTTTTTTTGTAAACAAACCATTAAATTTTACTTTTCATTTTGATTATTGTACAGATGATTTTAATACAAGATTAGTATAGTAATTTTTATAATTAAAACATATTTAAAGTATTGCAAAATTTATTTTTTAATTATACTCATATATTTTTCTTATAAAGTATATAAATTAATTATCTAGATGCTAATTATTTTATGAAATTATTAATATAAATTGTTTTTGATTCATTATAAATACGTTTTTAAAGAAGTGCTTAAAGTATTATTAAAAATGTTTAAATAAAGGGTTAAATGTAAAAATATTCTTTAAAATAAATAGTGTTTATGATATTATAAAATAAATAGGAGTAATCGTATACTTTGTATGATATTCTTATTTGAAATGACAGGTATGTATTTTTTTGAAGTAAATAGTCAGAAAATAATGAAAATTTACTGATGAAAGATTATGGTATGGGAGGATTAAAAATGAATAAAGAGATTAAGAAAATAGCTTTATTAACTGGGGGAGGAGATTGCCCTGGATTAAATGCAGTTATAAGAGCAGTTACTAAATCAGCTATATTAAATTATGGTTATGAAGTCATTGGGTATAAATTTGGGTATAGAGGTTTATACAATAATGATTTTGTAAAACTTGATTTATCTACTGTATCAGGTCTTTTACCTAGAGGAGGAACAGTATTATATAGTTCCAATAAAGATAATTTGTTTGATTATCAGGTTATAGAAAATGGTCAAAAAGTAAAAAAAGATGTATCTGATGTTGCAGTTGAAAATTTAAAAAAAGAAGGAGTAGATGTACTAGTTGTAATAGGAGGAGATGGAACATTAACATCTGCTAGAGATTTTTCAAGAAAAGGTGTAAAAGTTATTGGAGTACCTAAAACTATTGATAATGATTTAGGATCTACTGATATTACATTTGGATTTAATACAGCAATTGATGTTGCAACAGGAGCATTAGATCGTCTTCATACTACTGCAGAATCCCATCATAGAATTATGATACTTGAAGTTATGGGAAGAAATGCTGGTTTTATAGCATTGGAATCAGGAATTGCTGGCTCAGCAGATGTAATTTTATTACCTGAAATTCCTTATAATATTAATAGAATTGTGGACAAGGTTGAAGAAAGAAAAAAACAAGGAAAACTGTTTACAATTATTGTTGTAGCAGAAGGGGCTAAACCTAAAGATGGAGAAATAAGCGTTGCTAAGATAGTTGAAGATAGTCCTGATCCAATAAGACTTGGAGGAATAGGATATAAACTTGCAGATGATTTAGAAAAACTTATTGAAGAAAGAGAAGTAAGATGTACAGTTCTTGGACATATTCAAAGAGGTGGAACTACATGTACTTTTGATAGAATTTTATCTACAAGATATGGAGTTGCAGCAGTTGAACTTATTAACCAAGGCAAATTTGGAAGCATGGTTTGTTTGAAAGGTAATGAAATAACATATGATAGTCTTGAAAATGTTATAGGAAATAATAAAAAAGTTGATGTAGATGGCGAATTAGTTACAATGGCTAAGAAAATAGGAATATCATTTGCAGATTAGAACTATATATTTGATGGACGATAATTTTAGAAAGTGGTGAAGCATTATGAAAGAGATAAAAAAATATTTAGAATCAAGAATAGGAACATATTCTTTCTTCTTTGAGGATTTAGAAAGCGGATTTACTTATGGATATAATGAAAATGTTCAAATGACAAGTGCGGGATGTATGAAGCTTCCTATTGCCATTTCAGTTATTAAATATGTACAAGATGGAAACTGTTCATTTTTAGATAGAATAAAAATTGAAGAAAGTGATAAAATATATGGCACTGGAATACTTCATGAATTTGATAATAGAGATTATACTATTTTTGAATTATTAGTGGCTATGCTTATACAAAGTGATAATACTGCCGCTAATAAACTTATAGATATTGTTGGTATGGATAGAATTAATGAAGATATATGTTCTTTAGGATTAAAAAATACAAGACTAAATAGAAAGACATCTGATGAAAGGGCAGTAAGCAATGGCATTGAAAACATAACTAGTGCCTATGATTTATCAAAAATGTGGAAAATCTTATATAAGGCAGAATTTTTAGATAAAAAGAATAGTCAAATGCTTATAGATATTTTACAAAGACAGCAGATGAAAAACAAATTAGCTTTATATATTCCTGATGATTTGAAATATGAAATTTCAAGCAAGACAGGTGATAAATCAGGTGTTGAAAATGATACAGCACTTCTTCATCTACAAAAGGGATCTTTCACATTTACAGTATTATCTATGGGAATTCCTAATAGTGTTTATGGAACAGTTACTCTTGCAAAATGTGGCAAGATGATGTGGGATTGTGTTATGAATAATTTTTAGATATTAAAATGGCTTTTATATTATGTAAAAGCCATTTTTGTATATAAAAATATAGTGAGAGTTCAACATACTATGAAAATCTATATTAAAAAATATAATGATGATTTTATAAATATGATGATTAGTTTAAGTGGTTTGCAAAATTAATATTTGTATTGACACAGTTAAAAATAAGTGTTATCCTTACACAAAGAATAACCTTTAATTTGATACAGAGAGATCAATAAGGAAGTTATATAGTGATGCAATTTTACTAGGATTATTATACCTTCCTTTATTTAAAGGAAGGTTTTTTGTATATAAATATATAATTTCAACCTTTAAATTAACACAGAGAGGTTAAGAAGGAGTGATAAAAATGACAACAAATATAAGACATTTGATAGAACCTAGAGATTTTTCAGTTGAAGAACTTGATGAAATCTTTGAGTTGGCACACAAAATAATGAAGTGCCCTAAAGAATTTTCTCATATATGTGATGGAAAAATTTTAGGGACACTATTTTATGAACCAAGCACAAGAACAAGACTTAGCTTTGAAGCAGCTATGATGAAGCTTGGTGGAAAAATCTTAGGCTTTTCTGAGCCAAGTTCAACATCTATTGCTAAAGGAGAAAGCTTAGCTGATACCATAAAAATGGTTTCAATATATTCAGATATAATTGCTATGAGACATCCAAAAGAAGGAGCTGCAAAGGTTGCAAGTCTTTATTCAGCAGTTCCAATTATTAATGCAGGAGATGGAGGACATCAACACCCAACACAAACATTAACAGATTTACTTACAATAACAAGTCTTAAAGATGGTCTTAATAACCATACAATAGGAATGTGTGGAGATTTAAAATTTGGAAGAACTGTACATTCATTAATCAAAGCAATGTCAAGGTATAAAGGTAATAAGTTTGTACTTATATCACCAAAGGAATTAGTTATTCCTCAATACATAAGAGAAGAAGTACTGCAAAAAAATAATATAGAATATAGAGAAGTTGAAAAGTTAGAGGATGTAATAGAAGAACTTGATATTCTTTATATGACAAGAATTCAAAAGGAAAGATTCTTTAATGAAGAAGAATATATAAGACTTAAAGACAGTTATATATTAGACAAGGCTAAGATGAGTATGGCGCATGAAGATATGATAGTAATGCATCCGCTTCCAAGAGTAAACGAAATAGCATGTGAAGTAGATGATGATCCGCGAGCATGTTACTTTAAACAGGCTGAATATGGAATGTATGTAAGAATGGCGTTAATGATAAAGCTTTTGGGGGTGATGTAGATGTTAGAAATAACTAGCATAAAAAATGGAATAGTATTAGATCATATTAAAGCAGGAAGAGGAATAAAGATATTCGATTATTTAGGGCTTGTAGATAGTAATTATAGTGTAGCACTTATAATAAATGCAGATAGTAAAAAGCTAGGTAAGAAAGATATTATAAAGATAGAAAACTGTGACAAGATTGATTACACAGCACTAGGTCTTCTTTCTCCATCAATAACTATATGTGAAGTTAAAGATGAAAAAATAGTTAATAAAGTATATCCTAAGCTTCCAGAAAGGGTTTACAACATTATAAAATGTAATAATCCAAGCTGTATAACAGGTCAGGAAAATTATGTACCACATTCATTTGTATTAGTAGATAGAGAAACAGGAAGATATAGATGTGAATATTGTGATACAATAACAAGTTTATAGGTTTAAAGGAGGGGGTGTTTAGGTGGAACTATTAATTAAAAATGCAAGAATAATTGATTCTACTCAGGATTTTAAGGGCGATATATACATAAACAAAGGATTGATTTGTGAAATTGGTGCACAGTTAGAAAAAGAAAATGTTAAGGTTCTAGACTGCAAGGGCAAAGTAGTAATGCCATCATTTATAGATACGCATACGCATTTTAGAGATCCAGGACTTACTTGGAAAGAAGATATAGAAACTGGTTCAAAAGCAGCATTAAGAGGGGGATATACTGGGGTATGTCTAATGGCTAATACTAAACCAATATGTTCTGACAGAGAAACATTAAAATATGTAAGAAATAAATCTAAAGAATTGAATTTAATTGATGTACACCAATGTTTATCAGTTACAAAGAATTTTGATGGAGTAACATTGGAACATTTAAAGGAATTGAAAGATGATAAAGAAATAAAAGCAATTTCAGATGATGGTGTAGGTGTAGCAAATTCTAATACAATGCTTCAAGCTATGAAGATAGCAAAAGAAAACAACTGGGTTATAATGTCACATGCAGAAAGCCCTGAGTTTTCTAAGACAGATATGAGAATGGCTGAAAACATGATGACACTTAGAGATATAGAACTTGCTAAAATCAGTGGCGCAAGACTTCATATGTGCCATGTAAGTACAAAGGAATCAGTTAAGTATATAATAGATGCAAAGATGAGTGGAGCGAATATAACTATGGAAATTACACCTCATCATATAGGACTTACAAGAGATATAAATGATTATAGAGTAAATCCTCCTATAAGAGAAAAGGAAGATGTAGAAGCTATAATAAATGCAATAAAAATGGGAATGGTTTATTCTATAGGGACTGATCATGCACCTCATACAGCAGAAGAAAAGAAGAATGGTTCTCCAGGAATGGTTGGGCTTGAAACAGCATTTTCTGTATGCTATACAAAATTAGTAAAAGAAAACGGAATATCTATAAATAAGTTAAGTGAACTTATGTCTTACAATGGGGCAAAGATTTTAGGAATGAATAAAGGAAAGATAAGCGTGGGTACAGATGCTGATTTAGTTATAGTAGATTTAGACAAAAAAATTAAAGTTGATAGCAGTAAGTTTGCTTCAAAAGGAAGGAATACACCTTTTGAAGGAATGGAGTTTTATGGCCAAATATTAAATACTATAAAAGGCGGGGAAATTAAATATAGCCTTTAATAAGTATGGAAAATTAAAGTTAATAAAATAGTGGGCTGAATATTATTATATACATTTAAAATAAAAAAATTAATATGAATGTAAATTTATAAGGTATTAAGAAACTGTATATGTAAGAGAGTACATGATTCAGAATATGATTTTAATATAAATAGACATTCGAGTGTGTTATAAATGAAAACATGGAGGGACTTTAAAATGACAAAAAATATAATAGATAGATTATATGATAGAGTTGAAGAAAGAGGTGTTGTATGTGTAGGGCTTGATACATCAATTGATTACATACCAGATTACATAAAAGAAGGAAGAACACCAGGTGAAGCAATATTTGAATTTAACAAGGCAATTATAGATTCTACATATGATATAGTAGCATGTTTTAAAGTTCAAATAGCTTACTATGAAGCTTTAGGATTAGAAGGATTAACAGCATATAAAAATACATTAGCTTATTTAAGAGAAAAAGGCGAAATAATAATAGCTGATATTAAAAGAGGGGATATAGCGGCTACAGCTAAAATGTATGCAAAAGCACACTTTGAAGGAGATTTTGAAGCAGACTTTATAACACTAAGCCCTTATATGGGAATGGATAGTATAGAACCATATATGCCTTATTTAGAAAGTGGAAAAAAAGGTGTATTTAGTTTAGTAAGAACTTCAAATTCAGGTGCTGAAGATATTGAATATATAGATACTAAAAGTGGAAAGAAAGTTTATGAAGTAGTAGCAGATAAGATAAGCCAATTAGGAAGTAAATGTATAGGGGAATGTGGTTATACTGCAATAGGAGGAGTTATAGGATGTACTCATATAGATGAAGGTAAAAAGATAAGAGCAAACTATAACAATATGTTCTTTTTGATACCTGGATATGGAGCACAAGGTGGAACTGCAGAAGATGTGGCGTTATATCTTAATAATGGAAATGGCGGAGTTGTAAATTCTTCAAGAGGAATACTTTTAGCATATAAAAAGGCAGGAAAGCCACAAGAAGAGTTTGCATCATGTGCAAGAGAAGAAGTTATTAAGATGAGAGATGCAATAAGAAATGCAGTAAATAAATAATATTGAGGTTCAAATGATAATCGAAATATGGGGAGGATTTTAAAATGGCCATAGAATATAGAAAAGCAAAAGTTATTTCAAATGAAGAAGTTTCAAAGGATATATATAAATTAGTTGTAGAAGATAAAAATGAAATAAAACCAGGTCAATTTTATATGATTAAGGTTAATAAGGGTACTTTTCTTCCAAGACCTATAAGTATATGTAGTAAGAATGGAGATACACTTACATTTTTATATGCCGTAGTAGGTAATGGTACTAAGGAATTTACTGAGATTAGAGAAAGTGATGAAATAAGTCTTACTGGTCCACTTGGAAATGGATTTGATTTAGAAAAGGATTATGGAAAAGTTGCTTTAGTATCAGGCGGAATAGGAATTGCACCTATGTTTGAACTTGCTAAAAGATTAAGAGCTAAAAATGTAAATAGAAAAATGGATTTATATAGCGGATTCAGAGATGATATTTATTTAGTAGATGATTTTAAGGAATATGTTGATGATATAAATATATCTACTAATACAGGAAAGCATGGATATGAAGGGTTTATAACTGATTTATTAAAGGTAGAAGAATATGATACAGTATTGTGCTGCGGTCCTGAAGTCATGATGAAAAAAGTAATTGAAATGTGTAAAGAAAGGAACGTTGCTGTATATGTTTCTATGGAAAAGCATATGGCATGTGGAGTGGGTGCATGTTTAGTATGTACATGTAAGACTAAAGATGGAAATAAAAGAACGTGTAAAGATGGTCCTGTGTTTGATGGATATTACGTTGAACTATAAGATTAAAGGGGGGAAGATAAAATGATGAAAGTTAATATTAATGGAGTGGAATTTAAAAATCCTGTAATTGCTGCATCAGGAACTTTTGGATTTGGTGCTGAATATAGCAATTTCTATGATGTAGGAATACTTGGCGGTATATCTTCTAAGGGACTTACTATAAATCCTAAGGAAGGTAATGATGGATTAAGAGTATATGAAACAGCATCTGGAATGATGAATTCAGTTGGATTAAATAATCCGGGAATAGATTCATTCATAGAAAATGAACTTCCTAAAATGAAAAAGCTAGGAACTAATATTATTGCCAATATTGGAGGTGGATGCATAGAAGACTATGTAAAAGCTGTTTCAAAGATTAATGAAACAAATGTTGATATGATTGAACTTAATATTTCATGTCCTAATGTAAAGCATGGCGGTATGGCATTTGGAATTAAATCCAATGTAGCTTATGATGTTGTAAAAGAAATTAAGTCTATAGTTAAGAAACCACTTATGGTTAAGCTTTCTCCAAATGCTGAAGATATTGTTGATATGGCTGTTAAGTGTGAAGAGGCTGGGGCTGATTCAATATCACTTATAAATACATTAAAAGGTATGGCTATAGATATATATAAAAGAAAGCCAGTATTTAATAATGTAACAGCAGGATTATCAGGACCAGCGGTGAAACCTGTAGCATTAGCTATGGTTCATGATGTTGCTAAAGCTGTAAGCATACCTGTAATAGGTCTTGGTGGAATTACACGTGGTGTTGATGCTATTGAATTTATGATGGCGGGAGCAAGTGCAATTCAAATAGGAACAGTTAATTTCATAAATCCTATGGCTGGAAAAGAAATTATTGAAGAAATGGAAAGTTTCTTAAAAGAACAAGGAATTAAAGATATAAACGAAATAGTTGGAATTGTTTAGTATCAAGTTTAAAAAGTAATTGACATTTAAATTAACGGAGGAATTAAAGATGAAAGATTATAAAAAAGAATTTATTGATTTTATGATTGAATGTGGAGTATTAACATTTGGAGATTTTGTTACAAAGAGTGGAAGAAAGACACCTTTCTTTGTTAATACAGGAAACTATCAAACAGGAAGTCAATTAAGCAGACTTGGAGAATTTTATGCAGAAGCTATAAAAGAAAACTTTGGTGATGATTATGATGTATTATTTGGACCTGCATATAAGGGAATTCCATTAGGAGTAACTACAACAATAGCGTTATCAAATAAATATGATATAGATGTTAAATACTGTTCAAATAGAAAAGAAGTTAAGGATCATGGTGATAAGGGAATTCTTTTAGGAAGTAAGCTAAAGGATGGGGATAAGGTTCTTATAGTAGAAGATGTAACTACAGCAGGAACTTCTATATATGAAACAATGCCAATCTTAAAGAGTCAAGGGGATGTTGATGTAAAAGGTCTTATAATTTCTGTGGACAGAATGGAAAGAGGACAAGGAGAACAGTCTGCATTAGTTGAAATAAGAGAAAAGTTTGGTTTCAAGACTTGTGCAATAGTTACTATGGCTGAAGTAATTGAATACTTATATAATAAAGAAATAAATGGGAAAATAATCATTGATGATGAAATCAAAGGAAGAATTGATGAATATTATAAACAATACGGTGCAAAATAATATAATCAAGAAATATTTTAAAGAAGCATATGACTTAAGAGGTTATGTGCTTCTTTTTGTTTAACAATTTATAAGAATTATTATTGTAAAAAATAATCAAATTATTTTGAATATAATTGAGTAATTTGGAGTTTAGAGATTAGGTGATAAAAAATAGTGGCAAATTATTTGACTATAAATAATTTGCCACTATTTTTATATTAATTTATTATTCTGATGCATCTTCTAATTGGTAAAAGTTTTCTTTGTTGAAGGAACAGATTGGACATACCCAATAATCAGGAAGATCATTGAAATCTACTCCTGGATCGATTCCATTATCTTCATCTCCAAGTTCAGGATCATAAATATATCCACATATATCGCAAATATACTTTTTCATGATATCCACCTCATTTAAGAATTTGAAATAATGTAAATTTTAAAAAGTAATTTATAATATGATGAGAAATATATAATTTAAATTCTAAAGAATTATCATATTACAGTATATGATTTAAACTTGAAAGATGATTTAAAATATAAATTTATTTGGAATTTAATATATTAGAAAAATAACCTTTTGGAAGATACCCCTTTTTTAAGCCTTCAATTACAGTTAAATAAGTAGCGGCTGTATCAAATCGTGCATCATGGTAGTTTCCGCTTCCTTCAAATAACCTATCTGCTGTATCGGAAATTCGTTTTTCAGATATATTTAGCCATTCTATTACTTCAGCTAATTTTGGATTTTTTATATCACCATTTGGTTTGCATATTTTACAAATATTTTTATAATAAGCCATTGTACAAAAAGTATTTTTTGGTGTGAAATCATCTCCCAAAAGGTCTAATTCATGTTTTAAAAATCTTATATCAAAGTTTACATTGTGTCCTATTATGAAATCAGCATTTTTAAAATCATCTATAAAATCCATTACTAAATCTTCAAAGTATTGGCCTTCTGATAATTGGTAAAGTTTTTCTAAAGAAAAACCGTGTACTTGTTCAGCGGATGGATCCATTTCTTCTACTGTAAAGAAAAAGTTTCGCCCAGTAGTTATTTGAGGTTTTGCGCTGGCATCAACAGTTATGTAACTTAATTGGCATATACTTCCGGGTTTTATGCTAGTAGTTTCTGTATCGAAAAATAATAATTTCATTAAAGGTTTACCTCCATTTTATATGTAGACTATACATAATTATTAATTGCTAAAATAATTATATAGTATTTATTATAAATTTCAAAATAACGTATAATATTAGGTTGTATTTAACTAGTAAAATTTACAATTATAATGTTTACAATGAAAAATAAAAAACATATAATAATATTGTTTTGTTTTAAGGATAAACTAATAGTATTAAGATACATAGGAGGAATGATATATGATAGAAAGAAAACGTAAAGTATCTATAATAGGTGCTGGTTTTGTAGGAGCAACAACCGCTTATGCGTTAATGAATAGTGGTGTAGTTACAGAAATCTGCATTTATGATATTAATATGGATAAAGCTCTTGGAGAAGTAATGGATTTAGTTCATGGAACATCTTTTGTAAAACCAGTTAATATATATGCTGGAGATATTAGTGAAACAAAAGATTCTGATATTGTAATAATAACAGCAGGTGCAGCTCAAAAACCAGGTGAAACTAGATTAGATCTTATAGAAAAAAACTATAATATATTTAAAGGATTTATACCTCAAATAGCAGAGGCAAGTCCCAATGCAATATTATTAGTTGTTTCAAATCCATGTGATGTACTTGCATATATAACATATAAGTTATCTGGCTTCCCAAAAGAAAGAGTTATGGCTTCAGGTACAGTACTTGATACATCAAGATTAAAATATATTATAGGAAAATATTTCAATATAAATAATAATAATGTTCATGCTAATGTTTTAGGTGAACATGGTGATAGTGAAGTTGTAAGTTGGAGTACAGCAACAATAGCTGGAGATACTTTAGAGAATTATTGCAAAAAGAATAATCTTGAATGGGATGATAGCGTAAAAGATGTTATTTCTAAAGACGTTATTAATGCTGCTTATGAAATAATAAGTAGAAAAGGTGCTACTTATTTTGCAATAGGGCTTGCAACAACAAAAATAGTAGAAGCAATTTTAAGAGATGAAAATACAGTATTGACAGTTTCTGTTTTAATGGAAGGTCAATATGGAATTAATGACGTTTATTTAGCAGTTCCAACAGTTGTTAATAGCACTGGTGTTGTAAGAATAGTTGCACCAGAAATAAAAGATGAAAGAGAACTTAAAAAACTTCAAGATTCAGCAAAGGTTCTTAAAGATAATATAGGAAAAGTAGTGAATAAGTAATAATATTATAGTTTGGTTATGGATAATTTTATAATATAAATTGACAAATAATAATTTATAAAATAAAATAATTTTATAGTATGGCTGATTATAGGTCAAGAATGCATTGCACTCTTGACCTGTTTGCTTATGTGAGTTTAGTATTTTATGAAATCAGTGTGAATGTTTATGAATTAGAGAATAGTTATCTATTTTTAGGAAGATGCTGATGTAATATTAAGTACATACATAGGTTGGTTGTCTAATAATATTTTGGGGGGCAAAAAAAATGAATATTGACGGTGTTATTATTCCAAAAAAATACAAAACTAAACACTCATTAATTGAAACAGAAATTCAAATTAAGAAAATAAAGGATATGTTTGAAAGAGCTTTAGCTGAAAAATTAAATTTAGTAAGAGTTTCAGCACCTTTATTTGTTGAGCCAAGTACAGGTGTTAATGATGATTTGAATGGAGTTGAAAGACCAGTAAGTTTTGATTTGCTTGAATCAAAAAAAGAAGTTCAAATTGTTCATTCTTTAGCAAAATGGAAGAGATATAGTCTGTATAGATATGGTTTTAAAAAAGGTGAAGGTCTTTATACAGATATGAATGCTATAAGAAGAGATGAAGAACTTGATAATCTTCATTCTATATACGTAGATCAATGGGACTGGGAAAAAATAATTGATAAAAATGAAAGAAATCTTGAAACTTTAGAAAATGTAGTTAAAAAGATTTACGAAGTATTTAAATCAGTAGAAAATTATGCATGTACTGAATTAATAAAGGATGAAAAGTTCTTGCCAGAAGATATATTCTTTATAACAACACAAGAATTAGAAGATATGTATCCAGATAAAACACCTAAAGAAAGAGAAGATATTATTGCCAAGGAAAAAGGTGCTGTATTTATAATGCAGATAGGTGGAACTTTAAGATCAGGTAAGAAACATGATGGAGGATCACCAGACTATGATGATTGGACTTTGAATGGAGATATTATATTCTATTATCCATTGCTTGAAAGAGCATTTGAAGTATCATCAATGGGAATTAGAGTAGATGAAGAAGCTTTAGACAGACAGCTTACTATTGCTGGATGTGATGAAAGAAGAGAACTTCCATTCCACAAAATGCTTTTAAATGGGGAATTACCATATACTATTGGTGGTGGAATAGGTCAGTCAAGAATATGTATGTATTTATTAAGAAAGGCTCATATAGGAGAAGTTCAGTCTTCAGTATGGGACGATAAGAATTTAAAAATATGCCAAGAACATGATATCACATTGCTATAAGATTTTTTATTGTAATTATTGAAATTAAATAAAAAAATGAGACATGAAATATTAACTATTAATATTTCATGTCTCATTTTTATTATAGTAAGGGAATGTGGAGAGATTTGTGTAAATAAATCTTTCCACATTCTTTTTTTGTATGGTTTGATGGAAGATTTGGAATAATATACTTCAAACTGATAAGGGAGGATTCCAAATGAAAGAACCAAAAATAAATTATGAAGAA
>SVCE01000008.1 GCA_015058525.1 Clostridium butyricum
CTTCTTCATAATTTATTTTTGGTTCTTTCATTTGGAATCCTCCCTTATCAGTTTGAAGTATATTATTCCAAATCTTCCATCAAACCATACAAAAAAAGAATGTGGAAAGATTTATTTACACAAATCTCTCCACATTCCCATACAATCTACTACATTCTTTTTATATTGTTTATTGTACTTTTTTAAATAGATAGTTCTTCCCATTTTTCATAAAGACTTTCGATGAGTTCTTGAATAGCTTTGATTTCTTTATTAACTCTTTCGCTTTCAGAAGGATTAGAATAAATTTCTTCTTTACATAAATCTTCTTGTAGTTTTGTCAATTCTTCTTCTTTAGTGTTTATTTCATCTTCAAGAGATTTAATTTCTTTCTGTTTTGCTTTAGCTTCTTTTTCTAGAGCTTTTTTCTTTTTCTTTTCTTCGTTTATTTGAGTTTTAGTTTTTCCATTTGCATGTTCTTCATAAGCTTCAAAACGATGTGGATTTTCCTTCTTTTCAGTATAATAACTATAGTTTCCAAGATATTCGTGGACACCATCTTCTTGAAGTTCAAGTATTCTGTTGATTACTTTATTTAAAAAATATCTATCATGGGATATTACTATTAATGTACCATCATAGCTTAAAATAGCTTCTTCTAGTGCTTCTCTTGATGGAATATCAAGGTGATTAGTAGGTTCGTCTAAAAGAAGTAGGTTAGATTTTGAAAGCATAAGTTTTAATAGATTTATTCTACACTTTTCTCCACCGCTTAATTTATTTATTTCTTTGAATACATCATCACCTCTGAAGAGAAAAGATCCAAGTGCGTTTCTAAGCTGAGTTGTAGTCATTTCTGGAAAGTCATCCCATACTTCATCTATAATTGTTTTATCTAAATGAAGATTAGATTGTTCCTGATCATAATAGCCCACATTTACATTTGCACCTAACACTTTAACACCTGAATCAGGTTTTAATTTGTCCATTATTATTTTAAAAAGGGTAGTTTTACCACGGCCATTTTCTCCAATTAAAGCTATTTTTTCGCCTCTCTTTAAATCAAATGAAAGATTTGAGAAAAGTTTCTTTTCACCATATGATTTGGCTAATTTTTCTACATGAAGAACATCAAATCCACTTTTTACTGAGGTTTCAAATTTTATTTTTGAAGCAGATTTTTCTTCGTCAGGAGCATCTAAACGTTCCATTTTATTAAGCATTTTTTCTCTACTTTCAGCTTTTTTTATACTTTTTTCACGATTAAATGATCTGAATTTTTCTATTATAGCTTCTTGTCTTTTTATTTCTGCTTGTTGAAGATTATAAGCTTTCAATTTGGCATCGTGATCTTTCTTCATAAGTTCCAAGGATTTAGTATATGGTGCGTTATAGCAATTTACATGACCATTTATAACTTGAAATGTGTAGTTTGTAACAGAATCTAAGAAGAATCTATCATGGGAAATTACAATTACTGTGCCTTTGTATGATTTTAGATATTCTTCAAGCCATTCTATAGCATCTAAGTCTAAGTGGTTAGTAGGTTCGTCAAGTAATAATATGTCTGGTCTTAATAATAGGAGTTTACATAATGCAACTCTTGTTTTTTGTCCACCACTTAAAGTAGATATTACTTTATCAAAATCATTTTCAGTAAAACCTAAACCTTTTATAACACGAGATATTTCTCCTTTATATGTATAACCGCCTCTATTTTCATAAAGATCTTGAGCAGTTCCATAGTCTTTTATTATTTTTTCATGGTATTCTGCATTATTAACGTCATATGGTTCATTCATTTTTACTTCTAAATTTGCAATTTTTTTTTCAAGTCTTTGAAGATCATCAAAAACTAACAGCATTTCATTATATATAGTATTTTCTGAATCTAAATCTAAATGCTGAGAAAGATATCCTAATGTTTTATTTTTATCTATAAATACTTCACCATAATCTTGAGAAAGTTCTTTTGTCAAAATTTTAAATAAGGTTGATTTACCTTCGCCGTTAGAACCGATTATTCCAACTTTATCGCCTTCATTAATTGAAAATGTTATATTTTTTAATACTTCAGTTATTCCATAACTCTTACATATATCTTTACAACTTAAAACAATCATTTTTATCCTCCATTAGTTTGTAATATGAAGATTTCTTTAATAATTATACTATTTTATTATAGGTATATCAATTTGTGACAAGTATCTGCAATTGGTTTTTATTTGGAATATTTTAAGTTTTGATTTATAATTATGTTAAACAATTTTGAAGGAGTTAACAATAGTGGACGGTAAGAAAATGAGTATTACTGCAAAAAAAGAACTAAAAGAAAAGGAATTATATACAGCTGGATATGAGTTATTTTTAAAAAATGGAATAGAAAAGACATCTATAGGTGACATAGCAGAAAGAGCAGGGGTTGCTAAAGGAACATTTTATTTATATTTTAAAGATAAATATGATCTTTTAAATAAGCTTATTCTTCAAAAAAGTAATATTATAATAAGAGAAGCTTTAGATAAGACAAATGGCATAGGCACAAATGATTTTAAGAAGAGGACATTATATTTTATAGATTATATAATAAATTTTTTTAAACAAAATGAAAATCTTCTTAGGCTTATAAATAAAAATATGTCCTGGGGCTTTTATAGAAGAGCAATGATGAAACCTAAGGAATATGAAGAAGTAAAAAGAGTGCTTGATGTTTTTGTGAATAATCTTATGAGTGAAGGAATGGATAAAAATGAAGCTGAAATGACTTTTTTTATGATTATAGAACTTGTAGGAAGTGTATGTTTTACAACTATAATATTTAAGGAACCAACGGATATAGATGGAATTAAACCAGTTTTATTAAAAAAAATATTAGCTATGATAAGTAAGTAAAATATAAGAAGATAAAAACAGATAGATAAATGAAAAAACATTATCTATCTGTTTTTATTTTTATATTAATTAAAGCTCCTCAATATTACGTTGTTCAGTACCATCTTTTATGAGAATATATCCTAAAGAAGGAGAGGATATATATGAGCCTATTATATATATTGTTATAAATAGATTTGGGGTTAAATTTAAACTACTTATATATTTATTGAAATTTCCATCAGCACTAGAAACGATAAAATCATATATTCCAGGTGATGTAGGATAATATCCATTGGTTTCTAAATATGAAGCTTGATTAAAGAAAACAATGCCAGACGGAATGCTGAGTGATAAAAGTGGTGCATTGGCAGAAAGATTTATAAATCTTATGAATGATAGCATCGGATTACTTTCAGGAATATGCGAATCATCTATTGTAAAATATTCGATTTCATTATTTTCATAAGTTACAGCAACAGTTGAAATACTATTAGGAGTAATATTTATAGAATCAGAAAAAACATCGTTATTGGTTGTACCAGTCTTTAAAAGTTTAATATTATATGTTCCAGGAGCTATAGAAATATAATTTGTTATTTGTCCAAAAGAAAGATTTGAATAAATCAGTTTGCCATTAGCATATACATCAACACTTGGAGCATCAGGTATAGCATGAAGAAAACGTATTTTACCATCTAGCCTTGGGAGAGAGTCTTTAAACATGTACATAGAAATCACCTACTTTTATCATTATATAGCAATGTTAATTTTATTAGACGCTTAATAAGTATTTTATATATTGGATCCGGTATCCCATATTTAGTGAAAGTTTCGTGAAATCCTGGATTTTTTAATTGGATTTCTGAATAGATTTTATCAACATCATCTGAATTTTTATAAGATTCTATTGTTTCTTCAAGGTCTAGATCTAATCCTCTTAGAATATCAAAAGGGGTAGGAGTTCTATTTTGGATATTATCAAAATCACTTACATTTTTTTGGTCGCAATTACCCAAAATATTGTAATAGCAATATAATTCTGAATCTTGTGTTTGATCAGGGTATAAATTTAAAGAGTTATTATAATTTTTGTAAGGTGGATTAACTCTAAAAAGGCTCCAATCAAATGATGGAGGAGTAAAGGAAAAATCTGAATCATTTTTTAAATTAACTTCAGACATATATTTTTTATCTGGTGTCATTTTAAAACCTCCTTATTATTAAATTTAATGCATCATTTACGTTATATAATATGAAATTTCAAATTTAGATAGTACAAAGGATTTATAAACAAGTTTGATTTATTAGTGATGGGAAGTTATGAAATGCACAATAATTATATTGGCAGAATACTATATAATTGGAGGAGATGCATTATGAAGATAAAAAGGGAAAAGAACATTAAAGATTTATTTATTGGCTTGGATCAAAAAGTATATGACTGTAATGGAAAATGCATAGATGGAATAAACTTTGATAATGCGGCAACAACTCCACCTATTAAATCAAGTATTGATTATATTGAAAAATTAAGCAATACTTATGCATCAATAGGAAGAGGAACAGGTCAAAAGGCAGAAATAACTACTAATTTGTATCATCAATCAAAAGATTATATAATGGATTTTTTTAATGTACGGGACAAAGAAAAATATGTAGTCATATATGTGAATAATACAACAGAAGGAATAAATAAATTGGCTAGAACATTATCTAAGAGCGAAGATGAAGTTGTTATATCTTCAAGGATGGAACATCATTCAAATGATCTTCCGTGGAGAAATAGAGGAAAAGTTGATTATATTGAAGTTGATATTAATGGCAGATTAAAGATAGATGAATTAGAGGAAAAATTAATAAACAATAAAGGTAAAGTTAAGTATGTTTCTTTAAGTGGTGCATCAAATGTTACAGGATATATTAATGATATGCATTACATTGCCAAAATAGTTCATAAATATGGAGCAAAACTAATTGTAGATGGAGCACAGCTTGTGCCTCACAGGAAGGTAAGCATAAGTGGGATTTCAGAGAATGAAGATATTGATTTTTTAGTATTTTCATCTCATAAAATATATTCGCCTTTTGGTATAGGTGTAATAATAGGATTAAAAGAAGAATTTAAGATATCAAATCCAGATTATGTAGGAGGGGGAACTGTTGATTTAGTACTAGATAATGAAGTTACTTATCTTGATCCTCCAGATAAGGATGAACCAGGAACACCTAATTTTTTAGGTGTTATGGCACTTATAAATTCACTGACTGTTTTAAATACAATAAATTTTGATTATGTGGAAAAACAGGAAGATTATTTATTGAATTATATAATAAGTGGATTGAAGGCGATTCCAAAAGTAATAAATTATGGGGATACTGAAAATATTGAGGATAGACTTGGAATTACAACTTTTAATATTGAAAACATGTATCATAGAGATGTTGCATATATTCTTGCTAAAAAGAGAGGAATTTCTGTTAGACATGGATGGTTTTGTGCACATCCATACTGTAGAAGACTTATGAATGTAACAGAAGAGGAAGCAAAAGAATTTTTAGAAAATTCCAATAAGAAGATGCTTGGAATGGTGCGTGTGAGTTTTGCACCATATAACTCTAAAGAAGAAGTAGAAGTGTTTCTTAATGCAATAGAGGATATTTCCAACGGAATATTAAAAATTTAGAAAAAGAATGAAGAGGAAAGAATTAATTGATAATCTTTCGGTCTTCATTCTTTTTCATTTAATTAGTGATTAAATACAGTATATTTTGGAAGATTTCCTTCAAAGGCTAAAGTAGGTAAATCTTTTATAAGAGGCTCAAAATATGAGTAAGCTTCTTCTGTAACAAAATTTCCGTCTTCATTGATCCATTCTTTAGGAAAATAGCTTACGTTGTTTGCAACTTTATCAGCGTCAATTAATCCATATTTTACAGAATAAGGAGAAGTAGAAGTTCTTTCGATAGTGACCATTTTTCCAGTTTCTCCATTTATAGCGTATTGAAGAGCTGCTTTACCTGCTTCATAAGCTTCTGTAAGATCTGTATAAGAAGCACAGTGCATGGCACATCTTTGTAATACACCTAATTCTAAAGCTTTTACTCTTTTTGTAATTCCAGCTTCAATTATAAGCATTTTCAGATAATCTGAAACTCCACCTAGCTGGGCATGACCAAAATTATCTTGAGATGAACATTCAAGTTCAGAAACAAAATGTCCATTTTCATCTCTTAATCCTTCAGAGGCTACAATATACACTTTATTGTTTTCTTCAAATCTTTTTCTAACATCATTTATAAATTTATCTTTATCAAACGCAGTTTCAGGAAGGTATATAAAATCAGCTACGGGCTTATTGTTGACTCTTGCAATGCAGGCAGATGCAGCAAGCCAACCTGTATCTCTTCCCATTGTTTCTAAAATAAATATACCGTTATTTATGTAAACCGATGCATCTAAATATGTTTCAATAGCAGTAGTTCCTATAAATTTAGCAGCACTTCCGAATCCAGGAGTGTGATCTGTATACATTAAATCATTATCTATAGTTTTTGGTATTCCAATGAATTTTATATCGATATTATTAAGTTTTGCATATTTTGAAAGTTTAGCTGTAGTATCCATTGAATCATTACCGCCAACATAGAAGAAAGCTTTAATATCATAAGATTTAAGGATTTCTATTAATTTTTCATATTCTTGTAATGATGAATCTATATCTTTTAACTTATATCTACAAGATCCTAAACCAGAAGATGGAGTGAATCTAAAAGTATTTATTTCTTCATCATTTTTTTCAGAAAGATTAATTATATTATTATTTAATATACCTTCAATACCATTTAATCCGCCATAAACATTATCAAAAGCTCTTAATTTTTTATTTGAATTTAAAAGACCTACTACACTAGAATTAATAACTGAAGTTGGTCCTCCAGATTGAGCTATAATACAATTTGCCATTAAACTTCCTCCTTGCGATACACTAATGCACTAAATGTTATACTCTATATAAAAATAACTATACTCTATTTAATAATATACAATAAAAAGTATATTAAATAAAGCCTTTTTTAAAAATAAATAGTAGTTGAATTAATGTAAATGATTAACTTAATGTTTTGGATGGAAAATTGTGTTTTATAGAATAAAAATTAACTATTTTAATATAGTAATAATATGTGAATTATAGATAAGCTATATGTTGTACATATATTTAAATTTAATTTACTTTAAATCTAATATTAAAGGGGAAAAAGTGTATGGCATTATTATATGTTTTTATTATTGGTATAGCACTTGCAATGGATGCATTTGGTGTTGCACTTGGAATAGGCCTTAATCCAATTTTAGAGAGAAGACATAAAATAAAATTTGTAGTATCATTTTCTTTTTTTCAATTTTTATTTACATTTATAGGTGGAAATATGGGGCATCTCTTTGAAGTTTATATAGCTGATATTCCTTCTGTTGTAGGCGGAATTATTATGGAACTTGTTGGAACATTAATGATAATTGATGGATTTGAGGAAAAGGCAAATAAAATGTTAATCAAAAATAGTACATGTCTTATACTAGGAATATCAGTAAGTATAGATGCATTGGTAATAGGATTTACAACATTTCATAAAATAGCAAATTTAATAACATTATTTTATTATTCCAGTATTATTGGGTTTATAACAGTGCTATTTTCTAATGGTGCTTTTATTATTGGCAGATGTATAAAGAAAATTGATTTTGTAGCTAAATATGCTAATTTTTTTGGTGGAACAGCATTGATAATTTTTGGATTCAAAATGATATTCTTTTAATTATTAGTAAAATATTATGCTATAATAATAGATAATATCTTATATAGTAGTTAGGGGATATAAAAATGGAATCTAAAGAATTTCTAAAATTGAAGAATATTAAGATTACTAAAGGAAGAATAGAGATTTTAAATATACTTAAAAATTCGGAAAATAGTTTGAGTGCGGAGAATATATATCAGGTTTTTAAAGAAAATAATGAAGATATTAATTTAAGTACAGTATATAGGACATTAGAACTTTTTGTAGAAAAAGAAATAATAGAAAAAATTACTCTCAAAGATGGGGTTTTCTCATATAAATTAAAGAAGCAGAATCATAGACATCATTTACAGTGTGATATATGTCATAAGGAAATAGAAATACCATGTCCTATGAGTCAAATTGAAGAAATAGTACAAAGTGAGACGGGTTTTACGTTGACTCAGCACAATTTAGTATTGAAAGGTGTTTGTAAGGAATGTAAAAAAAAGAGAAAGAATAAGTAATAAATACTTGTTCTTTCTTTTTCTATATATTTAAAATATATTTTTTATTATACTTCTCTATGAAATAAATTTTTTATTAATAAAGTTATTATTAAGAATATTACCGATGTTAAAGCAATTGTTCCTCCAGGAGCGCTATTTATATAATATGAGAAAACAAGTCCAAGAATTACATCTAATATTCCAAATATTAACGCAAACATTAAAGTTTTATTAAACCCTTTTTTTAGCTGCATAGCAGTAGCTACGGGAACTACCATTATTGAAGATACAACTAAAATTCCCATTACTCTTATAGATATAGAAATTGTAGCAGCAACTAATAATGTAAATATATAATTTATTAGTTTTACATTGATTCCTGAAGTTTTTGCTCCAGCCTCATCAAATGTTATATATACTAGTTTGCTATATAAAGCAATTAAACAAGCAATACATATAAAACCTACAATTGCAATTAAATAAATATCTTGCATTGAAACAGTAAGTATGCTTCCAAATAAGAATGAATCTACTTTTGCTGAAGTTTTACCACTGCTTATTAGTATTATTGCAATACCTAAGCTTAAGGTAAGAACTATAGACATTACTAGTTCAGCATATTTTTTATAGTAGCTTCTTAAATACTCAATTACAACTGCGCATATGCTTGTAAAAATAAATGATGTAATTATTGGATTAGTACCAGCCACGAGCCCTATAGCAACACCTGCAAAAGAAGAATGGGATAATGTATCACCAATCATTGAATAACGTCTAAGTACTATGAAGAGTCCAATAAATGGACATAAAATTGATACTATAAAACCTGCCATAAAGGCATTTTGCATAAAACTTAATTCAAACATATTATTACCTTTCTATAAAATTATATGATTTTGGGAATAGATTCTGTATTATTTTCAATTTGCTTGATAAACTCTGAAGTAGTATAAAGGGTAAAAGAACCATTTTCAACTTTTAAAATATGAGTTGAGTATTTTAAAGCTATTTTAGAGTTGTGTTCTACTGAAATTATAGTTTTTCCTCTGTTAAGATTTAGATTTTTTAGCAAAGGATATATTTCTTTTTGATTTTTTTCATCTACTCCTGTAGAGGGTTCGTCTAATATTATTAAATCTGGATCACCTATAAGTGCACGAGCAATAAATATTCTCTGCTGTTGTCCTCCAGAAAGATTTCCAATTAAGCTGTTTTTAAATTCATACATATTTATTTCTTTTAAAACTGTATTTATGGTTTCTTTATTTTTTATTTTTAAAGCTTTTACATGTGAAAGTAGAAGTTCGTTTACCGTTAATGGAAAATCACTGTTAAAACTATCAACTCTTTGTGGAACATATGATGTTCTTGAAGAATTAACATTTATAATTCCTGAATCAGGTTTCAAAAGTCCTAATATAAGTTTTACTAATGTACTTTTGCAGCTGCCATTTTCACCTAGTATGGATACATATGAGCCTTTTGGGATATTTAGATTAATATTAGTAATTAAATTAGTACCTTTTATATAAGAAAAACATAAATTGTTTATATTTATCACAAAATCACTCCTTAACAAACATATATTATACAACTAAATGCAAATGACTTGCAATAAAAATATATGCGTGTTAATAAAAATTAAGAAATACTAAATGAAAAAATAAAATTAGTGACAGTTGAAGTATGTATATTATTGGTATAAAATTATGTAGAAAAAATGTACAATAAAAAATCATTCTACTAAAGCTGCGTTTGAAACATTTGGTGAAGTGAATTTTAAATATAATCAATTCTAGGGAGTGGAAAAAATGAAAATTTTAAAAGCTATAAAGAAATATTCTGAAACTGATAGAATTGCATTAATTTGTGATGGAAAGTCTATGTCATATAATGAATTAAATATGATATCAGAAGCTATAGCAGCATATTTATTAAAGAAATTTGGAAATGATAAAACTCCAATCATATTATATGGAAATAAGGAAAACTTTATGATGGCAGTTATGATGGCAGCATTAAAGTCTGGTAGGGCATATGTGCCAATAGATATAAGTTATCCTAAAGAAAGAGTTGAAACTATACAGAGCGAAGTAAAAGCAAAAATTATTTTTGATTTTAGTGAAGGCAATGATTTCAAGAACGCTGAGATTTTAAAAGAAAGTGATATTGAAAAAATAGTATCTGAATTTTCAGGAATAACAGTAGATGAGAAAGAATGGGTTAAAAATGATGAAAATGCTTATATTCTTTTTACATCAGGAAGTACAGGAAAACCAAAGGGAGTACAAATAAGTAGCAATAATCTTGATAATTTTGTTGAATGGATGGTAGATTATCTAAAATTAGATGAAAGTGAAGGCGTATTTATGAATCAGGCTGCATATTCATTTGATTTATCAGTAACATCTATTTATCCTGGTTTATGTTATGGAAAGACATTACATGGTTTGTCAAAAAAAACACTTTCAAATTTAAAAAATATGTTTGAAGATTTGGGAAATTCAAATATAAATATATGGGTATCAACACCATCATTTGCAGGAATGTGTGTTGTGGAAGATGGTTTCAATAATACTATGCTTCCAAAACTTGAAGCTATGGTGTTTGTAGGAGAAGTACTTCCTAAAACATTATGTGAAGAACTTCTTAATAGATTTCCAAATACTAGAATAATAAATGGATATGGTCCTACAGAGGCAACTGTAGCAATTAGTGCAAATGATATGAACAGAGAATTATTGATAAAAGAAGGCAGTCTACCTATAGGATATCCAATGAAAAATTCTATAGTAAAAATAGTAGATGAAAATGGAAATGAAGTACCAGATAAAGTCAAGGGAGAAATTATTATAGTAAGTCCAAGTGTAAGTAAGGGATATTTTAATAATTTGGAAAAAACTGAAAAGTCATTTTTTTATGATGAATACAATGGAAAGAAATGTAGAGCATATAAAACTGGTGATTTAGGATATTATGTTGATGGAAATTTATATTATTGTGGAAGAAAAGATTTTCAAATAAAACTAAATGGGTATAGAATAGAAATTGAAGATATTGAAAATAATCTTATAAGAGTAAGTAATGTAAAAAATGCAGCTGTAGTTCCAGTAACTAAAAATGATAAGATTGCATATCTTACTGCATTTGTTGAACTTAAAGAAGAGAATGGTTTAAGCGGATTAAAAAATGCTATTGCAATTAAGAAAGAATTAGGACAACTTATACCATCATATATGATTCCTAGAAATATAAAAATAGTTAAAGAATTTCCTACTAATGTTAATGGGAAGATAGACAGAAAAAAATTATTGGATGAAGAGTGGTAGCAAGTGAGTTTGTATTTATATATATAGATTATTATTAAAATAGGTTCAAAATTGAAAGGAGTAGATTAAAATGAAAGAAAAAGTTATTGAAATATTTACAGATGTTACAGGAAGTGATGAAATTGCAGAAGATTTAGATTTAAATTTATTTGAAGCTGGATTATTAGATTCATTAGCAATTATAGAAGTATTACTTCAAATAGAAGAAAAGCTTGGAATAAAGTTACAGCCAACAGATCTTGAAAGAGATGATATGTCTACAGTAAATAAGTTAACTGCTTTTTTAGAAAATTGGAAATAGAAATTAAACTTTGAATTTACAAAGATATAGATAAATATTTATTGTAATAAAAACGGCTTTATAGCCGTTTTTATTTTTAATAAGAATAGTGTTAATTATCAACTGAACAAAGTTCCCATATTCCATTAGAACGTTTTTTAAAATTTCCAGTGAATGAAGTATTTTTGTGGGGAGGAGTTTTGCTAAGCCCAGAAACTTCTACTATTGCCGTTGTATTATCTTTAGAAATAAGAGACATATGTTGGACACGCATGAGTTTATTTTTATCAGTAAATCCAACAGTAAAATTATATTCAACAGAATAATATAAGTCTTTACAGTTGGTATTTATATAAAGGTTATGGATAGTTATAAATGAAGTAATAAATATGATTGATATGGAAATAATAAAAAGGGAATTGTATTTTTCATAACGTAATTTATGTTTTTTTCTTGAATTGTATTTTAAAGGTAAGTTTTTTTTGTTAATGTATGTTTTTTTTTGAGATACAATATTAATATTTAAGCCTCCTTTACATAACTTATAAGAATATATTACCATATATTTACAGAAACATAAAATATAAGCATATGTTATATAAGTATATTTATAATTTGCAAAAACAACATAAAGTTATGCCTTATATTACTAAAACTGTATATAATAATGAATAAAATAGACTATAATAGGTTTTATTTGATATAATTTAATGGAAATATATACTTATAGAAAATACAATATTATATGATGTCACAAGTATAAAATTAAAGTTTACTTAATAGATGAACAAATTAAATACTTGAGATTATGTGACAAGTATAAAAAATATAATTATAGGATGGTGCAGCTATGGATTTTTCAAGCTTAGTATTAATAGAAAAAGATAAAGAAACAGGATTTATAAAGAAGGAATTAGGCAGTTTTGAAGTAAATGAAGGTGCTTTATATGTAACAAAACTTTATGTATTAGATGATACTGTGCATATGTACTTCGATACAAATAAAAATGTAGAGGAATGGGAATATTCTGCAATATATGATTTGTTTGATGTAGAGCCATTTGAAGAAAGAGGATATGAAGTGCAAGAAGATTTAGATGAATATAATCCTACATATGTAATAAATTTTAAATATGAAGATGATTATCAAGTTATGAAAGAAAAAATCAATGAATGTGTTTCATTAATTGAACAAGAAATGACAAATGTATTTGAAGCAATAAAAGGAAAAGAAGAAGAATATAAAGAAGACTAAAATCAATTAATAACTAAATTGTTAATTGTTATCTGCTTGAATAGTATTAATAGTTAACTAGAAAGAGGGGTTGTTATTGTGAGTGAATTAAAGAAAAGAGAAGAAATTGAAGACAAATATAAGTGGAAAGTGGATAAAGTTTATTCAAATATAGACGCATGGGAAAAAGATTTTGAAGAGTTAAAAAGAGAGGCTGTGAAACTTAAAGATTTCTCAGGGAAACTAAATAACGGTGAAACAATACTTGAGTACTTAAAATTAAATGAGAAGATTTCTAGAAAAGCAGAAACTTTATTTATATATGCTCATTTAAAATCAGATGAAGATACTTCTAATGCAACTTATCAAGCATTAATGAGCAAAATAGATATTTATATGGCTGAATTTTCTGGGTATACTGCTTATTTTATACCTGAAATTTTGAGTCTTGAAGATGGATTTATTGAAAAAGAAATAAATAGATTAGATGAATTAAAAACATATAAATTTTTATTTGAAGATATTTTAAAGGAAAAGCCACATGTACTTACTAAAGATATGGAGGAACTTTTAGCTCAGGCTTCAGATTGTCTTGATGCACCTTCTGCTATACACAATATTTTAACTAATGCCGATATGACATTTGGAAAAATAAAAAATGAAGAAGGAAAAGAAGTTGAACTTACAGAAGGAAATTATTCTTCATTTATAAGAAGTAAAGATAGAAATGTGCGAAAAGCTGCTTTTAAAAAGTTATTTGGTGAATATGATAAATTTAAAAATACTTTAGCTACTTCACTTTCTGCTTCAATTAAGAATTTTAATTTTATAAGTAAGGTGAGAAAGTATGAAAGTGCATTAGATGCTTCTTTAAAGCCTAATAATATTCCGCTTGAAGTATATAGAAATGCTATTAAAGTTATGAATGATAATATATCATCATTGCATAGATATGTTGATATTAAAAAGAAATTATTATGTTTAAATAAAATTCATATGTATGATCTTTATGTTCCAGTTATAGAGACACCTAAGGAAAAAGTAGAATTTAATGATGGTGTTGATATAGTATTAGATGCATTAAAACCTCTTGGAGAAGAATATTTAAATATATTCAAAAGTGGAATAAAAGATGGATGGGTAGATATCTACGAAAATAAAGGCAAAAAAGGTGGAGCATACTCATGGGGTGGATATGATACAATGCCATATGTATTATTAAACTATAATAATGAAATGGAAGATGTATCAACATTAGCTCATGAAATGGGGCATTCAATTCATTCATACTATTCAAGAAAAGAACAGCCTTATTACTATGCTGGATATACATTATTTTGTGCAGAAGTTGCTTCAACTACAAATGAATCACTTTTGATTCATTATTTAATAGACAAAGAAACTAATGAAAAGAAAAAGTTATTTCTAATAAATCAAGAACTTGAGCAAATAAGAACAACAGTATTCAGACAGCTTATGTTTGCTGAGTTTGAATTGTTTACGCATGAAACATTAGAAAAAGGAATTCCATTAACTGCAGAAGATTATAATAAAGCATGGCATGATTTAAATGTTAAGTATTTTGGAGATGAAATAGTTGTAGATAAGGAAATTGATGTAGAGTGGGCAAGAATACCTCATTTCTATTCTGATTTCTATGTATACCAATACGCAACAGGATATGCTGCTGCGTCAGCTTTTGCAAAATCTATTTTAGAAGGCAAAGAAGGAGCTGTAGAAAAATATAAAGGATTCCTAAAAGCAGGTGGAAGTGATTACCCAATCAATATATTAAAGAATGCTGGTGTAGATATGACTAGTAAAGAGCCTATTGAAGCTACAATAAGAAGATTTAATGAATTATTAGATATGATAGAAAATGAAAGTTCAAAATAGTAATTCAAATAAAATTTTATTAACTTCTAATTAAAAATTAATAATATTTTCATTTAAATGGTACAATGGACCTTAAAAACAAATTTCATATATAAGGTTTGTTGTACCTTTATTTAAATTAAAAATATTATACATATTATTTGTTAGTTAATGGTGTTTTTGAATTGGGAGGATATTATGGACAAATTTAAGAAAATGTTTTACAAATACTTAATAGAAAATGAAAATTTTTATATAATTCAATACTATAGTAATTTTGAGAAAAAAGATAATTATATAGCAGTAAAAGATGTTAATGGAAAGATGTATTGTGTTATTTTAGTTGATGAAAAAGAAGAGGATATTTTAGAAGTGGAAGCCTTAGAATATCTTAAAACATTTAATAAAGTATTTGCATTGAATGCAATGATTTTTACTGATGGTGAATATATAAGAAACAGTATGCATAATGTAAATAGAATAATAGTTAATAAATATAACTATAAAATTGAATATTATGATGAAGCATGTTCTCCATTAGCTAATATAAGTCAGCATATTGCATCAAAATTAAGAATATCTCCAAAAGAAATGAAGAAAAAATTTTTTGAATATAAAGTACTTACTATGATAATAATAGGATTGAACGTATTGATGTTTTTACTTTCCAGTTATTTAATAAATAAAAATCTTAATATGGTAGCATTATCAAATGGTGTTGGTGTAAATAGCCTTTCGGAAAAAATTATTAATGTTGTTAACAATTCAGTTTTAATATCTCTTGGAGCAAAATATACACCACTAATACAAGAAGGGGAAGTATGGAGGTTTATAGCATGTGCTTTTTTACATGGAAGTATTCTTCATATAGCGTGTAATATGTATATGTTATATAGTATAGGACCTCAGATACAGAGGATTTTTGGAAGTGTTAAATATATAATTATATATTTGATTTCATGCATTACCTCAAGTAGTTTAAGTACAATAATAAATCCTAATAGTATTTCGGTAGGAGCTTCAGGTGCAATATTTGGACTTATGGGAGCATTGCTTGCTTTTTCAATAGTTGAAAGAAAAAACATTAATAAGCAATATATCATTGGACTTATAAAAACAGTTGGGGTGAATTTAGTAATAGGTTTTGTAGTTATTAACGTTGATAATGCGGCGCATATTGGAGGATTTTTAGGGGGAATAATACTAGGATTTATTTTTTATATATTTGGAAGAAAGAGAATACAGTTATGATTTTTAATGCTATATAAGAGTATTGGAGATGAAAAAGTATGAATAAATATTCACAAAATAATAAAGTTTTTAAGAAGATTACATATGAAAATGTAATTACTTTATTTTTCTTATGTATTTTGGTAATTACTCTAATATTAAATATGATTTTTCAAGGAGGAAGTAAATTACCACGAATAATACTTAATGCAGTAACAGTTATAGTATTTTGGGCATTTTTTAGATTTACTTTTTTAAAAAAATCCAAAGCTTCATATATAGCAACATTAATATTTATAATAATGTCAATGTATTTTGGAAATGTACTTGATTTTTATAGTATAGTACCTTATTACGATAAAATACTGCATACAGCATCAGGAATTATTATAGGATTAATGAGCATAGTAATATATGTACATTTTACTAATGAGTATTTTCAAAAGATCAATTCAAATTTCATGATTTTATTTTGTATTTTATTAACATTAGCGTTAGCTGGTGGATGGGAAATATGGGAATATGGAACTGATAAAATTTTTGGGCTTATGTCTCAAAAAAACAGTTTAGATGATAGTATGACAGATATTATATGCGGAACAGTGGGAGGAATATTATCATTGATTCCTATATATAGATTTTCAAAGGGGCATAAAAACAAATTTTTACAATTCATTATAAATGAAATAATTTCTGATGATTATATTATGTGATATATACATAAAATAATGAATTTTAAGTTGAATGTTTTTCGTTTAACTTAAAATTTATTATTGGAATAAATATTTTTGATAAAAAGCTTTCAGAATTAAGTTTGGAATAGTATAATTATAAATTAAATACGATAATTATATAAAAAGAAAGATATTTTACAAAAAATGAAATAAACTGTAAAAATGTATGGTAAAATATATATAAATATTGTATTATAAAAAAAGCAATAAGTAATTAAGGAGATGTAAATAAAATGAATGGACAAGAATATGTTTCAAGTGTATTAGAAAAAGTACAAAAGACCAACCCAGGACAAAAGGAATTTTTAGATGCTGTTACAGAAGTGCTTACAACATTAGCGCCAGTATTTGATAAGCATCCTGAATTTGCTGAAGCAGGTTTACTTGAAAGAATAGTAGAGCCAGAAAGACAATTAATGTTTAGAGTACCTTGGGTTGATGATAATGGTAAGGTTCATGTTAATAGAGGATTTAGAATTCAATTTAATAGTGCTATAGGACCTTATAAGGGAGGACTTAGATTCCATCCATCAGTAAATTTAAGTATAATTAAATTCTTAGGCTTTGAACAAATATTCAAAAATTCATTAACTAGCCTACCAATAGGTGGAGGTAAAGGTGGATCAGATTTCGATCCTAAGGGTAAATCAGATAATGAAATCATGAGATTCTGTCAAAGTTTCATGTCAGAACTATATAAATATATAGGAGGAAACATGGACGTGCCTGCTGGTGATATTGGTGTTGGCGGAAGAGAAATTGGATATATGTATGGATATTATAAGAAATTAAGATCCTTAAGTGACCAAGCTGTGTTAACAGGTAAGGGATTAACATTCGGGGGAAGTTTAACTAGAACAGAAGCAACAGGATATGGTTTAGTTTACTATACAGAAGAAATGCTAAATGATAATGGTGATAGCTTTAAAGATAAAACAGTAGTTATTTCTGGAGCAGGTAATGTTGCTATTTATGCTACTGAAAAAGCTCAGGCTTTAGGTGCTAAAGTAGTTGCATTATGTGATTCAAATGGATATATATATGATAAAGATGGCATTAAATTAGATGTTGTTAAAGAAATTAAAGAAGTTAGAAGAGGAAGAATTAAGGAATATGTTGATGCAGTTCCAACAGCTGAATATCATGAAGGATGTAAAGGTATCTGGACAATTAAATGTGATATAGCTCTTCCATGTGCAACTCAAGGAGAAATAGATGAAGAATCTGCTAAGGCTTTAGTGGCTAATGGAGTTAAAGTAGTTGCTGAAGGTGCAAATATGCCATCAACTCTTGAAGCAATAAAAGTATTCCAAGACAACAAAATTTTCTTTGGACCAGCTAAAGCAGCAAATGCAGGTGGAGTTGCATGCTCAGCTCTTGAAATGTCTCAAAATAGCATGAGATTATCATGGACATTTGAAGAAGTAGATGAAAAACTTCATACAATTATGAAAAATATTTATCATAACTCTAAGAAAGCTGCTAAAGAATACGGATGTGAAGGCAATATGCTTGCAGGAGCTAATATTGCTGGATTTATGAAGGTAGCAGAAGCTATGATGGCTCAAGGTATTGTATAAAAATATAGGATTATTAGATACTTACGGTTTGTATATTTAAATGATTAATAAAGCTGATTTAGATTATATTTAATCTAAATCAGTTTTTTGTTTATCCAATTGTAAAGTTAAGAGTAATACTTAAGATTGATAAATATTCTGAATTTTTGGAAAATATAAACTTTATAATATTAAAACAAGTAGTATAGTTAAGGACAATCATGTAATGGAAAAATATTAATTTTATCGTAATAATATAGGGTTGATTTTTTAATTTCTTTGAAATATTATTAAATAGATGTAGTATGAAAAGAATAAACAAAAATAAAGATGAGAGGAATTCTCATTAATATTAGGAGTGAATGTAATGGGGAATTATATTTTTACCATAACTGCTGTTTTTCAAATTTTTGTGTTTGCTATAACATGCTATTATTTAATTTTAGGTTTCTTTGGTCTTTTTAGAAAAAAAGATAAAAAGAATTATGAACCTAAAAATAGATTTGCATTATTAATTGCAGCACATAATGAAGAAGTTGTTATTGGTAGTCTTATAGAAAGTATGCTTAAGTTAGATTACCCTAAAGATATGTATGATGTTTTTGTTATAGCAGATAACTGTACAGATAATACAGCAAAGATATCAAAAACATATGGTGTTAATGTATGTGAAAGATTTAATAAAGATAAAAGAGGTAAAGGATATGCATTAGAATGGATGTTTGCAAAATTATTCAAAATGGATAAACATTATGATGCAATTGCAATATTTGATGCAGATAATCTTGTGCATAAGGATTTCTTAAAAGAAATGAACTCAAAATTACAAGAGGGATATAAAGTAGTACAAGGTTATATAGATAGTAAGAATCCTAGTGATTCATGGATTGCTGCAGCATATTCAATTGCATTCTGGACACAAAACAGAATGTTCCAATTAGCAAGAGCTAATGTTGGACTTTCAAATCAAATTGGTGGAACAGGATTTGCAATAGAAACTGAAACTTTAAAAGAATTAGGATGGGGAGCAACTTGTCTTACTGAAGATCTTGAATTTACTTGTAAACTTGTATTAAATGGAGAAAAAGTAGGATGGGCTCATGATGCTATTATTTACGATGAAAAGCCATTAAAATTAGGGCAGTCTTGGACTCAAAGAAAGAGATGGATGCAAGGGTTTACTGATGTTGCATCAAGATATTTTTTCAAATTATTGAAAAAATCAATTGTTGAAAGAAAGTTTTATGTATTTGATGCAGCCTTATATGTATTACAGCCATTTGTAACATTATTACTTGGTATTTCAGCAGTATTAACATTAATACAGGCTAATACAAGGGGCGTTAATATATTTATAATAAATTATTTATTTAGTGATGTAGGGTTTAAAACATTTGCAGTTTTACAATTCTTAATTACTCCGATTATATTAGCAATAGAAAAGAAAGTATCAAAACCTTTCTTGTTTATGATGATTTTATATTCAAGTAATGTTTTTGTAGTACCATACTTAACTGAAAATATAGAAAGCTGGCCTCTAGCTTTGGCTATAGGAGTAGGATACAATCTAGCATTTTTAGCTGCAACAGGAATATTCTTAGGCTGGAGTAATTTGGTTTTATTCTTTAGATTTTTATTATACGGAATATATACTTTAACGTGGATTCCAATAACTATCCAAGGTATATGGAATAAAAACAATAAAGAATGGAGCCATACAAAGCACGTTAGAAAAATTGAAATATGTGATGTTTAGGCAAATTTATCACTGTGAAATCATGTTTGATTTCACAGTGATTTTTTGTTTATATACTGTTGTTTAGAAAGTTTTTTTGACAAGAATTAAGAAAGGCAGTATATTTTATAAATGGAATTAAAAGATTGAACTTAAAATGAATATAGAATAAGTAATAATATATAATATTAAATGAAGTCTGTGTACAATCATATTTGTTTGTTGTAGAATAAATAAGTATTTGTAGATTAATTTGGTATATTTATTTTAAGTAAAAAGAGAACTGGTGTTCAAGATGGAGGAGTTTTATGGAATTAAAAAAGACTAATGCTTATGATGTAACGGATTTAACATCACTTGAAAAATTAGAACCTGTTAGAATAAGGCCAGGTATGTATATTGGTTCTACAGGTAGTAAGGGATTACATCATTGTATATGGGAAATTATAGATAACTCCATAGATGAAATAGCTAATGGATATGGAAATAAGATTTCAATAATTTTAAATGAAGATAAAAGTGTAACAATAATAGATAACGGTAGAGGAATACCTACGGGAATTCACCCAGTTAAAAAGATTTCTGGTGTAGAGATGGTTTATACAGAATTGCATACTGGTGGTAAGTTTGACAATAAGAATTATAAGACATCAGGTGGACTTCATGGTGTTGGGGCAGCAGTTGTTAATGCGTTATCAGAATGGGTTGAAGTTGAAGTATATCAAAATGGGAATATATATAGACAAAGATTTGAATATGCATTTGATAAAGAACTTAAAAGAGATATGCCAGGAACTCCAGTGACAAAACTAGAGGTAATAGGGAAAACTGATAAAACAGGCACAAAGGTTACTTTTAAGCCGTCAGCAGAAGTTTTTTCAACAGTTGATTTTAAATTTGATGTAATAGATGAAAGACTTCAGGAACTTGCATTCCAAAATAAAGGAATTAAGTTAGAACTTACGGATCATAGAAAAGACCAGGAAATAACTAAAGAATATTATTCAGAAAATGGTCTTCTTGATTTTATAAAATACTTAAATGAAAGTAAGACTCCTATGCATGAAAAACCTATTATATTTGATGGTGAAAGAACAGTTAACAATGTTCAGATGTATGGTGAAGTATGCATGCAGTTTACAGATTCAACTACAGAATATATTGCTAGTTATGTAAATAATATTCCTACAACAGAAGCTGGAACTCATGAAACAGGATTTAAGACTGGTATGACAAGAGCATTTAAGGAATGGGCAAAGAAACTAGGATTAGTAAAAGAAAAAGATAAAGAATTTGAAGGTGATGACCTTAGAGAAGGTATGACTGCAATTGTAAGAATAAAAATTACAAATCCAGTATTTGAAGGACAGACAAAAACTAAGCTTGGAAATTCAGAAGCTTATACTATGATGAATGATCTTGTATATACAAAATTTTCTGAATGGATTGAAGATAATAAAGAACTTGCAAGTGTTATTATCAATAATGCACTAGAAGCAGCTAAAAGAAGAGATAAAATTAAAAAGATAAATGAAGCTGAAAAGAAAAAGATAGGTAAAGGAACTGCGCCGCTTGCAGGAAAAGTAGCAGTATGTACATTGAAAAATAGAGAAGTTAATGAATTTATAGTTGTGGAAGGAGATTCTGCGGGAGGATCTGCAAAACAAGCAAGAGATAGAAGATTCCAGACTATAATGCCTTCAAAAGGTAAAATAATGAATACTGAGAAACAGAAACTTGAAAATGTATTAGCTTCAGAAGAATTGAAAATATTTAATACTGCTGTAGGAACTGGAACTTTAGATAATTATAAAGAAGAAGATTTGAAATACAATAAAATAATAATTATGAGTGATGCTGATGTAGATGGATATCATATAAGAACATTATGGATGACCTATATTTATAGATATATGAGACCTCTTATATCTAATGGACATTTATATTTAGCGCAACCACCATTATATAAAGTTTATAAGAATACAAAAGGTAAGAACGTAGTTGAATATGCATATAGTGATGAAGATTTAGAAAAAGCTAAGAAGAAAGTTGGAAATGGAGCATTAATTCAAAGATATAAGGGACTTGGGGAAATGAATCCAGATCAGCTTTGGGAAACAACACTAAATCCAGAAAGCAGAACACTGCTTCAAGTTACTATTGAAGATGCTGCTAAGGCTGAAAAAATGGTTTCGTTATTAATGGGAGATGTTGTTGAGCCAAGAAAGAAATACATGTATAAATACGGGGAATTTTAGAAAGTTATAGTTGAAATAAATTGATTTAGATAATCAAGACTGATAAAATGCCCAGAATATAAGAATATAAGAATATAAGAATATAAGAATATAAGAATATAAGAATATAAGAATATAAGAATATAAGAATATAAGAATATAAGAATATGCTTATATAATGCGAGTTTAGTGCAATTTTGTATTGGAACTCATTAGATTTTAAGGAGTATATAATTTAAAATCTGATGAATTTAGCAGTTATAAAATTAAAAAAAACTAGGCAATAAAAAATAAAATTGAAAAAGGAGATTTTTATGGCAAAGAAAACGGATAATATTATTCCTAAAGACAGGAATATAATTGGAATTCCATTGGAAGAGGCGATGCCTGAAAACTATCTTCCTTATGCGATAGAAGTTGCAAAAGAAAGAGCGCTTCCAGATGTACGAGATGGATTAAAGCCAGTACATAGAAGAATTTTATATGGTGCATATATGCTTAAGGCATTTCCAGACAGACCATATTATAAGTCTGCTAGAATAGTTGGAGATATACTTGGTAAGTTTCATCCTCATGGAGATTCATCAGTATATGAAGCAATGGTTATACTGGCGCAAGATTTCTCCACAAGAGCACCTATTATAGAAGGTCATGGAAACTGGGGGTCTATTGATGGTGATAGCGCAGCTGCAATGAGGTATACAGAAGCAAGACTATCACCTATAGCAATGGAAATGCTTAAAGATATAGATAAGGATACAGTTGATATGGTTCCAAACTATTCTGATAGTGAAATGGAGCCTAAGGTACTTCCAAGCAGATATCCTAACTTATTAGTAAATGGAGCATTCGGTATTGCAGTAGGTCTTGCAACTAACATACCTCCACATAATTTAAGAGAAGTTACAGAGGGAATACTTGCTTATATAGATAATAATGAAATTACAACAAGTGAACTTATGAAGTATATAAAAGGACCTGATCTTCCAACAGGGGGAATACTTATAGGTCAGAAATCTCTTTTATCGGCTTATGAAACAGGAGAAGGCAAGGTTGCATATAGAGCAAAAACTTCTATTGAAAAATTAGAGAATGGAAGACTTGGGATAGTTATAACAGAATTCCCGTATAGAAGAAATAAGTCTAAAATACTTCAGACTATATCTGAAATGACTGGCGATAAGAAGCATGCCAAAGCATTAGAACTTATTACAGATATAAGAGATGAATCGGATAGAAATGGTATAAGAGCTGTTATTGAATTTAAGAAAAGTGCAGATGAAGATGCAGTAGAAAAAGTACAAAAGTATTTATTTAAGAAAACAGATTTACAATGTAATATAAGTTTTAATATGGTTGCTTTAGCTGATGGAAAACCTGAAACAATGAGCCTTAAAACTATAATAAAGCATTATGTTGATCATCAGAAGGAAATAGTAACTAGAAGAACTAAAAAAGAACTTGAAATAGCGAAAAAGAGATTTCATATAGTTGAAGGTTTTATAAAAGCTATAAATGTTCTTGATGAAGTAATAGCAACTATAAGAAGTTCAAAATCTAAAAAAGATGCTAATGAAAATTTAGTTGCTAAGTTTGGATTTTCAGAAATTCAAGCAGGAGCTATATTAGAGCTTATGCTTTATAGATTAACAGGGCTTGAAATAAAAGTATTTGAAAAAGAATATGCACAATTAACTAAGCTTATTAAAAAGCTTGAAAAAATATTGGCCAATGAAACAGAATTATTAAAGGTTATAAAAACTGAACTTAAAGAAGTCTGTGATAAATATGCAGATGAGAGAAGAACTGCAATAATTGAAGATGATACTAAGAGTAAAATTGATGCAGAAGAACTTATTGTGGTTGAAGAAGTTATGATTACAGTTTCAAAAGATGGATTCATAAAAAGAATACCACTTAAAAATTATAATAGATCTAATTCTAATCCAGAGGATATTGAATATAGAGAAGGGGATAGTTTAGAATATCTTATAAGTTCAAATACATGTCATACTATATTAGTATTTACTGATAAAGGATTCATGTATCAGACAAAGGGTATAAATATTCCAGAGCTTAAGTGGAAAGAAAAAGGAGAAAGACTAGATAGAATAATAAAAACATTAAATCTTGAAAATGAAAAGATAATTGATGTTATTTCTATTGAAAACTTAACACCAGGAAAAGCATTTAGATTTATTACTAAAAATGGTGGAATAAAGAAGAGTGGTCTTGATAAATTCCAAACAGCATATACAAGACTTCAAGCATTAAAGCTTAAAGATAATGATTTGCTTATAAATGTATCATTAAGAGATTTAGAAGAAGAAAGCAGATTTATGAAATTTACAAGTAGAAATGGACTTGAATTTACACTTGAAATACCAGAATTAGAGGACTCTACTAGAAACATTCTTCCAATACAATTATTTAATATGCCTGAGCAAGATGAAGTAATCAAAGCAGAAGATGTTGAAGCATTAGAGTATTTTGAAATTAATATTGGAATCAATGAAAAAGGAAAACTTAAAGCTTATGGAAAGATAAAAGAAGATTTTCTAAAAGTAAAAACTAATTCATTAAAAGAAATACTGATATTTACAAGCAAAGGAAATGTTTATAAAGTACCAGTATTCCTTATGAAGAATTTAATTAATAAGGATATGGCTGTTGAAGATTTTGTTGGGAAATTAGAAAAGAATGAAAAAGTAGTAAGAATAGTTTCAATAGATAATTATGCTGAAGATATGGCAGTATATTCATTTACTAAACGAGGAATGATTAAAAAGACAATGCTTAAAGAATTTGCTGGAGAATTCTTAAAACAAAGTTGTTATAAATTTAAATATGAAGATGATGAAGTGGTTTCTGTAGATGTTGAAAAAGCTGATCTTGGACATCTTGTTATAATAACTAAAAAAGGTATGGCTATAAGATTCCCAGTAGAGAATGTAAATCCAATGGGTAAGATTGCTTCAGGTGTAACTGGAATAAGTCTTAAAGAGGATGATGCTGTTATATTTGGTAAGTTTAACAATATGTATATAAGTAATGGAGAAAATACACTTGTATTATCAAAAGAGTATATATACTTAACATTGGTTACTAAAAATAAGGAAAAAGAAGATATTAGAATAAATGATATAAAGCTTCAAAATAGAGCAGGAAGAGGAACAAGTGTAATGATGCTTGTTTTAGATGATGAAATTAAAAGTGTGAGTTTGTAAATAATTGCAAATAAAAGTTGACACGGTGTATAATAAAAAATAAATTAAAGATAGTATAAAATGAGGGTGTTCTAATGTATTTAGAATATCCTCATTAGTTTAAAATAAGGAGTGTTATTTATGAAGAAAGTATGCGTGTTATTAGCAGAAGGTTTTGAAGAAGTAGAAGCATTAACAGTTTCAGATATAATGAGAAGAGCTAATGTTTTATGTGATTTAGTTTCAATGAAAGATAAAAAAGTAAAATCAAGCCATGGAGTTACTATAGAAGCTGATAGGATTTTTGATGAAAGCATGGAATATGATTTAGTAGTTTTGCCAGGTGGAATGCCAGGAGCATTAAATTTAAGAGATGATGAAAGAGTTATAAAGTTTTTGAAAAAGCAAAATAGTAGCAGCAAATTAATTGGTGCTATATGTGCTGCTCCTATAGTTTTAGGAAAAGCTGGTCTTACTGAAGGCTTAAAGATGACTTCATATCCAGGATTTGAAGATGAACTTTCAAAATGCATATATTCAGAAGAGGCTGTAGTTATCGATAAAAATATAATTACAAGTAGAGGACCTGCAACAGCAATTTTATTTGCATATAAGCTATTAGAAGAACTTGGATATTCAAGAGAAGTAGAAGATATTGCTTCTGGAATGTTATATACTAAATACATTAAGTAATTATAAGACAGATTTTTAATTTAATTAATAAAAATGATATAATAACCCTGCTATAAAAGATTTTTTTCATTATATAGCAGGGTTATTTTTATAAATGTCAGAGTGTATTAATTTAAAGTAAATAATAAAATAAATGATTTATTTAATGTGTTGTATTAAAATTGAATATGTAGTTTTATGTTAGGAGAAAAAATAATGGCAGAAAGATGGTTTATAAAAAATAAAAAGATGAACTACAAGTACATGGCTCAGAAATACGGCATTTCTGAAGTTATGAGTAAACTTATAGTTAATAGAGATATCATAGATGATGAAATGATACGAAGTTATATAAATCCTCAGTATAGTATGCTTCATTGTGGCAGAGAAATGAAAGACATTATGAAAGCAGTTTATATACTTAAAGATAAAATTGAAAAAAGGAAGAAAATAAGAATAGTAGGAGATTATGATGTTGATGGTGTTATAAGTGTTTATATTCTTTATTCAGCACTTAAAAAATGTAATGCAGATGTGGATTATGAAATTCCAGATAGAATTAAAGATGGATATGGAATTAATATAAATATTATAAAAAAAGCTGTGGAAGATGAAATAGATACTATTCTTACATGTGATAATGGAATATCTGCAATTGAACCTATAAAAGAAGCAAAGAATAAGGGGCTTACAGTAATAGTAACAGATCATCACGATATTCCTTTTATAGAAGATGAAGAAGGAAATAGAACTTTTATAAGTTCAGAAGCTGATGCCATAATAAATCCCAAGCAGGAAGAGTGTAAGTATAAATTCAAACAGCTTTGTGGTGCAGGAGTAGCATTTAAACTTGTAGAAATTTTATATGAAGAATTAGGAATAGATAAAAATGAATGTTATGAGTTTATTGAATTTCTTGCTATAGCTACTGTATGTGATGTAGTTGATTTAGTTGATGAAAACAGGATTTTTGTGAAAAAAGGGTTAGAACGAATGAATAATACAACTAATCTTGGACTTCATAATTTAATAACTGAATGTGAAATGGAAAATAAAACTTTAAGTGCTTATCATCTTGGTTTTATTATAGGACCATGCATAAATGCTTCAGGAAGATTAGATAATGCTAAAAAAGGAGTAAAACTTCTTTTAAGTAAAAATGAAAATGAAGCAATGCAGCTTGCAAAAGATTTAGTTAAACTAAATGAAGAAAGAAAAGCTATGACAATGAAAGGTGTAGAGGATGCAATTGAGATTATTGAGGGAAGCAATATAATTAATGATAAAGTTTGCGTAGTGTATTTGCCACATATTCATGAAAGTTTAGCTGGAATTATTGCAGGAAGAATCCGTGAAAAATATAATGTTCCTACATTTATATTAACCAAAAGTGAAGATGGTGCTAAGGGTTCAGGAAGATCAATTGAAGAATATAACATGTTTGAAGAACTTGTAAAATGTAAGGATATTCTTACTAAGTTTGGTGGGCATCCTATGGCAGCTGGATTTTCGCTTAAAGAGCAGGATATTGATGAATTTAGAAAAAGGCTTAATGAGAATGCAAAGCTAAGTGATGAAGATCTTATGAAGAAGATAACTATAGACATGGTACTTCCTTTGGATAATATAGATTTTGATATAATAAATGATTTAGAACGTTTAGAGCCATTTGGAAAAGCAAATGCAAAGCCACTTTTTGGTGAAAAGGATGTTAATGTGATAAAAGCTATGATTCTTGGCAAGAATAGGAATGTTCTTAAGCTTAAATTAAAAACTTCAACAGGCAAAATTATGGATGCTATATATTTTGGCGATATTGAAGAATTTGAAGAAGCTATATCTAAAAAATATAGTAGGGAACAATTGCAAAAATTATATGATGGTGTATATAATGATGTGAAAATAGATTTAGTATTTTATCCAAATATTAATGAATATAATGGTAATGTAACTATCCAAGTTATGATTCAGAATTATCGATAAAAAGACAAATTAAGAAAGGATGATATTTTTGTCTAAGTACAAAATAATAATGACAGGTGGAGGAACTGCAGGTCATGTAACTCCAAATCTTGCTTTGGTGCCAAAACTAAAGGAGAATGGTTTTGAAATTAAATATATAGGAAGCGTTGATGGAATAGAAAAAGAAATTATAACAAAAGAAAATATACCATATTACGGAATTTCAAGTGGTAAGCTTAGAAGATATTTTTCTATGAAAAATTTTACGGATCCTTTTAAGGTTATGAAAGGGACAGTACAGGCTTTAAGAATATTATCTAAGGAAAAGCCAGATGTTATTTTTTCAAAAGGGGGATTTGTTGCAGTTCCTGTGGTTGTAGCAGCTTCGTTAAAAAAAATACCAGTTGTTGCTCATGAATCAGATATGACACCTGGACTTGCAAATAAGCTATCTTCACCATTCTGTGATAAATTATGTGTAACATTTAGAGAAAGCCTTAAATACATAAAGGATAATAAAGGTATTCTAACAGGAAGTCCAATAAGAGAAGAAATACTTCAAGGAAATAAAGAAGAAGGTAAAAAAATCTGCGGTTTTAAAGATGAAAAGGAAATTCTGTTTATAATGGGAGGAAGTTTAGGCTCACAGCTTATAAATAATGAAATAAGAAAGAATCTTGACAGGCTTTTAAGAGAATTCAACATAATCCATATATGTGGAAAAGGAAATGTTGATGAATCCTTAAATATCAAAAAAGGATATAAGCAGTTTGAATTTGTAAGAGAAGAACTTCCACATTTAATGAAATGTTGTGATTATATAATTTCAAGAGCAGGAGCAAATTCAATATTTGAATTTCTTGCACTTAAGAAACCAACTATTCTTATACCATTATCAAAAAAAGCTAGTAGAGGAGATCAAATTTTAAATTCAAAGTCATTCACTAAAGAAGGCTACTCACTTATGATTGAAGAAGAAGAATTAAAAGATGATGCGTTGTATGAGAAGATATTAGAACTTAAGAGCAGAAAGGTTGAATTGGTCAATAATATGGAAAAAGGTCAATCAGCTAATGCTTGTGAAACTATAGTAAAAATATTACTCAAAAGTATAAAAAATTAAAAAATATAAAAAATGTATTTATTTCATAAAATAACCCAAATTATGAAATCAAATCTTGCAAAATAATTTATGTGAGATATAATAAAAGGGTAAGTTCATTTTAGAGAATATGAAAGAAAGTAGTTATTTTACAAGAAGATGAGGTGCAGTTAATGAAAAAAGTGTCAATCATTTACTGGAGTTGTGGAGGAAATATAGAAGTCCTTGCAAATGTAATGGCGGAAAGTGCTAGAAAAGAAGGTGCTGAAGTTATTGTTAAACATGTTACAGATGCATCTATAGAAGATGTTTTAAATGCAGATGCTGTTGCTTTTGGAAGCCCTGCAGCTGATTCTACTAAAATAGAACAAACTGAAATGCAGCCATTTATAAATAAATTAAGTGATTTGTCAAATGAAAATAGTGGTAAAAATTGCATTTTATTTGCAACCTATGGATGGATTGAAGATACTTTCATGGAAATATGGAAGAATCAAATGAAGTCGTTTGGTTTTAATTTAATTGGAGATTTAGCGGTTAAAGAGTCGCCAAGCAAAGCACAAGTTGAATATATAAAACAATTAGGAAAGCTTATTGCCAAATAGCAAAGGCATGTATATGCCTTTGCATTAATTTGAATGGCGGGTATACATAATAATTGCTGAATGAAATGTGGTTTATTAGGTAGTCTTTTAGACTTACTTATATAAAAAGTTAAATTATTCAAATTTAGTTTTTAACACTTAGAAAGAGGGGTCAACGCGATGAGAAAAATGAAAACTATGGATGGTAATACTGCAGCTGCTCACGTATCTTACGCATTTACAGAAGTTACTGCAATCTATCCAATTACTCCATCATCACCAATGGCAGAACATGTTGATGAATGGGTAGCTCAAGGAAGAAAGAACATATTTGGACAACCGGTAAAGGTTATGGAAATGCAATCAGAAGCTGGTGCTGCTGGTGCTGTTCACGGATCTTTACAAGCTGGAGCATTAACAACTACTTATACTGCTTCACAAGGTTTATTATTAATGATACCAAACATGTACAAAATTGCTGGTGAAATGTTACCAGGAGTTTTCCATGTATCAGCTAGAGCATTAGCTACATCAGCATTAAATATCTTTGGTGATCACCAAGATGTTATGGCAGCAAGACAAACTGGTTTTGCAATGCTTGCAGAAGGATCTGTACAAGAAGTTATGGATTTATCAGCAGTTGCTCATTTATCAGCAATTAAAGGAAGAATCCCATTCTTAAACTTCTTCGATGGTTTCAGAACTTCTCATGAAATTCAAAAAATCGAAGTACTTGAATATGATGAATTAGCTAAATTAGTTGACTGGGATGCTGTTAAAGCATTTAAAGCACATGCATTAAATCCAGATCACCCTGTAACTAGAGGTACTGCTCAAAATGCAGATATATATTTCCAAGAAAGAGAATCAGTTAACAAATACTACAACGCTTTACCAGAAGTTGTTGAAGGATATATGGCTGAAATCACTAAATTAACTGGAAGAGAATATCACTGCTTTGATTACTATGGTGCAGAAGATGCAGATAGAGTTATCGTAGCAATGGGTTCAGTTACTGATGTTGCTGAAGAAACAATTGATTATTTAAGATCAAAAGGAGAAAAAGTCGGATTAGTTAAAGTAAGATTATTCAGACCATTCTCAAATGAAAGATTATTAGCAGCTATTCCTAAGACTGTTAAGAAGATAGCTGTATTAGATAAAACTAAAGAACCAGGTTCAGCTGGAGAACCATTATACTTAGACGTAAGAAATGCATTCTACGGACAAGTTAATGCTCCATTAGTAATCGGTGGAAGATTTGGTTTAGGTTCTAAGGATCCAAACCCAGGTCATATTGCTGCTGTATATGCTAACTTAGCTCAAGACGAACCTAAGAATGGATTCACTTTAGGAATCAACGATGATGTAACTAATACTTCATTAGTTGTAACTGAAGATATTGATGCTACACCAGAAGGAACTAAAGCATGTAAGTTCTGGGGTCTTGGATCAGATGGTACTGTTGGTGCTAACAAGAGTGCAATCAAGATTATCGGAGATAACACAGACATGTATGCTCAAGGATACTTCTTCTATGATTCTAAGAAGTCAGGTGGTATCACTGTATCTCACTTAAGATTTGGTAAGAAAGCTATTAAGTCACCATACTTAATTAATAAAGCTGATTTCGTATCATGCTCTAACCAATCTTATGTTCATAAATACAATGTATTAGATGGATTAAAACCAGGATGCACATTCTTATTAAATACAATTTGGGATGATGCTGAATTAGATAAACAATTACCAGCAGAATATAAGAGATTCATAGCTAACAACAACATTAAGTTCTATACTATAAATGCTGTAGCTATCGCTCAAGAAATCGGTCTTGGCGGAAGAATCAACATGATTATGCAATCTGCATTCTTCAAATTAACTGAAATTATTCCAGTTGAAGATGCAATCAAACACTTAAAACAAGCAGTTGTAACTTCTTATGGTAAGAAGGGTGAAAAAGTAGTTAACATGAACTACGCTGCTATCGATAAGGGTGTTGAATCAATTCATGAAGTAGTAATTCCAGATTCATGGAAGAACTGCCCAGATGATGCACCAGTAGAAATGAAACATGCAACTAGCTTCGTTAAAGATATAGTTGTACCAATGAACAGATTAGAAGGAGACAATCTTCCTGTATCTGCATTTGAAGGAATGGAAGATGGTACTTGGGAAGCTGGTACTGCTGCTTTCGAAAAGAGAGGAATTGCAGTTAACGTTCCTGAATGGGATGCTTCTAAGTGTATCCAATGTAACCAATGTTCATTAGTATGTCCACATGCTGCTATCAGACCAATCTTAGTAAGCGAAGATGAAAAAGCTAAGGCTCCAGCTTCAGCTAAGATCGTTGATGCAAAAGCATTAAAGACAGAAGAAAAATTATACTACTCAATGGCAGTAAGCACACTTGATTGTTCAGGTTGTGGAAACTGTGCTCAAATCTGTCCAGCACCAGGAAAAGCTTTAGTTATGAAACCACAAGCTTCTCAAGCTGCTCAAGATGAAGCATGGGAATACTTATTACATGAAGTAGCACCTAAGAAGAACCCAATGAACAAGAATACTGTTAAGGGTAGCCAATTTGAACAACCATTACTTGAGTTCTCAGGAGCTTGTGCAGGTTGTGGAGAAACTCCATATGCTAAGACTATAACTCAATTATTTGGTGACAGAATGATGGTTGCTAACGCAACAGGATGTTCATCAATTTGGGGTGGTTCTGCTCCTTCAAGTCCATATACTAAGAACCATGAAGGACATGGTCCAGCTTGGGCTAACTCATTATTCGAAGATAATGCTGAATATGGTTTAGGTATGTTCTTAGGAGTTAAAGCTCAAAGAGAAGAAATCGCTGCATTAGCTAATGCTGCTATCGAAGCTAATGATCCTGCAAAAGCAGAATTACAAGATTGGGTAGACAACATGAACGAAGGCGATGGAACTAGAGAAAGAGCTGCTGCATTAGTTGCTGCACTTGAAAAATCAGGTACAGATGCTGCTAAACAATTATTAGAAAAGAAAGAATTCTTCGTTAAGAGATCTCAATGGATCTTCGGAGGAGACGGTTGGGCTTACGATATCGGATACGGCGGTGTTGACCACGTTCTTGCTTCAGGTGAAGATATAAACATATTTGTATTTGATACAGAAGTTTACTCAAATACAGGTGGACAATCTTCTAAATCTACTCCAACTGCTGCAATTGCTAAGTTCGCTGCATCAGGTAAGAAGACTAAGAAGAAAGATCTTGGAATGATGGCTATGAGCTATGGTTATGTATATGTAGCACAAGTTAACATGGGTGCTGATAGAAACCAAGTTCTTAAAGCAATAGCAGAAGCTGAAGCTTACCATGGTCCATCATTAATCATCGGATATGCTCCATGTATCAACCACGGAATTAAAATTGGTATGGGTAACAGCCAAGAAGAAGCTAAGAGAGCTACAGCTTGTGGTTACTGGCAAATGTACAGATACAACCCAACATTAAGAGGAACTGGAAAGAACCCATTTGTTCTTGATTCTAAAGAACCAACAGCTGACTTTAAGGAATTCTTAATGGGAGAAGTTAGATACGCTTCACTTGCTAAAGCATTCCCAGAAGCTGCAGAAGCTTTATTTGAAAAGACTCATAAAGATGCTATGGAAAGATTAGAAGGATACAAGAAATTAGCTAATCAACAATAGTATTTAGAAAAATAAATTTAATATAAGTTGCGCAAAAACTTTGAGAAGCCTGTGTTAAGTCACAGGCTTCTTTTTTTATTGTAAATTAGGGTTTTAATTTTTGTGATTTAAGGGTAAAATTATAACATAAACCAAGAGGAGGTTGAAGTATGGAAAAAGATTTAGACAAATGCGGATGTGGCACTGGCTGCGGCTGTGGAGAACATAATAACGAAGGAAACAATCATGAATGTGGCTGTGGTGGACATGGTCATAATAATGATGGATGTGGCTGCGGCTGTGGAGAACATGAAAGCTTCGTTATTGATTTACAAGATGAAAATGGCAATATGATTACTTGTCCTATAATTGACCAATTTGAATATGAAGAAAATGAATATTTCTTAGCACAAAATCCTAATGAAGAATCTGTATATTTATTTAGATTAGACGGAGAAGAACTAGTGGTTCCAGAAGAAGATGAATTTGAAAAAGTATCATCTTATTATCAAAATGAATTGATGAGTGAATAGTAAAGGACTCTAGCTTGAAGCTGGAGTCTTTTTTGGCATATTATTTCATAATTAAATTTAAATGTAAAAATATATGATTAATAGTTGTTGTAATAATAAATACTAATAAATTAAAAATTTTTATAAATAATTAATGTTTGCTATTATATATTAACTTAATAAGTATATTAATCAAATATTTACAAGTAAAATTAATAATGATATATTTTTAATATACAATAAAATTTACTGGAGGTAATGAGCAATGCAATTATCCAAAAAAGCGGGGAATATTAGTCCGTCGATTACACTTTCTATAACAGCAAAGGCTAATGAATTGAAAAAACAAGGTGTAGATGTTGTGAGTTTTGGAGCTGGAGAACCAGATTTTAATACTCCTGAAAATATCATAAATGCCGCTATAAAAGCTATGAAAGATGGAAAGACAAAATATACTCCAGCAGGAGGAATAGTAGAGCTAAAGGAAACAATTTGTAAGAAGTTTAAGAAAGATAATGATTTAAGTTACAAACCAAATCAGATAACAATATCTACAGGTGCAAAGCAATGCCTTGCAAATGCATTTATGGCAATATTAAATCCTGGAGATGAAGTGCTTATTCCAATTCCATATTGGGTAAGTTATCCTGAACTTGTAAAACTTGCAGATGGAGTACCTGTATTTGTTGAGACTAAAAAAGAAAATAATTATAAGTATACAGTTGAAGATTTGGAAAAAGCAGTGACAGATAAGACTAAGGCTATATTAATAAATAGTCCTAATAATCCAACTGGAACTATTTATCATAAAGATGAACTTTTAAAAATAGCTGATTTTGCCAAAAAACATGACTTGTTAATAGTATCTGACGAAATATATGAAAAATTAATATATGATGGTGAAAAGCACATAAGCATTGCATCATTAAATGAAGATGCTTATAATAGAAGCTTAGTCATAAACGGAGTTTCAAAAACTTATGCTATGACAGGATGGAGACTTGGATACGTAGCAGCAAGTGAAGAAATTACAAAAGTTATGACAAGTATACAAAGTCACATGACTTCAAATGTAAATACAATTACACAATATGCAACAATTGAGGCATTAAATGGACCAGTAGAAGATTTAAATAATATGGTTGCAGAATTTGAAAAAAGACGTAATTTTATGATAGATAAGTTAAGTAAAATAGATGGAATTTCTATAATTAGACCAAATGGGGCTTTCTACATTATGGTAAATATATCAGATTACTTTAATAGAGAATTTAATGGACAAAGAATTGAAAATTCATTGGATTTTGCTAAAGTATTATTAGATGAAGAAAAAGTAGCTGTAATACCAGGAGCAGGATTTGGATTAGATGATTATATAAGATTATCATATGCAACATCAATGAAAGTAATAGAAACAGGTATAGATAGAATTTCAACTTTTTTAACTAAAATTAAATAGTTATTTTTATTAATAATGCACAATTAGCGAATGGTAACAAGTTAATTAAAAAAGTTTTATTCGATGTTGTGCATTATTCTATTATTGAGCTTTATTAATAGATGAAGTGGCTTGCATGATATTAATTTTGCGTCACTTCAAGTGTTAATAAAAATAAACAAAAGATTTACATAAAAAGGATGGTATTTGAATTTGAAAAGACTGGCAATATTTGATATAGATTATACTATTACAAGAAAAGAAACTCTTATGGAATTATTTAAATATACAATTTTTAAAGACAAGAGCAATTTGAGATTTTTACCAAGAGCGGTTTTTAGTGGTTTTATGTATATGCTAAAAATATATGATGAGAAAAAAGTTAAAGAAAAGTTTCTCAAATTTATTGATGGAATAAAAGAAGAAGATTTAAGTATACTAGTAAAAGAATTTTATAGAGATAGACTGCAGAACATTTTGTATGAAGATGCATTAAATATGATGAAAAAATTAAAAGGGGAAGGGTATGATATATATTTGATTTCTGCATCTCCTGAATTTTATATAAATGAATTTTATAATATAGATGTAGTTGATAAAGTTATAGGTACTAAATTTAGATTTGAAAATGGGATTTTTGTAAGAAAAATGGATGGGAACAACTGCAAAGGAGAAGAAAAAGTAAGGAGACTTAAAGAAGTATTAGAAAAAGAAAATATTAAAGTTGATTTTAAAAATTCATATATGTTTTCTGATTCGTTATCTGATAAGCCATTGCTTGATTTAGTAGGAAAACCATATTTAATTAATTATAAAAAGAAGCATGATATAGAAATATTAAAATGGAAATAGAAAGGGTGTCTGTGTAATGGATGAAAAAGTTATTTATGAAGTATTAAGAGTCATTGATGGAAAACCTCTATTTTTAGAGAGTCATATTGAAAGAATGGAAAATTCATTTAGACTCATTAATGAGAGTTTTACATTAAAGCCTGAAGATATTTGTGCTAAAATTAATAAACTAATTAAATCAGAAAATAAAAACATAGGCAATATAAAAATGACTTATAAGGTTAATGAAAAAAAATTTGATGTATTTTTTATTGAACATTTTTATCCAACAGAAGATATGTATGAAAATGGGGTAAAGACTATATTGTATTTTGGAGAAAGAGAAAATCCTAATGCTAAAATAGTTAATGATGATTTTAGAGCTAAGGTGAATAAGGAAATACAAAAACATAATGTTTTTGAAGCTATATTAATAGATAGAAATGGATTTATTACAGAAGGAAGCAAATCAAATATATTTATGGTTAAAGGTAATAAGTTACTAACATCGGAAACAAAGGCGGTACTTCCAGGGGTTACTAGAGGAGAAATAATAGAAATTGCAAAAGAATGTGGTATTGAAGTTGAAGAAGTTAAATATAACTATAAGGATATAGATAAACTTGATGGGATGTTTATATCGGGGACATCTCCAAAAGTATTACCTATAAATTCCGTAGATGACTTGAATATTAATCCTAAAAATGAAATAGTTTTAAAAATAATGAATGAATATGATAGAAAAATAAAAAAATATATAAAAAACAATTAAATTTATGCTATATTTAAAGGATTAGATGGAGTAATTGATTGTGTGGTGTGGTATACTTAATTATATAATATATAAATTGAATTATCATGCCACATTATTTTATTTGTATAACTGATATAAATTTCTCTTTTTTGAAGATTGTGGAAAACTTAAAGACGTTATTAAATAATAAATTTATATTAATAAATAAAAAAAGTCGAAATAATATGTGAAGATAATTAATTTAATGATATACTTATTATAATGGGACATGCTGTTTCAAAAATATTTTAATCGTTTTAAAAAATGCACTGAAGATGTTATGATTATGGGTGTAGTATTTTATACAAAAATATATTATTATATTCATATTTGTAACATAATGTTTTTGGACAAGCTATAAGTTGTAATTGTAAATATTAAACAAACAATGTTATATATGAATAAAGCATTTTATATATCTGTATAGCAGCAGTATTTATTTAGAAATTATTTTTAGGAGGCATAGAATATGGCTGATAACGATAATAAGGTTTTAATATTTGGATTGAGTAATGAAAAATATGCTACTAATATTACAGAAGTTGAAAGAATATTAGGTTATGTTGAACCAACAGTACTTCCTGAAGTACCTGATTTTGTAAAGGGAGTTATAGATTATGAAGATAATATCCTTCCTATAATAAGCTTATCTAATAAGTTTAAGCTTGGTGAAGAAAAGATTAGTGAAACTACAAAAATAATAGTAGTTAAAAGAAAAGAAAAAAAGTTTGGTGTAATAGTAGATAATGTTTATGAAGTAACTGATATTAGTAATGAAAGTATAGAGGGAGTGCCAGAAATTACTAATACCATAGAAAGAAAATATATTTCAGGATTAATAAAATTAGAAAAACATATAGTTATTTTATTAGATTTAGATAGAATACTATCAAGTGAGGATCAAGATAGTATATTTTAGGGGGTAAAAATGGCAGAAAATGAGATAAAAGTGGGGATAGCCGATCTTAATTTAGTATTAGCTCCAGGTTCTATAATGACAATTGGGCTTGGATCATGTATTGGCATAGCGCTGTATGATAAAAGTATGAAGATAGCAGGTTTAGCTCATATAATGCTTCCAGATAGCACTCAGTTTAAATCAGCAAATAATCCTATGAAATTTGCTGATTTGGCAATACCAATTTTAATAGAAAAAATGGAAAAACAAGGGTGTAAAAAAAGGAATTTAATAGCTAAAATAGCTGGTGGAGCTTCAATGTTTAATTTTTCAGATAAAAGTATTATTAGCGATATTGGAAAGAGAAATAGTGATGCAGTGAAAAAATCATTAAATGAAAATGGTATTCCAATAGTTGCAGAAGAAACAGGTGGAGACAAGGGAAGAACTATGATTCTTAATGCTGATGATGGAAAAGTTACTCTTAAAGTTGTAGGAAAAGGTGTAATTGAATTATAAAAGAGGTGTTATTTATGGATAAAGTTAGAGTTATAGTAGTAGATGATTCTGCTTTTATGAGAAAAGCCATTTCAGATATAATAGAATCGGAAAAGAGTTTTGAAGTAATTGCTAAATTTAGAGATGGAAGGGACCTTATTGAAAAAGTTGATGATTTTAATCCAGATATTATTACACTTGATGTACATATGAGAGATTTGGATGGATTGTCAACTCTTAAAGAATTGAAGAAACGTGGAAAAAGTTATCCTATAATAATGCTTAGTAGTGCAACTACAGAAGGTTCAGAATTGACTTTAGAATGTTTAGATAATGGAGCAATTAGTTTTATTACAAAGCCTTCAGGGAGCATATCATTAGATATTGCCAAAGTTAAGGAAAATTTAATAAATCAAATTAGAGGAATTATGAGTAGTAGGAGAAGAAATAATAGAACGGATATACACAGTGATATTACGGATGAACGTAAAGTTATACATAATTCTTTGAAACATGATGAGGATATTAAGGATATTGCTCCAAATTTTAAAGTTTCAATACATAAAAGTGAAAATATAGTACCTAAGAATAAAAAAATAAATGCTGTAGTTATTGGTGCATCAACAGGAGGACCTAAAGCATTACAGAAAGTTCTTGAAAATATTCCAATAGATTTAGGAGTGCCAGTTTTTGTTGTTCAACATATGCCAGAAGGATTTACAAAAGTATTCGCAGAGAGACTTAATAAAATATGTAAAATGAATGTTGTTGAAGCTGCTGATGGCATGGAAATTAATAATAAAACAATATATATTGCAAAAGGTGGAAGTCATATGATTATAGGTGATTCTAATACAATACGTTTTAATCAAGAACCACCTATATGGGGAGTAAGGCCTGCTGTAGATAAGTTATTTAATTCAGCTATAAAAGTTTATGGATCTAACATTTTATCAGTTGTGTTAACTGGAATGGGTAGAGATGGAGCTGAAGGAACAAAAAATATAAAAGATTATGGCGGAATAACAATAGCAGAAGATAAATCCACATGTACGATTTATGGTATGCCTAAAGCTGCTTTTGAAACTGGTAAGGTAGATTTAGTGCTTCCTTTGGATCAGGTATGTGATAATATAATAAAAATAGTAAAGAGAATTTAGGAGGAGCAAATGGAATTTAATGAATTTCACAAATGGGTTCATAAAGAGTTGGGTATAAATTTGTCAGCATACAAGCCTGAACAGCTTAATAGACGTATAAACAGTTTAATGACCAGAGTTGGAATAAAATCTTTAGAAGAATATACTAAAGCAATAAAAAATGATTCAGCACAAAGACAAAAATTCTTGGATTTTATTACGATTAATGTAACAGAATTCTTTAGAAATCCAGAATTGTTTGTTGAATTAGAAAAGCAAATGAGTAGTGAACTGCTTACGGTAAATAGAAATTTAAAAATTTGGAGTGCGGCATGTTCTATAGGATGTGAACCATATACACTAGCTATGATATTAAAGAAAATAGCACCATCTGGAAATCATACTATATTAGCTACAGATATTGATAATACAATTCTTTCAAAAGCAAAGCTTGGAGAATATACAAAAAATGAGATGAAATCTGTAAGTAGTAATGATATTAGTAAATATTTCATACAAAAGGACGATAAATATTACATAGACAATAAAATTAAAGATATGGTTACATTTAAAAAGCATGATCTTATTTTAGATAGATATGAAACAGGTTTTGACCTTATTGTATGTAGAAATGTAGTAATATATTTTAATAATGATGTAAAACAAGAAATATATAAAAAATTTAGTGAATCATTAAAAAAAGGTGGGCTTTTATTTGTAGGAGCTACAGAAAGTATTTATAATTATAGAGACTATGGATTTGAAAAAGCTTCCACTTTTATTTATAAAAAGATATAAAGGAGGAATAAATGATGGATACATCTCAATATATGTCAATGTTTATAGAAGAGTCTTTAGATAATTTACAAACTCTAAATGAATCTCTTCTAGAATTAGAACAAAATCCAGAGGATATAGATAAGGTAAACGAAATTTTTAGAGTTGCACATACTATTAAAGGAATGGCTGCAACTATGGGATTTACAGACCTTGCAGAATTAACTCACAAAATGGAAGATGTACTATCTGAATTTAGAGAGGGTGAATTAAAAGTTACTTCAGATGTTGTAACTGTATTATTCGACTGTCTTGATACATTAGAAAAAATGGTTGACAATGTTCAAGAAGGTTCAGATGAAAAAGTAGATATAGAAGGCATAATGACAAAATTAGCTCAAATAAAAGAATGCGGAAATAAATCTGATAATAATACTGCTAAACAAGCAGAAAATCATTCTGTACAGGATGATGAAATGAATTTAAATCAGTATGATACATCTGTAATTAGACAAGCTAATGAAAAAGGATATAATGCTATTGAAATAGTAGTTACATTAAGTGAAAATACTTTACTTAAATCAGCAAGAGCATTTCTAATTGTTAAGGATTTAGAAGAACATGGTGAAATATTAAAATCAGAACCATCAACTCAAGAAATTGAAAATGAAGAATTTGATTTACAATTAAAATTCGTTTTATTAACTCATGATACTGTTGATGATATACTTGAAGTAGTTAATGGAATTTCAGAAGTTGCTAAAGTTGAAGCAGTAGAAATTGATCTTAAAGAATTTAATACTGAACCTAAAGAAATTGAAACAAAAGAACAAAAGAAAGAAACTCCTAAAGTTGAAGAAGTTAAAAAAGAAACTAAAAAAGCAGCACCAGCTAAAAAGCCTGCTGTTAAGAAAGAAAAGAAAAAAATACATCAATCTGTAAGAGTTGATCTTGAAAGAATCGATAATTTAATGAACATGGTTTCAGAGCTTGTTATTTATAGGACAAGACTTGAACAAATTGTTACAGATCATAAGTCTCAAGAATTAAATGAAACATTAGAACAAGTAGGAAGAACAACATCTGATTTACAAGACTTAGTTATGAAGATCAGAATGCTTCCTTTAGATACAGTATTTAATAGATTCCCAAGAATGATTAGAGATGTATCTATGGAATTAAATAAAGAAATTAACTTTGTTATTGAAGGAGCAGATACAGAACTTGATAGAACTGTTATCGATGAAATTGGTGAACCATTAATTCACTTATTAAGAAATGCAGCAGACCATGGTATTGAGTCTAAAGAAGAAAGAATAGCTGCAGGTAAATCTCCAGTAGGTACTGTAAAGCTTATTGCTTACCAAGAAGGAACTAAAGCATTAATTAAAGTAGTAGATGATGGTGCTGGTATAAATGTTGCTAAGGTAAAAGCTAAAGCAGAACAAAAAGGAATCAACACAGAAGGATTATCTAATAATGATATTAAAAATTTAATATTTGCTCAAGGATTTAGTACAAATGAAGTAGTAACAGATATTTCAGGAAGAGGAGTTGGAATGGATGTCGTTAAGACAAAGATTGCAGCTTTAGGTGGTACTGTTGATGTAATTAGTGAAGAAGGAAAAGGATCAGAATTTATAATTAAATTACCTTTAACACTTCAAATAATACAAGCTTTACTTGTTAAGGTAGGAGAAGAAACACTAGCTATATCATTAGGATTTATAGATAGAGTTATTGACTATAAAGAAGAAAATATTAAGAAGAGCAATGGTAAAGAAGTTATTGTCTATAGAGATGATGTAATTCCATTAGTTAGATTAAACGAAAGTTTAGATATAGAGGCTGGTAAAACAGATAAGAAATTTGTTATAATAGTTAACGTAGGTGATAAAACTATCGGACTTTTAGTTGATTCATTACATGGTCAACAAGAAATAGTAATTAAGCCTTTAGGAAAAACATTGAAAGGTCTTGATCAATATATTGGTGCTACTATACTTGGAAATGGACTAGTTACATTAATCTTAGATGTAGGTGCATTATTATAATCAGCGTTTTAGGAGGGGTATTATGGAATATTCTAAATTAAATGGAGTTCAGCTTGATGCTCTTAAAGAAGTATCTAATATAGGTGCTGGGAACGCTGCGACTGCTCTTTCTATGTTGTTAAATAAAAAAGTGGATATGACAGTACCCGCGGTTAATGTTGTAAAACTTCAAGATATTGTTGAACTGAATGGTGAAGAAGAAGTAACAGGAACAGTTGTAAGAGTACTTGGAGATATTGCAGGTAATATTCTTTTGGTTTTTAAAAAGAATACATCTGAAAATATAATTAGTAAACTAGTTGGTAGCCCTGTTGCGCCAGATAGTGAAATGGGAAATTCAGTACTATGTGAAATTGCAAATATAATATCAGCATCATATATGAATTCAATAGCTCAGCTTACAAATTTAGCTATTGCACCGTCAGTACCAGCTGTAGCATATGATATGCTTGGAGCTATACTTACAACTACATTTATAGAATCTAATCAATATGATGAATATATATTAGATATAGAAACTGTATTTTTAGATGATACAGAAGAAAACATAGGAGGACATTTCTATTATATCCCAATGCCAGGGTCATTAGAAAAAATATTAAAATCAATAGGTATAAACTAAATTTGGAGGGAAGATAAATATGGCTAAAGTTTTAATTGTTGATGATGCAGCATTTATGAGAATGATGATAAAGGACATTTTAGAAAAAAATGATTTTGAAATTGTAGGAGAAGCAAACAACGGTGTAGTTGCAGTAGATATGTATAAAAAGGAAAAACCAGATGTAGTAACTATGGATATTACTATGCCTGATATGGATGGTATTGAAGCAGTAAAACAAATTAAAGCATTTGATCCAAATGCAAAAATAATAATGTGCTCAGCAATGGGACAACAATCAATGGTAATGGATGCTATAAGAGCAGGTGCAAAAGACTTTATAGTTAAGCCATTCCAAGCTGATAGAGTTTTAGAAGCTATTAAGAAAGTAATTGGATAATAATTATAATTGTATAAGTTAACTTAATAATAATATTTTCAACTTATTAAGTTAGTAAATAGTTGATGATAACAAGAAGTGTATTGAGATGAATATTGGATTTTTATTTACTTTCTAATATCATCAACTAATTTAGTACGAATTAATTGTTTAATTATTAATCGGATTGTTGGGAGGGTAAAATATGCAGATAGTAGTTTTTAAACTAGGTGATGAACATTTTGCAGTTGAAACTGACAGAGTTCAAAGCATAAATGACATAATGAGCATAACAAGAGTGCCAAAAGCACCTAGCTATATAAAAGGCTTAATAAATTTACGTGGAAGTATAAAATCATTAGTAGATTTAAATTTGCTTTTAAATGTAAATCATGGAAATGAACAAAATAATATAATTATATTAACTGTAGAAGATGAAGAAATCGGAATATTAGTAGATGAAGTTGAAGAAGTTTTAGACATAGAAGAAAAGAATATTCAAAAGTTGGACAAGGATAATGATAAAAACCAACCTTATATAAAAGGTATATTAAACTATGAAGATAAGCTATTGACAATAATAGATATAGATAAAATATTAAATTAGTTAAGAAATGAGGGAGAAATATGGCTGACGTTTTATCGCAAAGTGAAATAGATGCCCTGTTATCTGCCCTTTCTACAGGTGAGTTAGAGCCAGATGAAGTAAGCAAAGAAGAAAATCATAAAGTAAAACTATATGATTTTAATAGTCCACAGAAATTTTCTAAGGAACATATAAGAACTTTAGAAGTAGTTCATGATAATTATGCAAGAATAATTTCGAATTATTTAACTGGCCAGACTAGACAAAATGTCAAAGTTAAACTAGAAACTGTAGAGCAGATAAAATATGAGGAATTTATACATTCAGTACAAAATCCTACTATCATAACAGTTTTTAAAATGCCTCCACTAGCAGGTAATATAATATTTGAAACTAATCCACAGTTTTCACTGCAAGTAATAGATATATTGTTAGGTGGTAATGGAGATAGGAAGATTTCAACAAAAGAATTCTCAGATATAGATAAAAATATAATGAGACAAGTAACAGGTGGAATGATAAGTAATTTGAGATTAGCTTGGGATAATGTATTAGAAGTTGAACCGGAAGTAGAAGGAATTGAAACAAATCCGGCAATAAACCAGACACTGGCACCAAATGATCCTGTAGCACTTATTACATTCTCAGTAGAGATGAATAAACACAGTACATTTATAAATATGTGTATACCATATTTAAGCATTGAAAAGATATTGGATAAATTGGTAGTTCAATATTCTTTCAAAAATGATGATGAGAGCGCAAAAGCTGAATCAAGAGAAAGAATAGAAGAAGGTATTAACAAAGTTGATGTTGAGGTTATAGCAGAACTTGGCCGTGCTAATTTAACAGTAGATGATTTCTTAAAATTAACTATAGGTGATGTGATAAAGCTTAATACTAAAAGTTCATCTCCAATTAAAGTATATGTGGGAAATGAAGAATGCTATTATGCTAAACCAGGGGTATCTGGTAAGAATATGGGTGTTATGATTTTAGATATAATAGATAAGGAAGTGAATGGGTATGAGCAATAACTTTTTATCGCAGGAAGAAATAAATGCATTATTATCAGGAGAGGCAATGGATGATAGTAGTGTAGAAGCTGAAGCGGATAAAAGTGAAGTTGTTGAAGGAACAATAACGGATATAGATAAAGACTTATTAGGTGAAATTGGAAATATATCTATGGGATCTGCATCTACAGCGTTATATCAACTTATAAACCAGCAAGTTAATATAACTACTCCAGTAGTATCTGTTACTACACTTAGGGAAATAAAAGCAGGATTTGAAACTCCTAACGTAGTAGTTGATATTGAATATATTGCAGGTATAGTTGGAAGAAATATACTTATTATAAGAAATGATGATGGTCTAGTAATATCAAATCTTATGATGGGTGGAGATGGAAAAATTGGTGATAGCCATGAATTATCTGAATTAGAAGTAAGTGCTGTATCAGAAGCAATGAATCAGATGATTGGTTCTGCAGCTACATCTATGGCTACAATGTTTGGAAGGAAAGTAGATATATCGCCTCCAACAGCAAAAGTAGTAACAGATGAAACTATTCCAATATCGGATGCAATTCCAGAAGATGAAAAGATTGTAAAAGTATCTTTTAGAATGACAATTGGTGATTTTGTAGATAGTAGCATAATGCAGATTTTCCCAATAGAAACAGCTAAAAATATAGTGGCAATTATGACTGGTGAAGATAATATGCAGGAAGCAGCTAAAGCAGAAGAACCAAAGCAGGAAGCTCCAGCAAGTGAGCCAATAGTAAATAAGGAAATTAATACTGAACCTCAGATGGCACCTCAGCAACCACAGATGCAATATGATCCAGCTGCACAACAACAAATGCAGTATGGATATGGTCAGCCTCAGATGATGCAACCACCACAGATGCAATATCAAGGGCAGCCAATGCAATATGGATATGGTCAACCACCAATGCAGTATCAACAACCTGTAGAAATTCATAAGGCAGCATTTGAACCATTAGGACAACAGAGTGAAGTGCCACCAATTAAGAATATAGATTTAATAATGGATGTTCCATTAGATATATCAGTAGTACTTGGAAGAACGAAGAAAAGCATTCAAGATATTTTAAATTTAGGTGCAGGTTCTTTAATAGAATTACAAAAATTAGCTGAAGAACCAGTAGAGATATTGGTAAATGGAAAGCAGATAGCACTTGGAGAAGTTGTTGTTGTTGACGAAAACTTCGGTGTAAGAATAACTAATATTGTAAATGGTGCAGACAGACTTAAATCATTAAGCAAATAATGTGATTTAATTATAGTGAAATATATTAAAAGGAAATTTTTAAAAATGCAAATCATTTTTAAAAATTTCCTTTTTTGATTGTAAAAAACCATATAGTTAGTATAAATTACAATAGAATAAGTATAAACTATATGGAATTTTAGCCGATAAATAATTAATCGAGAAAGGAATGAAGTAAAGGATATGAGTATTGATAGAATAAACAGACAATCATTCATAACTGCATATAATACAAGTTCAAAGAGAAAAATCCAAAAAGTTGATAAAGTAAATAGCATAGATAGAATTGAAATTTCTTCTTTAGGAAAAAGTCTTAAAGATTATTCTATGGCAAGTGATATAAATAACAGTAAAAAAGTTGCAGAAATTAAAAGTAGAGTTGAAGCAGGAACTTATAATGTAGATGCAAGACTTACTGCAAGAAGTATATTAAACAATATGAAAGGTACTAATATTTAGTTATGATAGATAAACTAATTCAGATAATGAGGGAACAAGAAAAACATTTAAAACAATTATCTGAACTTTTAGAAATACAAAAAGATTTTATAATTGAAAAGGATGTTTTTGGATTAGAAGGTGTGGTTGATAAATTAAATGAATGTAGTAAAAAGATAGCAAAAGAAGAAGTTGCTAGAAGAAATTTACTTAATAATGGAAGCTTGAAGGAATTTGTTTTTAATTCAAATAATGATGAATTAAAAGCTACATATATGAAGATAAGTGATACAGTGATTGATGTTAAGAATAAAAAAGATACAAATGATCTTTTATTAAAACAACAATTAATATTTACAAATAAAATGTTAAATATATTTAATCCCACTAAGGAAATAAAAACATACAATTCTTGTGGAGCATTAAAAAAATAAAATTATAATATGGAAGTTGGAATTTGACAGGGATGTGTAAAGAGAGAAAGGTAGGATAAATATGGCAGGATTATTTGATACTTTTACGGTAGCCAAAAGAGGGCTATTTGTACAACAAGGAAATATCAATACAACCTCACATAATATTGCAAATGCTCAGACACCTGGTTATTCAAGACAAAGAGCAAAAGTTGTAACAACAAGACCATTTGGAGGATTATCAAAGTTTGATAGTGGTAATTATGGACAAATAGGTACAGGTGCACAAATTACTCAAATAAATAGAATAAGAAATGAATTTATTGACTATCAAGTAAGAGCGGAAACTACTAACCAAGGAACACTAAATTCAACATATCAGTATTTATATCAAGTTGAAGATATATTAAATGAAACAACTAGTAGTGGACTTCAAGGTGCATTGAGTGAGTTTTATGATGCTTTTCAGGAATTGTCAAAGGCACCAGAAAAGGATAGTAATAGAACTGTTGCACTTAAGAAAGCAGAATCGTTAGCAACAGCTATTAATAAAAGATATAATCAGTTACAAAGTAAAAAGGAAGATGCACAGAAAGAGCTTTCTAATGATGTTTCACAAATAAATAGTATACTTGATCAAATTAATGAGTTAAACAAACAAATATCAAGGGTTTCAGCAATTGGTATGCAACCTAATGATTTAATGGATTCAAGGGATTATTTAATTGATAAATTAAGTGAAAAGTTTGGAGTTAAAATTGATAGAGATGATGATAATACTATAAATTTAAGTGTAAGTGAGAATGCAGAAAAATATCCAAACAGTAAAATTAATAATCTGGTTAATTCAAATCCAAACGATAAAAATTATACAAGATTTTCTTATGTAGAAAGTGCTAAAGCAACAAGTACTGATTCAAGTGGAAAAATAACAGAACTAACTATTACTTATAGTGTATTAGGGGATAAAAATAATTCTAAGAGTTTCAAAATTACTGGAACAGATTTAAATGATTTACAAAATGAATTATTACAAAATAGAATGTTGGTTGGAGATAATTGTGGAATTCTTGGAAAGAAGAATGCTTCTGGTGTAACAGAACCATATACTTCTGTAGAAGAAAAAGATTTTAAGAATGCAATTTTAGGTAGCAGTATTGGAGTAACTAGAGGATCTATTGCAGGAAATCAACAAGTACAAAGTATTATTCAAGGATATATGGATGAACTTGATAAGTTTGCAGCATCATTTGCATATGCTGTCAATGCAATTCAAACAGGAACAACAGGGGCATCAGGAGAAGAATCACCAGAATCATTAAAGGGTGCTGAATTACTTTTTGTAATACGAAAACCTGATGGATCATTATCATACACAGATTCAGGTATAACAGCTAAAAATATTACTTTAAATGATAAGGTTCAACAAAAATTATCATTGCTTAATTGTGGTGAAAAACACGTTGATGATTATAGTGGTGAAAAAGATGGAACTAGAGCATTAGCAATAGCTCAAATAAAGGATTTAAAAATAAATATAGGAAGTTTGGAAGCAAGTGATTTAGCAAGTAGAGATAAATTCTTTACTAATAAAGATGCAGGTGGAAATATAAAGTCGGGAATAATTTTTGAAAATAACGGTAAGAAAATGAATTTAACAAGTAAAGATGCTAGTGGGACAAAACTTAGTGATTATTATGCTAGTACAATAAGTAAATTAGCTACAGCTACAAGCGTTTCAAAAACAAACCTAGGAACACAAAATATACTTTTGACTAATTTACAAAATCAAAGAACATCAGAATCAGGAGTGTCTTTAGATGAGGAAATGTCTGATTTAATTCAATTTCAACATTCTTATCAAGCAAATGCAAAGATGATTAATACAGTTGATGAATTATTGGATGTTGTAATTAATGGATTAAAAAGATAAAGATTAAATTAATATAGAATATTATAAAGGAGAGTTAAAATAATGCGTATAACAAATGCAATGCTTGTAACAAACTATATGAGTAATATGCAACGAAATTTGAGTAATATGAGTACTATTCAAGATCAATTATCTTCTTCAAAGAATGTGAGTAGAGCTTCGGAAAATCCATATGTAGCTGTAAGAACTATGCAACTTAATAGTGAAATAAGAGCAAATGCTCAATATAATACTAATATACAAGATACAACTAATTGGCTTAATACTACTGATACAGCTTTAGGACAAGCAAATAATATATTAAGAAGAATAAAGGAACTTACAATTAAAGCTGGAAATGGTGCTTATGGAATGGATGAAGTGGGCGCAATTAAAGATGAAATAGTTGAAAAATTTAAGGAATTTGGACAAGTATTAAATACAACATTTGATGGGAATTATATATTTGGAGGAACTAAAAGTACTACTAAACCTGTTCAGGTAGATGATAATGGAAATATAGCATATTCAGATAAAGATGGTAATACTTTTACTGTTGATTCTTCAGGTGCAATTAAAAATTATAAAAATAGAAGCGGAGAGAATATAACAGATACACAACTTGCAAAAACAACTCATGATCAAATTAAGGCTTCATTAAAAACTGAAGTGTCAGATGGAGTTACAGTTGATTATAATAAAACAGCAGTTGATATACTTGAATTTGAAAATAAACTTGGACAGCCGATAAATGTAATGGATAAATTTTCAGATATAATTAAATGTCTTAGTGTTGCTTCAGGTGAGGCTACAGCGAATGTTACATTATCTGATGGTACAACCATTGCTAAAGATAAAGAAAGTGATGCTCTTTCAAAAATAAATGGAACTTTAATGACTAGTTTAGATTATATATCACAAAATGTTTCAAAGATAAGATCAGGTGTTGGTGCTGTACAAAATAGAATGGAATCTGCAAAAAAGACAAACGAAGAGCAAAATTATAATATGACAAGTATTTTATCAAATACAGAAGATGTAGATTATACTCAGAAGTCAATGGAGTATGCAGTATTACAGACAGTATATACAGCAACGCTTCAAACTAGTTCTAAAGTTTTAATGAACACACTTTTAGATTATGTTAGATAAAATACAGAAAGGGATAGCATATGATATTTAATTCAATGTATCATGGAAAATTGGAATATGAGAAAAAGGATATTGTCACTTTAAATAAAGGACTTTTAGGTTTTGAAGATTTAAAGGAATATATATTGGTGGATTTGAAGGAATTTGAACCTTTTAAACTTCTTCAATCTTTAGAAAAAGATGAAGTAGGTATGATAGTAGTTTCACCATATGATTTTTTTGAAGAATATAAAGTTAAATTAAATGATGAAATTATAGAATCATTAAATATAGAAAAACAAGAAGATGTGCTTGTTCTTACAACAATAACATTAAATAATGATCCTAAAAAAATAACAGCTAATCTTCAAGGACCTATAATAATAAATACTTCTAATAATTTAGGGAAACAAATAATACTAGATAATTGTGAATATAAAGTTAAAGAACCTTTGCTGAGGGAGTGATAATATGCTAGTAATTACAAGAAAAAAAGGTGAATCCCTAATGATTGGTGATAATATTGAAATCACTATAAGTAAAATTGAAGATGGAAGTGTAAAATTAGGAATACATGCACCTAAAAATATAAATATACTAAGAAAAGAATTGTATGAACAAGTACAAGATGAAAATAAGCAAGCAATGAATATTGATATGAATTTATTAAAAGGAATAGTTAATAAAAAGTAGTTTTATTAATAATTAAGGAGGAGTAAATAACATGGTTGTTAACTCAAGTATCAATGTTTCTAATATAAATACCAATACAACAATGGCAAATGAAAACTTTGATACTAATTTTATTGTAAATAGTGTGTCTGAAACAGAAGAGTCTAATAATGAAAATAAGTATGATAATAAAGAGGATAAATACAATAAAAAAAATTTAGACGAAGCTATCAGCAAGTTAAATAAATTATTAAAACCTCAAAATACACGCGCAGAATATTCTTTTCATAAAGATTTAAGTACTATAATGATTAAAGTTATTGATCAAGATACTAATAAGGTTGTGCTAGAAATACCAAGTGAAAAGATATTAAATATGGTTGCAAGTATGTGCAAAGAAATGGGGATATTAGATAAGAAAGTATAGTTTTTATAAGGTGATTTTATGGAATTTAGATTAAATAAAATAGATACTGATATTAGAAGAAAGATGCAGGAAGAAATTAAAGCAGAAAAAGTGCATCATTCAAAATCAATAGATACTAATCGTGATTTAATCAAAGATCAAGAGAAAAAAAATAAACATAATAATCGCAAAAATAACAAAAAAACATATAAAGATGACATTATTGTAGACGCAATAAAATATAACAACGAACAAATTGTAAAAATAGAAGCACAGAAGATAAATGAAATCAATATAAAAGGAACAATTATAGATATTAAAAAATAGGAGGAGTCATTATGTATTCAAATGGCTATAATATATATAAAAATAACAGTATAAACTTTGCATCAAAGGAACAATTACTGTTAATGTTGACTGATGGATTGGTTAAATTCAGCAAGATTGGCAGACAAGCTATAAAAGATAAAGATATACAAAAAGCAAATGATAGTTTAAAAAGAGCTCAAAGTATTTTTTCTGAACTTATGGTTAGTTTAGATACAAACACTGGAGAATGGGCAAAGAACTTGTATAACATATATGCATATATTAAGGAAAGATTGTTTGATGCTAATATGCAAAAAAGTGTTGAAATAATGGATGAAATAATTCCTCTAATTGAGGATATTAATAACATGTGGCATGAAGCATATAAACAATCAATTAAAAATAGATAGAAATTAATTTTATTAATAAAAAAGTAAAGGAGAGTGGAGAAATTATGACAATTAGAATAAGTGGCATGGCAACTGGATTGGATATTGATTCAATAGTAAAAGATAGTATGAAACCATATCAATTAAGAATTGATAATGAGAGAAAACAAAAACAAATAATGCAATGGAAGCAAGAGCAATATCAGTCAATAATGAAAGATGTAACTGCATTTTACAATAAGTATTTAACTGTTGATGGTAAGAATTCTTTATATAGCTCTAGTGCATATAATCAAACCAAATTTACTTCTGCTAATGAAAATGTTGTTTCAGTAACAGGAAGTAGTGATGCAAGTATTTCTGATTATAAGGTAAGTGTTACGCAATTAGCAAAAAAGGCGTCTACTAAAGTAACTAAAAGCGAGTTAGATAATCTTCTTATAGATACTACTGAATCATATGATGTAGATACACAATTTGGAGGACAAAGAATTAGTTTTTCTGCTAAGATAGGTGATACTGCTAATAATATAGATGCATTTAAGAAAGCAGTTGAAAATAAGGAAACAGAACTTGAAAATAGTAAAATTGGTAAAAGTGATAGTGACATAAAAGAAATACAACAGCAAATAGATAAATTAAAAGAGGCATCTACAAAATATACAGAAGAAAATTATAAAAATATGATTAATGGATTAAAAGTAACAACTAATAACGGGTTGTCAGTAAATGTTACTGGAACAAGTGATAATAGTCAAATGAAATTGGTTGTTAACCTTGGTGGTAAAGTGGATTATTCTGCAACAGCAGAAAATTATAATGCTAATTCTAAAAAAGCAAATGTTACAGCTAGATATAGTGAAATTAGTGGAGGAGTAGTTTTTGAATCTAATAATGAAGGGAAGGGTGATTTTGTAGTATCTGGTTTTAGCGATGGAACAACTAAAACTGGAACAGCTCAAAAACTTCATGCAACAATATCAAATGGTACAGATGTATTTAAAATAGATGATACTACTAATACTGAATATAATAGTAGTAATAGAGTTAGTCTTGATGGTATGACATTTACTTTTAAAGATGTTACATTAAAGACAAATGCAGATGGAACATATCAAAAAGCTGGAGGGGGAATAACAACTAATCCAGATGAAGCTGTTAATGAACCATCTAAAATAACAGGTTCAAAAGATGTTACTGTATTAAAAGATAGAATTAAATCATTTGTAGACGATTATAATGCCTTATTGTTAAAAATCAATACAAAGATATTTGAAACATACGATAAGTCATATCAGCCATTAACTGAAGATGAAAAAAGTGCTATGAGTGAATCACAAATTGAAAAATGGGAAAAGAAAGCACAAACTGGATTATTAAGAAATGATGACAATTTTGTTAATTTAGCAGAGAGCATGAAAGATGCTATGGCAACATTTATGACAAGTTCTAAAATTGATGTTGAGTCATTAGGAATAAAGCCAATGGCTAATGAATGGAAAGAAAAAAATGGTATATATGAAATTGATGAGGATAAATTAACAAAGGCGTTACAAGAAAATTTTGATGGTGTTAAGGAATTGTTCTTTAAAAATCCAACTGCTACTGATACAGCTAATAGTGGTATAATTCCTAAGTTAAGAAAAATAATGGATGATAATGTAGTTAAGTTTGATTCAGTTTTTAACAAAAAAGCTGGTGGAGGAACATATATTTTAACTAATGATATGACAAAAGAACTTCAGGAAAAAACAAAGTTAATCAAGGAAATGAATGCATCTTTAAAAACTAAACAGGATGCACTATATAAAAAATATTCAAAACTTGAAAAGGCTATGGCAAAAGCACAGTCACAACAGTCATCAATGGCTACATGGTTTAGTAATTAGTGTGGAGTGAGTTTATGACTTTACGAGAATGCTTAGAAAAATATAAAATTATTACTATTGAATTGATAGAAAAGACTAAGCAAGGCAAAGAATTAGATGATTTGTTATTGCAAAGAGATAATATTATAAATGAAATTTTCACTTTGAAATTTGAAAAAAATGAAATTAAAAGCACTATAGATAGATTAGGCATAATGTTATTAGAAGAAGAATTTCAAAATAATATAAAGAAAGAACAATTAAAAATTAAAAATCAGATAAAGAGTTTAAGGCAAAATATAGTTGCAAGGAAAAGATATGATGATGTACAGTTTAGACCATCATTTTTTGACAAAAAGATTTAATTGCTTATATGCAAAAAGTTAAGGATATGAATATAGTCAAGCAAGTAGAAATCTAATAAACAATTTTAAATTCCGAGAAAATACTTTGCATATTTTTTTATGATTAAAAAATTACACCAATAAATATAAAGTTTAATATTTTTTTAATAAAAATGCTAAAGATACAAAAAGTAGTAACGAAAATATTTATAGGGGTTGTAAGTTATTTATGCTTGTAACCAATAAAATAAAGACAAGGATGTCTAAATATATAAATCAAGGAGGAAAACAAAAATGATAATATCACACAATTTAAATGCAATGAATGCACACAGACAAATGAAGGTTTCAAATGACGCACAAGGAAAGTCAATTGAAAAATTAAGCTCAGGTTATAAAATAAACAGAGCAGGAGACGACGCAGCAGGATTAGCAATTTCAGAAAAGATGAGATCACAAATCAATGGATTAGATCAAGCATCACAAAATGCACAAGATGGTGTATCATTAATTCAAACAGCTGAAGGAGCTTTAACAGAAACACATGCAATGCTACAAAGA
>SVCE01000009.1 GCA_015058525.1 Clostridium butyricum
TAGAGCAACCGGCTCATAACCGGTAGGTCCGGGGTTCGAGTCCCTGAAGGTCCACCATTTATGGGGGTATAGCTCAGTTGGGAGAGCACCTGCCTTGCACGCAGGGGGTCAAGAGTTCGAATCTCTTTATCTCCACCATTAAATAAAAGTTATGAAATATTTCATAACTTTTTTTGTTGTATAAAAGAATAATATAGATTTTATCTTTTGAAAAATTATTTATAGTTTGATAACTAAAATAAATACAAAAGAAGCGCTGTTAATGAATTGAAATATAAAATTTCATATATATGATATTATTTATATGGTTGCGATAAATAAAAGAATAATTAAACAATATATCGATCTGTTTATCAGGTGATAATGATTGTATAATAAACTAATCTTTAAGATTAACTGTATTTAAAAGAATAAAGTAATATTATAAATAATGCTTTTATTTGTTATTTAAAGTATAATTAATCTAGAATATTATAAATTAGAAAATAGTAGTATTTCTATGTTGCAATATTATTGGCATATAGGAGGGAAAAAATGAATTCTATTGATAGAAGGGATAGTATTGTTAAGTTATTAAATGAAAATAATAAGCCTCTTAAAGGTACTATAATAGCTCATAAATATGGAGTTACTAGGCAGATAATTGTAAAAGATATAGCTATACTTAGAGCTACAGGACATGATATAATAGCAACTCCAGATGGATATATGATTAATAGGAAAGATAAAAATGTAAAAGCTATAATTGCTGTTATTCATACAGAAGAAGAAATGTTTGAAGAAATGAGTAGTGTAATTAAATATGGAGGCACGATTGAAGATGTGATTGTAGAACATCCACTTTATGGTGAAATAAGAGGTATGCTTATGATAAGAAATTTAAATGAATTGAATAAGTTTATGACTAAATATGGCGATCAAAAAGCAAAATTATTATCTGTATTAACAAATGGTGTGCATCTTCATACTATTTCGGCAGATAGTCAGAAAAATCTTGAATTAATTATTAACGAATTGAAAGATAGAAGTTTTATAGTTTCTGATTAGGAGGATATATTATGGATTATGATGTACTAATATTGGGCGGTGGAATAATAGGTTGTGCTGTAGCTTATGAATTATCAAAGTATAATATAAATATTGCATTGATAGAAAAGGATTATGACGTTGCTAATGATATATCATTTGTTAATACTGCTGTAGTTTATGATGGATCAGAAACGTCTGATGATATGATGGCATTACTTGAAAATGAGGGTAGAAAATTAATAGAGCAACATTGTAAAAAATTTAATATTGAATACAGAAAAGTTGGTGCTTTAAGAATATCTTCATCTGATGTAGATAATAGTAGAATTTATAATATGTATGAAAGAGCCAAGAAAAGAGGAATTTCAGGAATACATATTATTGATGAAAGTGATATTTATGATATCGAACCTAATTTAAAGGTGCAAGCAAGTAAAGCACTATATTGTGAAAATACAGCAGTTATTTCTCCATATAATTTAGCAATATCATATGCGGAAGTAGCAGCTGATAATGGTGTTAATTTTAGATTAGAGGAAAAAGTTATTGATATAAGAAAAATTTCTAAAGGATTTAAGGTAACTACTAATAAAAATAAGTTTACGTGTAAGTTTGTTGTTAATACTATACCAAATGAAATATATAATGATACTGATGAGAAGGTAACAGATGAAATACAAAGTGAAATAATAAGTAAAAAAATGAACTATATATTATTTAATGAAAAATCTGATAATTATATGAATAATATAGTTACTAGAGATTTGGATAATAATGCATTTATAATTAATATCCCTACTACTTCTAATGGAAATTTGATTGGAATAAAGGGGTATGAATCCATTGATATGGATGAAGGATTACGATTATGTGGAAAAATAATAAAAAATGTAGATAAAGAAAGTGTTACTAATATATTTACTGAAACATACAGCAAAGATAGCGTATTTATTGATGAATCAAAATTGCAAGATGGTTATATTAAAGTAAGAGGAAGTCATTATGCCAAGATAACAATAGCTCCAGCAATTGCTTATAAAATAAAAGAAACTTTGAAGACAAGTATGAATATTATTCAAAAGAGAGATTATATTGATAAAAAAAGAGATGTCTATGTGTTTAAAAATCTTACAAAGGATCAAAAAAATGAAATTATAAGTTTAGATGATAGATATGGAAAGATTATATGTAGTTGTAATAACATAACTGAAGGGGAAATTGTAGATTGTATAAGAAGACCATTAGGAGCAAGAACTGTTGAAGGAGTAAAGAGGCGTACAGGGATAGGCTTAGGAAGTTGTAATGGTGCTTATTGTGATATGAAAATTATTAAAATATTAGCAAGAGAAATGGATAAAAGTGTTTTAAATATAGTTGATGATTCTATGAATTCAAAAGTTTTAGTAGGAAGAATAAAAGAGTTTAAAGAAATATAATAAGAAGGATGTTGTTATGGAAAATAAAGATATTTTTACAAGTTTAGTAAGAGTAAAAGGAGATCCTAACCATAAAGTAATATCTGTTAAAAGTACTAAACCAATCGAAAAAGTTTTATGGACGGAATTTTCAAAGGTACTTAGTAGAATTTATATAAGTACACCAATAGATATTGGTGATATTATATGTAAAAATATTATGAATACAGGTATTGATATAATATCGACTAGGAAGATTGATTAGAAATTACAGTTTTAAAAATGATTTAGTTTTTCAAATGGAGAAGTTATTATAATTATACTAAAGCAATTGAATTTTTAATGAAAAAGTCAATTGCTTTAATACAAAATAATGGAAATACTGAATATCATATATATCAGAAAATAGTATAAATTCGATTAAAAAATATAATAAAAGTGTTGACATAACAAAATATGATTGATATAATAGATCTTGTCGTGAGACACGGAGAGATGGTCGAGTTGGTTTAAGGCACCGGTCTTGAAAACCGGCGTACCTTCACGGGTACCTAGGGTTCGAATCCCTATCTCTCCGCCATTTTTTTTGCTCAAAAATAAATTTCTAAAATATGGGTTTTAATGGCTGTTTATGAAGTTGAAAAGATTACCTTTCTAATGGTTGGGTAAATGGTGCTGATGTTTAAATACCGGATTATTGGCTAAAAACATTTGATATTTTTGCTATATACTTTTTTGTATAATGAGAATATAATTTGTTTTTAGTAAAATAATCATTTGAAAAATTTTAGTTGTTAAGTTTGGTGGAGTAGTTTATTGTAAATTAAATTTCAGTAATATTAGAAATTTATTGGGATATAGGATAATATTTTATATATAATAAAAAAATTTAAAAATATTAAAGCAAAAATGTTGACATAAATAAATATGGTTGATATAATAAATCTTGTCGTGAGACATGGAGAGATGGTCGAGTTGGTTTAAGGCACCGGTCTTGAAAACCGGCGTACCTTCACGGGTACCTAGGGTTCGAATCCCTATCTCTCCGCCATTAAAAATAATTAAATTATTTGAAAAGTATATGGAGAATTACTCAAGTGGCTGAAGAGGCGCCCCTGCTAAGGGCGTAGGTCGGGCAACTGGCGCCCGGGTTCAAATCCCGGATTCTCCGCCAGAAAACATCTAACAATTTTGTTAGATGTTTTTTTTGTTTATACATTATTGACATATACTAATAGGTAAAAGTTATAGTGTGCTTAAGATGTATAATTTAAGATAAATTAGAAAAATTGTAAAAAGCACAAAACTAAATAGATAAATCAGTTAATAAAAAAATTCATCTAATTGTTTAGCTTCTACTTGATTAAAAAAACAATAGTATAATTATAATTGAATGAATTAATTATTTATATTACTAATAATAAGTATATAAAAATATAAGGTTTTTATATATTATGGAATAAAGAAGGGGTATATATGCTTAAGGGCAAAAAAGTATATTTGAGGTTGTTAGAAAGAAGAGATATAGGCATTATATATAATTTATGTAATGATGAAAAAGTAAAAATATATAATTCAATTCCAGATGAAGTGGATAAGAAAAAAATTAAACTTAGGAAAGCTTTGAGTATAATTAATGAAAAGAATGTACTTATTGGTTTTATAACTTATAAGGAAAGTAATTATTGTAGCAATGTATATTCTATTGGGATAACAATAGGAAGCAGGTTTTGGAATAGAGGATATGGACAAGATGCTATAAATACATTGAATAAATATTTATTTGAAGAATTAAATGCAATAAGAATTGAACTTGAAGTTATTAGATGCAATATAAGGGCTATTTCGTGTTATAAAAAATGTGGATTTGTTGAAGAAAGAATAAAAAGAAATAAATGCTATATTAATGGACAGTATTTAGATACTATGATAATGGGAATACTTAGGAATGAAACTATAAAATAAAAAGTAAGTATTTATAGGAATTAGAGGTGATGCTAGTGAGTATAAGATTTATTTACGGAAGAGCTGGTACAGGTAAAAGTAAATTTTGCATAACTTCAATAAAAGAAAGATTAGATGAAAATGAAGAGAATAATCTTATTTTAATAGTGCCTGAGCAGTATACGTTTGTAACAGAAAATAAAATATTAAAATATATAGGTGAAAGAGCTCTTATGAGAACTCAGGTACTGAGTTTTAAGAAAATGGCTCATGAAGTGTTTGATGAGTGTGGTGGACGTGTAAAGAAAATTATAAGAGACTCAGGTAAGAATATGTTAATTCATAAGATTCTTAATGAAAATATTGATGAGTTAGATTATTTCAAAAAGATATCTAGAGAACAAGGATTTAATGAAATAGTTTCTGAACTTATAAAAGAATTCAAAAAATATAATGTGAATATTGAAGCGCTTGATAATATTGATGAAAAAATAGAGGATTTAGAATTAGTTCAGAAAATGAAGGAACTTTCAGTTATTTATGATAAATTCAATTTAAAAATGCATGAAAAATATATTGATGGTGATGATGAGTTAACATTATTAAATAATAAATTGACTGAATGTGAAATATATAAGAATACAGAAGTGTGGATAGATGAATTTACTACTTTTACACCTCAACAGATGGAAACTATTCGTTTACTTGCAAAGAGATGTAAAAGAGTTAATATAACTCTATGCATGGAAAATAGAGAATTTGATAAAGAAAATACTGATATAACTGATATATTTAATTCAATAAAGAATACTGAAAATAAGATATTAAAAATGATGAAAGAAAATAATATCGCATATGATAAACCTATAGATCTAAATAAAGATGAACCGTATCGATTTAAAAATAGGAGAGAACTTGCGCATATAGAAAAATATTTTTTTGCTTATCCATTTAATGAATATAAAGGAAAATGCAACAGGATAAGCTTATATAAGGCTAATAACGTATATGATGAGGTTGATAGGATTGCTAAAAGTATAGTTTCTTTAGTTAGAGACTATAAATACAGATATAGAGATATTTCTGTAGTATGTAGAAATATAGAGGAGTATGAGAAAATAACTTCTGTTGTATTCAGGGATTATAATATACCATATTTTTTAGATAAAAAGATACAGTTATTAAGTAATCCATTAATAGTTCTTATAACATCAGCATTTGAAATATTTTTTAAAAATTGGTCATATGAAAGTGTGTTTAAATATTTAAAAACTGGTTTGATAGGAATTGATAGAGCCTATATTGATAAACTTGAGAACTTTGTGCTTGGATATGGTGTAAAGGGATATAAGTGGATTGGAAAAGAAATAATAAGTGAAGAATGGTTTAATGGAACTAATGAAGAACTTACAAATGAAAAAATTGAAATATCAGAGCTTATGGAAGAGGTGAGAATGCCACTTTTAACGTTTCATAAGAAAATAAGTAAAAAAACAAAAGTAAGAGATATATGTAAAGCATTATATGAATTTTTAATAGATATAGATGTTTTCAAAAGAATAAACGACTGGATTGATAATTTTGAACAATTAGGATTAGAAGATAAAGTAAGAGAATACAGCCAGGTTGAAGAATTTGTGGTTAACATACTTGATCAGGCTGTAGATGTAATGGGAGATGAAATTGTAGATTCATATGAATTCTTTAAAATACTTAATTCAGGGTTCACAAATGAAAAAATTGGAGTTATTCCTGCTGCATTAGATCAAGTTAATATTGGGGATGTATCTAGAATAAAAGGACGAGAAGTGAAAGTTTTATATATTTTAGGAGTTAATGATGGAGTATTTCCAGCAGGTAAAAAAGATGAAGGTATATTATCTGATAGAGAGAGAGGTATATTAAGTGAAGCTGGAATAGAATTAGCTTCAAGTACTAGGAGTAAAGTTTTTGAAGAACAATTTTTAATATATACTGCATTGACTATGAGTTGTGATTATCTTAAAATTTCATATCCTATGGCTGATTTTGAAGGAAAATCATTAAGGCCATCTATTGTGATTTCAAGAATGAAAAAGATATTTCCGTATCTTCAAGAACAAAGTGAAATATATGATTTAAGTGTTACGAAAGACAAACTAAATAAGATTATTGCTCCTATTCCAGCGTTTAATGAGTTGATACTTGCTCTAAGACGAGATTTTGATAAGAAAAATGTAGAACAATACTGGCCAGAAGTATATAACTGGTTTAAAGAAGATAGTAACTTTAAAGATAAAGTTCAGAATATATTTAAAGGACTTAATTACTCTAATATTGGGGACACAGTAGCTAAAAAGAAATTAAGAAAGCTTTATCAAGATGATATGGGTAAACTTGTATTTAGTGTATCAAGGTTAGAAAAATATGCACAATGTCCATTTTTATATTTTATTCAGTATGGTCTTAAAGCTAAGAATAGAAAAGTATATGAATTTACGCCACCAGATTTAGGGTCATTCGTACATGATATTTTAGATTCTTTTACTGTGAAAGTAAAAGAACAAGGTGTGTTATGGACAGAATTAAATAATAATACATGTAAACAGATAGTAGATGAATTAATAGATAACAAATTAAAAGAAGAAACTAATTCTATTTTGAATAGTAGTAGGAGATTTAAATATCTTTCTAAAAGATTTAAAAGGGTGATAACTAAATCTGTTTCAGTAATAGCTAAACAGATAAGTAAAGGTGAATTTGAGGTATTCAAAACTGAATTTAATTTTGGTGATAGAAATATAGGAGAAGCTATAACGCTTGATTTAGAAAATAATGAAAAAGTATATTTACAAGGAAGAATAGATAGAATAGATACTCTTGATTTAGATGGGCAGATTTATATAAGAATAGTAGATTATAAAACTGGAGCTAAAAAATTTGACTTAAACGAATTATATTATGGATTACAAATGCAACTACTTGTCTATTTAGATGCACTTATCAAAAATTCAAAATATATTTTAAAGAATCAGGTAAAACCAGGTGCAGTATTGTATTTTAAAATAGATGATCCTATTATTAAGAGCAAAAAACAAATGACTACAGAAGAAGTTGAAAGAGAAGTTCTTGAGAATTTAAAGATGAAAGGGTTGCTTTTAAAAGATGCAAGGGTCGTGCGAGCAATGGATAAAGATATAGAAGGATATTCATTAGTTATTCCAGCGGCATTTAAGAAAGATGGGCAGTTTAAGGCTAACAGTAGTGTTATTACAGAAGATGAATTTGATTTATTAAGAGCGTATGTTAATGAAAAAATGATTTCATTATGTGAAGATATGCTTAGTGGAGAAATAAAAATAGAACCTATTAAACATAGCAATAGAACACAATGTGAGTATTGTGATTTTTCTTCAATATGTCAGTTTGATACTGGAATAAAAGATAATAAGTATAGAATTATAATTAATAAATCTGAAAATGAAATATGGGATAATATACGTAAGAAAGTTGAAATTGTTGAAAATAAGGAGGGATGAAAAGTATGAGTCAAGGAACAAAATGGACGGAAGAACAGCTAAGTGCAATTGAAACAAGAAACTGCAATCTTTTAGTTGCTGCTGCTGCCGGTTCAGGTAAAACAGCAGTTTTAGTTGAAAGAATTATAAAAATAATTACTAATGAAGAAAATCCTGTAGATATAGATAAACTTCTTGTTGTTACGTTTACTAATGCAGCAGCTGCAGAAATGAGGGAAAGAATAGCAGCAGCAATATCTAAAGCATTAGATAAAAATCCTAATTCAAGGAATCTTCAAAAGCAGCTTACTTTGTTAAATAGAGCAAATATTACAACTATGCATTCATTTTGTTTAGAAGTTATAAAAAATAATTTTCATAAAATTGATCTTGATCCATCTTTTAGAATAGGAGATCAGACAGAAGGTATATTAATTAAAGATGAAGTTATAGAAGAGTTGTTTGAAGATAAGTATGATAATGATGATGAGGAATTTACTAATCTTGTTGAAGCATTTAGTTCGTATAAAAATGATGATAATTTAAAAGACATTATTTTAGATTTATATAATTTTATTATGTCTGGACCATGGCCTGAAAAGTGGCTTGAGGAAAGTGCAGAGGCTTTTAATATAAATTCAATTGAAGAACTTAATAAAAGCATATGGGTAAAGATATTATGTCAAAGTATAAAAGTAGAACTTGAAGGTTATGTAAAAATGCTTCAGAAAGCAATTGATATAATTAATGATACAGAAGGTCTTGAAAGTTATCTTTATAATTTTAGTGATGAATTGTTTAGTATAAAGAGAGCATATGAATCATCTGATTTAGGATTGAATGAACTGTATGAATCTTTAATAAAAATAAATTTTGGACGATTAAAAGCTATTAAAAAGAATACAGTATCAGATGAAAATGCTCAAAATATTGTAAAGAAAATTAGAGATGATATAAAGAAGAAAATAACTGATTTAATAGATAATACGTTTTCTACTACCCCAGAAGATATGTTACTTAGTATACAAGGAGTTTATCCATATATTAAAAAACTTACTGAACTTGTATTAGAATTTGGATATAGGTTTACAAAAAAGAAGAGGGAAAGAAATCTTTTGGATTTTAATGATCTTGAACATTTATGTTTGAAAATATTGAGTGAAGAAGATGAGGAACATAATATTAAACCATCAAAAATTGCTGAAAATTTTAGACATTATTTTGATGAAGTTCTTATAGATGAATATCAGGATTCTAATAATGTACAGGAAACAATAATAGGATTAGTATCAAGAAGGGATTGCGATGCTCCTAATGTGTTTATGGTTGGAGATGTTAAGCAAAGTATATATAGATTTAGACAGGCAAAACCTGAATTATTTATAAAAAAGTATAATAGTTATCTTTTAGAAAAGGGATTGAATAGAAAAATTCAGCTTTATAAAAATTTTAGAAGTAGAGCAGAAGTTATAAATGGAGTAAACTATATATTTAAAGAAATAATGTCTGAAACAGTTGGAGAACTTGAATATACAGATGAAGAAGTATTAAATTTAGGAGCTAGTTATGAATATGAAGGTGACGACAATACTATTTTAGGTGGACCTATTGAAGTTGATATAGTAGATAAAAACTATGAATCTATTTTAAAACAAGATAAAAATTATTCAGAAGACAGTGATGAAGAGGAAATTGAAAATGTTAATTTAGAAGGCAGAGTAATTGCTAGAAGAATTAAAGAACTTATGTCTGATAATGGAGACAAGGTATTCAAAGTTTTAGATAAGGAAACTGGAGAGTATAGAAACTTAAAATATAAAGATATAGTTATTTTATTAAGAGCTACTAAAAACTGGGCGGATAATCTACTTGATGAATTAGGAGAACAAGGAATACCAGCTTATGCAGATACAGGTTCTGGATATTTTGAATCTATTGAGATAAGAACAATAATGTCATTGTTAAAGATTATAGATAATCCTATGCAGGATGTACCTATGATAGCGTTATTAAGATCGCCGATCATGTCTTTTTCAGCAGAAGAATTAAGTGATATAAGGTTACTTAATAAAGATGATTATTTTTATAATAATATTTTGAAAATAACATCAAATGATGAAGAAATAGATTTATCTACAGTTTCAAAAGGGCTAATAAAAAAATGTAATAAGTTTTTAGAAAAATTAAATAAATGGAGAGATAAATCGTTATATATGGCTATAGATGAATTCATATGGTATTTATATATGGATACTGCATATTATGGATATGTTGGAGCAATGCCTAATGGAGTACTTAGACAGGCTAATTTAAAAATCTTATTTCAAAGAGCAAAGCAGTTTGAGCAAACTAGTTTTAAAGGATTGTTTAATTTTATTAATTTTGTAAATAAGCTTACAAAATCTTCAGGAGATATGGGAAGTGCAAAGATATTAGGTGAAAATGAAGATGTTGTTAGAATAATGAGTATTCATAAAAGTAAAGGACTTGAATTTCCGGTAGTATTTTTATGTGGTACAGGTAAACAGTTTAATTTAATGGATTTAAATAAGAGTATACTATATCATGATGAACTTGGTATAGGTCCGGATTATATAGATATTAAAAAGAGATTTAGTATAGGTACTATAGCAAAAGAAGCTATAAAGAAAAAGATGAGGCTTGAAACATTATCTGAAGAAATAAGAATATTATATGTTGCATTAACTAGAGCAAAAGAAAAACTTATAATTACAGGTTCAGTAAATAATATTCACAAATCTATTGAAAAGTGGTATAGTTCAGCTTCATTAGATAAAAAATTTATAGTTCCAGCTGAAGTTCTTAAAGGAAAAAGCTATTTAGACTGGATTGGAATGGCTTTATGTCAACATAATGATGGAAAAATACTAAGAAAAGCAATTGGTGTAAATGATGAAATATCTAAAGATGATAGTTCAAAGTGGATAGTAAATATGTATTCAAGAAGTGAACTTATAAATAGGCAAGAGGATTTAGAAGAAAAGGAAAGTAATTATCAATCTAAAATAGTAGATTCAAAAAAAATTGATGTATCATTATTTGATGAAATAAGTAGGAGACTTACTTATGAATATCCATTTAAGGAGTCTACAACTTTAAAGAGTAATGTATCAGTTTCAGAATTAAAGAGAAGAAATGAAGATAAAAATTATGATTTTGAAGAAATATTTATACAAGATAGACTTAAGGAAAGAACTATAATGACACCTAAGTTTCTTCAACAAGAAAAAGGAATTACAGCAGCAGAGAAAGGTATAGCAGTTCATTTTGTGATGAGGAAAATTGATTATGACAAAGTTGAAAATATAAATCAGATTAAAGCACAGATACAAGAAATGTATGAAAATGAATTTTTACTTGAAGAGGAAGTTAAGGCTGTAAATCCGTATAAGATTTTGAGTTTCTTTAAATCTAATATAGGAAAAGAAATATTAAGGTTACACAAAGAGAGAAAGAAAATATATAGAGAAGTACCTTTTTACACTGAAATAAGTAGCATGGAAATAAAGAAAGAACTTGATGATAAATATAAAAATGAAATGTTAAGACTTCAAGGAATTATTGACTGTTTTTTTGAAGATGGTGATGATTTAGTATTATTAGATTATAAAACTGATTATATAGAAAAAGGTAAGGAAAATGAATTTAAGGATAGATACAGAAAACAGTTAGATTATTATAGTGAAGCACTATATAAGATGACCAATAAAAGAGTGTCTAAAAGGTATTTATATTCATTTTATTTAGAAAAAATTATTGATTTGTAATTTGGAAATAATAAATAATGTAAGCAAAAAGGGAGCGACTATATGTAGGCTCCTTTTTGCTTATAGTATTTTTATTAGTAATTTTCATATAATGAATAATTGTTATTTTATTAAAATTTTACTTCCTCTAGGAATATTAGAATAAATCCATTTTGCATCATCAACAGACAATCTTATACACCCATGAGAAGCAGGTTTATTTAATGTATAATCTAAAATAGTTTTTTTATCTCTTGCAAAGGGAACGGAATGAAATAAGATATCTCCTGTAATTTGAGTCCAGTACTTACCACCTTGTTGAAATTTTTCAGAGAAAAACCAGTCTCCTTTTTCTTGAATATTGAATGATCCACAAGGGGTATCTTCTCCTAATATACCTGTAGAACAAGGACATGTCCTTATAAGATTCCAATTCCCCTTTTTTTTCTTATATACATATGTTTTTTGATTATTTATATTTACATTTATTAAATAAGAAGTATTGCTTGTTATATTTAATGTATTAATATTATTTGGTGTTATTGTTGAGGTTAATGCACTGGAAGATGCTTCAGCAATAGAAGAATTTTTATCGTAGTATTCCTGTTGCTTAGATTTTAGTTCTGATATCTTATTTTTTACATCTGGATCAATACTAGAAATATTATCATTACTTTCGAGTATTGAAATTGCTTTATTGTAATAGTCATTAGAAGCTAATTCATCACAATATGTTAAAAGATATTCTTTTATTTTTTGTTTTGATTCATTTATATATTTTACTGCAGAGCTATAGTTTAAATCTAAAGATGAAACTTTTTTAAAACATCCAAGTGCATTATTATAATCTTCAGCATTAAAATAAGAAATACCATCATTAAAATTAGCAGAAGAATTCTTCATTGAATTTAATGAAGAAGACAATGTAAGTAATTCATCATGAGGTAAAATGCTATATCTATCGATTTCATTAAGTTGAATTAATACATCTTCATCAGTAATATTTTCATTAGATATGGAAGTCGATAATTCATTAATTTTAGATGAAAAATAATTTTTTAAATCTTTAGTTATAAATAATGTTTTAAAAGGATTTGTATTTTCATGAGTTAATAAAATATTATTTGCTTTAGAATAGTTAAAGTTGTTAAATTGATTTTTAAAGTTATTAAAGAATGAATTGTATCTGTAGAAACCATATCCATTAATACCTAATAATAATGTAAATATAATTAAATAGACTATATTTATTTTTCTAATTTTAAATAAATATTTATTTACTTTCAAAAAAATTCCTCCTAGAAATTGACTAATATTAATGAAGAATATTTAATGATAAACTAAGTATAATTAAATTAAGTACAGCCAATTTTAAATATATTTATAATATTAACAATAAAAGCAAATAATAAACCTTGATATTTCAAGTATTTTAATTATGCTATAATAAAAAATGTTTTATATAACTAAAGAATATGTTGGAGGAAAAGATGAAAGAAAAAAATAATATGTTTAATACTTTTTTTAAATCTATTTATGATGTTGGTTATTTTTCTATATCTGCAAGACGTGGAATTAAAAGAGCTATAATTTATATGATATTGCTAACAATAATGTTAGGAGGAATAAAAGGCATATTTTTAGGAAGAACTTATTATAAACAAGTTTCTAAAATAAGCTATATATTTCAGCAAAATGATTATAATATATATATTGAAAATAACAAGTTAAATACTGATAATTCTCCAATTATATTCAAAGATATAGATAAATTAGTATTGTATATTGATGATAAAAAAAGTGTGAGTGATAAATTAGATAATATTAAAGGTATAACACCGAATAGTACCAAATTATTAATATTAAAAGATGGAATTGTTTTTGAAAATATTGATAATACATATGTAGCAGAGTATAGTAAATTTTTGAATTGCAAAAGCATTAGTGGTAATACAATTAAGTCATATATAAAAAATTTAAGAGTGATTTTTCCAATTATATTTATTACTGCCAATATTCTAATTGAATTTGTGATTTTACTAGTAGATTATTTTATTATTGTAACAATAGCTTCACTTATTTCTTTGTTTATGAAGATGATAATTAGATACGGAGCTTTGTGGGCACTTGTTATATATGCATCTACTTTACCATTAATAATAGTTACTATTCTAGAAATAATAAGACCTGATGTAGATTTTGAAGTGACATTTATAGTAGGTACTTTAACTTATATTATTATAATATTTAAAAGTATAAAAGCAGAAATAATAGAACGGTTTAGTAAAAAGAGATTATAAAAAATACAGTGTATTCTTAAAGAATACACTGTATTTTTTATAAAGAGTATTATTAATTGCCTTCTAAAACTATATTGTTAGAAACTGTATTTTTTTCATATTTTTTTTGAACAAAATGATCTACAATTAATGCTAAAGCTCCATCACCAGTAACATTTGTAGCAGTACCAAAACTATCTTGAGCAGAATGGAGAGCTATCATTATAGGTTTTTCTAAATCACCAAATCCAAGCATACCTTCAAGTAATCCTAAAGCAGCCATAACTCCACCACCTGGAACTCCAGGTGCAGCAACCATTGTAACACCAAGCATAAGTATAAATGGTATCATTAAACCGAATGTAGGTGTTTGCCCCTTCATCAACATAACCCCAATTGATGTTAATACAAGAGTTATAGTATCACCTGCTAAATGAATAGTTGCGCAAAGAGGTACAACTAGATTAGCTACTTCTTCTGAAACATCATTTCGTTTTACACAACCTAAAGTAACAGGAATAGTAGCAGCAGAAGACTGAGTACCTACAGCTGTAAGATATGCTGGTGTCATTTTTTTTAATAACTTAAATGGATTTTGTTTCCTTAGTATACCTGCTATTGAATACTGACATATTAGATAGCATATTTGTAATGAAAATAATATAACATATACAGTAGCAAATGATTTTAATGTTGCAAAGATTTCACCTGTTAAGCTGAGTTTTGCAAATATTGCACCAATATAAATAGGAACTAATGGTATTAGTATATTAGTAATAATCATTGAAACTATTGTACTGAATTCATCAAAATCTTTTAATAATGAACTATTTTTAAATTTTGAAAGACCTATTCCAAATATGAAAGCAAAAACTAATGCAGACATTATATTTAGCATAGGTGGTATATCAATAGTAAAATATGGATCTACATTTAAGTTAGATTTAGATGCTAAATTTACATTTGTTATTAATTTGGGTAAAATAGCTGATCCGAAAAAGAATGCAGCTGTACCAGAAATTATAGTAGATATATATGCTAATAGCGTAGTTCCTAAAAGAATTTTGCCAGAACTTTTTCCTAATGTGGCTATGCCTGGAACTATGAATGCAATTATTATAAGTGGTATTACAAATGAAAGAAAACTACCAAATAGAGTACTAAATGTAGTTAGTATTCTTATAGGAAAAGTAATACTACTTGATTTACAGATAAGTCCTAATCCTATTCCAAGTATAAGTGCCCCCAAAATACGTTTTATTAATGAAAATTGTTTCATAATTAAAAGCCCCCTTTTTTTGGATGTGTTCGAATGAAAAACACATGTGCATCCTATGAATACAAATATAACATTACAATATGGTTTTAGTCAATAGTATTCTTGGAAAATATGTATAGAATTATTATTGGTTATTGTTTGGTAAAAAGTGTTGTGCTATCATATTAATTGGAGTATATGGGAAAAAAAGTAAAGAGAAGGGGTAAATTTATGGTCAATAATGAACTAAATGATTTGAACTTTACTACAGAAAAATTAAGAAAATTATCTAAAGAAAAGTTAATAGATAAATATTTAAATCTATTAAATAAAAAAACATTACAGGAAGATTTCATTTTAAATATTTCACATGATTTGAGATCGCCTCTAAATGTTATTTTAAGTATTTTACAATGCTATAAATATTCTATAGATAATCCAGAAAAAACAGAAGAGTATTTAGATTCAATAAAAAGAAATGGTTATAAAATACTAAAACTAGTTAATAATCTTATAGATAGTACAAAACTTGAAAGAGATCATTATGATTTAAATAAGCAAAATGTAGAAATTATAAGCCTTATTGAATGGAATATTTCCAATATAGATAAATATGCTCGGCAAAAAAACATTTCACTTGTTTTTGATACTAATGTAGAAGAATGTGTTATGGCTGTAGATATAGAAGCAATAGATAGAATAATTGTAAATTTAATTTCGAATGCGGTTAAGTTTTCACCAAAAGGAAGTTGTATATATATCAATGTATTAAAAAGTGATAACAATATTACTATGTCTGTCAAAGATCAAGGTATGGGGATACCAATAGAAGAACAGAAAGATATTTTTAATAGATTCGTACAATCATCTAAGAATAATAAAACTGAACATACTGGAAGTGGGATAGGATTAGATTTAGTTAAGAGACTTGTACAGGCTCATAATGGAACAATTAAACTTGAAAGTAAAGAAAACTGTGGTTCAGAATTTAGGGTGAAATTACCTGTAACAGTTTTAGATGTAAATAATGTTGATAAGAAAAAAAATAATTATTTGCATGTACAGAATAAGGTAGAAGTTTTGGAAGTGGAGTTTTCAGATATATATTTATAAAATAAGTGGATATAATAAATATTAAAGTGATATATATATTATATATCAGCTTTAATGTTTATTTTTCTACAGAAAATTTATAATATTTTCATATTATAGAATTATAAACTTGATTATTATAAAAGCATGTGATAATATAGGAGTGTTGAAAAGAAAATATGGAGCGTTAGTTAAACGGATATAACTTACCGCTACGGACGGTACATTGAGGGTTCGATTCCTTCACGCTCTGCCAGTTTATAAAGAGAATGGCTTAATCATTAAGATTAAGTCATTTTTTTATTAAATTTTTAAATAAATTAGGTAAAATTTTATTTGAGAAAAAACTATACTGTATTCAGAATGTATTAATTATTTCATTTTTAAGTATAAGTGGATTGGATGCTTAACTGTTTACAAAATCATAGATTAGTAATAAGAAAGTTTGTTCAAATGTGTAAATATAAACAGTGAATATCGAGATGAATACTTTTTATTAAATATTAGATTAAGAATAGATAAATAAAAAGTATGTAATGTATATTTATTTATCAGTAGGTTAAGTTAAACAGAGAAAACAATTATAAATGTGATAATAATGGAGTATACCTATGGATGTAAATATATTAGTAAACTTATTTGATATTCATAATGAAGCGGGATTAGTAGCGATAGAGAAGCTCAAACCTAATAATGTTATTTATATAATAGATGAAGAATTTGCAGAAGCATATGAAAAAATCAATTTATATTATATGAATCATTTTAAAAATATAAAATTTAAATCATATGTTATAAAGGCTGGTGATGTTGAATCTATAAATAAAATAATAAATTCTATATCTGCAAAAGATACAATTATTAATGTTACTGGTGGAAAAAGAGTAACGAGTTTGATGTTTCTGAATTATGCTATAAAAGGAAATTTTAGGGTTATCTATGTTGATGTTTTTAATAAGAGATGGTACAGTTTAGGCAATAATATAAGTATTAGTGAAGAAGAATTTAATGATATTATGATAGAAGATTTTATAAGACTTTCTGGAGCAGATGTTGTTATGGATTCTTCAGAATTAAGTAAAACAGAAGAAATAATTGAAATAACTAAAATGATCTATAATAATTTAGAATTATGGTATAGATATAAAAACAAACTATATGATGGAAATATATTCATACACAATAAAATAGATTCTAATATTATAATGGTAAACTTAAAAAATTTAAATAATATTGAATTAAATATATTAGTAAAATCATTAGATTACTTAAAGAGTATTGGATGTATTAAATATAGTGAGAGTGAAGAAAAAATTATAAAAGTGACTTTTATCAAGGATTATGTAAAGAGTTTTATTTTTAAAAGTGGAACATGGCTTGAGGTACTTACCAATATAGTTATTAATGAAATTAGTGAGGTTGATGAAACTAAAAATGGTGTAGTATTTATATGGAATGAGGGATGTAAAAAAATACGAAATGAACTTGATGTTGTTGCTGTAAAAGATTCTGTGTTAATATGCATATCGTGCAAAGACAGTGAAAAATATGATGAAGATGCATTAAATGAACTTGAAGTATATAGTAAGAGAATTGGTGGTAATACAGCTCAAAAGATACTAGTTGCTACAAAGAAACCACTAAAGCAATGTATAACTGAAAGAGCTAAAGCGATGGGAATAGAACTAGTTATTTTAGATAAAAATGTGGAGACGTTTAAAGAAAAATTAAGAAAAATAATAAATAAAAATGATTTTCTTAAAAATTAATTAGGATTAATTGAATTTTTAAGAATATTGATAATTAAGCTAAGATTGAGAGTGTAAAATAGTCTGTGTAAACTTTAAGTGATATTTATTTATATCACTTATTAAAGTTTATACAGACTATTTAAAATTTATATTAAGTTAAATAAATATAAATATAAATAAATATATATATATATATATATATTTATTTATGTCCTATATGTTCTCCAAGCTTAACAATACATTCAAAGCCAAGCTGTGTTTGAGTAATAATATCTTCATCAATTTTAGCTACTCCTTTTTCAAGGAATAAAATAGTAGTTGATCCTCCAAATTTAAAATATCCCTTTTCATCTCCTTTATTTATTTTAGAGTTTTCAGAGTAAGTTTGGATTATAGAACCAACACATGTAGCTCCAACTTCTATTGTTAATATATCTCCAAAATTGTCAGACTTTAAAATAGACCATTCTCTTTTATTTTCGCAGAAAAGTTTAGGAATACTTTTTAAAGCTATAGGATTAACAGAATAATAAGAACCTTTAATTTTATGGTTAGTACCAATAGTACCAGAGTCAATAAAATGGAATCGATGATAGTCTGTTGGACATAATCTTAATATTATACATGTTCCATTTTCATATTTTGAAGCGATAGAATCATTTTTGATTAATTCACGGAGAGTATAAGTAAGTCCTTTTATTTGAACAATTTTATTTAAATCTATGTTTTCATATGCAGTTAATCTGCCATCTCCCGGTGAAATTAGTATATCAGGATTAGTTGTTATGGGTCTAGCACCAGTAACTAATTCTCTAGTAAAAAAGTCATTAAAACAAGTAAAATCTTTTATATCCTTTTTTGCTTGTTTCATATCTATGTTAAATTCATCTACAAATTTAGGTATTTTTTTTGAACTTAATTTTATATCACAGTATTTGCCATAAAGTTTTGAAAATATTTTTCTTTTAGCAATTAATTCAGTAACTCCTTTACCTATAGGAGATTCATAAGTCCATTCAATATATTTTTCTCCCGCAACGAGTTCAGTTTCATAGGATTTTGTATTTCTATTATATACTTTTATCATAAATACCTTTGCCTAATTCTAAATAATAGTTAAGGCAAGTATCCTCCATTTCTTAATTAATATTATTGTTAAAAAGCATTTAAAAATATATTTATATTTTATCTATAAATATATGATATACATTAATTCTAACATACATACTTAAAATTTCAAAAAGTAAGACTGTTTGCAACAAGAAATATGGTTAATGGTTGTACTGAATGATATAATATTACTAATAGATTAGGGAAAATATACTACAGAAAATGAGGAGATAAATGTGAATAAGACAAAAAAATTAATATTTGAATCTGCAATAAAAATTTTTTCAGAATCAGGTTATAGAGGAGCAACTATGGATGATATAGCTGCTAATGCTGGTCTTGCTAAGGGAACATTATATTATCATTTTGTAAGTAAAGAAGAAATATTTAACTTTATAGTTGAAGAAGGAATTCAGATACTTCAGAATCAAGTTATAGAAATTCAAAAAGAAGATATTAACCCTATAGAAAAACTAATTAAAATAAGTAGAACTCAATTAAGTTTTCTTTATAAATATACAGATTTTTTTAAAGTAGTTATGAGTCAACTATGGGGACATGAAAAAAGACAATATGAACTACGTAAAAAAATAAGAAACTATATAAAGGAAATAGAAGTTGATATAAAAGAGGGAATGAAGAGAAATGAGATAGAGCAAGGAGATTCAGAATTTATGTCATATGAATTTTTTGGAACTTTGTGTAGTGCTGCTGTATATGAATCTATACACATTGAAAAGGTTGATCTCCAGAACACTATTGAATCTACAATAAGATTTACATTAAAAGGATTAGGAATAAAATTTAAATAATATGTGTGAATATTTACTTATATAAATTTAAATAACAATATATAAATTGATTATTTAAATGTAAAAAATACAAAAACATATATATTTTAGTAGGAAGTTTATGTTAAAATATATAATGTTGTTACAAAAATATGAAAAAATAAAAAAATTAGTATATGGGGGATTTTGGCTGATGATAAATTTAATAATCGACGACAAAAATATCCAAGTTGAAGAAGGTAAAACAATTATTAATGCTGCAGTTGAAAATGGCATAGATATACCTTCATTATGTTATTTAAAAGAATGTTCTAATGTTGGTAAATGTGGTGTATGTGCTGTTGAAGTTGAAGGAAAAAATAATTTAGCACTTGCATGCTTAACTAAAGTAGAAGAAGGTATGGTTGTAAGAACTAATACTGAAAAAACTCAAGAAAGAGTTAGAATGAGAGTTGCTACTTTATTGGACAAGCATGAATTTAAATGTGGACCTTGTCCAAGAAGAGAAAACTGTGAATTCTTAAAATTAGTTATTAAGTCAAAAGCTAAAGCAAATAAACCTTTTGTTGTTGCTGATAAGACTGAATATATTGATGAAAGAAGTAAATCAATAGTAATAGATAGAACTAAATGTGTACTATGCGGAAGATGTGTTGCTGCTTGTAAAACAAAAACTGGTACAGGTAATATAGAAATTGCAGGCAAGGGTTCAGAAAGAAAAGTTCAAGCTGTAGAAAATAAATGTTTTGATGAAACAAATTGTTTGTTATGTGGGCAATGTGTTGCGGCATGTCCAGTAGGAGCTTTAAAAGAGAAATCTCATATTGAAAGAGTTAAAGAAGCTTTAGAAGATCCAAATAAGCATGTAATAGTTGCAATGGCACCAGCAGTTAGAGCTGCTATGGGTGAATTATTTAAAATGGGATATGGAGTTGATGTTACTGGCAAATTGTACGCTTCATTAAGACAATTAGGATTTGATAAGGTATTTGACATTAACTTTGCTGCTGATGTTACAATCATGGAAGAAGCAACTGAATTTATAGAAAGAGTTAAAGCAAATGGACCATTTCCAATGTTTACTTCATGTTGTCCAGGATGGATTAGACAAGTTGAAAATTATTATCCAGAATTTTTAAATAATTTATCTTCAGCTAAGTCACCTCAACAAATATTTGGTGCAACTAGTAAAACATATTATCCAGAAATAGCTGGATTAAGTTCAAAAGATATATTTACAGTTACAATAATGCCTTGTACAGCTAAGAAGTTTGAAGCAGATAGAGCAGAGATGGAAAATGAGGGAATAAGAAACGTTGATGCTGTGCTTACTACAAGAGAATTAGCTAAGATGATAAAAGATACGAAGATTAAATTTGCTGATTTAGAAGATGAAAAAGCAGATCCAGCAATGGGAGAATATACTGGAGCAGGAGTAATTTTTGGAACTACAGGTGGAGTTATGGAAGCTGCACTTAGAACAGCAAAAGATTTTGTAGAAGATAGAGATTTAGAAGATGTTGAATATACACAAGTAAGAGGATTAGATGGAATTAAAGAAGCAACTGTTGAAATTGCTGGAGAAAATTATAATATTGCAGTTATTAACGGTTCTAAAAATTTAACTGAATTCTTAAAGAGTGGAAAATTAGATGAGAAACAATACCACTTCATTGAAGTTATGGCTTGTGAAGGTGGATGTGTAAATGGTGGTGGACAACCACATGTAAACTCTAAAGAAAGAGAAAAAGTTAATATTAAACAATTAAGAGCTTCTGTATTATACAATCAAGATAAGAACGCAGAAAAGAGAAAATCTCATAAAAATGCTGCAGTATTAAAGATGTATGATAGTTATATGGGATCACCATCACATGGAAAAGCTCATGAATTATTACATTTAAAATACACTAAATAATTAATATTTAATTAAGAAAAAGCTGTATCTAATTGATTTTACATCATTAAAGATACAGCTTTTTGTTATATATTATTTATTTGCAAATTCTAAATATTCATCAAATGTCATTGTTCTATCTACTATAGTTCCATCATCTTTTATATCAATGATTCTGTTAGCTATAGTTTGAACGAATTGATGGTCATGAGAAGCAAATATAATATTACTATTGTAATCTTTTAATCCATTATTTACTGCTGTGATAGATTCAAGGTCAAGGTGGTTAGTAGGTTGATCTAACATTAATACATTTGCATTAGAAAGCATCATCTTAGATAACATACATCTAACTTTTTCACCTCCTGAAAGTACATTAGCTTCTTTTAAGGCTTCTTCTCCTGAGAATAACATTCTTCCAAGGAATCCTCTAATGTAGCTTTCAGATTTTTCTTCATAATATTGTCTTAACCAGTCAACTAATGAAAGATGACAATCTTTAAAATATTCAGTGTTATCTGTTGGGAAGTAAGCATTAGTTATAGTTATTCCCCATTTGTATTCACCGTTATCTGGTTCTATTTCTCCGGCTAATATTTTGAATAAAGTAGTTACGGCAATTTCATTACCGATTAAGGCAATCTTATCGCCTTTGTTAACCATGAAGTTAACATTGTTTAATACTTTAACACCATCTATAGTTTTGGATAAATCTTTAACCGTTAATATATCATTACCAACTTCTCTTTCAGGTTTGAATCCAACGAACGGATATCTTCTGCTAGAAGGTTGAATATCATCCAATGTAATTTTATCCAATAATTTCTTTCTTGATGTAGCTTGTTTAGATTTAGAAGCATTAGCACTGAATCTAGCAATGAAGTCTTGAAGTTCTTTAATTTTTTCTTCTTTCTTCTTGTTTTGGTCTTTTGCCATTTGTAGAGCTAATTGACTTGATTCATACCAAAAATCATAGTTACCAACATAAAGTTTAATCTTTCCAAAGTCAACATCAGCCATTTGAGTACACACTGCGTTTAAGAAGTGTCTATCATGGGATACAACTATAACAGTTCCTTCAAAGTCTCCAAGGAAATTTTCTAACCAGTTAACAGCCTTTAAATCAAGACCGTTAGTAGGTTCGTCTAGAATTAGAATTCCAGGACTGCCAAATAAAGCTTGAGCTAAAAGTACTTTAACTTTTTCAGCTTCCTTTAATTCAGACATAGTTTTAAAATGATAGTCAGTACCTATTCCTAAACCTTGTAATATTGTTGAAGCTTCTGATTCTGCTTTCCAACCATTAAGTTCAGCAAATTCACCTTCAAGTTCGGATGCTCTTATACCATCTTCATCAGAGAAATCAGGTTTTGCATACAATTCATCTTTTTCTTTCATAATTTCATATAGTCTTGCATTACCCATTATTACAGTTTCAAGAACTTGAAATTCATCATACTTATAGTGATCTTGTTCTAAAACTGACATTCTTACGTTAGGAGCAATAATTACTTCACCAGTATTAGGTTCTACATCGCCAGATAATATTTTTAGGAATGTTGATTTTCCAGCTCCATTTGCACCAATAACACCATAGCAGTTACCAGCAGTGAACTTTATGTTTACATCTTCAAAAAGTTTACGGCCACCAAATCTTAAACTAACATTTGAAACATTTATCAATGTATTTCTACCTCATTTCTAAATATATAATTTATTTAATACACAAGTTATGGATATATGAGATCAGAAACTTAGTAGTCTTGAATCAAGAATATAACCATATTTGTGAATATTTTAAGTAAATTTAATGTTATGTTGCTTATTATATCATACAATCTATTGAAAATGCATTTTAAAATATTGTTAGAGTTTACAATTTTAAATTTCTGTATCTATTGAAACATGCTACAATTTCCTGTTCTCTAGGCATAGCAAGAGATCCAATACCATAATTTACTGGACTTATAGAAATAAGTCCTTTTGTTGAAATAAATTCTTTAATTTCTTGTACTACTTCTTGCAATGTTTTTGAATTATTAATTATATTATCTTCAGCATATTTCATTATGTATCCTAGAGAAGAAACTTGTTCATAATCAACTATTTGTTCGACACATCTAAGTTCTATATTTTCTTTATTTATCATAAGTCCATCTTTATTTAAAGTTTTTATTTTTACACCTTTATGTCCTTGTTCTATAGAACCTTTTTTTAGTTTTCTATTAAAATTAATTGAAAAATTTAGATTACAATTATTTATTCTATCTAATACAGTTCCTTTACTTAAGGCTTTTGCTTTTTCTGTAACATCTTTTGGTTCATATGAATCCATTTGAATGATTTTATCAGCTATATCAAAATAATCTCCAGAGCTTCCAACAACTAAAACAGTTGAAATTCCCAGTTTATCGTAAAGACTTTTAACTATTTCTATAAATGGAGTTATAGGTTCTTTTTCTTTACTTATAAGTTTCTGCATTACATCATCTCTAATCATAAAATTAGTTGCAGAAGTGTCTTCATCTATTAGGAATAAATTAGTATTGCTTTCTATTCCCTCAATTATATTAGCTGCCTGAGATGTGCTTCCACTGGCATTATCAGTGCAGAATTTTTTTGTGTCTTTTCCATTAGGAAGATTATTTATAAACAATGAAATATCGGTATTTTTTATAAATCTTCCATCTTCAGCTCTTATTTTTAATGCACTTGAATCAGTAATTACAAATTCACGTCCATCACCGTTTATATGATTATATACTCCAAGTTCAAGAGCCTTTAATAAAGTGGATTTTCCATGATATCCGCCACCTACTATAAGAGTAATACCTTTCTTTATTCCCATACCTTTTATTTTGCCTTTATGAGGAAGATTTAATTCTATTTCTAGCGATTTTGGGGATTTAAAAGCAATACAATTTTTTAATGGTTTATTTGAAACTCCGCTTTCTCTAGGAAGAATCGAACCATTAGCAACAAATGCTACAAGATTTAATTCTTTTAGAGCACATCTTATATGATGTTGATCTTCACTTAATTCGATTACTTTTTTGATAGCGTCTTTATTTAAATTTTTATATTTTAAAGTGTTGTCGACAATTTGAGGTAAAAAATCAAATAATATTTTTTCTAATTCATTTGAAAGAACACTTCTGCCCCTAGCCGGAAATCCTATTTCGAATCTGACTTCTATCTTTTTATTAGATATTATAATAGCAGTTCTTTCAAGAATTTCTTGACCACATTTGCTTATAGAAATAAGACCGCTTTTTCCTGAACCAAATACCTTTGAACTATATTTATTTATATTTAAATAAAATAGACGTATTAAATAATCTTCAAGAGCTATTCGTTTATATGAAGTATCAAATAGGTTTATAGGAAATTTTGATACCATTTGATCTATTATTATTTTTACTTTAGAAGGAGAAGCAAAAGGATCTCCTTGAACATGATCTATACTCAAAATATAATCATTAAATTTAAATTTATCAGATAAGCTTTTGTAAGCTCCATAACTTTTTCCATTTATAGATTTGAGTGCACTTTTTAAATCATTAGAAGTTTTCATTATTTATCCTCCTTAGAAGGTAAAAAATATTCATCAATTAATTTTTCAGACATACGTCTGTATAAATTGCTCATACTAATAAAAGCACATACTAATAAAAATTTTTCTTCAAAGTCATTTAAAGATTCATTAGAGTCTATTAATTTTTTTATGTTTTCAGATATTTTATGTGAAGAATTTTTTAAATCATTTAAATTAAAATCATAAGCATCTAAAAATGATTGATATACATCATATAATGGATAATTTTCATTTTTATCAAAAGCTTTAATTATAGGCGTAAACATTGTTTTTATATCAGTTAATGATAAGCCGCCTTTTAAGTTGTATATTAGTCCCATTAATATAAGATGATCTTTTGTATATTTTTTATTTTTAATTTTCATTAATAAATTAGCTTTAGCATAATTATTAATCATTGTTTTGGTTAAAACTTTATCATTGTCATTTCTTTTTGTATAACTTAGTTTACTTTCAAAAAGTTGCATAACTTGATCCATATATAGATCTATTTCAGGAAAATCATCTAGATTGATGTTGTTAGATGATTTTTGTAAATTTATAAAATTATCAATATTAAAGTCTTTCATAATTGTATTCACTCCTTACATAGTAATAAAAACTACGTATTGTATCATAACTACAATATTAATGGAAATAGATAGATATTTCAAGTATTTGTATGAAAATTAATAATAAATAATGTAGATAAGTGTAAATGAATATTGATATATTTATAAATAGATGAAATAATTTAATAAATAATATGATGTGGTTTTTCAAACTACATAAAATAAATGGAGGTAATTACAATGGAGAAATATTTAAGAGAACCAGTTAATAGTTTGACTCATTTTATTGGAGCTGTATTGTCAATGTTTGCATTAGTTGCAATGCTTATTAAGTCATATGTTAAAGAAACATCAAGTACAACATTTTTATCTGTTCTATTCTTTGGGATAAGTATGATACTTTTATATAGTGCATCTACAACGTATCATTCAGTTATTGCAAATGATAAGGTAATTAAAATATTAAAAAGACTAGATCATTCAATGATATTTATATTGATTGCTGGATCCTATGCTCCATTTTGTTTAGTTGCTTTACATGGTAAAATAGGATTTTGTTTATTTTTAGCTGTAACAATATGCGCTGGTCTTGGAATTATTTTTAAGATATGCTGGATAACATGTCCAAGATGGCTTAGCAGTGTTATGTATATAGGAATAGGATGGTTTGCTATATTTGCTATATATCCAATGTCACAAATATTATCTACATGGGCATTAATATGGCTTATTCTAGGTGGATTAATATACACAATTGGTGGCGTAATATATGCATTAAAGAAAGATAAAATTAAAATAGGTATTTTAGGAACACATGAAATATTTCATTTGTTTATAATGGTAGGAACATTTTGTCATTTTATATGTGTATTCTTTTATATAATATAATAATTATAATTTAATATAAGAAATATAAATAAAAAATCTGCTCAATTTCTTGCGCAGATTTTTTGTTTAATATTATTTTTTAAAAAATTATATTTGCACATAAAACTATAATTGGAAGTGTGACTATAGTTCTTTCAAGGAAAATTATTATTAAATCTATTAGTTTAACAGGAATTTTTGAACCTAATAATAATCCACCAACTTCAGACATATATATTAGCTGAGTTACAGAAGTACATGCAATTATAAAACGAGTCATTTCATTTGGAATATTTGCAGCCAAAACAGAAGGAATAAACATATCTGCAAATCCAACTATTAATGTTTGAGAAGCTGCTGTTGCTTCAGGAATTCCAAGAAGTTTTAAAAATGGAATAAATGGTGTTCCAAGTATTTGGAATATTGGAGTATATTCTGCAATCATAACTGCAATTCCACCCATAGCCATAACTATAGGTAATACGCCAAGCCACATATCAATTACATTTTTTATTCCATCTATAAAGAATAATTTTATACTTGAATTATCTGTAGCTTTTTTTAATGCTTTTTCTAATCCATACTCTAAATTTGTATAACCTTCAGGTATAATTTCTGCATCTTTTTTAGGAGCACTTCCATCGATATATGTATTAGATTTTCTTGATAAAGGTGGTATTCTTGGTACAATTATAGCAGCAATTATACCAGCAAATGTAACTGTTATATAAAAAGGAACAAACATATGTCCAAGTCCAACTTGTGTAATAACCATTAAGCTGAATGTAATCGAAACTGCAGAAAAGGAAGTCCCTATTATAGCTGCTTCTTTTTGAGTATAGAATCCATCTTCGTATTGCTTCCCAGTTAATAATATTCCTATTGTTCCGTCACCAAGCCATGAAGTAATACAGTCTATTGAAGATCTTCCTGGAAGATTAAATATAGGTCTCATTACTTTGGTTAATAATGCTCCTACGAATTCTAATAAACCATGATTAAGTAAGAGTGGTAAAAATAAACCAGCAAATAGAAATACTGAAATAAGTAGTGGGAGAAGGCTGAATAATATCATTCCTCCTGTATTATCTGACCATATGAATTCAGGTCCTATAGTAAGATAAGAAAGAATAGCAATAATCATTCCTGTTATACGTCCAGTCATCCATATTGGACTTACATTAAATAATGAATTTAATGTTTTATTTTCAGTTTTAAATATTTTAATAATTATGCTTCCTATTGCTGAAATAGATATAAATATTACAGCAATAAGAGGAAGAAAATCACCAATGCTTTCCACTAAAAGATTAGAAAGAAAAGCTATTGGAATAGTGAAGCTTTCATTAATTTTTACTGGTGTCATAAATAGTAATATTCCTAATAATGAAGGAACAATAAATTTTATAAATGAAGAAAACTTAAAATCTAATTTTGGATTTTTATTCATTTTTATCACCTTTTTTCTTTATAAATATACAATAAGTATTATTTTAATACAGAAAAATAAAAAAAGATAGTACTATTTTGTAAAAATATTTTAATATTTATACAAGAGTATAATAAATGCCATTTTGTAAATTTTGGAATGAAATTTTGAAATATTAGTACAATAATTTTAGTGAGTTTTCTAACTTGATATGATAAATAAGGTATAGTAAGATTAGAAGATAGAAAATATAAACTTGTAGGGGGATTATTATAATGAGCTTTCGTAAAAAAATAAAAGAAGCAAAAAGAATAGTTGTTAAGGTAGGAACATCAACTTTAACTTATGATAATGGAAATATAAATTTGGGGAGAATTGAAAAGTTGACAAGAATATTGTCAGATATAGTTAATTCAGGAAAAGAAGTGACTTTGGTTTCTTCTGGTGCAATAGGCGTTGGCGTGAATAAGTTAAAGTTGAAAGAAAAAACCTCAAGTATAAGAGAAAAGCAAGCAGTAGCAGCAGTTGGACAATGTGAATTAATGCATATATATAGTAAGTTTTTTGGAGAATATAGCCATATAGTTGGGCAGGTACTACTTACAAGAGATGTTATAGAAGATGATCATATTAGAAATAATGTATGTAATACATTTGAAACATTATTAGAAAATAAAATTATACCTATTGTAAATGAAAATGATACAGTTTCTATAGATGAAATTGAAAATATAGTTAGATTTGGTGATAATGATAATTTATCAGCGATAGTTGCTTCATTAATAAATGCAGATTTACTAATAATATTATCAGATATAGATGGATTTTATGATTCAGATCCTAGAAGCAATAATGATGCCAAATTATTAAGTATTGTTACAGAAATTACTTCAGAATTAGAAGAGTGTGCAGGTGGTGCTGGTTCTAATTTAGGAACTGGAGGAATGATCACTAAACTTGCAGCGGCTAAAGTAGCTACAGGTTCAGGGGTTGATATGATTTTAGCTAATGGAAGTGAACCAAGTATAATAAAAGAAATTTTAAATGGAGAAAATATAGGAACATTATTTATTTCGTAAATAAAAGGGGGCAATATAATGAGCATATTAGAAATAATGGGGCAGAATGCAAAAGAATCATCTTATGATTTAGGTGTAGCTTCAGTTGAAAAAAAGAATAAAGCATTACTATATATGGCAGAAGAAATATTAAAGGCAAAGGCTAATATAATAACAGCTAACAAAATAGATCAAGAACATGCTAAGGAAAAAGGCATATCTGGTGCTATGCTCGATAGACTTGCATTAAATGAAAATAGAATAAATGCTATGGCAGATGGATTAAAGGATATAGTAAAACTTCAAGATCCTGTTGGTGAAGTTATATCAATGTGGGAAAGACCTAATGGATTACAGATTGGACAAAAAAGAGTACCAATTGGAGTTATTGGAATAATATATGAAGCAAGACCTAATGTAACGTGTGATGCGGCTGGACTTTGCATAAAAACAGGAAATACTGTTATTTTAAGAGGTGGAAGTGATGCAATTAACTCTAATAAAGCTATTGTAGAAGCATTAATAAAAGGAATTGAAAAAGCAGGACTTCCTAAATATAGTGTACAATTAATAGAAGATACAAGCAGAGAAACTGCTACTGAAATGATGAAAATGAATGAATACATTGATGTTCTTATACCTAGAGGCGGAGCAGGATTAATTCAATCAGTTGTAAAAAATGCTACAGTTCCAGTTATAGAAACAGGCACTGGTAATTGTCACATATATGTTGATGAAAACTGTGATTTTGAAATGGCTAAAAATATAATTGTAAATGCTAAAGCTTCAAGACCTTCAGTATGTAATGCAGCAGAAAAATTGCTAGTAAATGAAAAAATAGCTGAAAAATTTTTACCAATTATAGTTAAAGCATTAAGAGAAAATGGTGTTTCATTAAGAGGTGACGAAAAATCACAGGCTATAATAAATGATATTGAAAAAGCAAATGCAGAAGACTGGGGAAAAGAGTATTTAGATTATATTATGGCTGTAAGGATAGTAAAAGATGTTAATGAAGCTATATCGCATATAAATAAATATGGAACTGGGCATTCAGAAGCTATAATAACTGAAAGTTATAAGAATTCTCAAAAGTTTCTTCAAAGAGTTGATGCAGCAGCAGTTTATGTAAATGCATCTACAAGATTTACGGATGGTGGAGAATTTGGATTCGGTGCTGAAATAGGAATAAGTACTCAAAAGCTTCATGCAAGAGGGCCTATGGGACTTAAAGAATTGACTACAACCAAATATATTATTTATGGTAATGGACAGATAAGATAATTTTATACGATTTAATATTTTTATAAAGGTGGTATTTCGTGATGAAGTATCATCTTTATTAAAAAATAGTTATCATTATTAGTATTACATTAAATAATTAAAAAGTATAACAATTAATTATTTTATAGTATAATCTTATCATAAAATATATTACTAGAGGGGATGTTGACATGAAAATTGCATTAATTGCACATGATAAGAAAAAACCTGAAATGATAGAATTTGCTAAAAATCATAAGGATACTTTAGCAAAATATGAATTAATAGCTACTGGAGAAACAGGAAGATTAGTTTCAGAGGCTACAGGACTAGAAGTAAAATGCTATTTGGGAGGACCATATGGAGGCGATCAACAGATAGGAAGTCGAATAGCAGAAGGGAAAGTAGATTTAGTAGTATTTTTTAGAGATCCTCTTACTGCACAGCCTCATGAACCAGATGTATCTGCCTTACTAAGATTATGTGATGTACATAAAACAGCAGTAGTTACTAATTTAACTACTGCAGAATATATAATAAAACAATTTTAATTTATTTTGTGCATGTTTTTATATGAAATACTCGAGTTTTGACTTGAGTATTTTTTTAGTTCTTTTTATTTTGTAATTAATTATAAGTTATTTTGCGTTGAGTGAATAAACTTTCGGAAATAGTAATATATATACATAAAACAGGATAAAAATGAATAAAAATTCCGCAAAATGAATAATTATACTTTATATAGAATTGAATATATGATAAAATGTAGAATAAATAGATAGAAAAAATTATCAAAAAATAGAAGTTAATTTATCACATAAACTATCCTTATTTATCTTGACAGGGGCTACTTAATCTACTAGAATAAGTAAAAAGAGAAAAGTTAATATATAAAAGTTAAGATGCACTTTAACTTGGTCCTGTGAGGCCAAAAAGGGAGTATAACTATGATGTTTATAAATTTAAAGGTGAATTTCATAGCTTATTTTTTGAAGTCAAATTTATATAACATATGATTACAGGATAGTGAAGAGCGCAGTTTATTGTAGTTTCTTTATTATCCTGTTTTTTATGTATGCATACTGATTTCATAAGGTGTAGTTTTAGCAATAAATAATTGTAGGAGGCTTGCACATGAAGGCAAAACTTATATTAGAAAATGGTATGGTTTTTGAAGGTAAAGCTTTTGGTTACCTAAAAGAGAGTGTTGGAGAAGTAGTATTTACAACTGGTATGACAGGATACCAAGAAGTTCTTACAGATCCATCATATTATGGACAAATAGTGACTATGACTTATCCTTTAATAGGAAACTATGGAATTAATCTTGAAGATATGGAGTCTGACGGAATAAAAGTAAGAGGATTTATCGTAAGAGAAAAATGCAGCTTGCCAAGTAACTTCAGATGTGAATTGGAATTAGAAGATTTCTTAAAACAAGGAAAGGTAATGGGATTAGAAGGAATAGATACTAGAGCTTTAACTAAGGTTTTAAGAAACAACGGAACAATGAGAGGAATAATAACTCTTGAAGACTTAGATGATGATGCAGTAAAGGAAAAGATTAGTTTATTTTCAAACAAAGAAGCAGTTAAGAATGTAACTACAAAAGAATCTTATACTATTGCTGGAACAGGAAAACACGTAGCAGTAATGGATTTTGGAATAAAGACTAATATAATAAAAAATTTCAGGAAGAGAGACTGTAAAATAACAGTATTTCCTGCAACAGCAACAGCTGAAGATGTCCTTGATGTTAATCCAGATTTAGTGTTTTTGTCAAATGGACCTGGAGATCCAGAAGATTTAGATTTTGCTATAGAAAATATTAAAAAGATGGTTGGTAAAATTCCAATAACAGGAATATGTTTAGGACATCAATTATTAGCTTTAGCTTTAGGAGGAAAAACTACAAAGCTTAAATTTGGACACAGAGGATGTAATCACCCTGTTAAAGATTTAGAGGCTAATTTAGTTCATATTACCTCTCAAAATCATGGATATGTTGTAGAAACATTACCAAAAAACATGGAAGTAACACATGTAAATATAAATGACGGAACAGTTGAAGGTATGAAACATAAAGAATTACCTATATATTCAGTTCAATTCCATCCTGAGGCAAGTGCAGGTCCTAAGGACAGTGAATATATATTTGATAAATTTTTAGAGTATGCACTTTAGGAGGTTATGGAAATGCCATTAAATAAGAATATAAAAAAAGTTTTAGTTATAGGATCAGGTCCAATAGTAATAGGGCAAGCAGCAGAATTTGATTATTCTGGGACACAAGCTTGTGAAGCTTTAAAATCTGAAGGAATTGAAGTTGTACTAGTTAACTCAAATCCAGCTACTATAATGACAGATAAAGAAGTAGCTGATAAGGTTTATTTAGAACCATTAACATTAGAATTTGTTGAAAAAGTAATTGCAAAAGAAAGACCAGATAGTTTACTTGCTGGAATGGGTGGGCAAACAGGACTTAATCTTGCAGTGGAATTATATGATACTGGAATATTAGATAAATATAACGTTAAAGTAATAGGTACATCTATTGAATCTATTAAAGAAGGTGAAGATAGAGAACTTTTCAGAGATATGATGAATAGAATTGGAGAACCTGTTATAAAGAGTGAAATAGTAACTGATTTAAAATCAGGTATAGAATTTGCTAATAAAATAGGATACCCAGTTATAGTAAGACCTGCCTATACTCTTGGAGGATCAGGTGGAGGAATCGCTGAAGATGAGGAAGAATTAAAAACTATTTTGGAATCAGGACTTCAATTAAGTACAATAGGTCAAGTTTTACTTGAAAAATCAGTTAAAGGCTGGAAAGAAATAGAATATGAAGTGATGAGAGATTCTTATGGAAATTGTATTACAGTATGTAATATGGAAAACATAGATCCAGTAGGTATACATACAGGAGATAGTATTGTAGTTGCACCATCACAAACATTATCAGATAAAGAATATCAAATGCTTAGAACAGCATCAATTAATATAATTAATGCTGTAGGAATTGAAGGTGGATGTAACGTACAATTTTCATTAAATCCAAATACTTTTGAGTATGCAGTTATTGAAATTAATCCTAGAGTTTCGAGAAGTTCTGCATTAGCATCAAAGGCTACAGGATATCCAATAGCTAAATTAGCTGCTAAAATTGCACTTGGATATGGACTAGATGAAATTAAGAATGCAGTAACTCAAAAGACTTATGCATGTTTCGAACCAACATTAGATTATGTAGTAGCTAAAATACCAAAATGGCCTTTTGATAAATTCTTTGGTGCGGATAGAGAATTAGGAACAAAGATGATGGCAACAGGAGAAGTTATGGCTATAGGAGCCAATTTTGAACAAGCATTTTTAAAAGGAATAAGAAGCTTAGAAATTGGAAAATATTCTTTAGATCATAATAAATTCAAAGAATACAGCATGGCTGAATTAAAAGAATTAGTTATGAAACCTGATGATGAAAGAATGTTTGCTTTAGCTGAAATGTTAAGACGTGATTATAGAATCGATAAAATAAATAAAATCACAGGAATAGATAAATTCTTCTTAGAAAAAATTAAATGGATAGTTGAAGAAGAACAAAGATTAAAATTAAGTAAGATAGAAGATTTAGATAAAGAATGGTTATATGATTTAAAGAAAAAAGGATTTTCAGATAAAGCTATAGCAGATATGCTTAAAGTAAGCCCAGATGATGTTTATAGATTAAGAGATATATGGAATATAAAACCTTCATATAAAATGGTTGATACATGTGGTGGAGAATTTGAAGCATTATCACCATATTATTATTCAACTTATGAACAATATGATGAAGTTGAAGTATCAAACAATAAAAAGGTTATAGTTATAGGTTCAGGACCAATAAGAATTGGTCAGGGAATTGAATTTGACTATGCTTCGGTTCATTGCGTAAAGGCGTTAAAGAAATTAGGAATTGAAACTATAATTGTTAATAATAATCCAGAGACAGTTAGTACAGATTTTGATGTATCAGATAAATTATATTTTGAACCATTAACTGAAGAAGATGTTTTAAATATAATTGAAAAGGAAAATCCAGATGGAGTTATACTTCAATTTGGTGGTCAAACAGCTATTAAGCTTGCTAATTTCTTAAGTGAAAAAAAGATTCCAACATTAGGAACAACAGCAGAACAAATTGATATGGCAGAAGATAGAGAAAAATTTGATGAACTTCTAGAAAAGTTAGGAATAGCCAGACCAAAAGGTAAAGGAATCTGGTCCCTAGAAGAAGGAATTGAAGAAGCAAATAGATTAGGATATCCAGTATTAGTTAGACCTTCATATGTAATTGGTGGTCAAGGTATGGAAATAACTCATGATGAAGAAGAATTAACATTTTACTTAGAAAATGCATTTGCTAAAGATAAGAAGAATCCAATTTTGATAGATAAATACTTGATGGGAAGAGAAATTGAAGTAGATGCTATCTCTGATGGAGAGGATATATTAATACCTGGTATTATGGAACATTTAGAAAGGGCTGGTGTTCACTCAGGAGATAGTGTTACTATGTATCCAAGTCAAAATATATGCCAAAATATTAAAGATAAGATATTAGAATTTACTAAGAAACTTGCTTTAGAAATTGGAATTAAAGGAATGATAAACATTCAATTTATAGAATTTGAAGGAAACTTATATGTAATTGAAGTTAATCCAAGAGCATCAAGAACTGTTCCTTATATAAGTAAGGTAAGTGGAGTACCGATAGTAGATTTAGCTACACAAGTAATGCTTGGCTCTAAATTAAAAGATTTAGGATATGGAGTAGATGTTTATCCAGAACCAGAATTAGTTTCAGTAAAGGTTCCAGTATTCTCAACTCAAAAGCTTCCTAATGTAGAAGTATGTTTAGGACCTGAAATGAGATCAACAGGAGAAGTTTTAGGTGTTGGTAGAAATATTAAAGAATCTTTATATAAGGGATTTGTAGCTGCTAATATGTATCCTTCAAAGGAAAAGGGAAAGATACTTGCTACTATAAATAAACATGATAAACCAGAATTTTTAGAGATAGCAAAACAATTATCTAAGGTTGGATATAAATTTATTGCAACATCAGGAACTTGTAAGTTATTAAAAGATGCTGGAATAGATGTTGAAGAAGTAAGAAAAATTAATGAAGAAGAACCTAATATATTAGATGTTATTAAACAAAGAGAAGTTGATTTAGTTGTAAATACCCCAACTAAAGGAAATGATTCAAATAGAGATGGTTTCTTAATAAGAAGAGCAGCAGTAGAAAGAAATTTAGGAGTAATAACTGCACTTGATACATTAAGAGCCATAGCAGAAGTAGAATTAGAAAAATTAGATCAAAAGAAAGATTTAGAAGTATTTAATATAGCTAAATAAATTAAATTAAGCCTCATTGAAATAATTTCGATGAGGCTATTTTTTTATAATATGGCTTATGTTGACAAATGAACGTATGTTCTGTATAATGATATCAAGAACAAACGTTTGCCAAAGGGGATGTGTATTGTGAATCAATCAGGAAATTTTTTTGTGAAAGTAAACTGTAAAAATGTAGATAGTATTAAAAGCTTAATTATAGATAAACAACAAAGTTACAACAATAAAGAAGATAAATACATAATGTGTGCAGGGAAGTATGATAAGAATGGGTGGACATTAGTTTTTAGAGCAAGAACATTTAAAGAAGCAGAAGAACTTGCAAATATGAATCCATTTGTACATAAAAAAACTAGAATAAATTAATATATACATAAAAATAATAGGTTGTTTGTGGTAACAAACAACCTATTTAAACTTCATATTGAATATTTGAAATTACAATTGAAAGATTATCTATTAAATTTAATTCAGAACCTATATTGTCTGAAATATTGCTTTTTAAAATTTTAACCAAAGGTCTTAAAGGAAAATTTGGATAAGTTTTTTCTACTATTCCCACGTCTCCATTGCTTAAGCTTACAATTGTACCTTGAGGAAATGGAATTATTATTTTGCAGAAAACACTAATCATATCAAAATCAAATAATGTACCTGCATTTGACATTAAATATTCTAATGCATCGCTAGGACACATTGCTCTCTTATATGGACGGTCGGATGTCAATGCATCATAAACATCAGCAATAGTAACTATTCTTGCGAGATAGCTTATGTTAATTCCTTCTAGTCCATTTGGATAGCCTTTACCATCAAAGTGTTCGTGATGTTGTAATACTATCATTTTTATATGAGAACTTATACTAGAAGTATAAGTATTATTTAAGAAATCATATCCATATTGAGGATGTTTTTTTATTGTTTCAAATTCTTGCTGAGTTAGTCTTCCTGGTTTTTGAAGAATCTCATGAGGAATGAATACTTTGCCAATATCGTGAATTAAAGCTCCAAAACATAAATAATTTAAATGCTTTCTAGAAAGATTTAAACTTAAACCTAATATAATAGAAATAATAGCTACATTTACGCAATGAGCATAAGTATAATTATCCATGCTTTTTATATCAACTAATGAAACAAGAAGATTTCTATTACTTAATATGTTTTCTAATAATTCTTCTGCTATGCTACTGATAGAATTATAATATTCTTGTTCTTTAGCACTATAATCTTTAGTGGTACGTTTATCAAAAGTATGAGTAGAGGCAATTCTTTCTATATCAGAAAAGGTTTCTTTGATAGTAGAAATACATTTTTGCCTTAATTCTGGTTTTATAACATCTTCAATTTCAGATGAACTGTATTCATCTATAATATAAACTGAGAAAATTTTTAATTCTTTAATTCTTTTGAGTCTTACATCAGTTAAGGTAATACCTGCTCTTAATAGGATTCTACCATCTGAATCATATATATTTTTTCCTAGAAGTGAATTTTCCCGAATACATTCTAAAGGAACTAATCTCATATTATTATACCTCACCTAGATTAATATTACTAATTATGTTAATTATACCATAAAAATAAGATTATTATAAAAAAATCAATATTAAAAAAAAATAATTTTATGTTATTATTGTAAAAAAATATAGATTATTTATATATAAATAATCTATATTTTTTATTAAAATTTAATATTAAATATCTAAAAGATTTTTCTTATATAATGAATATAAAGATCTTAATTCGCTCATTTTGTCTTCTAATTCTAAATAAAGCCTTGAAGCATCTGAATAATCTTCATTTTCAAAGGCTTCTATAACTTTAGTAAATAAGCTTTTACTATTGTAAGTATCTTTCATTATATATATTCTTAGGTTGTGAAGATTTGTCCAATTGGAAATATCTAAATCTAAAATTTTATCTAATGAATGAAGAGGCTTGAATGATCTAATTTCATTCATATAATTTTTAATAACTCTATGAGTTATTTCTGTAGTCCATCTTTCAATAAATGCAAGTCTAAAGCTGTTTATTATTGCATCAGTAAATACATTATTTCTCTTTAAGCATTTAATTTTTGAAGGATTACTTTCTAATTGTGATAAATTTTCGTATACAGTTGCAGGTGCTTTACCAAAATATTTATTTCGTTCAGCTTCAGTAAAATCTTCAAATATATTATCTTCAGCTCTATAAGCTCTTGAGTTTTCAAGATAATCAGCAGGTTCACCAGCTTTTTTTGAAAGTTCAGCTAAAAGTTCATCTTCTGTTTTATTATTTTCTGAAGCATATATTATACCATCAAGCATTGCCATATAAGATGAAGCCATTACAAGATAAGTATTTGAATGAGGATTTGGTGATCTAAGTTCGAATCTTGTAGCCATAGGAGAATTAAAATCTCTTATTAATCCAGCAAGAACTGTTCTATTTCTAGATGGATTTTCTGGAGATAATCCAAGTGATGTTACTGTACATATTGGAGCTTCAAATCCAGGTTTTAATCTCTTTAATGAATTATTAGTTGATGAAACAAATGGATTTATTACTTCATAGTTTTTTAGAAGTCCCATAATAGCTCCGTATCCAATTATGCTTAAGAAATGGTTCTTAGGTCCGTTAAATATATTTAATCTTTTTCCGTTTTTTAATTTTAAACTTACTCCAAGATGAGTATGCATTCCTGAACCAGCAACATGATCTATTGGTTTTGCCATAAATGTTACATCAAGTCCATTTCTTCTAAATGTTTCTTGAACAAGAATTCGTACAAATAATTCGTTATCAGCAGCTTGTACGGCATCAGAGAATTTCCAGTCAACTTCTAATTGTTCCATAACATGATCAAATTCTCCAGAAGTATTTAATTTTGCTTTTACTCCACCTACTTCTTTGTGTCCCATTTCAGGCTCAAAACCATATTTTTCCATAAGTATAAGAGTTTCTTCTAGAGCAGTTCTTACTGAACCTTTAGTTCTTGTCCAATAATGTTCATGTAAAACTTGAGAAGTTGATAATTCATCTACATGAGCGATATTGTTTGGAGTTTTAACCCAAAATTCTAATTCTGTTGCAGAAGTAATGATTATATTATCAATATCATCAACTGTTATATTAAAAGATTTTAAAGTTTGAGGATAATTAGAGAAGATAGACATTAGATTTTCTTTAAATGTAGAAACAGCAGAATTAAGAATATGTCTAGAGTCAACAGCAATGTTGTCATGGTATAGGAAACAAGGAATTCTAAGGGTACCAACAGGTTTATTTGTTTCAGGATCGATAAAGTCATAATTATAATCTACAAACCATTTGCAGTCTAAATCTGCGACCATATCAACTTTAGCATTGTCTAAAGTTGCGATTCCTGGCAATACTACAGATGAACCATCTGTTTGAACAGCTACACCTTTCAAGAAAGAATCTATATCATCTAAGAATAGTTTTATTGGTATTTTTTCATCAGTATCATTACCAGATAAATCTATTCCAACAAATGAAGCAAATTTTATTTCTGGATGATTATTTAAGATTTCTTTTATTGATTCAGCAGTATGATTTTCTTTAGAAATAGTATAAATTAAATTACTCATATTTTGTTTATTACAGACAATACTGTAATAAAACATCCACATCCTTTCTTATATATATCGAATAAATATTTTTAAATTCCAATTAATATTCGTGATTATATAAAAAGTTTATTATACCTACTAATGTACTGTCAATAATTAAAAAATAAACTTAATATTATTATATATATTATGGATGAAAAAATTTTTTTAAAAGAAAATTATACGCAATACTTTATTTTTTTAATCAATAAAAATTGAAAACAAATTTGATGGGATAAAGCTGTTAAAATCATTTGTATGTGGATTTATTATGAATAAAGTAATAAAATATTTATTAGATAAATTAAAAAAATTGGAGTGAGGACACTTTGGATATTAAAAATAATCCTATAGGATTTTTTGATTCAGGAGTTGGTGGACTGAGCGTATTAAGGGAAGCCATTTCTATAATGCCTAATGAAAATTACATATTTTTTGGAGATTCTAAAAATGCTCCATATGGAACTAAAAGTGTTGAAGAAGTAAAGAAGCTAAGTTTTAAAACAGCAGAGTTTATGATGGAAAAGCACGTTAAAGCTATTGTTGTTGCATGTAATACAGCTACAAGTGCAGCAATTGATGATTTAAGAGAAAAATATAAGGATATACCTGTAATAGGAATAGAACCAGCACTTAAGCCTGCTGTTAAATTAAATAGAAAAGGTAACATAATAATTATGGCAACTCCTATGACATTAAGAGAGCATAAATTTGCAGATCTTATGGGGAAGTATAAAGATGAGTGTAGCATAGTAAAGATGCCTTGCCCAAAACTTGTTGAGTTTGTTGAAAATGGAGTGTTAGAAGGGGAAGAATTAGAAAGTTATTTAAAAGAAAAATTCGAACCTTATATGAATGAGGATATTGCTGCAGTTGTATTGGGATGTACGCATTATCCTTTTGTAAAGAAGGCGTTAGCAAGAGTTGTAGGAGCAGATGTACCATTAATAGATGGAGGACTTGGAACATCACATGAACTTGAAAGAAAATTAGGAGAAAAGAATTGGCTTACTGATTCAAAAGAAAAAGGAAGGATTGAAATTTATAATTCTACTAATGATAATAAAGTAATAGATTTCTGCTATAATTTAATTAATGTTTAAATTTATAGATAAATAGTATTAAATTAGTATAAACTATAATATGAATTTTAAGTGTATATTTAAAAATTATTGTTTAGATTGACAAATGAAGGGAGAAATAAAAATGAGTAATCCAATTATTACAATGACTATGAAAAATGGAGGTGTTATTAAAGCTGAATTATATCCACAAATAGCGCCAAATACAGTAAATAATTTTATTGATTTAGTAAATAGAGGATTTTATGATGGATTAATATTTCACAGAGTAATACCAGGTTTTATGATTCAAGGTGGATGTCCAGAAGGAACAGGAATGGGAGGACCAGGATATTCAATTAAAGGTGAATTTACTTCTAATGGATTTAAAAATGATTTAAAACATACAAAAGGTGTATTATCAATGGCTAGAGCTATGCACCCAGATTCAGCAGGAAGTCAATTCTTTATAATGGTAGCAAATGCTCCACACTTAGATGGACAATATGCATCATTTGGTAAAGTTATAGAAGGTATGGAAGTGGCTGATAAAATAGTAGCTCAAAAAACAGATATGTATGACAGACCATATGAAGATCAAGTAATAGAGTCTGTTACTGTTGATTTACAAGGATATGAAGCTAAAGAACCTGAAATAATAGAAGAATAAGTATTTTTGTAAGTTTGTGTTAAAGTAATTCTTTATATGAGAGAAGAGGTGTCTATAGATTATGAATTATAAGTGTATATTGGCATATGGTTTAACTGAAGAAGAACTTAGTAGAATACAGAAAAGAAGGCTAAAAGTTAAGGAAGTTACGAATGATCATGCGTTGATAAGAATAGTTGATATACTTGAAAATGAAATTAATCAAGACGCTTCGGATGAATTACCTAAAGGTGAAAAAGCACTAATTTTTAGTGGCTATAATGATAAAGAACTTAGAGAAACTATTAGGTTTATTAGAAAATTTATTGAAGGCGGAGTATTGGCTGTAGTTACAGAACAATCAAAAAAATGGACTTTTAAATATTTAATAGAACACTTAATAGAGGAAAGAGAATGGTATAAAGCGCAACAAGGGGGCAATTAACAAATGAGTCGTGTAGGAGAAAATATAAAGAAAGCTAGAGAAAAAAGCGGACTTACAGCTAAAGCATTAGCTAAAAAATTAGGTGTTGCAGAAAAATATATTAATGAAGTTGAGATGGGAAGAAAAGTTGCATCAGAATCATTTATAGATAAAGCTGCTAAAATATTAAAAGCTGATTTGAATGATATAAGTATGGTTGTTACTGATGAAGCTTTAATGGAAGAGAAGAAAACTTTTAAAGATCTTCCTAAAAAGAATAGTGAAAAGACATCTGATGTATGGACTGATGCTTTTTCATCGGTACTTAAAAATGTTCCAATATATAATTACTCATTATCTAATCAAAAAGGAATTAAGGAATTACCTATACATTCAAATAAGATAGAAGGATATGCACAAGATAAAGTTTTTTATATTGAACTTGAAGATGATGAAATGAGTGGATTTAGAATGTTAAAAGGTGATTTAGCATTTGCTCATATTGTAAAAGAAGTAAGTAATAATGGTATATTCTTAATTGAATATAATGGGAAAAGAAAGGTAAGACAGATAAAAATCTTAGGAAATTCAAAGATTCTTTTAGTAAGCAATGGCGGAAGTTTAGTCACACAAACTAAAGAATTAACAGAAATAAAGGTAATTGCAAAACTTGAAAGAATTGAAATAAAATTATAGATATTAATTGAAATGGATGATTCATTTATGAGTCATCCATTTTTGTATAATTGATATAAAATGTAGCATAAGTAGAGTTGGAATCATAATATATTTTGTATGTAAATTTTAAAATAGAAGGTGAATATCATAGCTGAATTAAATGCCAATATAGATAATAAGATAGATGCATCTATAGGTCTTTTAGCTAATGTTCCACAATTGATAGTAGATAAATTACTTGCAAAACTTAGTGTTGAAAACAATAAGGATGAGAAGATTGAAATTACTATTTTATATAGATATACAACAGAAAGTGTACGAAAGGTAGTAGAAAGCTTAGGGGGGGATTTTTATGATTTAGAATTTAATTTTGCAATAGCGAATATACCTATTAATAGAATACAACAATTGGCACTTAGCAATGAAATTCAATATATGGAACTGCCTAAAAATCTTAATGAAACTGATTTACAAAGTAATAGAGAATCGTGCATTTTACAGGCAAGTTCAGCTTATAGTGTTACAGGAAAAGGAGTAATTATTGGTTTTATTGATTCGGGAATTGATTATACACATCCAGCATTTATGGATGAAAATGGAGATTCTAGAATTGAATATATATATGATTTAAATAATGGAGCTATTTATAATAAGAATAAAATTAATCAAGCTATAAAATTCAATGATCCATATAGTATAGTTCCTGAAAGAGATGAAACAGGCCATGGAACTCATGTAGTTGGTGATGCGTGTGCAGGAGGAAGAATACCTAGTAAATATAGAGGTGCGGCTCCAGAAGCTTCTATTATAATGGTAAAGGGTGGACGTGGAAGATGGATTTTAAGTTCACAAATAATGAAAGGTCTCAAATTTTTGTTAGATAAAAGTAAAGAACTTGATATGCCTTTGGTTGTTAATATTAGTTTAAGTACAAATGATGGAGCACATAATGGAACTAGTTTGTTGGAGCAATATATTAGTATAATAAGTAATTTAGAAAGAGTTACGATAGTGATTGCGGCGGGAAATGAAGGTGATGCAGGACATCATACAGGTGATAATCTACAAAAGTTTCAAAATCAGGCATTTAATATAGCAAGTGATGAAAGATTAGTTGTAATAAATATTTTTAAAACTGTTCTTCCTGATATTACAATAAACCTTATTGGACCAACTGGTCAGCAAAGTGGAGAGATTGAAATTAGTCAAGGATATAGGAGTGGAAATATAGGACGAGATAGATATGACATATATATTTCAGGACCTAAACCATTTGAATTAGAAAGTGAAATTCAAATAATGCTTTCACCAATATCTTCTGAATATTTGGTGGGAGGAACATGGAGTATTGAGATAAATGTTATTAACGATTATATAGGAAAATATTCTATTTGGCTTCCTATATCAGAGGGACTTAATCCAGAAACAAAATTTTTAAAACCAATACAACTTAATACATTAGGCATTCCTGCAACAGTTACTAGTATAATTGCAGTTGGAAGTTATGATTCAATAACAAAAGCTCTATCTTCTTTTAGTGGGAGAGGACGAGATACGCAATGTATAGAATTAATAAGACCAGATATTGTTGCACCAGGAGAACGAATACTTGGACCATTACCTGGAGGAGGATATGACAGTAAAACAGGTACATCCATGGCTGCTCCGCAGGTGGCTGGAATATGTGCGTTATTTACTGAATGGGGAATTGTTAAAGGGAATGATCCATATTTATTTGGGCAGAGACTAAAATATTATTTAATTAAAGGTGCTAATAGAGGAAGAGAAGATATAAATTATCCTAATTCATCTTGGGGATATGGTACTGTTTGTGCTATAAATAGTTTTTATATATTAGAAAATGATATAAATAATCTTGGTAGAGACAATAGAAAAGAAAAATTTGTAAATCAAGATGAAAATGATATTTATATAGAATTCAATAAATTAAGACATGATATTATAAATGACGATTTTAAAGAAGTAAGCAAAGGAAAGTTATTTTTTAGAATTCCTAAATTGGATTAGTAGGAACTATTAAAAAAGTATAAGCATATAATATTAAGGATAATTTTTAAGGAGTTTGCTATGGCAAAAAAAGGAATGTTGAAAGTTCAATGCTTTAATGGAGATGATTTTGTTCCAGTAGGAAACTGCAAAGTTAGTATAACAAAAGCATTAGAGTCTGAAAGCATTGATGATTTGAATAAGAGTTTTCAATTAATAACAAACAGTATAGGATTAACAGACACAATAGAGGTAGATGCGCCACCAATTGAGTATTCTTTAAATGAAAATAGTGAAAAGCTTCCGTATAGTTTGTATGATATAACAATTGAAAGAGAAGGCTTTCAACCTCTTCTAATCAGAGGGTGTCAAATATTTCCTGAACAGGTTGCATATCAGAGATGTAATTTAATTTATAGTGGAAAAAATAATAATTTTGATGAAAATTTTAATTCAAATGTGGATAATAACATAGGGAATAACTTAAATCCAAATAATAATATTAATAACATAAATTATTCCAATAGTAATAATTCAAATAATAGTAGTATTTCTTCTAATTCTAATATGAATACTAATGTTAGAAATGAGGTTATTAATATAACTCCAAATACATTAAATGGTAATTATCCGCCTAAGATACCCGAAACAGTAGATAAACCGTTACCTAAACCTACTTCAGGCGTTGTACTTGCACAACCTGTAGTGCCAGAGTATATAGTAGTACATCAAGGAAGTCCTAATGATCCTTCAGCACCTAATTATAAAGTTCCATATAAGGAATATATAAAAAATGTGGCTTCTTGTGAGATATATTCAACATGGTCTGAAAGTACAATAAGAGCTAATGTTTTTTGTATAATTTCATTTACATTAAATAGAATATATACAGAATGGTATAGAGGCAAAGGTAAGAATTTTGATATTACAAGTTCCACTGCATATGATCATGCATTCAACTATGGTCGAAATATTTATGAAAATATAAGCAGAATAGTTGATGAGATATTTTCTACTTATATAAAAAGGGATGGAAAGAAACAGCCTTTGTTAACTCAGTATTGTGATGGTAAGAGAGTAAGTTGTCCTCAATGGTTAAGTCAGTGGGGAAGTAAGTATTTAGGAGATCAAGGTAAATTACCATATGAGATACTTCAATATTATTATGGAAATGATATTTTGTTGTCTACAGCAAATAAGGTTGAAGGAAGTCCTAGTTCTTATCCAGGATATAATTTGAAGGTTGGTTCAGAAGGAGCACCTGTAAGAATGCTTCAAGAACAGATAAATAGAATTGCGGTTAATTATCCATTAATAGCGAAGCTTCCTCAAGATGGCAGGTTTACTCAGAAGATGGCTGATTCGATAGAGACATTCCAGGGGGTATTTAATCTTCCTAAAACAGGAGTAGTTGATTATGCAACATGGTACAAGATATCAGATGTATATGTTGGAGTAAGTAAAATAGCAGAATTAAGAGAAAGTAATGAAAAGAAGCTATTTGTTCCGCCTGTAATACCTAACTTTGGACAAAATGGAGAAATACCAAAATTCTATTATTAAATAAAAATAAGAGGGTAATCCCTCTTATTTTTATTATTGGTTAATTGGTAAAACACCTTCAAGATTGAAAGATGGTACGAAATCTTCTGTATTTGTTCCTGATTCTTGAATAAATCCATTTGTGACTCCAATTTCAGCTGCATAATTAATTAACGAATCATAATGCTTAGGATTTAAAGTTTTATTTATTTCAGGATAGTCACAGGCATTAAACATTGGGACATATTGATTCATTATACTTATATAAATGTGATTTCCATATCTGTTATAAAGAAGATCAATTACTTTTTTTGAATCAAAAAGAAGTCCTGGAAGCATAAGATGTCTTACAATAACACCTTTTGTTATATGACCATTATCATCAAATTTTGGGTCACCAGTTTGTTTTAACATTTCATCAATTACATTTATAGCATTTGTTGAATAACCTGGTGCTTTAGAATATTTGATTGCATATTTATCATTAAAATATTTGAAATCAGGAAGATAAACATCTATATATCCGTCTAACGACTTGATGGTTTCAATAGAATCGTAACTATTAGTATTATATAGTATAGGTATTTTCAAACCTTTATTTTTTGCAAGTTTTAGTGCTTCAATTATTTGAGGTGCATAGTGAGTTGGAGTTACTAGATTGATGTTATTAGCACCTTGTTTTTGAAGCTCTAGGAAAATTTCAGAGAGTCTTTCGATTGATACTTCAATACCCGAAATAGAGCAATCACTTTTGGAGTGACCTTGGCTTATATCATGGTTCTGACAAAATACACAGTTAAAATTACAATGAGAAAAGAATACTGTACCAGATCCATTTTTACCAGATATAGGAGGCTCTTCCCACATATGAAGTGCTGCTCTTGCAATCATAACTTTATCAGAAGCTTTACAGTATCCTATTTTTTTATTATTTCTGTTAATTTTACAATTTCTATGACATAATGTACATTCATTTAAACTATCTAAGTTAATCATTTTGTTCAATCCTTTAATTTATTATAAAAAATAATATTAATACAACATATATCATAATGTTCAATAAAAGTATAACATACCATAAATTAAATGTTGTTGATTACTTAAATATTTTTTCTAGTTATATTTTATTGTTTTTTAAGAAGTAAAATAGACATTGAGATATGAATATTAAGCTTAATAATCCAAATAGAGGATATAACTTAGTTATAAGATTTCCAAAGCCGAACTGAGATATTATAAGAGCAGTTGTTATAACAGGAAAAATTGCTTTTTTAAAACTTATATTAAAGCTTTGTTCAATGGTTTTGCTTATTGAATAAATATCAGATATTTCAGTAGAAAACATTTCAAGCCAAATTATAATTAGAAGTATTGCTTGAATTATGTTACCAAATCTATTTACTACAAATAAAAGAGGAATTTCATAGTTATAAATGTAAGGTTGATTTATTGTTAGTAATAAGTTAATCATAAAGCATAAAAGTGTAAGGCCTATAGCACCACATATTATTCCTATTATCATAGTTCTTGATTTATTTATAGTATTGCTTAGAGGAACAATTACACCAGAAGCTGAGAGTGTATTATATCCAGCATAAAGTATAGTGGAAAGTAAAATACCATCTTTTTTGGCAGGAAAACTTACTATGTTAGTAAATGATAATGTATTTTTACAGAAACACAAATACAAAAATGTAACTGCTGTTATTGTACAAATAAGACCTGGAACAATAAAAGAATTGACTTCTATAAGACCATCAGTACCTTTAAGTAAAAAGAAAATAGCTATAGATAGCATTATTAGTGATCCTATTATTTTAGGAACTCCAAAAAACTGATTTATCAAAGCTCCACTTCCAGCAAGAATAATAGATGCACTTGAAATAAGAAATAAAGTAGTTATAAAGCCAGTAAGTTTTCCTATTAAGTTAGGACTTATTAAGTTTATAACATCACTATAAGAATTTAAGTTATTATTAATGCTTATTTTTGAAATCATTGAACTTATAATTATATAGAATATTCCGCAGCCAATAATACCTAGAAAACTTTTGAAACCATATTGGGTGAAAAATTCGGTTATTTCTTTTCCAGAGGCTAATCCAGCACCAACGATTGTGCCAATGAAAACTGTAGCTACTTGAAATATTCGAGTTAATTCATTTTTCAATTGTGTACCCCCTTGAAATATATCTATGTATTAATATATAAACTTTACTTTAGAATTATTCTATTAATTAAGACTATGGTAAGTTTGGGATAGAAATTATTTTTAGGAAGGTATAAAACAATATTTAGATAATTTTTTTATTCAATGTACTTTTTTTTTATTACAAGGTAAAATTAGTTTGTAATAATGAACAAGAAATATGAGGAGTTGAAATTTGATTCTTCTATTATAAAAGTGATCAAAAAATATTAGAACTTAATTTATATAGATAAGTATAAAAAGGAGAAAACATGAGTAAAAAAGAATGGAATGGTAAAAAATATCATACTTTAAATTATTTTTTAAGAGAAAAGTTTGGTGAAAAAGTATTTAAAATTTCATTAGATGGAGGCTTTTCATGTCCTAATAGAGATGGAAAAGTAGGAACAGGTGGATGTATATTTTGTAGTGCAAGAGGATCAGGAGATTTTGCAGGAGATAGACATCTTTCTATATCAAAGCAATTTGATAATGTAAAAGCTATGATGGCTCATAAGTGGAAAAGCGGAAAGTATATAGCATATTTTCAAGCTTATACAAATACATATGCACCAATTGATGAATTAAGAAGAAAGTATAATGAAGCAATTGAAAAGGAAGGTGTAGTGGCATTAGCTATTGCTACAAGGCCTGATTGTTTAAGTGAAGAGGTTTTAGACTTATTAGAAGAAATGAGTAAAAAACTTTACGTATGGGTTGAATTAGGTTTACAGACTTCAAATGATGAAACAGCTAAGAGAATAAATAGAGGATATATACGTGAAACATTTGATGAAGCTATGTTAAATTTAAAAAGAAGAAATATAGATACTGTAGTTCATGCTATATTTGGTCTTCCAGGTGAAACTAAAGAAGATATGCTAAATACAATTGAGTATATAGCTCATAGTGGAGCAACAGGAATAAAGATTCATTTACTTCATTTAATGAAAAATACAGCCCTTGTAAAGGAATATGTGAATGGTAATCTAGAGTTTTTATCTCAAGAAGATTATATAGATTTAATTACAAAGAGTGTATCTATGCTTCCTGAAGAAATGATAGTTCATAGACTTACAGGAGATGCTCCAAGAAATGAACTTATAGGTCCTATGTGGAGTTTGAAAAAATGGGAAGTACTAAATGCTATTGATAAAGCATTTGAAGATAATAATTTGTGGCAAGGAAAAAACTTTAAATAATTTCATTACAGAAATGAGGGCATAACATGAAGGTAGATATTATAATATCAGCGGATGATATTAATAACAATAAAATTAAAAATAAAACTATAATTGTAATTGATATGTTTAGAGCAACTTCTGTAATTACAACTGCATTGAATAATGGATGTAGTGAAGTAGTTCCGTTTTTAACAATAGAAGAAACTAAGGAATATGCAGATACTCTTAATAAGAATGAATATATTTTAGGTGGAGAAAGAAAAGCTGTTAAGATAGAAGGATTTGATTTATCTAATTCTCCATTAGAATATACAAAAGAAGTTGTTTTAGGGAAAAGTGTACTTATCACTACAACAAATGGAACTAGAACATTGGCAAAGTGTGGAGAAGCAAAAAGGATTTTTATAGCTGCAATGATAAATGGAAAAGCAGTTGCTGAAAAGTTAATAGACTTGAATGAAGATGTTGTTATTATAAATGCAGGAACAAATGGTAACTTTTCTATGGATGATTATATATGTTCAGGGTATATAATAAATGAAATGATTAAAATTAAAAATAATATACAACTTACTGATATTGCAAAAACAGCAAATATGATTTATGAAAATAATACAAATATTATTAGTTATGTAAAGCAAGCAACTCATTATTCGGTTATGAAATCTTTAAAATTAGATAGTGATATTGAATATTGTATTAAGAAAGATATTGTAAATATAGTACCAGAATATAGAAATGGTAAAATAAGAATATAGGTAAAAAAATAAGTGGGATTGTACTTTGAATACAATCCCACTTTTGCATATTTAGGTATTAATTTATATTTTTCAAAAGTTTATTTGGGAAATATATAATTTTTTAAAATGAATTTAAATTATTTTAATGTATTTAACGTTTGATATAAATTGTAATATGTTTTTTCAGCAATATTATCAACTGAAGATTGACCATATGAAACTTCTGTAAGAGCTTCATTGCAAATTTCTTTTATAAGTGTATTTTCACAATAAGGATTTACTAGAATATTTTTACACTGAGATATTTCATTAATGGCAGTACATTGTATACCTGATAATTGATTATTTTCTTTTAATGTATCAATAGCAGACTTACTACATGGAACTCCTCTATCTAATCCTAAAGCATTTACTCCATCAGGGTTATTTAATAAAAAATTCATTAATAAAGCAGCTTCATTTGGATGGTCTGTATTTTTACTTATTGCAAATAACATTGATGGTTTTACAAAACTTATAGGATTTGCGCCAGTACTAGATGGCATTGGCCCTACTGTTAATTCACTATTTATTTTTTTTACACCAGCATCCATTTTTGAGGCTTGAGATGCCCAGGAAATATTGGCTACAGCACTATTTGAACTTAGATTATATGTTTTTATAGAATTTGGTTGAGGAATAATATTGTTATCTATTAATGATTTATAAAAAGATAATAAATTTTTTATATCATTTTGATCATATCCTAAACTCATATCAGAATTTATAAAATCTTTTCCAGTTTTATCATAAATATAAGTCATACCTAAAAACCATGCATTAAGTAAATCTAATTCAAAAACATAATTTCCATCGGATATTTTATTTTTACTAGATAATAATGAATCCCATGTTGTAAAATTATCTAATCCATATTTATCTGCAAGTGTTTTATTATAAAATATTACTTTACCATTCATAGAAATGGGAATTGCATTTAATATTCCATTTTTTGTTCCGTAATTCAATATTTCAGATGAGAAATTATTTAACTCTAAAGTATCTGAAACTTTATTTAAGTCATAAAATCCTTTACCATCTGGTGAATAAGATTGTAACCAGTCATAATTAATTTGCATTAAATCTGGTTCGTTATTTCCAGCTATACGCATATTCATTTTCTTTTTGAATCCTGTCCATTCAGCAAATTCAACTTTTACTTTTATATTAGGATAAGAATTTTGAAAAGCTTCAATAGCTTTAATGGTTTTATCATGTCTGCTTTCTCCACCCCACCATGAAAATCTTATGGTTACTTGATCTTTTGGTGTAGAAGTATTTGATGAACTGCAGGCAGATAAATTCAAAGTTACAAAAAGACAAATAAAAATAGAAATTATTTTTTTATACATAAGTAAAGTCCTCCTAATTTAGGTAATTGTTATTTTAAGTAATTTTTAAATTTTAAATTTATTTAAGCTATCTGCTAATAGTTGTGCTGTTGAAGTTAAATTATCTGATCTGTGTTCTAGATCTTGGGCACTAGCAGTTTGTTCTTGAGTAGCAGCTAGAACTTCTTCTGTATTGGCAGATGAAGTTTCAGCTATAAGCTTAATATTATTAGTTGACTTTAATGTTTCATCTTTTTGAATATTAATTTTTTTCATTAATTGTTCTATTGTTTTTATATAAGAAGTTATTTTTTCTGTTGAATCAATAATATTTACAAATGAGTTATTTGCATAATTAACAGCATCGCTTTGATCTTTAAATACTGTTTTTGATGTTTCAACAAGGTTTATAGTTGTTTTGGCATTATCATAAATATTTTTAATAACTTTATGTACATTTTCAGTAGATTCTTTTGACTGATCTGCTAATTTTCTTACCTCTTCAGCTACAATAGCAAATCCTTTACCACTTTCACCTGCACGGGCAGCTTCAATACTTGCATTTAATGATAATAAATTAGTTTGTTCATTTATTGAATTGATTAAATCTATTACGTTTTCAATTTCTTTTATACTATTTGTTAATAGAACTATATTTAAATTTATTTTTTCCATAAGTTTATTTGTATTTTCGTTTTTTAATTGGAGTTCTTTTATTAAAGTTAAAGAATTATCTCCTGTTTTTTTTGCATTATTAGATATTAGTGTAGCATTTTCTATGTTATCTATTATACTGTTAATGCTGTGAGCTAAGTTTTCCATTATTTTAAGAGTTGTATTTAATTCTGTTGATTGTTTGTAAGAACCATTAGCTATGTCTTCCATTGCTTTAGAAACACTGTCTGCAATTTCAAATGTTTGTTCTGACATATTTTTTATTTCAAATGATTCATTTGAAACTATATTAGAAGCTTGAAGTGTATTATTAATTAATTCACGAATATGGTTTATCATATTATTAAAACTGCTACATAAAATTCCGATTTCATCATTACTAGAAACAGTAGCTTGTACAGTTAAATCTCCATTTTCAGCTTTTTTCATTTCATTAACTATTTCAAGTATTGGGGTTGAAATTTTTTTGGCGAACAATAAACCTAAAAGACCTGATGCAATCATACATAATATAGCAATAATTATAATTATTAATTGAGATATGTGAATTTCTTTAAATATATAATTTTCAGGAATTGAGTTTATTAATTTCCATCCATTATTGCAAGTGTTTAATGTTACCAATGAATTGTTACAAGTAAATATTTTAGAAGAATTGTTATTTATTTTATGTGATATTTCATCTTCAACTTTTTGGCCGATTAAATCTTTATTATTTGAATATATTATATCATTTGAAGTGTTTAATAAAGTTAATGAAGAACCATTTCCGTCATTTAATTTTTCAAATATTTCATCGAGTTCATAGGTATATATTGATGTAAGCATTAGTGAATTGTCATTTACTTGTTTTATATAGAATAATTTATTATAGTTTCCGTTTTTTCCTGAAATCCAAGTAGATTTACTTTTAGTATCTTTTACGGCATCTTTTAAATCAGAGTAAATTGAGTTTGTATCATAAAGTTTATTTGTAGTTTCTGATATTTTACCAATAGTAGTACCGTCATCATATACTAAGGCAAAGTCTGTAAAGTTTTGAAGTAAACTTACAGATAGGAGATATTCATCTATTTCTCTTTTTGTTTTTTCAATATCATATGAATTTAAATTAGATCTAGATGGGTTGAAAACCAAAATGTTATCGTGTGCAAAAACAAGTGAAGTAGCATTTTCTATTTCAGACAGATAACTATCTACATTTAATTTTGTTTGTATACTAAGATTATTAGATAATGAACTTATTTTATTAGTTAATGTATTTTTACTAATAAAATATGTTATAGAAGATATAAGAAGTATTGAAAAAAAGGAAAGACACATGTAAGTTATAATAAGTTTACTTTTTAAAGAAGTATTAATTTTTAATCTTTTGTTAATTATGTTATTATACATTGTTTGTTAAACCTCCTTAGTTTAATCAATATAATAATATTATACATAGTTTTAATACCAAATTAAACAATAAATACAAATTGTGATAATTTCTGAGAAAATTTTAGGTGAGGTATTTTGTGCTGATTGTGTTATTTTTATTAGGAAGAGATATATATGAAATAATAATGAGGTGATATTTTATGATAAAGATATTATTAGTTGAAGATAATATCGAGATTAGCAAAAATGTGGTTGAATATCTGAGTAATGTAGTAGAAATAAGTCCAGTATATGATGGAAATGATGCAATTGAGCATTTAAATGCATTTACTTATGATTTAGTGATTTTGGATTTAATGCTTCCAGGAGTTGATGGAATTACAGTATTGAAGTACATATCAAAAAAATGTTTAAATACAGGAATAATTATTTTAACTGCTAAAGAAGAACTTGGAGATAAGCTTAAGGCTTTCAATTTAGGTGCAAATGACTATTTGACTAAGCCATTTTTTATGGAAGAATTAAAAGCTCGTATTAATGCTATTCTTAAAAGTATGGGGAAAGTAAAAAATCAAAATATATTAGAATTTAAAAATCTAAAGATTGATATGAAAACTAAAAAAGCATTTATTAATAATAATGAATTAGGTCTTAATGAGAAATTATATAAGTTATTAGAATATCTTGTATTAAATAAAGGTGTTCTGCTTTTTAAAGAGCAGATTTTTGATAATATATGTGGATATAATAGTGATGCAGCTACAGAAATAATAGAAGTGTATATGAGCAGATTAAGAAAAATACTTAATGAGTACAATTATGGGAGATATCTTATTACTAAAAGAGGTATGGGATATATATTAGATGAGAGTATAGAGGAATAAATATGAAGAAGGATTTATTTTCAGTAACTAAAAGAAAGATTATTGCTATAAGCATAACTATAGTATTTTTATGTCTGATAGTATTTTCTATAATTACTCAGTTTTTTTATTCTTCAAGATTATTAGAAAATGTAGATAAGCAACTTATTGAACAGGAAAAGTTACTAAGCGCACATATTTCCAATAGAGAAAATTATTATATTCCAAACTTTAAAGATGGGATGGAAGGAAAGCCATTACGTATTCCACCAAATTTAATTGTAATTATATATAATAATGATGTTTTGGAAAATATGAGTAATAATTTATATTTTGATAATGATAATTTGCCTGTGTTTCCTAAAAATTCTGAAGGAAAAGTTGTAACTATTCAATCAGAAGGATATTCATTTAGAGGGATTTCTACAATTAGTAATAATAAAAGAATAGATATACTGGCAAATATAGATGCAGAAAATCAGTCTATGAAAAGACTAGGAACATCTATAATGTTTAGTTTTATTGCACTTATTATTATATCTTTAATGCTATGTGTATACTTAGCTTCAAAAGTATTAAAGCCAGTAAGAAGTGCATATGAAAAACAAGTTTACTTTGTTCAAGATGCATCTCATGAAATGAGAACACCGTTAGCAATAATAAAAGGCAAACTTGAACTTATGGTTAATTCACCTGAAGATACTATAGGTAATCAATTTGAACGTATTTCTAAAATAATGAGTGAAGTAAGGGGACTGGAAAAGCTGAACAGTGATTTGCTTTTACTTTCTAAAGAAGATCTTCAACTTGGGGTTAATATAGTTGAATTTAGTTTAGATGATTTTATAAATGATATAAATGAATTTTATATGGATTTTGCTGAAATAAAACAAAGAAGTTTTAAATTAATAAGGCCTGAATTTAATATTAAGGTAACATGGGATTACAATAAGATAAAGAGAATTGTAATTATATTATTAGAAAATGCATTTAAGTATACTGAAGATGGTGGAGAAATTATTTTAAATATACAGAAATTAAATAAATATATTAGAATATCTGTAAAAGATAATGGAATGGGAATTAAAAAGGAAGATCAGGAACGTATTTTTGATAGGTTTTATAGAAGTGAAATTGTGAGAGGTAAAAATATAAGTGGAACAGGTATAGGTTTAAGTTTATTAAAATCTATGGTTAAGAATTTTGGAATTAAATTAAAGGTAAATTCACAATATGGTGAAGGTTCAGAATTTATATTAGATATACCTCAGATTATAAAAGTATAATATTAAAAAATGAATGGGAATTTTTTCTCATTCATTTTTTTATTGCACTTTGATTAATTCTTGAATGTCAGTATTATTAACGTACTCACCAGAATCATTTGCGTAGTGATGTAAAAAATCAGTATCAGAATATGTTTGTGAATATGGTATATGAACTGTTATATTTTTCAGTTCAAATATAAGTAATAATTTAATGACCGTTAAGCTAATGTTAAGGTTGTTTTATTAGAATAGGTGAAGTAGAGAATAGGAGGTGCTTACATGGTAAAAGAAGCTAAATTTAGACATGAGCTTAAGCATTATATTAATTATTCTGATTACTTAGTTATTAGAAATAGATTAAGAATGATAATGCATATAGACAAAAATGCAAATTTTGATAATGAATATAGAATAAGAAGTCTGTATTTTGATAATGTTTATGATAAAACTCTTAGGGAAAAGGTTATTGGGATTCCCAAAAGACATAAATTTAGAATTAGATTTTACAACGATAATCATGAGTTTATTAGGTTAGAGAAAAAGTCCAAAATAAGAGGCTTGTGTCTTAAGGATAGTGAAAGAATAACAAAGCAAGAGTGCATGAAAATTATTGATGGAAATATTGAATTTTTAAGGGATTCAGGGAAAAAGCTTTTTGTAGATTTATATAGTCAAATGAAAGGAAACTTAATGAAACCAAGAACGATTGTTGATTATACAAGAGAAGCTTATATATATTCAATTGGAAATGTACGTATTACTTTTGATAAATTAATAAGAACAGGATTAAACAGTGTGAATATGTTTGAGAATAATCTGCCTACAATTGAAACAATAGATCATAGATATATTATTTTAGAAGTAAAATTCGATGAATTTTTACCGCAGGTGATTCAAGATATAATTCAAGTTAATGAAAGAAGAGCTACTTCAATATCAAAATATGAAGCAGCAAGAATATATGGATAATAAAGTTTTTTATTATCAATGATAAAAGAGGAATTTAATAAATTAGAAATATTATTTTGATAATTAGGAGGAAGAAAGATGAATCAATCATCACTAAACTTTAATGATATTTTAAAATCAAATTTTATTGAAAAAGTTACAGCAGTATCATATTTAGATATTTTTATAGCATTAACATTAGCATTTATAGTAGGACTTTTCATAATGCAGGTATATAAAAAGTCTTTTAAAGGTGTTATGTATTCAGAAAGTTTTGCACTATCACTTTTAGGTTTAAGTTTAGTTTCAACATTAATAATTTTAGCAGTTACTTCAAATGTAGTTTTATCACTAGGGATGGTTGGTGCACTTTCAATTGTTCGTTTTAGAAGTGCGATTAAAGAACCAATTGATATTGTATATTTATTTTGGTCAATAAGTGTAGGGATAGTATTAGGTGCGGGGCTTATCCCATTAGCAATAATAGGTTCAATACTTATAGGTATAGTTTTAGTATTATTTGCGAATAGAAAGTCAATAAATAATCCTTATATATTAGTGATAAATTGTGAAAATGATAAAGCAGAAACTAACGCAATAAAAGTTATTAATACAAATGTAGGAAAGCATGTTGTTAAATCAAAAACTGTTTCTCCAATTAATGGAATTGAAATGATAGTTGAGATAAGATTAAATAGATGTTCAACTGATTTTGTAAATGAAATTTCAAATTTGAATGGAATATCAAATGTAGTGCTAGTAAGTTACAATGGAGATTACATGTCATAAGGATAGATTTTTTAATAATATCACATATATAGCCATTATATTATGAGTGATAAGTCAAAATTTGAGTAGAAAGGATGGGGAATATATATGATTAAAGAAAAATATAAGTGGTGTATATCTATAATATTAATGGCTTTAGCAGTGTTATCAGTAGTAGCAGTAATTTTATCAGATAGATTTAATACTGAAAAAAAAACTGAAGTAGCAGAAAAAGTACTTTCTAAGGTTCTTGATAAGGACAATATAACACAGGTAAGCATAGATATAGACGAATCTGACTGGAAGTGGCTTTTAGAAAATGCAACAGATGAAGAATATAGAAATTGTAATATAACTATTAATGGAACTAAATATTATAATGTTGGAATTAGACCAAAAGGAAATACAAGCTTAACAAATGTTGCATCAGATAACACAACTGATAGATATAGCTTTAAAATTAAATTTGATGAAAATATTGATGGGCAAAGTTATAATGGAATAAAGAGTATTGTTTTAAATAATATAATTCAAGATAATACTTACATGAAGGAATATATAACTTATGATTTATTTTCTCATATGGGTGTAGCAACTCCAGAAATGTCTTATAGTAATGTAATCATAAATAATAAATCATGGGGATTATATTTGGCAATTGAAGTGGTTGATGAAAGATATTTACAAAATAATTTTGGAACAATAGATGGAAACTTGTATAAACCAGAAACAATGGGAGTAAATAATAAAGATGGACATAATAAAGGTACTGGAGCAAATCCGCCAGATATAAAGGATTTCATGAAAGGTGAAAGATCTACTGAAGGTGCTGATTTTATTTATATAGATGATGAGGTAACAAGTTATTCGATAGTAAGAGATAGTGCAATATTTAAGAGAACAACAGATGATGATTTTAAGAAAGTTATTAATATGTACCAAAATTTAAATGATGGAACAAATTTAGAAGAAGTATTGGATGTTGAAGAAGTTCTTAAATATTTCGCAGTAAATACTTTTGTAATAAATTTAGATAGTTATTCTGGAGCTATGTATCATAATTATTATCTTTATGAAAACAATGGAAAGTGTCAGATATTGCCTTGGGATTTAAATTTATCATTTGCAGGTTACGAAGTAAATAAAGGTGGTAAAGGAGAAAATTTTTCACAAGTTTCTACTATAAATTTTCCTATAGATAACCCAGTTTCAGGAAATTTGGAGAATATGCCTCTTATAGGAAAACTTCTTGAAATAGATAAATACAAAGAGCTTTATCATAGCTATCTACAACAAATTGCGGATGAATATTTTAACAGTGGATATTATGAAAATTTAGTTAATAAATTAGATAACATGATAAGCGAATATGTAAAACAAGATCCTACAGCATTTTGTACATATGATAAATATAAAACAGCAGTAAATGAAATGGTTAACTTTGGTAAAGATAGAACTGTAAGTGTAATAGCGCAGTTAAATGGTGAGCAGCCATCTACGACTTATGGAAACATACAAGCAACTGTAAATATTTTTGCTTTAGGAGATATGGGAGGCGGAATGGATATGAAAGATAAGGCGAACAGAGGAAGTGATACCAATCTAGATATGCCACAAAATAATTTTAAAGATGACGTACTTTCAGATAATCCTGAATACTTAATTAAACAAAGCCCAAATAATAAGGAAAAAGACAATGTTGATAATATTAATGTTGAAGTAAAACCAGCCAATGAAATGTATCAGAGTGATAATAAGTTTAGGTATATTTTAATTGCTGGAATGGCTATATTTGGGCTGGTTTCAGTATTTGCAGTTGGTAAATTTAAAAGAAAAAAATATCTTAAATAGTATATTTAATAAATTAATGCACATTATAATATTGTATTACACAGTTAGATTCTACTAAATATAATGAATATCACAGTTTGATTATTAATAACTGTGATATTTTTTATAAGCAAAATGGAATTCTTAGCAATATAAATTATAATTCATATTATGATGTTATATGGGTTCAGTTTAATATATAAGATAAAGTATATTTGTTATTAGATTTGTATGAAAAATAAAGAAATAAATCAAATAGTTTTAGTATAAATGGTAATAAATGAATATTATTATGTAAAATAAATTATCTAAATAATAAATTGATTGTCTAATTTATATAGGAATATGATGAATTTGGAAAATATAAAAGCATTAATTGACATTTAAAATTCGTTACTATATAATGATTACAATAAAAGACTATGATTAGGAAAAGTACTTTAATTGTTATTTTTAAGAGAGCAGCTGGTTGGTGTGAAGTTGTAGTAATTTTGAAGGAAAATCACCTAGGAGTTGGAGACTGAAAAGCTTATGAGCTTATTAAGTTATCACGTAAGAGCCTGCGTTAAAGGATAGAGTATGATTGTACTTGAATTTAAGCATTTAATATGAATTAGATGTTAACCTTAGGTGGTTTGCGAATTTTACTTCGTCCTGTGGGATGGAGTTTTTTTACGTTTAAAAGCATTTTTTATGTTTTAACAAGTACTTATAATGGAAATAATGGATACTAAGTAATTGCATTTTATAAATTATGATTTAAGATGTATACATTAGAAAAAAGGAAAGGGGAATTATACACATGTATAAAAAAGTAGATGCCTCAAGAGGCACTGTAAACATGGAAAAAGATATTGCGAAACTTTGGAAAGAAAAAGATGTTGTTAAAAAGAGTTTTGATTCTAACCAAGATGGAGAACATTTTACATTCTTTGATGGACCTCCAACAGCTAATGGTAAGCCACATGTAGGTCATATTTTAACAAGAGTTATGAAAGATATTATTCCAAGATATAAAGTAATGAAAGGTTACAAAGTTTTAAGAAAAGCTGGATGGGATACTCATGGATTACCAGTAGAACTTGAAATAGAAAAGAAACTTGGAATTTCAGGAAAAGAACAAATAGAAGATTATGGTGTTGAAAAATTTACTAAGCAATGTAAAGAAAGTGTTTTTTCATACGTAAGTCTTTGGGAAAAAATGTCTGAACAAATAGGATACTGGGTTGATATGGATAATCCATATGTAACTTATCATGATAACTATATCGAATCTGAATGGTGGGCATTAAAGAAATTATGGGATAAAGGACTTTTATACAAAGGTCATAAGGTAATGCCTTATTGTCCAAGATGTGGGACTGCTTTATCTTCTCACGAAGTTGCTCAAGGATATAAAGATGTTAAGGATTTAACTGCAACTGCTAAATTTAAAGTTGCTGGTGAAGAAAATAAATATATCTTAGCATGGACAACAACTCCATGGACATTACCATCAAACTTAGCATTATGTATAAACAAAGCTTATACATATTGTGAAGCAAAAGTTGGAGATGAAGTATATATTTTAGCTAAAGACTTAGCAGAAAAAGTTTTAGGTGAAAGAGAATACGAAATAATCAAGGAATTCAAAGGTGAAGAATTACTTGGAGTTAAATATGAACAATTAATGCCTTTTGCAAAAGTTGAAGGAAAAGCATTTGAAGTAATTCATGGAGATTATGTAACATTAACAGATGGTACTGGTATAGTACATATTGCTCCAGCTTATGGTGAAGATGATAGCTTTGTTGCTAAAAAGAACGGAATTGCTTTTGTTAATATGGTAGATACAAATGGTAACTTTGTACCAGAAGTAACTCCATGGGCAGGTAAGTTTGTTAAGAAATGTGATGAAAGCATCTGTAATTACTTAGAAGAACGTAATCAATTATTTGATAAACATAGACACATGCACTCATACCCACACTGTTGGAGATGTGATACACCATTATTATACTATCCAAAAGACAGTTGGTTCGTAAGAATGACTGAAATGAGAGATAAATTACTTGAAAATAATAACAAGGTAAACTGGTATCCAGATAATATTAGAACAGGTAGATTTGGTAAGTTCCTTGAAAATGTTATTGACTGGGGTATTTCAAGAGATAGATATTGGGGAACTCCACTTCCAATATGGCAATGTGAATGTGGTCATAAAGAATGTATTGGAAGTAGAGAAGAATTAGAAGCTAGATCTACTACAGATTGCAAAGGAATTGAATTACACAAACCTTATGTAGATGCAATTAAGATGGTATGTCCTGATTGTGGTAAGGAAATGACTAGAACTAATGAAGTTATTGACTGTTGGTTTGATTCAGGATCAATGCCTTTTGCTCAATGGCACTATCCATTTGAAAATAAAGAAAAATTTGAAGCCAACTTCCCAGCTCAATTTATATCAGAAGCAGTTGATCAAACTAGAGGATGGTTCTATACATTAATGGCTATTTCAACATGTTTATTTGATACAAATCCTTTTGAAAACTGTATCGTATTAGGTCACGTATTAGATAAAAAAGGACTTAAGATGTCTAAGTCTAAGGGAAATGTTGTAGATCCATTTGAAGTATTAGAAAGTCAAGGAGCAGATGCTACAAGATGGCATTTCTATACTGCGAGTGCACCTTGGCTTCCAACAAGATTCTCAACTGATGATGTTGCGGAAACTCAAAGAAAGTTCTTAGGTACATTATGGAATGTTTATTCATTCTATGTTTTATATGCAGAAATAGATGAATTTGATCCAACTAAATATGCTGATTTTGTATCAGATAATGTAATGGATAGATGGATTACTTCTAAGTTAAATACATTAATTAAAACTGTAGAAGAAAATTTAGATGGATATAAGATAACTCAAGCAGCTTTAGCTATTGAAGAATTCACAGACGAATTGTCAAACTGGTATGTAAGAAGAAATAGAGCTAGATATTGGGCTCAAGAATTAACTGATGACAAGATAGGAGCTTATGTAACATTATATAGAGTATTAACTACTTTAGTTAAGGTTGCAGCACCATTTGTACCATTTATGAGTGAAGAAATATATCAAAACTTGGTTGTTAATTTAGATAAAAATGCATCAGAAAGTGTTCATTTAACTAAATGGCCTGTAGCAGATGAAAGTGCAATAAATTCTGAATTAGAAAAAGAAATGGATTTAGCTTATACTCTTGTTAAACTTGGAAGAAGCGCAAGAAATGCAGCTAATGTTAAGAATAGACAGCCACTTTCTGAAATGCTTATTTCTACAAATGTTCTTCCAGAATATTATGGAGATATAGTTAAAGATGAATTGAATATTAAGAAGGTTAAACTTGGAGCAGATCTTTCTCAATATGTTAATTTTGAAATCAAGCCAAATCTACCAGTATTAGGTAAAATGTATGGTAAGTTAATTCCTCAAATTAGAAAAGCAATTTCTGAAAAGAATCAAATGGAATTAGCTCAAAAGATTCAAAATGGTGGTAGTGAAGTAATAGATATTAATGGAACAAAAATAGAACTTACAAATGAAAATCTTTTAGTTACAATGCAGGGATTAGAAGGATATGCATTTGCTGGAGAAGATCATTTAGGAGTTGTGTTAGATACTACTATTACTCCACAACTTAAAGAAGAAGGTCATGTAAGAGAATTAATCTCTAAGATTCAAAATATGAGAAAAGATAAAGGTTTTGAAGTTGCAGATAAGATTAAGCTTTATGTATCAGGAAATGATATGTTATTAGAAGTTATAAAGAAATTTGAAAGTACAATTAAAAAGGAAACTTTAACTGAAGAAGTTCTTTATAATGAAGAAGCTGATTATACTGAAACAGTTATTAATGGTGAAACATTAAATATGACTGTAGTGGTTGTAAGATAATATATCTATATAGCTAGGAATCTAAGAATATAACTTAGATTCCTAGTTTGTTTTTAGTGATAAAGTTAAATGTACACAAATTTATAAAAAATTACAATGTGAATAAATATTTATATCATTTTATTGATTTATATTGTGGTATATTAGTATAATAAAGTTATCTAGAAAATTCAAAGGAGGAATAAATATGGCTACTTCTATTAAAGATGTTGCAAGAGAAGCTGGAGTATCAATTGCAACTGTTTCTAGAGTTTTAAATGATATTGATGTAGTAAATGAAGATACTAAGAAAAAAGTATTAGATGCAATAAAGAAGTTAGGTTATAGACCAAATATAGTCGCAAGAAGTTTAAAAACTCAAAGAACAAAAACAATAGGAATATTAATTCCTGATATATCAAACCAATTATATCCTGAGATAGTAAGAGGTGCTGAAGACGTTTCTAATATATATGATTATAATGTAATATTATGTAATTCAGACTTAGATATAGATAAGGAAAAAGAATATTTAAGAGTTCTTAAAGAAAAAATGGTTGATGGTGTAATCTATATAAGTAGTTGGCTAAGTGATGAGATTTTAGATTTAATAAATGAATTAGATCTAAAAACTGTATTGGTTGAAACTAAAGATAAAGAAGGATTATTACCAAGTGTAACTATTGATAATGTTAAAGGATGCTATGATAGTACAAAACTTTTAATCGATAAAGGATTAAAAAATATAGGATTTATAGGAACAGATAAGGATACTATGAATGCTTGGGGAGACAGATATATAGGATTTGAAAAAGCTATGAAAGAAGCTGAATTAAATATAGATTCTGAATTAGTTTATTTTAGTTCCATAAAAGTTAAAACTGGATACGAAGGTATAGTTAAATTTATAGAAGATGGAAAGAAATTTGATGGAATTGTATGTGCATCAGATGACATAGCAATGGGAGCTATAAATGCATTAAGAGATAAGGGATTAGAAGTTCCAAAAGATGTAAGCGTTATAGGATTTAATGATAATTTTGCGGCATCAATATTTTATCCAAAGATAACTACTGTATCTCAACCAACATATGATATGGGATCTGTTGCTATGAGAATGCTTATTAAGTTATTAAATAAACAGGAACTTGAAAAATCTCATTTTGTATTAGAACATGAACTAATAGAAAGAGAAAGTACAAAATAAGTGTATTTTTAAAAGTATATAAAATCATAAAGAAGAGTGTAGAAGTTTATTATAGTTTCTATGCTCTTTTTATATATAGAATTATTGAAAGAAAATATAACTAAACAGCAATTAAATAAAATATAAAAAGCTAGAAAATTCATATGAATACATCTAGCTTTTTCGTATATTTTTTAAAGGATTCCTTCACTTTTTAATATATCTTCTAATTTTTTAACTTTATCAGTTAAGCAGATAAATTTCTCTCTTAATTGTTCTTTTGCAGTTTCATTTTTAGCTATAAAGTTTTCCATATCTTCTACAGCTTTTAAAGCTTCTTCTACATCTTGTTGAGCGATTTTTAAGTTTGAGTCTTTCATAAAAAGTAATCTCCTTTTAAATTAATTAGTTAAGTAACTATATCGTATCACTACTAAAAAATAAGTGCAAGGAATATAAATGTAAAAATAACTATATTCAATTTTTAATTAGGAGGTGGATTGTTACTATTCAAATAGTAATAAAGATTTATGATAAATTATATATGGTTTATTTTAATTTTCTTTGGAATTTTAGTAGGAGTTATAAGTGGTAATGGAGATACTATTTCAAAAGCGATAGTGAATTCATCTGCAGATACAGTAACATTTATTATTGAACTTACAGGAATAATGTGTTTTTGGTGTGGTGTTATGAAAGTGGCTGAAAAAAGTGGATTTACAGAAAAAATATCTAAAGTTCTTAAACCTATATTAAAAATAATTTTTAAAGATGCTGCAAAAGATGAAAAGGTTCTTGGGGCTATAGTTATGAACTTGACAGCTAATATGATGGGATTATCTAATGCAGCAACGCCATTTGGAATTAAGGCAATGGAAGAAATGGATAAACTTAATGATAATAAAGGAACTGCATCTGATGACATGGCTTTATTTTTAGTTTTAAATGCAGCATGTATACAGATTATACCATCAACAATAATATCTATAAGAGCAGCGTGTAATTCGGTCAATCCTGGAATAATAATTTTACCTTCAATAATGGCTACTGCTACGGCAGCGATAGTAGGGATAATATGTTGCAAAATATTACAGAGATATTTTTAATAAATAGTTATGAGATTTATTTTATAAGATAAATTTCTATGCGGGAGGGTAATTAATGCTGAATTATTTGAGTAGGAGTATAATACCTATATTATTTTTACTTATTATAACCTATGGTATGTTTAAAGGAAAAAAGGTGTATGATTGGTTTATTGAAGGAGCTAAAGATGGATTAAGAGTATGTCTTAGGATTTTTCCATATCTTCTAGCTATGATAGTAGCTGTACAGATTTTTAGGGAAGCCAAACTTATGGATATGTTAAATAATATAATAGCACCTGCTGTAAATTTAATAGGTCTTCCAAAGGATTTGATTCCTTTAATTATAATAAAACCTTTATCTGGAAGTGGTGCTATTGGTGTGTTCACGGATATAGTAAAAAATGTTGGACCAGATACGAGGACTGGTCTTATAGGATCAGTAATAATGGGCACTACAGAAACTATTTTCTACACCATTACTGTTTATTTTGGAGCAGTAAAAGTAAAAAAAATAAGACATACATTATGGGCTGCTGTTTTTGCTGATATTACAGCTATAATAATGGCTATTTGCATGGTAGATTTGTTTTTAATATAATAATATTTAACTTTTGAATAGTACAGTATTTTAGAGTATTATAATCTTAGAAGAAAAACTAAAAAATTACAGAAAGAAGAGGGATTATGAATAAAGAAGTATATAAGAATAATAGAAACAACTTAATGAAAAACATTCCTGATAATTCGGTTGTAGTACTATTTGCAGGAAATGCACCTAAGAAAACAGGTGATGAATTATATCCATTTTCACCTAATAGAAATTTCTTCTATTTAACAGGAATAAAAGAAGAGGAACATATAGTAGTATTAACAAAATTTAATGCTAAAGTAAGTGAAAAATTGTTCTTAAAAGAATTAAATTTAGAAGAAGAAATGTGGACTGGAAAAACATTAAGAGATTTTGAAGGAAAAGAAATCTCAGGAATAGAAGATACAGTATATATGAATGATTTCTATCCATACATGAATAAGTTAATAAAGGGTGCTGATGAAGTTAATTTATATCTTGATTTAGAAAGACAAAATTTTAAAGAGAATGATTCTGAAAGTTTTAAATTTGCAAAAACATTCAGAGATAAGTATCCTCAATTATTCATAAAAGATGTATCAAGTAAGATTACTCCACTTAGGATGATTAAATCTGATGAAGAAATTGCTGAAATGCAAAAGGCTATAGATATAACAATTTCAGGTGTTGAATCATTGATGAAAAATGCACAATCAGGTATGAAAGAATATGAACTTGAAGCATATTTTGATTTTGAATGTAAGAAAAATGGAGTTAAAGATTTTGCGTTTAAGACTATTGCAGCAGCAGGTAAAAATGCAACTACACTTCACTATGTAGAAAATAACAGTGAAATAAAAAAGGACGATTTAATTTTATTTGATTTAGGAGCTGCGTGGAACTGTTATAGTGCTGATATAACAAGAACTTTTCCTGTAAGTGGTAAATTTACAGAAAGACAAAAACAAGTATATGAAGCTGTTTTAAGAGTAAATAAAGCAGTTATTGAAAAAATTAAACCTGGTGTTGTGTATCAAGAACTTAATAAATGGGCTACAGATTTAATTGCTGAAGAATGCATGAAGCTTGGAATAATAAAAGAAAAAGAAGAGGTAAGAAAATATTATTGGCATAGTATAGGGCATAACTTAGGTTTAGATACACATGATGTAGAACCACAAGGTAGAAATTTTGTATTTGCTCAAGGAATGGTATTTACAGTAGAACCAGGTATCTATATTGGAGAAGAAGGTATAGGAATAAGAATAGAAGATGATGTTTTAGTTACTAAAGACGGATGCACAGTTTTAACTAAGAACATGATTAAAGAAGTTGATGACATAGAAAAATTTATGTCAGAGAATAAATTATATTAAATGGAATCTTGATAAAAGTGATGTTTTATTTTTAATTTAGTATGTTTGATAAAAAATTCAGATATCTTAAACAGGATGTTAAGCAAAATCAAAAAAGTAAGGATTTAAGTTTTATAATATATTTATAAAATAATATTAAAAAGGCAAATTTTTTTATAATAATTATAAAAGTCAGCATGAAATTTTAAGAATTGATTGAAATAAAGAAAAAAGTAGTGTATTATATATACTATAATTTAAACAAGTGAATATATTTAATAAGGTAGAGGCGCGATATTTAAAAGTACTGTTGTGGAGGTAAGCACTGTGAAGCAATAGGAAAGGAAATATTGCCGAAGTATATAACTGATGCTTTAAGGTTATATGACTGGGGTTATGCAAAATATGTATAACACTGTCACAAAGATGTAATTTTGTGGGGAGCTATCATTCATTGATTATAAATTTGGTATTTTTAATGCTTTTTTAGATCTTGAGTGGAGGCTCAAGATCTTTTTTTATGATCTTGATAGTCTATCTTAAATTTTTCACTACAATTAATAGGGGGAATTAATAAATGAAAAATTTCAGAAAATATTATGTGTTTTTATTAACACTAATATTGGTATCAATGACATCAACTATGGCATTTGCAGCTGATGAAGCTGCTGTAGCTAATTCTGCTAAATTTGGTATGTGGACAATACTACCTCCTCTTGTAGCTATAGCATTAGCTTTTATTACAAAAAATGTTGTTATTTCTTTATTTCTAGGAGCTTTGTCAGGTTGCTTTTTATTACAGATTACAGACAATGGATTTATTTATTCCATAATTCATGCATTTTTAGATTTTGTACAAAGAGCATTAAATTCTTTAGCTGATCCATGGAATGCAGGGATAGTTCTTCAAGTTATGGTTATTGGAGGAGTTATTAGTTTAGTAAGTAGAATGGGTGGAGCTAAAGCAATAGCAGAGGCATTAGCAAAAAAAGCAAAGACACCAAGAAGTGCTCAACTTATAACTTGGTTTTTGGGAATATTGGTGTTTTTTGATGATTATGCCAATTCGTTAATAGTTGGGCCTATAATGAAACCAGTAGCGGACAAGATGAAAATATCTAGAGAAAGATTAGCATTTATTATTGATGCAACAGCAGCACCAATTGCAGGTATAATGATAGTTTCAACATGGATTGGTTTAGAAGTAGGATTAATCAAAGATGCATTTTCTTCAATAGGAGAAAATGTGGATTCATTTGGTGTATTTTTAAATACAATTCCATATAGATTTTATAATATATTAATTTTAGTATTTGTTGCAGCTACATCGTATTTTTTAAGAGATTTTGGTCCAATGAGAAAAGCTGAAATTAAAGCAAGACAAGGCAATATTTTAGAAAAGAATCAAGAAATTGCTCTTGATAAAGAAGTTGAAGATAAAATGGCACCTAAAAAAGGGATTAAGTTAAGCATATGGAATGCAATAATCCCAATTGGAGCATTGATGATTTCTGCATTAGTTAGTTTCTACTATAGTGGATATATTGCAATAATGGGAGGAGAAGATGATGCACTTCAAGCTTTAATGACTAATTCACCAGCATCATTTACTGCTATAAGAGAAGCATTCAGTGCGTCAGATGCATCAGTAGCATTATTTCAATCAGCATTATTTGCGTCAATTGTAGCTATAGTAATGGGTGTAATTAAAAAAATATTTACATTTTCAGAAGCAGTTGAAGTATGGGTAGATGGAATGAAAGGACTTATAATTACAGGAGTTATTTTAATACTTGCGTGGTCATTAAGTTCGGTAATTAAAGAATTGGGAACAGCTGCATTTTTAGTTAAACTTCTTTCAAGTTCAATACCACAATTTTTATTACCAGCTATAATATTTATATTAGGTGCAATAATATCATTTGCAACAGGAACTGCATATGGAACAATGGGAATTTTAATGCCATTAGCTATTCCATTATCATTTTCAGTATTACCTGATATGGGATATGTTGTTCTAAGTACAAGTGCAGTATTGACAGGTGCTATTTTTGGAGACCATTGTTCACCTATATCAGATACAACTATAATGTCTTCTATGGGTTCTGGATGCCATCATATAAACCATGTTAAAACTCAAATGCCTTATGCTTTAACAGTTGCAGCTATTACCGTAGTTTTTGGGTATATTCCATGTGGATTAGGATTACCAATATGGATTGTACTTCCAGTTGCAGTATTAGCAACATGCGCAATTGTTTATTTTGTTGGAAAACCAGTAGATTAAGTTTCATTAAATGAAGAATAATTAGAAGAAGCTTTAAAAAATAATAACAGTAAATACTAATAGTATTAAATATAAAATAGATTAAATCTTATTAATTTAATAAATATATTTATATGGTAGTGTATTTTTTTAAAATTTTGATTGATTATACTAGTAAAATTAGATACAATATTTATTGTTAATAGCATAGGAAATGCGTTGAAGAGAAGAGTAGTAAAAGGAACATTCTATAAGAGAGCCTGTGTATGCTGAAAGCTGGTGTTTGTGAATTTTATGAAGATGGTCTTGGAGTATACTATTTGAATTTGATTTATAAAATTGATTTAGAATAGTACGGTAGTAACCGTTATATTACAAGGTGATGATAGTCACCTAGTGAGTTATTTATTGCAAAATAAATAAAAAATAGAGTGGTAACACGTATAATACGTCTCTATATAGGTTTAAATAAACCTATATAGAGACTTTTTTATAAAAATAAATTTAAGAGCATTGATAAATTGAAATGAATAATTTATTAATTGTTAACTAAACATGGAGGTTTTAAAATGTGTAAAGATTGTAAAAAAACATATTATATTACGACACCTATTTATTATCCATCAACAAAGCTACATATAGGAAATACTTATACAACTGTAGCAGCTGATGCAATAGCAAGATTTAAAAGATTAACAGGCTATGATGTAATGTTTTTAACAGGAACAGATGAACATGGTCAAAAAATCCAAAGAATTGCTGAAGAAAAAGGTATTACACCAAAGGAACATGTAGATGAAATAGTTGCAGGAATTAAAGATCTTTGGAAAATGATGAATGTAAGCTATGATAAATTTATCAGAACTACTGATGAATATCACGTTAAAGCAGTTCAAAAAATAGTTGAAAGATTATATGATCAAGGTGATATATACAAGAGTTCGTATGAAGGATGGTATTGTACACCATGTGAATCATTCTGGACTGATACCCAATTAGTAGATGGAAATTGCCCAGACTGTGGTAGACCAGTTGAAAAATCAAAAGAAGAAGCTTATTTCTTTAAGATGAGTAAATATGCTGATAGATTAATCAAATATATAGAGAATCACCCTGAATTTATTCAACCAGAATCAAGAAAGAACGAAATGCTTAATAACTTTTTAAGACCAGGTCTTCAAGATTTATGTATTTCAAGAACTAGCTTTGACTGGGGTGTTCCTGTAACTTTTGATCCAAAACATGTAGTGTATGTATGGATAGATGCATTATCAAATTACATAACTGCTCTTGGATATGGTCAAGAAAATACAGAATTATTTGATAAATTCTGGCCTGCTGATGTTCATTTGATAGGTAAGGATATATTAAGATTCCATACAATTTACTGGCCAATTATGCTAATGGCTTTAGATTTACCGCTTCCAAAACAAGTATTCGGACATGGATGGTTACTTGTTGATGGTGGAAAGATGTCAAAATCTAAGGGTAATGTAGTAGATCCAGTTGTATTAGTAAATGAATTTGGAACAGATCCAGTTAGATACTACTTATTAAAGGAAATTCCATTTGGATCAGATGGATTATTTAATAATGAAATATTTATCAAGAAAATAAATTCAGATCTTTGTAATGATTTAGGTAACTTATTATCTAGAACAGTTGCGATGATAGAAAAATACTTTGGTGGAGAAATGCCAGCACAAGCTGAAAGTGGAGAATTTGATGATCAATTAATCAATTTAGCTTTAGAAACTCCAGCTAAATTAGAATCTGCTATAGATGAGTTAAACATTCCATTAGCAATTGAACATGTATTTGAATTAATTGGAAGAGCTAATAAGTATATTGATGAAACAATGCCTTGGGTTTTAGCTAAAGATGAAAGTAAGAAGGCAAGACTAGGAACAGTTCTTTATAATCTAGCTGAAAGTTTAAGATTTGCTTCAGTAATGATTTCACCATTCTTACCTGATACAGCTAAGAAAATAAACGAACAAATTAATACAACAACAACATCATGGGAATCATTAAAAGAATTTAATGGTACTGTAGTTGGAACTAAAGTAGTTAAAGGTGATAACTTATTCCCAAGAATAGATGTGGAAAAGAAATTAGCTGAATTAGAAGAATTAAGAGCTAAAATGAATCCAGCTCCAGTTAAGAGAGAAATAACTCCAATAAAAGAGGAAATAACAATTGATGATTTTGAAAAAATCGATTTAAGAGTAGTTAAAGTGTTAGCTTGTGAACCAATCAAAGGAGCTAAAAAATTACTTAAATTAAAAGTAGATTTAGGTGGAGAAGAAAGACAAGTGGTTTCAGGAATTGCAGCTCACTACAAACCGGAGGAATTAGTTGGTAAGAATGTAGTGCTAGTAGCTAACTTAAAACCAGTTAAATTAAGAGGAGAATTATCACAAGGTATGATTTTATGTGCTGCAACAGATGATGACAGTGTATTAAAAGTTGTAAATCCAGGTGATTTATTAAGTGGAAGCATAGTTAGATAAGTTAATAAGTAGCAGTTAACAGTTTTAGTTGGAAATATTGAAAAATTTCATTCATAACTGTTAACTGCCAACTGCTGATTCATAATTGAATAAAAAAGGGGGCTTTTTATGAATATAATAATAGGAAATGCTTGGCCTTATGCTAATGGTGAATTACATCTAGGAAGACTTGCTGTATTGCTTCCTGGAGATATTTTAGCTAGATATCATAGATTAATGGGGGATGCTGTGGTTTTTGTATCTGGTAGTGATTCACATGGTACACCAGTTGCAATGAAAGCTAAAAATGATGGTATAACACCAGAAGAAGCATGCTTAAAATATCATAAAAAAATAAAAACTTGTTTTGATAAATTAGGATTTTCTTTCGATATATTTACAAAAACTCATACAAAATATCATGCAGATAAAGTTAAAAAATTTGTGATTGAATTATATAATAAAGGGTATATTTACGAAAAAGAAGTAGAACAGACGTATTGTGAACACTGTCATCAGTATTTACTTGATAGATATGTTGAAGGTAACTGTCCACATTGTGGTTCTCATGCAATAGGAGATCAATGTGATGAATGTTCAGAAATATTTGAAAGTGAAGAACTTTTGAATAAAAAGTGTATTTTCTGCAAATCTAAACCTGTTAAAAAAGAAACAAGACATTTATTTTTTGCATTATCTAAGCTTGAAAATGATGTTAAGAGAGTTTTTATAAAGCAGAATGGATGGAGAGAGAATGCTGAAAAAATAACAAAAAGATATCTAGATGGTGGACTAAGAGACAGAGCTGTTACTAGAGATTTTGACTGGGGTGTAGATGTTCCATTAGAAGGCTTCGAAGATAAGAAAATTTATGTTTGGATTGAAGCACTTATGGGATATTTGACTGCAAGTATTAAATGTATTGAAGAAAGAAATGAAGATTATATGGAGTATTGGAATGGTGAAGATAGTAGAATTTATTTTGTTCATGGAAAAGATAATATACCATTTCATACTGTAATATTTCCTGCAATTTTAGCTGGACTTGGAATAAAGAATCCTGCTATAAGAGAAATATCAAGTGAATATTTGAAGTTAGAAGGTAAAAATTTTTCAGCATCAAAGAATTGGGCAATATGGCCAGATTATATTTTAGATAGATATAATACGGATTTAATTCGATATTATCTTATAAAGAATGGTCCTGAAAATAGAGATACTGATTTTTCATGGAAGGAATTTATAAAGATTAATAATAGTGAGCTTGTTGGGTTATTTGGAAATTTAATTAATAGGACATTAGTATTTGTAAATAATAATTTCAAAGGAAGTATTACAACAGGATGTATAGATAAAGAGTTTAAAGATAAAATGTTCAATATATATTGTAATGTAGGAGATAATATAGAACAAGGAAGATTTAAGGAAGCGTTAGAATATATAATTTTATTAGCTAAGTCTATAAATAAATATTTTGATGATGAAAAACCATGGGTAACTATAAAGAATAATAAGCAGAAATGTGCACAAAGTATGTATAAATGTATTCAATACATAGGAAATATGTCTAATCTTATAGAACCATTTATGCCATTTACAGCAGAAAAAATCAGACGATTTCTTGGCATAAAAGAAGCTACATGGATGCCGATAGAAATAAAAGCAGGTAAAATTAATAATGTTCAGATACTATTTGAAAAAATAGATAAGTCTATTAGTGAGAAAGAAATACAAAAACTAAAAGAACAAAAAGTTTTAAAAATAAAAAATTGAACGTCTCATTTAGGGGTATGAGACGTTTTTTAATCATACAAAAATAGATGATTAATAGGGGTAAATAATAATGTTTTAACTACTTTAACAATATTATTTTACATATATAATATGTCAATTAAGTGACAATAAGAGTAGAGGAGAAAAGTAATTATGATTAATAAATTTAAAATAATAGATAGTCATGCTCATTATGATGATGAATCATTTAATGAAGATAGGGAAGAAGTATTAAAACAAATAACTGAAAATGGTGTGATTGGTATTATGAACTGTGCATGTTCATATGAGAGTTTGAAAACTACTGATAAATTGACTAAAAAATATGATTATATTTATGGAGCATTAGGAATTCATCCTGAAAATGCTTATGAAATGAAGGAAGATACTTTAGAAGAAATAAAAGAATTCATTAGAAAGAATGATAAAATAGTTGCTATTGGTGAAATAGGATTAGACTATTATTGGGATGAAAATCCACCTAAGGATATACAGAAAGAAGTATTTAGAAAACAGATGAGTTTAGCTAGAGAACTAGATATGCCGGTTGTAATACATGATAGAGATGCTCATATGGATACTCTAGAAATAATTAAAGAATTTCCTACAGTAACTGGAGTTGTACATTGTTTTTCAGGAAGCAAAGAATTTGCAATGGAATGTGTTAAGCGTGGATATTATATAGGATTTACTGGGGTAGTTACATTTAAAAATGCCAAAAAAGTATTGGAAGTAGTAAAAGAAGTACCATTAGATAGAATTTTAGTTGAAACAGATTGTCCGTATATGACTCCAGAACCTAATAGAGGAAAAAGAAATAAATCTGATTATATAGAATATATAATTAATAAAATTGCTGATATTAAAGAAATTGATCCTTATGAAGCAAATTTAAAGTTTAACGAAAATTTTTTACACTTGATAAAAAAGGAAAAATAAGGTAAAATGATATTTGTACATTTCAAAGTTTCTATATATCTAATAATGAGGAAATAATATTGTAATTCTCAGTATATTGATTTGGGAATAGATAACGATTAGAAAATATATAGATTCAGTTTCCGTAATTTGGTGCAATAATCAGATAATGTAATGAAGTTAATAAAAAACGCTATTATTTTTATATTTATTTATTTATGCATAAAAGGCATAATAACAATTACTTCAATACATTTGCAAGAGGTGGATAATTTGACAACCGAAAGAGATTAATATATAATTCAAAAGACACTCTTGCCAAAGGAGGGAAATTATAATGGTAGAAAGATTCAAACAATTTACCAAGAAATGTTTTTCTGACGGTCCGAAGGCAAAAATTATAGTTGGTGCAGTTACAGCTTTTGTTGTAGTTGCAACTGTGGTGACATTTACGAGTATGAGAAAAACTCTCGTAATAAGAATAGACGGAAATGATGAAACTTTTGTCACGTACAAGTGGACTGTTGAAGGGGTGTTGCATGATAAAGGTATCACTTTAGGTGAAAAAGATAAGGTGCAACCATCCTTGGAATCCAAAGTATCTGAAAAAGGAACAATAGAAATAAAAAGAGCTAAACCAGTAGAAATTGTGACAAATGATGTACAAGCAAAAATAATAACAGCAGAAGATACGATTGGGGAAATGCTAGAAAATGAAAAAGATACATTAAAAGCTCAAGGAATTGATTATAATCAAGGTGTTGATGAAGTTTCGCCTGGATTAAATCAAGAAATTACAGATAATTTGAGTGTACAAATTGTCAAAGTTGAAGCTAAAGATTTAGTTGAAACTCAGCCAATTAACTATGAAACAATAATTGAGAAAGATGAAAATCTCGATAGTAGCGTTCAAAAGGTTAAGAGTGAAGGAGTTAATGGTGAAAAAGAAATTACTTACCAAGTATTATATAAAAATGGTGTAGAGATTTCTAGAGATGTAAAAAGTACAAAAACAATAGCTGAACCACAAAATCAAGTGGTAGTAAAAGGTACAGGTCATATTTATGCAAGTAGAAGCGGAGAGAGCATACATTATAAACAGAAGTTAAGCTGTGAAGCAACTGCTTATAGCGGACATTCAATTACTGCTACAGGAAGGACGCCTGTAAGAAATTCAGGTGGAATTAGTACAATTGCAGTTGATCCATCTGTAATACCTTTAGGAAGTAAAGTATATGTAGAAGGATATGGATATGCAATTGCAGCAGATACAGGTGGAGCTATAAAAGGAAATAGAATTGATTTATTCCTTAATTCTTCAAGTGAATGTAATAAATGGGGTAGAAAAAGCGTAAATGTTTTAATTATTGCTTATCCAGGTGAATGGTAGAATATTGTAAGAGATAACATAAATTTATGTTATCTCTATTTTTCTTTTAATTATTGACATTTTAGAATATTATTATTATATAGAAAAAATATTTAGTACCAAAATAATTACAGTGTATTAAATGAAAGGAAGTATATCGGTGATAAAAGAAGTAATTGTTGTTGAAGGTAGAGATGATATTGATGCAGTAAAAAAAGCAGTTGATGCTGAAATTATTGCTGTAGGTGGATTTGGGATAAATGCAAAAGTTATAGAAAGAATAAAAGAAGCGCAAAAGAGAAAAGGAGTAATTGTATTAACGGATCCTGATTTTGCGGGAGAAAAGATAAGAAGAATAATATCAAAGAGGGTAAAAGGAATAAAGCATGCTTATATTGCTAAAGAAGATGGTCTTAAGGATGGTGATATAGGAGTAGAAAATGCAAAACCAGAAGTAATTCTTAAAGCATTAGAATGTGCTAAGGTTACTAAAGAAGAAAAAACTAATTTCTTTAACATGCAGGATATGTTTTTCTTTAAGCTTACAGGAGATGTAACATCTACAACCAGAAGAAGAATACTTGGGAAAATACTTGGAATAGGATATGGAAATGCTACACAGATGGTTTCAAGATTAAATAATTATGGAATAACAAAAGAAGAATTTTCTAAAGCTATAGAAGAAATAGAAAAACAGATGGAAGCAGGTAAATAGTAAATGGATTTAAGAGATGTTAAAACACAGGAACTAGTTAAAAAATATAATTTCAAATTTTCTAAAAGTCTTGGTCAGAACTTTTTAATAGATGATTCAGTTCTTGAAGATATAGTGAATGGTGCAGAAGTTAGTAATGAAGATTTTGTTATAGAAATTGGGCCAGGAGTAGGAACGTTAACTGCTCAATTATTAATGAAGGCAAAAAAAGTTACTTCAATAGAGTTAGATAATGACTTGATTCCTATATTAACAGAAGAATTAGGTGAACATGAAAATTTTAGTCTTATACATAATGATGCATTAAAAGTTGATTTTAATAAAGTAATAGGAGATGAAAAAAGCGTAAAGCTTGTAGCAAACTTACCTTATTATGTAACTACACCTATTATAGTAAAATTATTAAAAGATCAGTATAATTTTAAATCATTAACAATTATGATTCAAAAAGAAGTAGCAGAAAGAATAAATGCAGAACCAAATTGTAAAGAATATGGTTCCTTATCAGTTCTTGTACAATATTATTGTGATACTAAAATAGTAAGAAGAGTTGCACCAAGCTCATTTATTCCAAGGCCTAAAGTAGAATCTATAGTAATAAGATTAGATAGATTACCAGAACCAAGAGTAAAAGCAAAAGATGAAAAACTTATGTTTGAACTTGTAAGAGCTGGATTTAATATGAGAAGAAAAACTTTATGGAATGCAGCAAAAGTATTTAATTTAAGCAAGGAAGACCTTGAAAAAGCTTTTGAGAATTCTGGAGTTGACCAAAAAAGAAGAGCTGAAACTTTAACATTACAAGAATTTGCCAATCTGGCAGATTGTATCTATGATATAAAAAATAAATAGAAATATTAATAAGTATTCTTAGAAGTTAAATCTAAGGATACTTATTTTATTATAAAATCATAATAATAGTTAGCAAGCATATACTATATGGAATAAATATATGTGGAGGGAAGAAAGGCTTGGCACATAATAAATTGTATAGAAATTTTATAATATTACAAGAAGATGAAAGAAGGGATTCGTCTTCAAATGATAAAGCGTTGTCTGGCTATGCAAAAGTTGAAGCTAAAGGTGATAAATGCAAGGTATCTTTTTATGCACAGAATTTAAAACAAGATGGACGCTACTCTATGGTACTTATATGCTGTAAAAAAGATTTAAAACAGCTTATAGATTTAGGACCTTTAGAAGTTAATGATGTTGGAAAAGGTGATACCAGTAAAGAATACTATGTTAATAACATAGCTGGAATTGGAATTTCGTATGAAAAGATATCTGGAGCAGCAATATGTAAATTAGATTCAAGCGATATAAAAGTGATAATGCATGGATTTATGAATGGAGAAGAAGCAACTGATAATTGGAGAAAGTATAACATAATAAAAGCGGATTCAAGAAAACTTGAAGAAAAACAAAGATTGAGTGATTTGAAGAAAAAAGAAGTATTAAAAGAAAAAGCTATTGCAGCTAAACCACTAGAATCTAAAGTAGTAAAAACTGATGAAGTAAATATTAAAAATGAAAAATCAGCCTATAATAGCATTAATAGTAGAATACCAAATTTAGAAGTAGAAACTGATAGTAGTGCTGTAAATAGAAATAAAAAGAAATTTAAGGAAAAAGAAAAGTGTATAGATGATTGTATCAAAGAGATATGTGATAAACTAGATACTTATCAAGGTACTATCAATATTGATATTAAAGATTTAAAAAATGATGTAATTATATATGGGTTCATAAAGAATAAAAAGAATGAATGGAAGAAATTTAAGGCTACAAAATCTTGTAAGAGAGAAGACTTTTCAATGCCTCAGAATGCAAGAAGACTTGAGGAAAATTTAAATTTAGATCGAATTGATTTTGAAGGATATGAAAAATCAATAAGTAGCATGAATTCATCAGATGAATTTGAGGTTGCAGGAACTACTGGAAAGTATTTTGAAAATATTGCACAAGAATTTGAACCTTATACAGAAAAATTGAAAGATATTAATTATTGTAAATGGTACAAAGTAAATGTTAATAGTATGGATGATCTTTGTGATAAATCTAATTATAATAAATATACTTTAGCATATTATCCTATGATAAATTATTATCCATATATTAGCAAGGAAAAACATTTTTTAATCGGCTATAAATGCAATAGTTCAGGTGAATTGCAACATATAGTATATGCTATTCCTGGAAGCAAAGATAAGAGTGATCAGCCATATGGAGGAAAAACAGGATTTGTAACTTGGACCAAAGGAAATACAAGAGGAAATGGGTACTGGCTAATGTTCTATGATTATAAGAAATGTTCAATAGTAGTACCTATTAAATAAGAAGTAAGGGTATTATGAATAAAAAGCAATTAATTGTTACATCTATTTTAGTATTATCTATGCTTGTATTAGCCGTATCTCAAGGTTTTTTTTATAGGAATTTTGAGAGAATAAGTACAAAAGATAAAGTAGTAAGTCAATTTAAAGATTATAAAATTAATATAGATGAGTATTTTATATCACTTCCTAATGAATGGTATGTAGATGAAAAGAAATCAGATGGAGAGTATATAAGTTATGAACTTAAATTTAGGAGTACAGATGATAATATTACAGGTATTATACAGGTAATAAATACAAAAGATAATATAGAAGTATTTGCTAATCGTGATGTGAAAAATCAATGTATTAAATTTTCGGACTTAAAAACAACGTTTATTGACAATGGAATATTGAATGAATATAATACATCTATAAAAAGAGGAAATGATTATTCAAATAAATGTTATTATATAATTTTAAAGGATAATCAGATAGTAAAAGTATTATTTAATATAAAAAATAATAATTTAAACGATAGTACATGTGCTATCTTAAAACAGGTTATTTCAAGTTTGAGGTATATCAATTAGTGTTTGCTAATAGTTTGTATAAGTATTATAATTTAAATATTAAGGAGAAGTTTTTACTTCTCCTTAATATTTATTTTTGTTTAAGGAGGGAATTGATGAGAATAATTTTATTTGAAATATTAGGAATAGATATTAAAAGTTATGGATTAATGATTGCAATTGGCATAATCACTGCGTCAATGTTATTTATAAATAAGGGCATAAAAAAAAATTATGATGAAGATAGTTTGTTAAATTTAATTATTTTTGCAGTTATTGGTGGAATACTTGGTGGAAAAACCTTATTTATAATAACGGAATTTAAGAATATAGTTACTAATCCTAATATATTATTAAATTTTGGTTATGGGTTTGTAGTTTATGGAGCTATTGCAGGAGGAGCTCTGGCAATGTATTTGTATTGCAGACATAAAAAGTGGAGATTATTAAAAATGCTGGATATGGCAGTCCCAGGACTTGCAATTGCACAAGGATTTGGAAGAATAGGGTGTTTTCTTGCAGGATGTTGTTATGGAGCACCAACGGATTTCCTTTTTGGGGTGGTATTTCCTAAAGATTCACTTGCGCCATCAGGAGTGCATCTACATCCAACTCAGATATATTCATCAATATTTGATTTTTTACTTGGAATATTTTTGCTTTATTATAGCAAGAAACACAGAAAAGATGGTAAAATATTAGGGATGTATTTAATTGTATATAGTATAGGAAGATTTTTAGTAGAATTTTTAAGAAATGATCCAAGAGGAAGTGTAGGAGTGCTTTCTACATCTCAGTTTATTGCAATATTTACTTTAGTTCTTGGAATTGCAGTATTTAAGGCTGGCAGTTTTTTTAAAGGAGCGAATAAATATAGTGAAAAATAGAAAGTTTATTTTTATGATTTTATCTGTACTAATCACTACAACTATATTATCTGGTTGTACATTTATTGATAACATGGCAGTAAAGATGAATCTTAGAAATGAAAAGTTTGATTACATAAAGGAAAATACTGTTGATAAAATTATTATACAAAATGTTAGAGATAGTGGTTTTAGATTTATAGTTAGTGACAGTCAGGCAATTAATGATATATATAAAAGTTTAGCTAAAAGTAAAATAGAAAAAGAAAAAACAATACTTGATCCAGATTATATATTTGAAATATGGATGGGGGATGAAGTAAAAAAATATAACTATGTAGTTGGCTCAGATTCAAATGGAGTAGGAAATTTTTATGATGACGAATTTAATTTTTTAGTACCAAAGAATCTTGAAAATACTATAATGCAGAATCTTTCATTTATCAGAAAGCCTAGAGATTTTCAGTATATATATTATCAATCTATATTGAAAGTAGTTGAAGCTAAAAAGAATGATATCGGTAATTCAAAGGTAGGTATTGATATTTCTGGAGATACGGATTGCTTGAAATATGTTTTCTCTATACAGCTAGAAGAATTTAAAAAGAACTTAAAGAAAGTTTTACCTAATGCTGATATTGTAGACAATAATTCAAAGGATTTTGATGTTATTATCACAGTAAAAAATAGAGGATTCAGTAGCAAGATGTTTAAAACCTTAATTTCAGTTGAAAATAAGAATGACAATTCTTTAGAAAAGTACTATATATCGTCAGAATACAATTTAAAAACTTGGGATATAAACGTTAGTGAAAAAAATCAAAAACCACAAGATTGGTAACAATTAAGGAGGAAAATAAAATGGGAAGCTGTGAAAGTTGTCCAAGTAAGGATAAATGTCAAAGCAATAGTAAGGGTACAGGATGTGAAACTCAAATTCCTAAATTAGCCCCTAGATATGGAAAAATAAAAAATATAATTGGAGTAATGAGTGGAAAAGGTGGAGTTGGTAAATCAACTGTAACAGGAATAATCGCTACTATGTTAGCTAAAAGAGGATATAAAGTAGGAGTATTAGATGCAGATATAACAGGACCATCTATGCCAAGATTCTTTGGAATAAATGAAAAAAGATCTCTTATTGAACCGCTAGACAATGAAATGGTAAAGTTTAATCCTGTTGAAACAAAATCAGGAATAAAGGTTATGTCTATGAATCTTGTTACGCCAGTAGAAGAAGAACCTCTTATATGGAGAGGAGCCGTTATTAATGGGGTGTTAAAACAATTATATTCAGAAACTGCATGGGGAGAATTAGATTATTTATTAATAGATATGCCACCTGGTACAGGCGATATAGCATTAACTGTAATGCAGGAGCTTCCTATAGATGAAATAATTATAGTATCTACTCCACAGGATATGGTATCTATGATAGTTAAGAAAGTTGTAATAATGGCTGAAAAGGTAGGGGTAAAAATAAAAGGACTGGTTGAAAATATGGCTTATATAAATTGCCCTGATTGCGATAAAAAGATAAGAGTATTCAGTAAAAAATCTTCTGAAGAACATGCAGAATATTTAGGGCTTCCATTAATAGGTGAACTTCCTATTAATATAGAATTAACAGAAGCATTGGAAAATGGAACTGCTGAAGATTATATTAAAGAGAATTCTCTATATTCATTAATTTTTGAGGGATTATATTAAAAATATTATTCGATGTTAAACAGCTTTGAGAAATAATTTTATTTTTTAGAGCTGTTTTATTTTGCATACAATATGAAATTTTATTGATATTTATAAATATTTAATACATAAGATTAAATTTCTTGGGAAATATTAATAATATAATTTTTTGATTCTGTTAAGTTGGTATGAAAACATAAGAATTTTTATAATAACTTAATAGAACGATTTTTTTGAAAGGATGAAAGAGATGAAAGGTTATGTAGATAAGGATACATGTATTGCATGTGGATTATGTCCATCAATAAGTTCAGAATGTTTTGCTATGGAGGATGATGGCAAAGCGGGATGTATAGTAGATGAAATACCTTATGAATGTCAAGATGAGGCGCAAGAAGCTGCCGATAGCTGTCCAGTTAATGCAATATCCATAGAATAATAAATAAAAAATACAATTTAAGAAAATTTCTTGAATTGTATTTTTTATTTTTGACTAATTATGATTGAGCGCTAACGATAGTATCCGATGTTGCAGATATTATTCTTTTTAGAGGAAGGACTGTAATAATAATTAAGCATATTAGTCCTTCTATTCCTAGCATATGACCATTTATAACTAAAGAATATACTACAGGAGACATTCCTTCAGGAGCTGATGATGCAAAAAAGGCTACACCAGAAATAAAGTGACAGATAAATCTAAGGAATATAGCTAGTACTACTCCGATATATTGTTTAGATTTACTGCCTCTAAAGAAACCTGCTAGTCCTAAACACATAAATGGCAATAAGTAATCAAAGAGAACTTGTACTGGATGTAGTATATAAGGATCCATAATAAATGTTATTATTCCGTAAAGAAATCCAGTAAGACATCCTACTTGAGGACCATATAAAAATGCTATAAATATAATAGGAACCATGCTTCCTAGTGTTATACTTCCACCTTGTGGGAAATGATATAATCTAAGCATTTTTAAAATTGTAGCTAAAGCTAAAGCGATACCTATTCTTGATATTAACTGTGGTGTAAATTTTATTTTTTTTGCTTTGGTTAATACGATTAATAATATTACACAACCTATTAATGTTGCAACTGATAATGGGCTTTGAGCAATAAGTTGAACATTTTCAGGTAAATTTAGTAATTTTGAAAACTGTTTAGCCCAGTCGGTAAAAATATGCATAAAAAAACCTCCTTAAATAAACTTGTACAAAGGGTAGCAAGTCAAAAAATAAAAATTATAATTTCTGTTTTTTGATTTTAGGAGATTACAAACCAATATTAAATATTATTTTCATATTAGATTGCACTCCCTACGCTAGAATTAACTAGATCAGGTTCTAAGGGTTTATGATAAATCAAATCTCAGCCTTATGGCTCCCCTTGCGCATAATATGTTATTTTATACTTAATACTATATATAGTCAATTAAACTGTAATTGCTTAAATCATCGTTTTTTTTATGATGCGCAATATAATTTAATTTGCTTTGCTCTAAATCCATATTATGACTTATTGTGGAATTATTTGGTGAACGGTAAGAAGATGTTGTAAAGAAACAGTCATTATTGTCAATAACAACTGTTTCTTTATATGTTGAATCTAAAATATAATTTTTCAAAATGATCACTTCCTAAGTATATAAAATTATATATACTATTTTTAGCAATATAAATTTATATATTCGTAGTAAATAAAATAATTAGTAATCTAAAGAAATTATTGTCACAAAAAATGGAATGTAAAATTAGCCATATAAATAATTTGTGAAATCTTTAAAATAGTCAAATATAAAATTAATGCAAAAAATAGAAGAATAAGAAGATAAACATATGTAGCTTATGATAATTAAAATATATTACTAAAAAAACTGTTAATTAATAACATTGCTAAGGAATATTTTATAAAGTATAATAGTACAGTATTAAATATATACTATATATTGTACCGTGGAGGGAATAGGAATGCTATATGTTGTGAAAAGGGATGGGCGAGAAGTAGAATTCAATCCCGATAAAATATCGCAGGCAATTAAAGGTGCTGCAAATGAAATAGGTTTAAACTTAAAAGAAAGTGAAGTTTTAGATGCGGTAAAAAAAATAACTGATAATATAGAATTAGAATATAAGAATAATATAACAGTTGAAGAAATACAAAATTTTGTAGAAAAAGATTTACAAAACTTAGGTTATAAGGATATAGCATCAGCTTATTCAGCTTACAGAAAAGAAAGAACAAAAGTTAGAGAAATTAAGTCTGATTTAATGAAAGCTATTCGTCAAATAGGAGTAGAGACAGATAGAGACAATGCAAATGTAGGTAATAATTTTAGTTCAAAGCTTCTAAGAATAGCATCTGAATCCAACAAGTGGAATAATTTGGCTATCATGCCTAAGAAGTTAGCTAGAGCTCATGAGATAGGAGATTTATACTATCATGATTTAGATAGTTACAATTTAACAACAAATTGTCTTCATATTCCAACTAGAGAAATGCTTGAGAAAGGTTTCAATACAGGATATGGAACAATAAATGCTCCTAAGAGAATTGAAACAGCTGCTGAATTATCATGTATATTATTACAATCAACTCAAAATGATATGTTTGGTGGTCAATCACATCCAGATTTCGATAATGACATGGCAGTTTTTATAGAACCAACAAGACAGGAAATAAGAAAAGAACTTGAAAAATTAGAAATATTAGATGATAAATTAGATGAATTGGTTGAAAAGAGATTAAAACAGAGAACTCATCAAGCAATGCAGGGTGTTGTATATAATTTAAATACAATGCATTCGAGAGCAGGTTCACAAGTACCATTTAGTTCAATCAATTTAGGACTTCCAACATCGGCTGATGCAGCTTTAGTATGTGAAATATTTCTTTTGGAATATGAAAAGGGATTAGGAAGAGGGGAACAGCCAATATTTCCTAATATAATTTTTAGAGTTAAAAGTGGAGTGAATAGAGAGGAACAAGATCCGTATTTTTATCTTTACAAATTAGCGTGCAGAGTGGCTGCGAAGAGAATGAATCCTACATTTATGAACATAGATGCAGATTTTAATAAAGAATATTATGATCAAGGGTATGTGCCAGCAACTATGGGATGTAGAACTTATCTTATGAAAAATGTAAATGGTGAACCAGGATGTAAGGGAAGAGGAAATATTGCACCTACTACGCTTAATTTACCAAGGATAGGTCTTCAAGCTAAAGGAGATATTAGTAAATTCTTTGAAATATTAGATTCAAGATTAAATTTAGCAAAAGAATCATTACTTCATAGATATGGAGTATTAAAGCATTTAAAAGTTAAAGATTTGCCTTTTGTAGCAGGACAGGGACTTATGAAGGGCGCTGAAAATTTAGCACCTGATGATTCTATTGAACCAATATTAAAACAAGGCACATGGGGAATCGGATTTATAGGACTTGCTGAAACATTAGTTGCTTTAGTTGGAAAACATCATGGTGAAGATCAAGATGCTAGAGCATTGGGAATTAAAATAATTGAACATATTAGACAATATTGTGATAGATTATCAGAAGAATATAAATTAAACTGGAGTTGTTATGCAACACCAGCAGAAGGTCTTTCAGGAAAATTTATAAAGCAAGATCAAAAAATATTTGGAATAGTTAAAGGTGTAACTGATAAAGAATATTATACTAATAGTTTCCATGTACCAGTAGGTTATGCTATATCTATTAAGGAAAAAATTGATATAGAGGCTCCATATCATAAGCTTTGTAATGGAGGACATATAAGTTATATTGAAGTCGATGATTCTCCAGCAGAAGAAACTGTAATGGATATAGTTAATTATGCATATAAGCATACCAATATAAGTTATATAGGTATCAATTTTCATATAAGATATTGTAAAGAATGTGGAACTTATTTACATGAAAATCAAAATATATGTCCGAAGTGTGGAAGTAATGATATTCAAGGTATTTCAAGAGTAACTGGATATTTAAGCTTAGATGAAAGATTTGGTCCAGGTAAGTATCATGAAAGACAAGATAGAATATCACATACTAATAAACATGCGCATAATTATTAAAATAAATTTATAAAATAGAAGGTAACGTAATTTGTTGCCTTCTATTTTTGCATATTTATAAAAAAATATAATCTAATTATAGGGAAATTTAATAATTTATCAGAATAAAGTATTGCAATAATTTTTTTGAAACTTGCAATAATCAACCTAAATAGTAGATAAAATAACTTGTATTATAGAAAAGTTGAATGAAAGTAAATGTATTATTGCAAAAAAAGATTTGTAAGACTTGTTTGTAATTACTATAATATGTTATTATAAGTGTATAATGTAAAAATAGTTTTGTATTATGTATTGAGCAATAAGCAAAATAATGAAATGGGGGAATTACAATGGCAGTTATTAATCCTAAGGACGGAAAGAAAATCACAATTGTTGATACTACACTTAGAGATGGAGAACAGACAGCTGGGGTAGTGTTTGCTAATGAGGAAAAGATTGTAATAGCAGAGATGTTAAGTGATTTAGGGGTAGATCAATTAGAAGTAGGAATTCCTACAATGGGTGGAGATGAAAAGTATGCTATTAAAGAAATTGTTAAAAGAAATCTAAAACCAAGCATAATGGCATGGAATAGAGCTGTAATAAATGATATAAAGCAATCTATAGATTGTGGTGTTGATGCAGTTGCTATATCAACATCTGTTTCAGATATCCATATTCAGCATAAATTAAAGAAATCTAGAGAATGGGTTTTAGAAAATATGGTTAAGTCTGTAGAGTTTGCTAAAAAAAATGGATTATATGTATCTGTTAATGGTGAAGATGCATCTAGAGCAGATGTGGATTTTTTGATAGAATTTATTAATGCAGCAAAACAGGCTGGAGCTGATAGGTTTAGATTCTGTGATACAGTGGGCATAATGGAACCATTCAGATTAAAAGAGGAGATAAGCTATTTATATGAAAAAACAAAATTTGATATAGAGATGCATACTCATAATGATTTTGGTATGGCAACTGCAAATGCATTAGCAGGTCTTTATGGTGGGGCTTCTCATGTTGGAGTAACTGTAAATGGACTTGGTGAAAGAGCAGGAAATGCTGCACTTGAAGAAGTATTAATGGCGCTTATGATTGTGTGTGGATATAAAGAAGAAAATATTGATACAAAGATGTTTAGAGAAGTATCTGAATATGTCTCAAGAGCTTCAGGAAGAGAACTTCCAAAGTGGAAAGCAATAGTTGGTACTAATATGTTTGCACATGAATCTGGAATTCATGCAGATGGGGCGTTAAAGGATCCTAAGAACTATGAAGCATTTGATCCTTCAGTAGTAGGTCTTGAAAGACAAATTCTTATAGGAAAGCACTCAGGTAGAGCTGCAATAGTAAATAAGTTTAAGGAATATAATATTGATTTAAATGATGATGAAGCAAGAGGAATTCTTGAACTTGTAAGATCTACATCTGTGAGATTAAAGAGAAGTCTTTTTGACAAAGAACTTGCACAATTGTATAAGGATTATCATAGAAAACTAGCTGAAGAAAATAAGTAAAATAATTATGATTTTTACTAGCAATTAATAAATATTTATTAATTGCTAGTTATACATAAATGTAAAGAAAAAATAAGCAAAAGCAAGGGGAGTTTTTACGTGGGCGATAATTTAGTTTATAAGATTTTAAAAAGTCATATTGTTGAAGGAAATTTAAAAAAAGGTGAACCTATAGCATTAAAAATAGATAGAACATTAACTCAAGACTCAACTGGTACAATGGCGTATCTTCAATTAGAAGCTATGGGGATTGATAGAGTTAAGACAAAAAAATCAGTAGCATTTGTAGATCATAACATGTTACAACAAGGTTTTGAAAATGCAGATGATCATAAGTTTATACAAACTGTAGCATCTAAATATGGAGTATATTTTTCAAAACCAGGTAATGGTATTTGTCATCAAATATTTTTAGAAAGGTTTTCTGTGCCAGGAGATACTTTAATAGGTTCAGATAGCCATACACCTACTGCAGGTGGAGTTGGAATGCTTGCTATGGGTGCTGGTGGATTAGATGTTGCACTTGCTATGGGCGGTGGAGCATATAATATTAATACACCTGAAGTAGTAAAAATAAATTTAACTGGAAAGTTAAATAAGATGGTCTCAGCTAAAGATGTAATACTTGAAGTGTTAAGAATATTCACTGTTAAGGGTGGAGTTGGAAGAGTGTTTGAATATGGCGGTGAAGGTGTTAAGTCATTATCAGTTCCAGAAAGAGCTACAATAACTAATATGGGAGCTGAACTTGGAGCAACAACTTCTATATTTCCAAGTGATGAAAGAACCTTAGAATTTTTTAAGGCTCAAGGAAGAGAAAATGATTGGATAGAATTTAAGCCAGATGAAGATGCAGTTTATGATAAAGAAATTACAATTAATCTAAGCGAATTAGAACCATTAACAGCGAAACCACATATGCCAGATAATGTAGCAAAAGTTAGCGAAACTGGAAAAATTAAAGTGGATCAAGTATTTATAGGAAGTTGTACAAATTCTTCATATATGGATTTGATGAAAGTAGCAAGAATTTTAAAGGGTAAAAAAGTTGATCCGAATGTAAGCCTTGTTATAGGACCTGGTTCAAGACAAGTTATGGAAATGATAGCTAGAAACGGAGCACTTGCTGATATTATAAGTGCTGGAGCAAGAATTCTTGAAAATTCATGTGGGCCATGTATTGGTATGGGTCAAGCACCTGGAACTAATGGAATTTCATTAAGAACGGTTAATAGAAATTTCTATGGAAGAAGTGGAACATTATCAGGTCAAATATATATAGTAAGTCCAGAAACTGCAGCAGTTTCAGCTATAAATGGATATTTAACTGATCCAAGAGAAATGAAAGATGTTGATTTAGATATTGAAATGCCAAAGGAATTTATAATAGATGATTCTATGATTTTATCACCAGCACCAACTAATGCTGAAGTTGAAGTTGTAAGAGGACCTAATATAAAACCATTTCCAATAGGAAAAGAATTAGATGTAGAAGTTGATGGAAAAGTAGTAATTAAGGTTGAAGATAATATTACAACAGACCATATTATGCCTTCAAACTCTAAGTTATTGCCATTTAGATCTAATATTCCTTATCTTTCAGAATTCTGCTTTAGCACAATAGATGCAGATTTCCCTAATAGAGCTAAGGAAAATAACGGTGGATTTATAATTGCAGGAGAAAATTATGGTCAAGGTTCAAGTAGAGAACATGCTGCATTAGCACCTTTATATCTTGGAATTAAAGCGGTTGTAGCAAAATCATTTGCTAGAATTCATAAAGCTAATTTAATTAATAATGGAATAATTCCATTGGAATTTGTAAATACTCAAGATTATGAAAAAATATCTTTATTGGATGAATTAAAGATGGAAGGTATTCAAGAAGCTTTAGCTAATGGTGTTGTTAAGATTAAGAATTTAACAACAGGAAAGGAATTTGAAGCTAAAGTAGATTTAACTGATAAAGAAATTAAAGTCATTAAAGTTGGTGGAAGACTAAATTACGTTAAATATAATGCTTAATTTTATAAGAACATAAATTTAAAGTGGGAAATGGTTATTTTAAATATCATAGATTTAAAATAACCATTTTTATTATTGATTTAAGGTAGTATAGTTAAAACTAAAAATGATTGTTTAAATAGTGGTATAATTAAATGAAAGAAGTGTTTTATATAAAAATGGTTGGGAAATTGATGGAATATTATATAAATGGGCAAGTATCATTTTAAGAATTTAGATATAGATTTATAAAAGTAGAGAAAGGTCAGTTGTAACATATAATTAACAATTAGAAGGGTGATAGATATGGAGAAAAATATTAGATTATCAGGAATAGCATATGAAAGTCTAGTTAATGGACCAGGAATGAGAAGGGTATTTTTCTCACAAGGGTGTAAACATAACTGCAAGGGATGTTTTAATCCAGATACGCATGACTTTTATGGTGGAGAAGAAAGAAATATGGATGAACTTATTAAGGATGTAATAGAAAATCCAATCCTTAGAGGAGTTACATTTAGTGGAGGAGATCCATGGGAACAGGCAGATAAGTTTGCATATATGGCTGAAGAATTTAAAAAGCATAAATTAAATGTATGGAGTTATACAGGATACACATTTGAATATATTTTAGAACATAAAAACGAAAGAAAAGGATGGGAACTACTTCTTAATAATATTGATGTGTTAGTTGACGGGAAATTTGAAGAAGATAGAAAAGAAGAAGGATTAAAATACAGAGGGTCATCAAATCAAAGAATTATAGATGTTAATGAAAGTTTGAAGCAAGGAAAAGTTGTTACCTTGGATTATTAATAATCTGTATTTTTTATAAATTACTTGACTTGTGCATTAATTTAAGAAAATTTACCATTGGTTTTTAATTCATGTTTTACCATTATAATTTTTTATAAAAAAGTAGCATATAAACCTCAAACATGCTAGATTTATGCTGACAACCTAAAATCTAAGGAGA
>SVCE01000010.1 GCA_015058525.1 Clostridium butyricum
CGAAGGAAACTTCATCGCTCGACTTGCATGTGTTAAGCACGCCGCCAGCGTTCGTCCTGAGCCAGGATCAAACTCTCAATAAAAAGTTTAATCTTAGCTTACTCAAAATAAAGAATTGCTGGTTTACTTAAATGTATTTATCTTATTCTGTTCAATTTTCAAAGATCTTTCGCTGTCTCTCGACTGCTTTTTTATCATAACATCCTTAGCGTTTCTTGTCAATATTTATTTTTTATAAATTTTGAACTTCTTCGCTAATTTGTTTTTTGTCTCTCGGTATTTCCCCCTCGCGACGAATATTATAATAACATGTTTTTAAAATCCAATTATTCATTCGTCATTCATTTGATGAAAATACAATTAATTTACGCAATCATTCTATTTATTACTCTTTTTTTCAACATTCGACACTCCCGGTACAGTTATTACAGATCTTACAATATACCTCTATTATATTAACCAAATTTAATTTATTAATACCATTCTAATATTATGACTTGCAAATACTATTTCAAAATTTCAATGCAATATCCAGTAGATTTATTCAATATTGTTTTTTTCACTAACATTATATACAAAAAAGAGAATTCAAATTTATGAACTCTCCTTTTATCAACTATTACCAAACTTGTTTCTATGCAGTTCCTTACATTTTTTTATAATGAATTTACTATTTCTTTAAATCTCTTTCCTCTTACCATAAAATTAGGGAACAAATCAAATGCAGCACAAGCTGGAGATAATGTAACTATGTCACCTTTTTTAGCTATCTTCTTAGCAAGCATTACAGCTCCTTCAAATGTGTCTACTTTGTGGATATTAACTTTAATTCCTTTTTCAGCTTCTAATTTATCAAATACCGCTTTAATCTTATCAGTTGTAGCTCCAACAAGTATTAATTCTTTAATATATGGATATCCCTCATATGCTAATGGCTCAAATGGTATATGTTTATCATATCCACCTGCTATAAGAATTACTTTTTCATTAAATGCTTTAAGTCCCGCTAATGTTCTTGTTGGACTTGATGCTATAGAATCATTATAATATTTAACCCCATCTAATTCTCTTACAAGTTCACATCTATGTTCAACGCCAGCAAAAGATTCAGCAACTTTTTTCATATTTTCAATAGAAACATCATCTATAGTTGCTAAAAATGCTGCTAAATAGTTTTCTACATTGTGCATACCTTTAATCACAATATCTTCTTTTCTGCATACTTCAATTCCTTTCACATACAAACTTCCATCTTTATAGTATGCTCCATCCTTTATAACTCTCTTCGAACTAAATTCTTTTACTATTCCCTTAGCTTCTTTTTCAAATCCATAAGTAATATCATTTTCTCTATTTATTATTAACACGTCATCAGCTTCCTGATATAAGAATACATTTTTCTTTGCATCTATATATTCTTGCATATCTTTATGCATATCCAAATGATTAGGTGCTAAATTTGTACATACAGCTACATTTATTTGTTCTTTCATAGTCATAAGTTGGAAACTTGATAATTCTAATACAACTTTATCATCATCTCTTATTTCTTCTATTTGAGCAAATAAAGGTGTTCCTATATTTCCTCCAACCCAAGTTTTATATCCTTCTGCTTCTAAAAGTTTAGATATTATAGTAGTAGTTGTTGTCTTTCCATCACTTCCTGTAACAGCAAATATTTTTCCTTTAGTGTATCTAACAAACTCTTCCATTTCTGAAGTTACATATGCTCCTTCAGCTTTTACTTTAACTAAAGCATCACTATCTATTCTCATTGACGGAGTCTTAAACACAACTTCAAATCCAGTTAATTTATCTAAATAACCTTCTCCTAGTTCAAGTTTTACCCCTTTATTATCAAAATCTACTGCAACATCTCCAAGCTGTTCTTTAGTTTTCTTATCAAATGCAGTCACTTTTGCGCCTAATTTTATAAGAAAGTTTATTAACGGTATATTACTAACACCAATTCCTACCACTGCAACTTTTTTCCCATTTATAAACTCTTTAAATTCTTTAAAATTTTTTTTCATAATATTATTCCACCTTCGCTATTATATGCTTATCTAAGATTGCCATTTCTATCTATATTTAATTATATCATCGCAGCCGCACTTCTTCTATAAATATATAAATATATAAATATATAAATATATTTATTCTCAATTAGTATATGTTGAACCTATTTTGAAAATAAATGCCAAAGAAAAATCTACAATTACCCGCAGATTAGATAATTCCTTACTTTTATTCACATTTGTAAACTATCTTTTTATTATGCATACTTTCTACACACAAAAATCTTTAAACAATAATAATCTTATAGAATAATTAATGCTTTTTATAGTTTTATTTATGGAACTCTCTATAATTTTCTTTTCACTCATTATCTTGACTTTACTTTATGAAAAATAAAACCTCATTATCGCAACAAAAAGGCTGTGAATTCACGACTCACAGCCTTATTTTGTATTTAAAATTCTAAACTTTTTTGAATATAAGATTCTAATTCACTAATTTTAATTCTTTCTTGTTCCATAGTATCTCTATTTCTTATAGTAACTGATTCATCTTCTAATGTATCAAAGTCAATTGTAATACAGTATGGAGTTCCTATTTCATCTTGTCTTCTATATCTCTTACCAATACTTCCTGTTTCATCAAAATCAAGATTAAACTTCTTGCTCAATTCAGTATATACTTCTGTTGCTTTTGCAGATAACTTCTTAGAAAGAGGTAATATTGCAGCCTTAAATGGTGCTAAAGCTGGATGTAAGTGCATTACTGTTCTAACATCCCCACCTTCTAATTCTTCTTCATCATATGCTTCAATTAAGAATGCTAAAGCAACCCTATCCGCACCTAATGATGGTTCTATAACATATGGTATATATTTTTCATTAGTTGTTTGATCTAAGTAATTTAAATCCTGACCTGAATGTTCTTGGTGTTTAGTTAAGTCATAGTCAGTTCTATCTGCTATTCCCCAAAGTTCTCCCCAACCAAATGGGAATAAGTATTCTATATCAGATGTTGCATTTGAATAGAATGATAATTCTTCTTCACCATGATCTCTCATTCTTAAGTTTTCTGGCTTAACATTTAAGTTAAGTAGGAAATTCCAACAGTAATCTTTCCAATACTTATGCCATTCTAAATCTGTTCCTGGTTTACAGAAAAACTCTAATTCCATTTGCTCGAATTCTCTAATTCTAAAAATAAAGTTACCTGGAGTTATCTCATTTCTGAATGATTTACCTATTTGAGCTATTCCAAATGGTATTTTCTTTCTTGAAGTTCTTTGAACTGCCTTAAAGTTTACAAATATACCTTGAGCTGTTTCTGGTCTTAAGTATATTTCTGATTTAGCATCTTCAGTAACACCTTGGAATGTCTTAAACATAAGATTAAACTTTCTTATATCAGTATAATTCATCTTTCCACACTTAGGACATACTATATTATTCTTTTCTATGTATTCCTTTAATTCTTCATTTGACCATCCATCTGCAGTAGCTACTTCTGCACCATTTGCAGTCATATGATCTTCAACTAGTTTATCTGCTCTAAATCTAGCTTTACATTCTTTACAATCCATTAATGGATCTGAGAAACCTCCAACGTGTCCAGATGCGATCCAAACTTCTCTGTTCATTAAAATCGCTGAATCCAATCCTACATTATAAGGACTTTCTTGAACAAACTTTTTCCACCATGCTTTTTTTACGTTATTCTTAAATTCTACTCCTAATGGACCATAATCCCATGAATTTGCAAGCCCACCATAGATATCTGATCCTGGGAATACAAATCCTCTATTTTTACATAGAGCTACTATTTTTTCCATTGTCTTTTCTACTGCCATTAATTATCCCTCCAAATATATAATTTAAGCACTATATTGATTAAGTATATAGAACTTGTATTTAAAATTACACATTATTAAATAAAACAAAAAGACTCTAAGCACAAAGGGACGAAATTATTATTCCGCGGTTCCACCCTTCTTGGCTTGAGCCCAACTTTCTTTAATACACTCAAAAGTTCCGTTCATCTAAAACCAATAATAACTTACAGCAACCGTTATCTCTCTTAAAATGGTACTTAAACTACTCTTCTTTTTCATAATGTTATTCAATTTACAAATTAATTTTAGCAAATCACCTTTATATGTCAAGATTTTAAGCTATTTTTTTCTATTCAATATTAAAACTTACATCCAATCTTAGAAAAGATAAAAAAATGGCTCCGCGAAGAGGACTCGAACCTCCAACCTATCGGTTAACAGCCGAGTGCTCCACCATTGAGCTATCGCGGAACGTCATTACTTAATTTATTATATCAGCTTTTTTTTATTTTGCAACCCCTTTTTAATATTTTTTTATTTAGCATGAATAAGAACTTACGTTTGCGTCTATACTTCAGATACAATTTAATTTAAGGAGGTATCCCAAATATGAATAAAGTTTATATAATAGGGAGAATAGCACGTGACTTAGAAATAAAATTTTTTGGAAAGAATAATACTAGATCATATATTCAATTTCCATTAGCAGTAAATGAATATAGTTCTTCTACTAAAGAACAAAAATGCAATTTTATTAATATAGTTGCTTTTGATAGAAAAGCTGAAATTATTAATGAATTTTTAAAAAAAGGAAAGTTGATTTCAATAGAAGGTCATTTAAAAAATCACAATTACATAAATAATAATAACCAAAAAGTTTATAATACTTCTGTAATTCTTGATAATTTTGAATTCATCGGAAAGAAAACTGATGCTTAGTAAAAAACTTATTAAATTAGAGTTTTAAACTCTAATTTAATAGCACAAAAAAAGAAAATTCAAATTTATGAATTTTCTTTTTCATCTACTAATAACAAATTTATTTTGATACGAACCCTTTATTTACTCTAACTATAAAAAAAATGGCTCCGCGAAGAGGACTCGAACCTCCAACCTATCGGTTAACAGCCGAGTGCTCCACCATTGAGCTATCGCGGAACGTCATTACTTAATTTATTATATCAGCTTTTTTTTTATTTTGCAACCCTTTTTTTATACTTTTTCTATTAATTCATCAAAATATTATCTTTAAAAACTTATTAACATTATTTATAAGGTTGGTTATTCATTGTTTAATGGAATTACCAATCGTGCTACTAGAATATTGAAATAGTCTGCCAACAACAACTAAGCGTCCTATTTACCACCTGCTTCCAAAACATTTATTCCTTATCTATATTCACCGTCAAACAACTCCAACATTTCTTTTATTTAATAATACCAAAATTTTTTCCAGACACAGAAGTCAAACTGTAGTATTTATAAACATAAAAAAACAAGCGTAAATATGAACTTACACTTGCTAACTATCACCAAAACAAAAATGGCTCCGCGAAGAGGACTCGAACCTCCAACCTATCGGTTAACAGCCGAGTGCTCCACCATTGAGCTATCGCGGAACGTCATTACTTAATTTATTATATCACTTTTTTTTAATTTTGCAACCCTTTTTAATTAATTACAAAAAAACATATTAGAAATCGTGAGTAAAAAGTAAAGGTATAGTAAAAATCTCTAATTAGCAAAAATAAGGCTCGCTTTTCATGCGAGCCTTATAACTACTGTTTATTTGATTCAATATTGTTCCTTATCTGTTTTAATAAACAGTAATGAATACAGGAAAAATCGAATTACACACATCTACACAAACCAAAAAGTATTCTCCTGCACTACATTTTTATATCACCCAAAATTTCTATTGCTATACATCTCTCAGTCACGATTCCGAATGCATAATAACCCATATAGATTATGTGGCGGGGATTTAAAACTAATTATTTTTTTGTGGTCTCATTGTTGGGAATAATATAACGTCTCTAATAGATGCTGAATCTGTTAAGAACATTATAAGTCTATCTATTCCTATTCCAAGTCCTCCTGTAGGTGGCATACCTGTTTCAAGAGCACTCATAAATTGTTCATCTAATAGATAAGCTTCATCATCACCAAGTTCTCTTTCTTTAGCTTGTTGTTCAAATCTTTGTCTTTGAACTATAGGATCATTTAATTCTGAATAAGCATTACCTAATTCTCTACCAAATACGAATGCTTCAAATCTTTCAGTAAATGCAGCATTACCTCTCTTTTTCTTAGTTAATGGAGAATTTTCAACTGGATAATCCATAACAAATGTTGGTTGAATCATCTTTTCTTCACCAAATTCTTCATATAAAGCTACTAAAACTTCACCTTTTGTTACAGTATTTAATGGCTTAGGGAATTCTAAGTTCTTTTCTTTAGCTATAGCTTGTGCTTCTTCATCAGTTTTTATTTCTGCAAAATCTATTCCTGCATATTCTTTAACCACATCTACCATAGTAACTCTTCTCCATGGTGGCATAAAATCTATTTCAGTTCCTTGGTAATTTACCTTAGTAGTTCCATTTACTTTTTTACAAATATATGCAACCATATTTTCTGTTATTTCCATCATATCATTATAATCAGAATAAGCTTCGTATAATTCTACACAAGTAAATTCTGGATTATGTCTTATATCCATACCTTCATTTCTGAAGTTTCTTCCAATTTCGTATACTTTTTCAAATCCCGCAACTATTAATCTTTTTAAATATAATTCTGGTGCTATTCTCAAGTACATATCCATATCTAAAGTGTTATGGTGAGTTATAAATGGTCTTGCAGCAGCTCCTCCAGCTATTGGTGAAAGAATTGGAGTTTCAACCTCTAAAAATCCTTTATTATCCAAAAATTCTCTCATAGCTGTTATAATCTGGCTTCTCTTTATAAATGTTTCTTTAACTTGTGGATTAGTGATTATATCAACTTCTCTTTGTCTATATCTCAAATCAGGATCTTTTAATCCGTGGAATTTTTCTGGTAATGGTTTTAATGATTTACATGTTAATTCAAAAGAATTTACATTTACAGTAACTTCTTCAGTTCTTGTCTTAAATACTTCTCCTGTAGCAACTACCCAGTCACCAAGATCAAAACTCTTATATTGTTTTAAATTTTCTTCTCCAACCTTATCAATCTTTAAGAATAATTGTATCTTTCCATCTCTATCATATATATCTGAGAATACAACCTTTCCTTGCCCTCTTTTAGACATTATTCTTCCTGCAACAGTAACTTCTTTACCTTCTAAATCCTCATAATTTTCTTTTACTTGTAATGATGTATGAGTTCTGTTTACCTTATAAACATCAAATGGGTCTTTTCCTTCACTTTGTAAATCAGCTAGTTTCTGTCTTCTTAGAGCCTCTTGTTCACTATACTGAGATTCTAACTCCTGCATACTCATTTCTTCTGTTGACATTTTTGTACCTCCAATTAACTTCTACTTATTTCTAGTATTTCAAATTTATTCACTCCATCTGGAACCTGAACTTCTACTATTTCGCCTATTTTTTTGCCTATTAAAGCTTTTCCAACTGGTGATTCATTTGATATTTTAAAATTCATAGGATCTGCTTCTGCTGAACCTACAATTGTATAATCTACTTCTTCATCAAATTCAAAATCTTTAACTTTTACTTTTGAACCAACTGAAACTATATCATTTGGAATTTCTGATTCATCAACAACTACAGCGTTCTTTAACATATTTTCTAACGTTACTATTCTTCCTTCTGTAAATGCCTGATCATTTTTAGCTTCATCATATTCAGAGTTTTCACTTAAATCTCCATATCCTAATGCAACTTTTATTTTTTCAGTTATTTCTTTTCTTTTAACTGTTTTTAAATATTCTAATTCATCTTCTAACTTTTTAACACCTTCATAAGTCATTACATATTGTTTCTTTTCGCTCATATATTTTACTCCCCTTTGAAAACCTTCTTTTAATAATATATTAATATAAGAAATATGGCTATATTATTCTCGAATAACTAAGATAAACTCTGTTAAAAAAATATAGCAGAGCTTAATTTATACATATATACCAAAAACCTTTAAATAAGCCATTCTTGAAATCATTTAACTAATTATAAATCAGCATATATAATATGTCAACAAACCCAAGTCAGAACAGTATTAATATGCTTTATTTATACCTTCCTCAATTCCATTATTCTATTATTATAACATCAATATTAAAATCTATACTATCTATATTTTAATATTATAAATATTATTTAAAACTCATTCATATATTGTTTTAAAATTTCAATAACTTTACTACTATCATCTAATCTATTAATCTCATTTCTTATTTCAGTACATTTTGGAAGTCCCTTTATGTACCATGATGCATGTTTTCTCATTTCCCTTATAGCTTTATATTCACCATCATATTTTATAGCTAATTGGTAATGTCTTATGCACATTTCAATTTTTTGTCTTTCAGTTACTACTTGAATCTCTTCTCCTTTAAATGCACTTTCAATTTGCTTAAAAATCCATGGATTGCCTTGACTTCCTCTAGCAACCATTACTCCATCACAATTTGTAACTTCTTTCATTTTCAAGGCATCTTCTGCAGTAAACACATCTCCATTGCCTATTACCGGTATAGAAACATTTTCCTTTACTTTTCTTATTATATCCCAGTCTGCTTTTCCTTGATACATTTGTTGCTTAGTTCTTCCATGAACAGCAATAGCATCAACTCCTGCATCTTCTAGAATCTTAGCAAATTCTACAGCATTTATATTATCTTCATCAAATCCTTTTCTAAACTTTACCGTTACAGGCTTTTTAGAAATGTTTTTTATTGTTCTAACTATATCGGCTGCAAGTTTAGGCTCTTTCATTAACGCTGATCCTTCACCGTTTTTAGTTATTTTTTGAACTGGACATCCCATATTTATATCTACTATTGCAATATCGTTTCTATCATTAAAGTGTTTTTGAACCATTTCAGCCATTATTTTAGGTTCACGTCCAAAAATTTGTACTGCTACTGGTTTTTCTTCATCTGCAATTCTAAGTAACGATTGTGTATTTTCACTTCCATAATATAAAGCTTTCGCACTTACCATTTCAGTGTAGACAAGTCCACATCCCATCTCTTTACACAATCCTCTGAATGATATATCAGTAACACCAGCCATTGGTGCTAAGAATACATTATTGTGAAAGGTTAAATTTCCTATTTTCATTTAGAGTTTACTCCTTATTCTTTTCGTATAATATCTTTAAACCCTCTAAAGTTAGATCAGAATCAACCTTATCTATAGCCTTAGTCTCCTTAGCAATTAAATTAGCTAATCCACCTGTTGCTATAACTAAAGGTTCTTCTTTAAACTTAGACTTTTTCATTTCTTCTTTCATTTTTTTAACTATATATTCAACTTGCCCAACATAGCCAAATAAAATACCAGCTTGCATACTTGAAACAGTATTTTTACATATTACATTTTTAGGCACTTCTAATTCAACCCTAGGCAATTTAGCTGCCCTTTCAAATAAAGCATCAGCCGAAATTCTTATTCCTGGACATATACATCCGCCAAGATAATCTCCATTTTCTCTTACAGCACAAAATGTAGTTGCTGTGCCAAAATCAATTATTATAACTGGCTTTTTGTATATTTCATAAGCAGCAACCGCATTTACTATTCTATCTGCCCCAACTTCTCTGGGGTTATCGTATTTTATATTAATTCCAGTTTTTATACCAGGACCAACAATTATAGGTTCATGGCAAAAACATTTTCTTAGCATATTCTCTAGGGAATGCATTATGTTTGGTACAACTGAAGATACTATAACACCTTCAATATCTTTAGGATCTATGTTACTTAAATTGAAAAGTTCCATAACCTGAATACTAAATTCATCTGATGTTTTTCCAGCATCACTAGAAATACGCCAGCTAGCAATGTATTCTTTACCATCATGTACACCCAGAACAATATTGGTATTACCTGCATCAACAAGTAAAATCATCAAAAGCACCACCTTAATATAGTTAAATTAAAAGCAGCCCGAAGAGCTGCTTTTATCTAGAAAATCATTAAAAAAATAACACTTTAATTTTAACAATTTCTATTTTTTTGTCAATAGTTTAAATAAGGTTTTAGAACAAGCCTACAATTTCTCCATTATTTAATATATCCATTCTATTAGCTGCTGGAACTTTTGGCAATCCAGGCATAGTCATTATATTTCCAGTAAGAACAACTACAAATCCTGCTCCATTAGACACTCTTACTTCCTTAACAGTAATATCAAAACCTTCTGGTCTTCCTAAAAGACTTGGATCATCAGATAAAGAGTATTGAGTCTTAGCCATGCATATTGGAAGCTTATCTAAATTAAACTTTTCCAATTCAGCAATTTGTTTTTTAGCTGCTGGCGTATAATTAACCTTATCTGCACCATAAATTTCTTTAGCTATAATAGATAATTTTTCTTCTATTGAACATTTTTCATCATATATAGGTTTAAAATCAGAATTATTATTATCTAATGTTTCTAGAACAATTTTTCCAAGTTCTATTCCTCCATCTCCGCCTTTAGCCCACACATCACTTAATGCAACCTTAACACCTATTTTGTTGCAAAAATCTTTGATATATTGAACTTCCTCATCACTATCTGAAACAAATTTATTTATTGCCACAACAGGTGTAACATTGAATTTTCTTATATTTTCTACTTGCTTTTCTAAGTTAGACATACCTTTTGATAAAGCTTCTACATTTGGTATATTAAGATCATTTTTTGCAACTCCACCATGATGCTTTAACGCTCTTATTGTAGCAACAACCACAACACATTCAGGCTTTAAATTTCCATATCTGCATTTAATATCAAAAAACTTTTCTGCTCCAAGATCAGCACCAAATCCTGCTTCCGTTATAGCTATATCTCCAAGCTTTAATGCAAGCTTAGTTGCCATTATAGAATTGCATCCATGAGCAATATTAGCAAATGGTCCTCCATGAATTAACGCTGGAGTATTTTCTAATGTTTGAACAAGATTAGGCTTTATCGCATCTTTCATTAATAATGCCATAGCTCCTTGAACTTCCAACTGTTTAGCATAAACCGGTTCTCCATCTAAGTTATATCCTATAACTATGTTACCCATTCTTTCTTTTAAATCTTCTAAATCATGTGCTAAACATAAAATAGCCATTATTTCAGATGCAACAGTTATAGTAAATCCATCTTCTCTTACAAAGCCATTAACTTTTCCACCCATACCAACTACAATATGTCTTAAAGCTCTATCATTCATATCCATAACTCTTTTAAAAGTTATTCTTCTTGAATCTATCCTTAATGCATTGCCTTGATGAATATGATTATCTATAGCTGCACATAAAAGGTTATTTGCACTTGTTATAGCATGCATATCACCTGTAAAATGTAGATTTATATCTTCCATTGGTACTACCTGCGCATATCCGCCACCTGCAGCTCCACCTTTTATGCCAAATACAGGTCCAAGTGATGGTTCTCTTAATGCTATAACAGTTTTTTTGCCCATTTTGTTAAGAGCCTGACCAAGTCCTACTGTTACTGTTGATTTACCCTCACCAGCTGGAGTTGGATTTATAGCTGTTACAAGAACTAGTTTTCCATTTTCTTTATCTTTAACTCTATCATATACATCTAAAGAAATTTTACATTTATATTTTCCATAGTACTCGATATCTTCTTCACTAAGCCCCAACTTTTCAGCTACATTTTTTATCGGTTCCATTTTTGCTTCCTGAGCAATTTGAATATCACTTTTCATTCTAAAACTCCTCCTACTATATGTAACATTCCATTCTGTATGAACATTTATATCTTAATTATACCATTCAGGCCTGTTTTATGGAAGTTTTTTCGAATATTTCATTTATTTTTTTAAACATCATTCGTGAATAATAACTATAAAAAAGACTTATCAGGTTACCATACCTAATAAGTCTAATAATTAATTGTTCGCAAATATTTCTTCAAACTCACTTGCATCTAACTTTTCTTTTTCAATTAAAGCCTGCGCTACTGCATGGAGTTTTCTTATATTGTCTTTTAATAAACTATTTGCCTTTTCATATGCTTCATCAATAAACTTTTTAACTTCCTTATCCATTTTAGCACCAAGTTCTTCACTAAAATCTCTTCCTTTTCCAAGATCCCTTCCAAGGAACACTTCATCATGCCCTGAAGTATATGATATAGTGCCTATCTCATCACTCATTCCATATTCCATAACCATACTTTTAGCTATACTACTTGCTCTATCAATATCATTTTTAGCGCCAGTACTTACATCACCCATTATAAGTTGTTCTGCAACTCTTCCTCCTAGTAATCCAACCATTTCATCTTTAAGCTTAGACTTAGATGTATAAGAAGTATCCTCTTCTGGAAGATGCATAGTATATCCTCCAGCTCTACCTCTTGGAATTATACTTATTTCATGAACAGGATCACAATTTGGAAGCAATTTCATTACAACTGCATGACCTGCTTCATGATAAGCAGTAAGCTTTTTATCATGCTCACTAATTACTCTGCTTTTCTTTTCAGGACCTGCAATTACTCTAGTTATTGCTTCTTCCATCTCTTCCATAGAAATAAACTTCTTATTTCTTCTTACTGCTAAAAGAGCCGCTTCATTAGCTAAATTCTCCAAATCTGCACCTGCAAATCCTGGTGTTCTTTTTGCTAAAACTTTTAATTCTACATCATCACCTAAAGGTTTCTTCTTCGTATGAACTTTAAGTATTTCTTCTCTTCCTTTTACATCAGGAGCTCCAACAACAATCTGTCTGTCAAATCTTCCTGGTCTAAGTAATGCTGGATCTAATATGTCTGGTCTATTAGTTGCAGCTATCATAATAATTCCTTCGTTAGCTCCAAAGCCATCCATTTCAACAAGAAGCTGATTTAATGTCTGTTCTCTTTCATCATGTCCTCCACCAAGGCCAGCACCTCTTTGTCTTCCTACTGCATCTATTTCATCAATAAATACTATACAAGGCGAATTTTTCTTAGCTTCTTCAAACATACTTCTTACTCTCGATGCCCCAACACCAACAAACATTTCAACAAAATCAGAACCTGATATACTGAAAAATGGCACTCCCGCTTCACCTGCTATTGCTTTAGCAAGCAATGTCTTACCTGTTCCTGGAGGTCCTACTAAAAGAACACCTTTAGGAATTCTAGCACCCATTTGAATATATTTTGCAGGTAATTTCAAGAAATCAACTATCTCTTCAAGCTCAGCCTTCTCTTCATCAGCTCCTGCAACATCATCAAATGTAACAGTTTGACTATCAGGAGCCATCATTTTAGCTTTATTCTTACCAAAATTCATTACTCCTCTTCCGCCACCGCCACCTTGTGACTGTTGAGAAAAAATAAAAAAGAAAGTAAATATAACTACTGCCATCAATATACATGGAAGTAATGTTGCAACCCATGTAGCATTATTTGATGGTGGTTCAAATGTAACTTTAACATTAGTTTTTGGATTTTCTGCAATTAAAGAGTTAACTAACTCTCCAGGTACACAACTAGAAAAAATTTTTCCATCAGTTGTTTTACCTTCAATAGTCATTTTGTCTTCTTTCACATTCACACTTTGTATTTCATCGTCATCCCACTTTTGTATGAATGCACTGTAAGATATATCATTAGAATTTTTTCCAGTCTGCCATAAAGTAAGCGCTGCTAAAACCAGCATAACAGAACATACAATCCACACAGCTGCACTTGAATATTTTTTCATTCAAGGCCCCCCTCTCTTATTTCACATAAAATTTTAACATAGGCACATTCTTTTTACAATATTTACCATTATTATTTTTGATATATTTCTGGTTTCAAAATCCCTATGCATGGTAGATTTCTATATTTCTCTGCATAATCTATTCCATAACCCACAATAAATGCATCCGGAACTTCAAATCCTATGTATTTAACATCAATTTCAACTCTTCTTCTCGCTTGTTTATTTAACAACGCTACAATTTCTATTCCACTTGCTTTTCTAGCTTTAAGATATTTTAAAAGATAACTAAGAGTAACACCTGTATCTACTATATCTTCAACTATTAAAATATGTTTTCCTTCAATATGCTGATCTAAATCTTTTAAAATTCTAACCACCCCTGAAGTTTCAGTTGAATTACCATAGCTTGATACTGCCATAAAATCTATTTCACAAGGTATAGTTATATTTTTTATTAATTCTGCTGCAAATATTACAGATCCTTTTAAAATACCTACAACAATTAAATCTTTTCCTTTATAATCTTCACTTATTCTTTTTGCTAGTTCTTTTATCCTTTCAGTTAAAACTTCTTCTGAAAATAATACTTTTTGTAAATCTTCCTTCATTCATTAGCATTCCTTTCTTTTTGCACTTATTCTTAATATTTTCTTAGTGTCACTTGTCACCTTATATTCATCTGATACCTTTAATCCTACTATCCATGAAACTTTATTATCAAAACATATTAACGGAATAATTTCACGACATTCTTTAGGAATTTTCATATTTATAAAGATATCTTTAATTTTTTTGCTTCCAGTCATACCTAACGGAATGATTTTATCCCCATCTCTTCGAGTTCTCATACTTATGTTTTTTTCAATTTTATCAAAGTCAAAATATTTTTCTAAATTATTCTGTCCAAAATTTAATTTCGTTTGTTTATCATTATCTAATATACAAAACTCAAAACTATATCCCCTAAACACAACTACCTTTTTATAAAAATCATTTATAGATAGATTTATTTCATCTGTATCATTATTAATAAATTCTTTATTTATTTTATTTTTTATGTATATATCACCATAAATATTCTCTGCATATATTTTATTTGGTAAATCTATAATTTTGCCTGTTCCATTTTTAGCCAAATTATATACTTCATAAATATGTTTCATCTCAAAATCATAATGGGTTTTAGAAAATCTTGTTATAGCATTTCTAATAATTCTAGTTATAACTACTTCATTTTCACTGAAAACTTCTTCCTTAATTATAAAATATTCCTCTTTCTCAATGCAATATTTCTTATACATATTAATGGATAATTCTTCAATAAATTCATTATCTTTTTGCAATAGAAATGCCATTCTATTTAAAGTTTCAACTATGTCTTTATTAAAATTTTTTTTAATATATGGTAAAATATCTAATCGTATTTTATTCCTATTATAAATTTTTTCAAAGTTTGTTTTATCTATTCTTGGAGCCAATTGCTTTTTCTCAATATATTGTTCTACTTCTTGTCTGCTTAAACACAATATAGGTCTTACAATACTATCTCTTTTTGTTTTTATTCCACCCAATCCTTCAAGACCAGTTCCTCTCATCATTCTAAACAATATAGTCTCTGCTTGATCATTAGCATTATGAGCTGTTGCAATCTTTGTATATCCATGTTCTTTTTTAATTTCATTAAAAAATTCATATCTTACAATTCTTCCAGCCATTTCAGATGATAATTTTTCTTTTCTAGAGTATTCATTTATATTAACCTGCTTTGTAAAACATTCTATATTCATCTGTTTACATATGTTAATTACATATTGCTCATCACTCATAGCATCTTTTCCTCTTAACATATGATTTAAATGTGCTGCACCTAATTCTATCTTTAATTCATCCTTAAGCTCAAATAAAATATTTAATAAACATACTGAATCTGGTCCTCCTGAAAGAGCAATCAAAACTTTATCTCCTGGTTCTATTAACTTGTTATCTCTAATATAAGATAATACTTTTTTATACAATAACACACACTTCCTAAATCAATTATTTTTCTACTTCTGTATCTTATATTTTACGTATATCTATTTTAAATGTAAACATTATTATCGCTTTCCATAAATGATCATTTTTTATAACAATCATAAACACAGCTAATTTAAAAGCTAATATTACTAGCTTTTAAATCAGCCTATAATTATTATGCAATATAAATTTTTGATACTAATACAGTCATATCATCTTTAATTTCTTTGCCGCTTAGTTCTTTAGCTTTCTGTAATATTTTCTCTGATAAAGTTTTAGGATCATCATTTACCTGTTTTAAATATTCTTCAAGCCAAATAAATTTTTCAGAATTAACCTTATCAATATCCAACACTCCATCACTAACACTTACTAATATATCTCCTGCTTTTAACTGCCCTTTTATATATTCAACATCTACTTCGTCAACAAGACCAAATGGAAGATTCTTAGAATTGACTGCTTTTACTATATTTCCTCTCTTCACAAAGGTTGGCGCAGCTCCAATCTTTACAAAAGTAGTTTCACCATTATATAAATTTACCTTACTCAAATCCAATGTGGCGTACTTTTCATCTTCTGCAAATTTCATTCCCATTATTGAATTAACTGTATTAACAGTTTTATCTTCATCAAATCCAGCTTCAATAAATTTTTCTACAAGTTCAACTGTAGACTTGCTTTCTTTATTAGCTTCAGGACCAAATCCCATTCCATCACTTAATATAGTTGTATAAAATCCATCACTAGTTTTTCCAAAAGTATAACTGTCTCCTGTCTGTACTTCTCCGCTCTTAGGCATAAAAGCCCCATATGATACCATGGAATACTTAGGTGCTTCTTCTATTGTCACTATACATTCTTTAGCTTCACTATTTATGCTATTCCCTTCATCGCTTACATATAATTCTTTTCTTGTAAGTTTATTCAATGTTTGAAGTATGTTGTTATTACAATACTCTATATTATTACATTCATCCAAACTCAATTTAATTTTATTTTTCCCATCAGAATCTAAATAACAAAATACATTATTATATTGAATATTCATTTTGTTTAATTCTTTTTTTACCCTCTTTTCCATTTCGCTATCTATCATTACATTTTTCTTAAAAGCGTCTAATATACCATCAACTGAATCTGTTACATTTCTTACATGTTCTGCAAGTATTCTTCTGCCTTCTGCCAATCTATTCTTTATAGTTTCATTTGCAGCATAATTATTAACTACAGCTTCAGTATTTTTTATCAAAGTAAAATTCTTCACACATTTTCTCTGCAAATCCCTTGAAAGCTGAATATTCCCATCTTCATAACTTTGAATAAGTCCTTGAAATGAATTGAAAGTTTGATTAAAGTCCTTTTCCCAACAAGAAGATTTATTTTCACATTTAGAACAACATCTATCCGCTAAATTTTCTACCAATGCACTTCCTTTTCCTTTAATTAATAAATTTTCATTTTCATTAGAATCTCCAAGATATTTAGATACAGCTGTTAACACTTCAGTAACTTGCTTAAGTTTTATAGAAACCTCATCTTTTATACTTTCAAGTTGAGCATCTGCTGTATAACTTTTTCTGTTTTCCAAATTCACTTCACTCTCATACTTACTTAATAATGATTTTGGAACACACAAAAATAAAATACATCCAGATATCACTTCAATTCCAAATTTTAATGTAAGCTCATTTGAATATAATCCTAATGCAAGATAAATAATTATTCCTGACAGTATAGAAAATATTTTTCCTGTATCCTTAAATATACCTACAACAAGACCTCCAACACCATAAAAACCTACACATGCCATCATATCATTAGAAGCAACTCCAAGTATAATTCCCATTGCAACTCCTATCATTGATCCATAAGCTGCTCCTCCAACATATGCCACACACAAAACTAAAGCTAATGCAAATATATTTTTTACTGAATAATCATTCACAGTTATATTACCAATTCCAGCTACAAGAAGACAAAATAACATTCCTACACTCACCATTTGTTCAGTAGAAAATGTTTTATTTATTTTTATTTCATCAATAGAATCAATCGAATATTTAATTACATAATATATAGGTATGATAACTACTGTTTCAATTAAACATAGTGTTGCATTAACTCCAAGTTCATACAAATTAATTAACATTCCATACAAAAAGAAACTCAAAAGTATTAAGCCAAATCCTATTATTTCTTTTTTTCTATTTCTTGTAATCTTTAAAATCATATAAATTATTGTTAATACTACCACAGAAAATAAATACATATATTTGTCTATAAGCACATCTTGTATTGAAAAGTATCCAATTCCCACGCCCAATCCAGCTATTAAATCATTTTTTCTACTATTTTTCATAACAATAGCTAACAAAAATGCTAATCCAAATGGCGCTATTCCTTTACTATCAGAATTATTTAATAATAAATTAACCCTTCCTAACAATAATCCTGCCACAAAAATACATCCAGTTGTTTTTATAGTAAGACTTGTGAATAAATTTGTTTTTATATCCTTTGACTTTTTTATCTCTTCACATTTATTAATGTTTAAACCGTACTGCACCGTTCTCCCTCCCATTTACCAATTAATGTAAATAGATTATAGCATCAGGTTTTCAAGATAAATGTCATAAGATGACTTGCTCAAAAAATATTCGTAGGACAACTTAATCTAAAATTCTCTAATATCTAATCATTTAATATCTTATTTTCTCCAATTCAAATTTGAATAAAAACCAAGCAATTGCCTTTACTAATATAGACTATTCATTATTCATATTTTAAATCAATAGTATTATTTTTGTCGTTAATATTTATTTATTAGAAATTTTTAAAAGATTATTTTTTCATAAAAAACTAATTGAAAGCATATTATTTTATTTACTTATATATAATTATGCCAAAACAATATGTAATAAATTTCTATAAATTATTTTTTTCAATCATTATTTATATTTTTAAAACAAAAAAAGACTTAAGTGATTACTTAAGTCTTTGGTGCCGAAGACCGGAATCGAACCGGTACGGTGTTTAACCACCGCAGGATTTTAAGTCCTGTGCGTCTGCCAGTTCCGCCACTTCGGCATAATTAAATTTATGGTTGCGGGGGCAGGACTTGAACCTACGACCTTCGGGTTATGAGCCCGACGAGCTACCAACTGCTCCACCCCGCGATATTATTTTTTAATTATATATGGTGCCGAAGACCGGAATCGAACCGGTACGGTGTTTAACCACCGCAGGATTTTAAGTCCTGTGCGTCTGCCAGTTCCGCCACTTCGGCACATCTCCATTGACAAATGTCTCGTCAACAACAAAACTAATTATAAGGTATAATCTATACTCTGTCAACAAAAATTTTATATTTTTTTCATAATATATTAAATTTAGCTTTATATCTATAATTCAGAGTATAATTAATGTAGAATAAAATGCTTTTTCACATTTTATCCTACATTTTCATTGCTAAATAATATCTATATTATGCAGAGAAAAGGAATATTAATATCCTTTCTTTCCACCTTTACCCTTGAATTCTTGATGTTTTTTAACATCTTGCATTCTTTCTTCACTATCTTTTAGGAACTTAGACATTATATCTTCAAAATTTCCTACTGGCTTTTTCTTTTCAGATGCTTTCCAGTCTATTTCTGCTGGTTTAGCTGATTTTTTTTGAATATTTGCTTGTTTAATTGAAAGACTAATCTTGCCATTATCGTCAATTGAAATAACTTTTACTTTTACTTTATCTTGTTCACTAAGGTGTTCTCTAATATCTTTTACGTAAGAATCTGCAACTTCTGAAATATGAACTAATCCAGTTTTGCCTTCTACCTCGATAAAAGCTCCAAAATTTGTGATATTTACCACTGTGCCTTCTACTATGTTTCCTGCCATTAAGGTCATGTTAAAAAGATTCCTCCTTAAATTTAAAAATATATTATTTAAAGAATAAATTTTAAAATAAAATTATTCTTTTTTAAATACACATTTAATTATTACTTAATTCTTATTATATTATTCAAAAGTTTTTAGTTCATCCATAAAATAAAAGTTAATTAGAGTTAGTTCATTTATCATCACTATTAACAACCTTCTCACCTGGTTTAATCATTCCAAGCCTTTCTCTTGCTAACTTTTCAAGGTAATCTTCTGAATTAGAATTAATCTTATCAACTTCATCTTGAAGTCGTTCATTCTTTTGTTTAATTTCCTCTAACTGTGTTTGTTTATCAGAAATCTCTTCTTTTATTCTATTCATTGTTATAAATTGTCTTACATAACTGCCGACAAAAAATATAGCAAATCCTATGATTACCATTTTTTTTATTATTAATTTTTTTTTCATCCATAGAACCTCTATTTTACAAATTCTCTTAAGTATATTGTAAACACTATATTGTTAATATTCAAGTAATTTTTTTATCATTTATTTCTATCTGTAATTTTATATAAAATGAATTTTAGCGGATATAATAAATCTTTAACCAAAACCCTTATAATTCTATAAATTACATTAACTACTTGTTTTTCTGCATTGTAAAAATAGCAACTTAAAAATTTAAAATAAAATAAAAGTGAAATAATAATAAAGATGTATACATATGTGGTAAAAAAAGCATAGTTAGTATATAGCAAAAAAGTAAAAACAATCATTCCTGCAAGAATCCAAAACAATATATCTTCTATCATTGCTACTATTTTTTTTGAATTTAAGTTACGTATTATTCTATAAATATCAAATAATATCCCTGTTATAATTCCTGCTATTATGCTATAAATAACTATATTAAATTGCATATTAATTTCCAAAAGCATCTTTAATAACCTATTTGAATATTTTACTTAATAAACTTTCATGATTCTTTTTTATATTTTTCCCATTATACACCATAGATGTAATACTTCCAGCTATTATTACATCTCCATTTTGCACATCTAACTTATTCATTTTTAAATCTTCACCTTTAATTGTTAAATTTCCAAGCTTTGTTGATAATTCAATTTTTTCTTCATCAAAGTTCATAACTTCAACAACTCCACTTAAAGTTAATTTTTTTCTATTTTCTAATAACAAATTTGATTTTGAATCTTCCATTTTAATCTCTTCACGTTTTTCCATGAGAAATTCCCTCCAAATTATTTTTTCATATTTAAATATATATGTTTATATTTTGTTTTTAGAATTATTAACTCTAAGGCTAAGTATGATCCTATAAAAATTAAAGAGTAGTTTTCTCTATATAAACTACTCTTTATCTTCTTCACCCTCAAGAATTATGTACATTTCTTTAGCATCTTCTTTTCTTACATGTTCTGCAATATTAACTATTTGTGCTTTTAATATTCTGTTTGCAAAAGTAATTTGAATAATGTCTCCTTCTTTAATCTTTGTTGAAGGTTTAGCGACTTTATCATTAATCAATATTCTTCCGCTTTCGCATACTTCTTTTGCAACAGTCCTTCTTTTTATTATTCTAGATACTTTCAAATATTTGTCTAATCTCATATTAACTCCTTTTATTAGAAGAACCCGAGTAATCCTCGGGTTCTTATCGAACAAATATTAGACCTAATCAGTCTAAATCACTCGCTTAATTATCTATAATTCACGTGTTAACTAATATTATTTGTTAACTTTATCTTTGAATTCTTTACCAGCTTTGAATACTGGAACAGTTGTTGCAGGAATTTGAATAACTTCCTTAGTTCTTGGATTTCTTCCTTCTCTTGCTGCTCTTTCTCTAGTTTCAAAAGTTCCGAATCCAACTAATTGAACTTTTTCACCATTTTCTAATGCTTCTTCAACGCTTTCGATGAAAGATTTTAAAGCTAATTCTGCATCTTTCTTTGTTAATTTACTTTTTTCTGCCATACTAGTTATTAATTCTGCTTTATTCACAATAACATCCTCCTTAAAATCCAGTTACATAACTGTTTTCATATATGTACTAAATTGCACTCCTTTATTATATAACCTCTTTAGCTAGCCGTCTATAGCAATCTCTTTCTTTTCCTACAGATAACCAACTCATGCAATAAAGTTTTACAACATAGTTCTTTATAAAGTATTATTCTTCATTAACTAAAAAAATCCTTTATTATTAATTTAGTTTTTTTGCTTCTTCCCAAAGCTTATTCATTTCTTCTAAAGAAATTTCTTCTAATCGCATTCCTTTTTCTCGCGTTTTAGTTTCAATATAGGCAAATCTTTTAACAAACTTGTCTATAGTAGAATTTAGTGCCGACTCTTCATCAATTTTTAAAATTCTTGCAACATTTACACATGAAAATAACAAATCGCCAACCTCATCTTTTATTTTATCCATATTTTTTGTATTATATACATCAATTATTTCTTTAATTTCTTCATTTACTTTATCTATTGCCAAATCTATACTTTCAAAGTCAAATCCAACTTTTCCTGCTTTACTTTGAACTTTATGAGCCCTTAATAAAGATGGTAATGATTTTGCAATGGCATCCATTTCTTCTGTAAGACTTGTGAATCCTTTTTCTTTCTTTTTTAATTCATCCCATTTTTCAAGCACATCTTGTGATGAATTTACACCTTCCAAAGTTCCAAATACATGCGGATGCCTGCTTATCATCTTGTCACAAACTGCTCCTATTACATCTCCAATATCGAAATATCCATCTTCTTTTCCTATTGATGCATGAAATACAACTTGTAAAAGTACATCTCCAAGTTCTTCAATCATTGCATCATCATCTTCCTTTTCGATAGCATCTATAACTTCATAACTTTCTTCTATTAATGCTTTTTCTAATGATTTATGAGTTTGCTCTCTATCCCAAGGGCATCCATTTTCCCCTCTAAGTTTTTCAATTATTTGTAATAAATCATTAAAATCTTTTTTATTATTTAAATCTTTTGGAATGTATACAGAAGTTAAATAATCTATATCTTCTTGCATATCTAGCTCATATAGAGGTATCTTTCTTATACTTTCCTGATCTTTTATTCCAGCCGCTCTTACATAATATATTTCTGTTTCATCATCATATTGTTCTAAAAGTTTTAATTTTACCTCTGATGCAATAAGCGGATTATATACCTGTGTTATTACAGTTCCTATTCTCTTATCTAAAACCTGATTATTTATATCAAATGCATCTATAACTTTTAATCCTTCTATAGGATCTATCATAAGAGCTTCCATCATTGCATCTATAAAGCTTACAGCTGGAACAACTTTATATTCAATATTATTCTTTCTGCAAGCTTCTACTAAATTAAAAACTGATTTTTCAGCAACTAAAGGATGACCTGGTACCGCATATACCACATCTCCTAGCTCGTCATGTTTTTTTACTAAATCATTAGCAATATTTAAATATACTTCATCAAAACTTTCCATTGTATCATAAATATTATCATACGTTGCAAATTTAATATTTTGCTCTTTAAGATAGCTTACTGTAGGATGTTTTTCTGTTCTCAAAAATACATTTTTACAATTTTTAAGTTCATTAATTGTTCCTATAGTTAGTGCATCTTCAGCTCCTGGTCCTAATCCAAGTATTTTAATCATTAGGTTATCTCTCCTTTAACTTTTTCTTTTAATCCTCTTTTTTATTTCATCAACTTCAAATACTTTAAAAACAACTATTAATAATATATACACTATAATACCTAAAAATATAGATACTAAGCAAGATACTCCATTACTGCCTATGGTTTTATATATTCTATTATAACTTAATAATACACATATCATCATAATAGTTGCAGATAAACAAGGTTTTACTAATATCTCAAAAAAGTTTATTGTTACTTTTAAACATATTTTTAAAGTTATCAAATTCAATATACTTGCAGTTATATAAGCTCCTATGCTAGCTATAACAGCGCCATAAATATTCAATTCTGGAATGCAAACAAGCATTGATGTAAGAATAATTTTTATTATACACCCAATAAATAAATTGATTACTGGTTTTATATAATGGCCTATTCCTTGAAGTATAGAAGTTGTTGTCTGTGTTATTATTATAAACGGAATAGAAATTGACAAATATTTCAATATACTAGCACCATCAGCTCTTCCTGGAAAAATTAAATTCAATATTGGATCAGCTAAAAAAAATAATCCAAATGCACAAGGCAATGCTATTACAGCCGCCATCTTCATTGCTGCATCTATTCTATTTTTTAATTCTAATCGTTTATTTAATATATAATTCTCTGCAATTATAGGAATTAATGAAGTACATATTGCCATAGATAAAGTTAAAGGAATATTGGTTATTACTGCAGCTTTTCCAGTCAGCTGAGCATATAAAACAGTAGCTTTTGTGTTGTTTAATCCAGCCTGTAAGAGTTTTTGAGGTACTAAAATAGAATCAATTAAATTCATAATACTACCTACTGTTGTTCCTAAAGATATTGGAAGCGCTATTTTTAATATAGAATTTAATACGTCTGTATTTGTTTTTATTTTCTTTATCCTATAACTCTTTTTTACTTTTCTATATTTTGAAAATAAATAAGTTCCTCCCAATACTGCTCCTGCAGTTGCTCCAAATGCAGCTCCTCCCGCTGAATATTCAATTCCCTTAGGAAGCATTAATATAGCTAGTCCAACACCAAACACTACTCTTCCTATCTGTTCAAGAATCTGAGATATTGCTGAAGGAGTCATATTCTGAAGTCCCTGAAAAAATCCTCTAAATATTGTTGTAAAAGATATTACAAATGGTGCAAAGGATATTGCAATTAAAGAATAGTATGCTTTTGAATCCCATTTCAAAAATGAAATAATAGGTTTTGCAAAAAAGAATAACGCAAGTGTTGTACCAGCTCCTATACTTATCATTAAATATGATGATTCCTTCATCACCTGAAAACTTCCATTTATATCATTTAATGCATTTCTTTCAGAGATCATTTTTGACATAGCAACTGGCAACCCTGATGCCATTGCAATAAAAAACATATATAAAGGATATGACATTTGATAATATCCAATTCCTTCATCACCTATAAGCATTATCAGTGGCCATCTAAAAAATAAGCCTAAAAATCTTGCCAATATGCCAGCCAGCCCTAATATAAGGCTTCCTTTAATTAATGATTGCTTTTTCATAAAACACCTCCAAACTCACATATGTTACTACTTAATCTTTATGTGAATTCAGAGGTATTAATGACTCTTATTAATTTCATATAAATCATTTTATTTTTTACAACGTTTACATAAAATTTTTTAGTTTACTGTTCCATCTGTTTTCCTAAAAATGCTGCAGCTGTTTCAACTAACTTTGTTTCAACTTCACCTAATTCTACATCTTCTTCTTTTGATAAAATAATTACTGCACCTATTTCATCACCTTCTGCTATTATTGGCGCAATTACCTGACTATTATATGAGGTTTCTTCATCATCATTATGTAATGGTATTACTGAATTGTCGGATTTGTTTAATAATACTGTTTTTCTTCCATCCATTATCTTTTCTAATTCGTTACTTACTTTTCTTTCAAGGTATTCCTTTTTAGTTGCTCCACTCACTGAAACAAAAGCATCTTTATCACATATTAAAACAATATGTCCGATTACCTGTTGTAAGCTTTCACAATATTCTTTAGAGAAATCAGTTAGTTCTTCTATTGGTGAATACTTCTTTAAGATTACTCCACCATCTCTATCTGTGAATATTTCTAATGGATCTCCTTCTCTTATTCTTAAAGTTCTCCTTATTTCTTTAGGTATAACTACTCTTCCTAGATCATCAATTCTTCTAACTATTCCTGTTGCTTTCATATAGGTTTTTAACCTCCTTTAAAAATCTATTAATTAGTTGCATTATTATTATTTGAATTTCTAGAAATTTTATACACTTATAACTAAATTTTATATGCTAAATATATACATCTTCCTTTAATTTTTCATTATTTATATAAAAAAAGAACTCTAAAATAAGAGTTCTTTTTAAGTAGTAATTACATTCTGTCTTCATAAGTCTTAACTTTAAAAGTATCTTGCCATTCTTTTAATTTATTTTGATAAGCCTCATTTTTCTTTTGTTGTAATAATTGAGATTTTATTTGATCTTTAACTTCATCAAATGTCTTAACTTGAGCTTCTTTAAGTCCTGTAGCTTTTATTATATGATATCCAAACTGACTTTTAATCGGATCTGATATTTGACCTTCCTTTAATGTTTTAAAACCTTCTAAAAAATCTTTATCATAGTTTTCTTGATCATAAGCAACAAACCCTAAGTCTCCACCTTTATCTTTAGTACCATCAGTACCATACTCAGCAGCTAACTTTGCAAAGTCTTCACCTGAATCTAATTTAGCTTTAACTTCTTTAACTTTATCAAGTGAAGCATCAAAATCGATATTACCATCATCATCTTTTTCTGCTATTAAAATATGTGCACAGTTTGCTCCAGCTGATTGTGTATACTGTGAATCCTTATTTTCATCATAATACCCTTTAATGTCATCATCAGTAACTTCTACATCTTCAGTTATTGCATCGAATATTTTTTGAGCTTTAATTTCTTTTTTTTGAGTTTCTTTAAATGAATCTTCTGTAAAACCATATTGCTCTAATATTTGAGCAAATTGACCATCTTCTGAATATTGTTCTTTTAATTTGCTAATATTCTCTTCTACTTCTTTATCTATTTCATCATCAGACACTTGAATTTCTGTTTGTTCCAACATTAACTGAATATTTATTGAATTTTGTAAGCATGTTTTCTTAATTTGTTTTATTTGATCTTTTATTTTATCATTATTTTGATAATCATCACCATATTGTTGCTTTAGTTGATCAATACTCATTCCATAATTTGATCTCATATAGTTATCAAAATCTTTATCAAAATCAGCCTTTGTTATTTTTGTATTTCCAACAGTAGCATAAACTGTCTTTTCTATTGCTTCTGGAGTTTTTTCAATCATTTTACATCCCATAACTGAAACTGATAATGTAAATACAGCTACAGCAGCAATTAATTTTCTTAATCTTTTCAACGTTTTCCCCTCACTTATTTATTAAAATTTACTGTAAAAGTCATAATCATAGTATAGCAATATTAACTATATAATTCAATTTTTTTACACTATTTTCAACTCATTTTGTTATATCATATCTTTGTTACAATATTATGTCATTAAAAACTTGCTTTAAAAATTTAAGTTTTTCTTCTTTTTTTATATCTTTAATTCTAAATGCAAAAAATGGTTTACTTCCAAATCTCAAAACTACACTTTCTTTATATTTAGTAATTAAAACTTTAAATATTTTTTTATAATCACAATCATTGTCTGAAAATCTAAAAATTATATCCTTAGTATTTTCTTTTATTTCTTCAATAAATAAAGATTTAGCCTGACTTTTTATATAAGCAATATCCATAAGATTATGGACTGGCTCTGGTATAGAAGAATATCTATCTTTTAATTCTTCCTCAATATCTTTGTATTCTTCAGCACTATCAATTGCTGCAATCTTTTTATACAATTCAATTTTTTGAATCTCATCTTCTATATAATTTGCAGAAATATATGCATCTTCTTTTAGATCCACAGTAGTTTCTACTGGTTCTTTTGTAATTTCACCTTTAATAAGCTTTACTGTATCCTCAAGCATTCTGCAATATAAATCATATCCTATCGCTGCCATATGTCCATGCTGAGATGACCCCATCATATTTCCTGCGCCTCTAATTTCAAGGTCTCTCATTGCAATCTTGAAACCAGAACCTAATTCAGTAAAATCTTTCAATGCTTTAAGTCTCTTTTCAGCAACCTCAGTTAATACTTTATCCTTAGTATATAATAAATAAGCATATGCTATTCTATTGGATCTTCCTACTCTTCCTCTTAACTGATAAAGTTGAGATAATCCCATTTTATCAGCATCATAAACTATAATAGTATTAACATTCTGAATATCCATACCTGTTTCAATTATAGTAGTACATACAAGCACATTGTATTTTTTATCCATAAAACCATACATTTCTTGTTCAAGCTGTTTTTCGGCCATCTGCCCATGAATTATTCCAACATTACATTCTGGAACTAGATTTTGTACATACTTCGCAATAGTTTCTATATTTTCAACTCTATTATATACAAAATAAACTTGACCACCTCTACCAATTTCTCTAAGTATAGCATCTCTTATAAGTTGATCATTTTGTTCTACAACATAAGTCTGAATCGGATATCTTTCCTCTGGAGGTGTTTCTATTACAGAAATATCTCTTACACCGCTTAAAGACATATGTAATGTTCTAGGTATTGGCGTTGCACTTAACGTTAAAACATCAACATTTTTCTTAATGTTTTTTATCTTTTCCTTCTGTTTTACTCCAAATCTTTGTTCTTCATCTACTATAAGAAGTCCTAAATCCTTAAATTGAACATCCTTTGATACAAGTCTATGTGTACCTATTAATATATCAATATTCCCTTCCTTTGCCTTATGAAGAGTTTCTTTTTGTTCTTTTGTGGTTCTAAACCTGCTTACCATATCTATTTTTATAGGAAAATCTGAAAATCTCTTTACCATGTTTTTATAATGTTGTTCAGCTAAAATAGTAGTCGGCACTAAAAATGCTACCTGCTTACCATCCATTACAGCTTTGAATGCAGCTCTTATAGCGACCTCAGTTTTTCCATAGCCAACATCACCACACAAAAGTCTGTCCATAGGTTTATCAGACTCCATATCTTTCTTTATTTCTTCAAGAGATGATAATTGGTCCGGAGTTTCTTCAAAAGGGAATTCATCTTCAAACTGACGCTGCCATTCAGTATCCTTAGCAAATTTATGCCCTTTTACTGTAGATCTCATAGCATAAAGTTTTACCAAATCCTCTGCAATCTCGTTAATAGACTTTCTAACTTTAGCCTTTGCTTTCTGCCACTCTGCACTTCCTAATTTATTGACTTTAGGAGATTTTCCTTCACTTCCAATATACTTTTGAATTAAATCAAGTTGATCTACTGGAACATAAAGCTTATCTCCCTTATCATATACAATATCAAGATAATCTCTCTTATGTCCTCCAACTTCAATTTGCTTAATTCCCTTATATACACCTATACCATGATTTACATGAACTACATAATCACCTGGTTTAAGTTCTGCAAAACTCTTAATTTTAGAAACACCCTTTTTCTTAGATCTCCTCTTCTTAAGAGTTCTTTTTGCTTCTCCAAAAACTTCTTTATCTGAAATCACACAAACTTTATAATCTGGATATTCAAATCCCTTAATTTGATTACCAAAAGTTATTACAACTTCTCCATATTGAATATTGTCTATAGTATCTCTATAAGAACTTTCTATTCCCCTATCTCTCAATGTATCTACAAGACGTTCTCCTCTTGCTCTTGTTCCTGATAAAATTAAAGTCTTATATCCTTGATTCTTCTTCTTTTGAATATCTTCAATTAGTAAGTCAAGTTGTCCTTGATAATTATTTAAAGTTATTTCAGATAAGTTAAACTTAGCAAAAGGTCTAAGCCATGATTCATTCTTTTCAAGGCTTTCCAAAATAGCAACATTTTTATCTGAAAATAATTCAAAAACTTCATCTTTGTCAATTAATAACTTTCCTTGACCAGGGAATATATCTCCTCTAGAAAAAAATGAAGTAAAGTTCTGTTCAAATTCTAAATAAGTAGAATCTAATTTTCCTTCACATCTTTGGACATTATCTACAATAAAGAAATAATTTTTAAAATAATCAAAAAGCGTTTCTGTTTTTTCACAAAAATAAGGAAGATAACTATCTATTGTTTCAAAAGAAGATGTTTCTTCCAGCATCTCAAGATTCTTATTTAATATACCCCTTAGTTTCTCAATCCTTTCTTTATCCAAATCATTTTTTTCTATAGCCACGAAATCTTCCAATAATTTATTGCGTCCAGCTTCCATACTTTGTTCTGTGACAATTATTTCTTTTGCTGGGAATATTTCAATTTTCTTTACTTTATCAATACTTCTCTGAGATTCAACATTAAAAGTTCTTATTGATTCTATTTCATCTCCAAAAAGTTCAATTCTATAAGGATAAGCAGATCCGGTTGGAAATACATCAAGAATTCCACCTCTTAAAGAAAACTGGCCTTTACCTTCCACCATTTCAACTCTTTCATATCCAGATTGAACTAATTTTTTTGTTATTTCTGTAAAATCAACTTCATCATTTTCTTTTAATTTCATAGTATAGTTTTGAAATAATTTACGTGGACTATATCTAGCTGAAAATGCGTCAACCGAAGTAACAACTATTTTTTTCTTTCTATTCAATATTGAATTTATAACTTTTAATCTTGCCCATCTTAAATCACCTGAAATAGCATCTATATTATAAAAAACCATTTCCTTAGTTGGAAAATAGTACACTTCATTTGTATATAACAGCAAATCTTCATAAACGTTTTTAGCTTCTATATCGCTTTGAGTTACAATTACAATAGATTTATCTATATTTTCAAAAATTCCATCTACTATATACCCTTTTCCTGACTCAGAAACTCCATATATTCCTATAGGATATCTTTTTTGTTCTATACTTTCTAATATACTCTTAAATTCTCTACTATCCTCCAAGGGCTCCAATAACCCTTTTAATCTCATTTTACGCACCATCCTTAAATACTTTTTGTTGATTTAAATCCATTAAATTTATTCATTGCTGTTTTTATATTTTCTTTTATTATTTCACTTACAGCTTTTGTTGAAGCATCTATACTTTCTGACAATACTTCCATTTCCTTGTCTGTGAATTTTCCTAAAACATAATTAACCAAATCAACATTAGGTTGTCCCACCCCCACTTTAATTCTTGGAAATACATCTGTACCAAGGTGTGAAATAATGCTCTTAATACCATTATGACCACCCGCACTTCCTTTTTCTCTTATTCTTAAGCGTCCTACATCAAGACTTATATCATCATAAATTACTACTATTTGTTCACAAGTTAATTTATAAAAATCAACCACTTCCCTTATACTTTCACCACTAAGATTCATATAAGTAGAAGGCTTTAATAAAATTACTTTTTCATTATTTATAAACCCTTCACCATATATACCTTTAAATTTTTGCCTATTTATTTCAATATTATACTCTTTTGCAATATTATCTATTACTTTAAATCCTATATTATGTCTTGTATTTTCATACTGTAACCCTGGATTTCCTAATCCTACTATTAAAAACATTTCTTTTTCCTCCTATATTTAAGCAAACATATTATCATTTTTTTGGTAATCTAACCTTTTTCCTATGACTCGAATATTTTGTAAGTGAAAAAACAAATGAAACTCCCTTAACCTCATCATTTTTAGCATAAATCTCCTCTCCTTGTTGCATAAGTATCATCCTAACTATATGTAAGCCAAGTCCTGTACTTACTTTATTCGTTCTAGCCTTATCAGATTTGTAAAATCTATCCCATATATGAATAAGTTCTTCATCTGTTAAACTTGGTCCATCATTATAAATTTCTACAAATACTTTATGCCACTTACTGTAAGTAGATATTCTTATATTTCCATTCATTCTACAATACTTAATTGCATTATCTATGAGATTAGTTACAACCTGCATGGTTTTATCTTCATCTGTATTTACATAACATTTATCATCTATAAAATTAACTTTTAATAATATTCCTTTCTCTTTAATCTTTCCTTCATTATTTATAATACACATTCTTATTAATTCATTAATATCTATTTTTGCTATATTAAATTTTAATTTTCCTGATTCTATTGCAGATATATCAAGAAGATCATTAATAAGTCTAGTAAGTCTCTGTATTTCAATATAAACTCTTTCTAAATAATATCCTTCCTGTTCTTTAGGAATCACTCCATCTATTATAGCTGCAATAAATCCCTTTATAGATGTTATAGGAGATCTTAATTCATGAGAAACATTAGAAATAAAATCTCTTCTATTATTCTCAACTCTTTCTAATGATTCTGCCATTATATTAAAAGAGACAGCAAGCTGACCAATTTCATCTTTTGATTTTATATGAACTCTTTTGTCTACTTCTCCATTTGCAAACTTTTTAGCAGCATTATTAATTGCAGCTAAAGGTTTTATCAACATAGTTTGAGCAAAAAAAGCTATAACTGCTATAGAGAATATCATCGTGCATATAGACGATATCCATATTATTAAATAAATTTTATTCAACTGACCAGTTATTATTGATAATGGAGATATCATCACTATATATCCAAAAAATTCATCTTCATTCATAATTGAATCTATATATGTATATGAATTATTTATATATTCAACATACTGACCATTTTCAAGTATATCCATATTTTGCTTTGATATATTAATACATGATTCTTCAAGATTATCTCCATTAATATTTGATAATGGATACACAACTTCATTATCTTTAGTCATAACAGTTATCTGCGCATTAACAGATACACTGGCTATATCCATTGCTGACTGTAATTCATCTTTGGAAATAATATTTTGTTCATATAAATTAACAGTTTTAGAAATATATTTGCCTGTATTTTGAAACTGTGTCCTTTTTTCCTCAAAAAAGTTCCCCCTGAACCAAAACGACAAAGTTAATGCTAAAAAATTAAGCACAAATCCTAATATAATCGCATTTACAATTATTAATTTATAAAGAAGACTTTTTCTCACCATTTAACCTCAAATTTATAACCTACGCCCCAAACAGTTTCTATTTTCCATTCTTCTCCACCACTTAATTTTTCTCTTAATCGTTTTATATGTACATCCACAGTTCTAGAATCCCCTGGATAATCATATCCCCATACTTCACATAACAATTGTTCTCTAGTAAAAACTTTATTTTTATTGCTTGCTAAATAATAAAGCAATTCAAATTCTTTAGGTGGCATTTTAATATCTTGATCCTTATAAACCACATTATATGATGTAGAGTCTATAATTAAGTCACTTAATTTAATAGCGTCAGTTTTAACACTTTCTGTTGAATATCTTCTAAGAACTGCTTTTACCCTTGCTATTAATTCTTTAGGTTCAAAAGGCTTTACTATATAATCATCTGCACCTAATTCCAACGCTAAAACTTTATCAAATGTATCTCCTTTAGCAGTCAGCATTATTACAGGTTTTTCTCCTTGTTTTCTAATCCATTTTAATAAATCAATTCCATCTATTATAGGAATCATAACATCTAGCAAAATTAAATCAGGATTATACTCCATATATATGGTCTGTGCATCTTTTCCATTAATTGCAACCTTAGTATTGTATCCAGAACTTTTTAAATACATATTTATAACTTCACTGATATTTTCATCATCATCAACAATTAATACTTTGCTAGTAGACCCTTCCATAGTATAAACACCCCTTTCATATTATTAATTATAATCTTAAAACTCCCTCTACGGCATACCATAACCACAAAGGGAGTTCTATTTAATATAATAAATTATTTTTTATATTCGAATAATTTACTTATTGGCTGATCATCATATATTCTCTTTATTGCTTCTGCAAATAAAGGTGCAACTGAAATTGAAGTAATTTTAGTTGTATCCATATCTTTTCTTAATGGTATTGTATTAAGCATTACTAATTCCTCAATTGCTGAGCTATTAATTCTCTCTATTGCAGGACCAGATAATACACCATGTGTACAACATGCATAAACATTTTTAGCACCTAAATCTTTCAATGCATTTGCAGCATTAGATATAGTACCAGCTGTATCAATCATATCATCTATTAAAATGCACCTTTTTCCATCTACCTCGCCAATTATATTCATTATTTCTGAAACATTTGCCTTCGGTCTTCTTTTATCTATAATAGCTATTGGTGCATGCAAATTATCCGCAAACTTTCTAGCTCTTGTAACGCTTCCAAGATCTGGTGACACAACCACAACATCATCTTTTTCTTCAAGTCCCATCTTTATAAAGTGTTCAGCAAGTATAGGTCCTCCTAATAAATGATCAACTGGAATATTAAAATATCCTTGTATCTGAGCTGCATGTAAATCCATAGTTAATACTCTATGTGCACCAGCTGCTGTTATAAGATCTGCAACAAGTTTAGCTGTTATAGGATCTCTAGATTTTGCTTTTCTATCCTGTCTTGCATATCCATAGTATGGTATAACAGCAGTAATCCTTCCTGCTGATGCTCTTTTAAATGCATCTATCATTATTAATAATTCCATTAGATTATTATTAACAGGAGCGCATGTAGACTGAACTATAAATACATCATTTCCTCTTACAGTTTCATTTATGTCTACTGATATTTCTCCATCACTAAAAGTAGACACTTTTGATCTTCCTAATGAAACTCCTAAAATATCTGCAATATTCTGTGCTAATTCACAATGTGAATTTCCAGTAAAAATTTTTATATTTCTTCCATGAGTTATCATAGTTTAGAATACCTCCTTATAATTTTAGAACACTTAAATTTAAAATATTATTTTTTTAAACCTTTTTTTTCTACCCAACCACTAATGTTTGTTTGTTTTGCTCTTGCTATTGCAAGTTCTCCTTCTTTGACTTCTGAAGTTATTGTAGAACCAGCTGCTATATATGTATTATCTTCTACTTTTACAGGAGAAACTAAATTTGTATTGCAACCTATAAAACTATGATTTCCTATTATTGTCTTATTTTTCACTTTTCCATCATAATTAACAACTACTGTACCACATCCAAAATTACATTCAGAACCCACTTCTGCATCACCTATGTATGTTAAGTGAGATACCTTAGTTCCATCACCAATTGTGGATTTTTTAATTTCAACAAAATCTCCTATTCTTGCATGTTTACCAATTGTTGTTTCTGGTCTTATATATGCAAAAGGTCCAACAGTTGTATTATCACCAATATTACTGTTTAATATAACAGAAGATTGAACATCCACTTCATTTCCTATAACACTATCAACTATTCTAGAGTTTTGATATAAAATACAATTGTTTCCTATCTTTGTGTTTCCTTCAAGTATGTTATTTGGATATATAATAGTATCTTTTCCTATTTCAACATCAATTCCTATATATGTTGTCTTAGGATCTATTAATGTTACTCCATTTTCCATATGCATAAGGTTAATTCTATTCCTTAATATTTCTTCTGCTTCTGCTAATTGTACTCTTGAATTAACACCTATTGTTTCTTCAAATTCAGTAACAACTGCTCCTATATTTTGATTTTCAGATTTTAATATTTCTATTATATCTGTTAAATAGTATTCGCCTTGTTCATTATTATTATTTAACTTGTCTAAAGCATTGACTAGCATTTCAATATCAAAACAATATATCCCAGAATTCATTTCTTTAATTTTAAGTTCTTCTTCATTACAGTCTTTATGTTCTACTATTTTTAATACTTGATTACCATCTCTTACTATCCTTCCATATCCAGTAGGATCTTCAACCATAGCAGTTAAAATAGTAGATGCATTTTTATTATTGATATGTTCTTCTAGTAATTTTTCAATTGTAGATTGTTTTATTAATGGTGTATCTCCTGTAAATACTGCCACAACACCTTTTTTCCCTTTTAAGAACTCTTCTGCACACTTTACTGCATGACCAGTTCCTAATTGTTCTTCTTGTAAAGAATAAGATACATTTCTATCGCTTGTTCTCTCTTTTACTAGTTCAGCACCTTTACCAACAATTACATTAACATCTTCAATTCCAGATTTTCTAATAGAATCTATAACGTGTTTTACCATTTCTTTTCCACATACTTTATGTAATACTTTAGGTAAATCTGATTTTATTCTTTTTCCTTGTCCCGCTGCTAATACTAATGCACATTTATACACTTACAACACCTCATTTATAATACATTAAAACGATTATTTACTCTAAATTTTATATCAATCATTCATAATAATTAATTATATTTGAAAGAACTTTTTATTTCAAGCTATATGAAATTAATACCTCTATATTTCATATGCATATATTAATAATGTATGATATTTATATAAAACAAAATAAGAGGAAGCTATAACTTCCTCTTATTTTATAATTTAATTAATTTTCAGTTGCTTCTTCTTCTACTGCTTGTTTATAAGCATCTAAAATAGCTGTTTGAATTTTTTCTCTTGCTTCAGTATTAATTGGATGTGCTATATCCTTAAATTCTCCATCTGGTGTTTTTCTACTAGGCATAGCAATAAATAATCCCATTTGACCTTCTATAACTTTGATATCATGAACAACAAATTCATTATCAAATGTAACAGAAACTATCCCTTTCATTTTGCCTTCTGATGCGATTTTTCTAATTCTTACGTCTGTAATTTGCATCGTGTTCCACCCCTCCCAGTTGCTTTTAAAATATTTAATATTATAATAATTCTCCATATTTTTCTAAATTCCTTTAAATTTATTAAAATATTAAACAAATAATTAATTTATATAACTTTACATAAAATAATTATTGCAACTGAAAAAATATAAGTGTTTTCAACAACATTGTTCTATAATTAATTCTTATAAAAATAATTTTGAAGGTTTTATTCCTATTATAGAAGATTCATCAACTTCTTCTAACTCAACAATAGATACATACTCGTCTATTAATTTCTTTTCACTCTTTTTATTATCAACTAATACACCAATTCCAACTAATTCACTATCAAATTCTTTTAATAAATCCTTTATTCCTACAGCTGTTCCTCCACCTTTCATAAAATCATCAATAAAAATACATTTACTATGGTTTTTCATTGATTTCTTTGAAAGAGACATCTGTTGAAGTCTTCCATTGCTTCCAGAAACATAATTAATTGTAACAGTAGGTCCTTCTGTAACCTGATTATCACGTCTAGCAATAACAAGTTGAACCCCTAAATTTCTAGCCACTTCATAAGCCAATGGAATACCTTTAGTTTCAACAGTTATTACATAATCTATATCTCTTCCTTGGAAACATGAAGAAAGCATAACTCCAGCCTTACTTATTATAGTGGGATTATACATTAAATCTGTCATATATATTATGTTACCCGGTATAACCCTTCCATCATCTTCCAACTGCTTGCATAACTCTAATGCGAAAGCTCTATTACTTTCATCACCATTGCCTGGAATATATTTTATTCCCCCTGCTACTCCAGCAATAGTTTCAACTTTACCCATTTCAAGTCTATCTAAAACTTCTCTTACTACAACTATATCTTCACTAATTGTTGATTTAGCAGCATTTAATAATTCAGAGAATCTATTTAATCCTATTATTTTATTTGGATTTTCCAATAAAATTTTAGTTATAGCCACCACTCTTTTATTTCTCGTAAATTTTTCCACTTAAATCACCTACACGAATTTTTTTTTATTAAATCCCTTTAATATTCATATTTTATTCTAATTTTAAATCAATAGCAATGCTTTTAGCCATAAAATTATATTATATATACTTATTTGAATCAATTCTAGATAATATGTTTTTCAATTTAATTGTATATTTACTTTTTTATATGGTTGATTCTAAAAAAAATGTATATAATTATAGTTAAAGTGTAAAATTAAAAATTTGTTTTTATAAATAATTGGTTGTTTCTGGAATTAGAATATGAACATAATATCCCATATTCATTAATAATATTATAGTATGTTGTTTTTTTTATAATATATTAATTATTCTAACTAGAAATTTTCCTTATCTATTTAATAAACTATTTTTTTAATCCCATATATAATAATATTTGAGTATCAATAAAGGAGCTGATTACATGTCTTTTGATTTTATAAAAGATAAAGATAAAAAAATTCATTTCATAGGTATTGGTGGTATTAGCATGAGCGGATTAGCTGCTGTACTTTTAAATAGCGGCTTTAAAGTATCAGGATCAGATTCTAAAAATTCACCTATTGTTGAAAAATTAAGAACTGAGGGTGCTGAAATTTACATAGGACATAATAGAAATAACATCAAAGATGTAGACTTAGTAGTTTATACTGCTGCAATTCCTTCTGATAATCCTGAAATAATAGAAGCAAAAGAGAAAAATCTTCAATTGATGGATAGAGCTGAATTTTTAGGACATATAATGAAAGGGCATAAATACAATGTAGCTGTTTCCGGTACTCACGGAAAAACCACATGTACTTCTATGCTTTCTCACGTAACTCTTACTGCAGATTTAGACCCAACAATATTAGTTGGTGGAGAATTAGATGTAATAAACGGAAATTTTAGAATAGGAAATAGTGAATACTTCTTAACTGAAGCATGCGAATATCAACGTTCATTTTTGAAATTCTTCCCTTATGTAGGAGTTATTTTAAATATAGATGCAGACCATTTAGACTGCTACAAAGATATAGATGATATTGCAGATACTTTTGAAAAATTTTCAAAAATTATTCCTAATGACGGATATCTAGTTGGATATGGCGATGATCCAAGAGTTAAAAACATAATCGATAACGCTGATTGTAACACAATAAGTTATGGATTTGATGATAAAGTAGATGTTACTGCTAAAAATATTAAATTCAATAAAATGGGATGTGCCACTTTTGATGTAGTAAAAGATAATGAAACATTATTCACTCTTTCGTTAAAAGTTCCTGGAAAGCATAACATTTTAAATGCACTTGCTTCTGTATGTGTTTCTTTAATATTTAATATAAAACCACAAGATATAATTTCTGGATTAGAACAATGCAAAGGTGCTCACAAAAGATTTGAATATAAAGGTGAAAAAAATGGAGTTACTGTAATAGATGATTACGCTCACCATCCAACAGAAATAAAAGCCACATTAAACACCGCAAAAAAAATTGAACACAACAAAATATATTGTGTATTCCAACCTCATACTTATACTAGAACAAAAGCATTATTTAATGAATTCACAAACTGTTTCAGTGATTGTGATGAACTTGTTTTAATGGATATATATGCTGCTCGTGAGAAAGATACACATTTAGTATCTTCTGATGAATTAGGAGATGCTATAAGAAAAACTGGAGTAAAATGCACAAATGTACATTCTCATGATGAAGCATTAGAATATCTTAAATCTCAACTTTGTGATGGTGACTTATTATTAACTGTAGGTGCTGGAGATGTTGTTATTGTAGGCGAAAAATATCTTAACGATTAATATTTAAAAAATTATATATTGTATTTTAAATTAGGAGTATATGATTAAATAAAATTAATCATATACTCCTAATTACTTTCTGTCAAACATATAACATTCAAACTGTATTTAGATTAAATAACAGTTAATTCTTTTGAAACAGAGTTTAATATTTCACATCCATCTTTAGTTACCATAACTAAATCTTCAATTCTAACTCCTATTTTTCCACTTAGATATATTCCTGGTTCAATGGAAAAGATCATTCCTTCTTGAACTATATCATTATTTACAGAACTAACGTCACCTTTATCATGAACTTCTATTCCTATACTATGTCCAGTTCTATGAGTAAAATATTCTCCATATCCTTTTTCAGTAATATAATCTCTTGCTGCCGCATCAATTTCTGAAAACTTAACTCCAGCTTTAACTTTAGCTATTCCTCTCAAATTAGCTTCCCTTACAATTTCATAAATTTCTTTCTTAAAATCATCTGGTTCTTTTTTAAAGAATACAGTTCTAGTCATATCTGAACAATAATGATTATACAATCCCCCAATATCTATAACTATGCAATCACCTTTTTTAAGCTTTGTATTATCACATTCATGATGAGGATCTGCACCATTATCACCAAACGCAACTATAGGATCAAATGAAAATCCTTGTGCACCTTCTTCTTCATAAATTTCAGCCAAAAGTCTTGCACATTGTTTTTCAGTATATCCTTCTTTTATTTCAGAACAGAATCTTTTCATTACTTTATCATTAATCTTAGATGATTGTCTCATTAAGTCTTTTTCTTCAGCATCTTTTCTCATTCTTAAGTCGTCTATAATATCTGAAGAATTAACAAATTGAGAAACTATATTCATATTCATAAGTCTTATTAAGAAATGTGCAGGCCAAAATTTATCTACTCCTAAAGTTTTTCCTTTTTCTAATACATGACTTAACACTTCCACAGCGTCATCACTATCAGTGTACCATATTAAATCTAATCCTAAATTATCATCTTCTATTGGAAATAATCTATTTACTACAAATTTATGATTTCCATCTGTATTTATATAAAGCGCTATCATTCTCTCTCCTGCTGATATCCACTTTCCTGTTAAATAGTATATTGAAGCTGGAGATGTGACAATTAGTTGAGATAAATTATTTTCTTTCATTTTATCCATCACTTTTAATATTCTTTCATTTTTCATTTCAGTTCCTCCTTACTTTACAATAATCATTAATTTATTTAATCATTATTTCCTTATATTATATACTTTTCTACTTAAAATAACATTATTCTTATATAAATGAATGATATAATAATATCATGTATAAATTAGGAGGAATACTTATGAAAATAGCAGTAATATCAGATATACACGCCAATATATATGCACTAATGAATATTTTGGAAAATATAGACACTCAAAAGGTTCATACTATTATATGTCTTGGAGACTTAGTTGGATATGGTCCTCACCCTAATGAAGTAGTTTCAGCTATAAGAAGAAGAAATATACTTTGCATAAAAGGAAACTACGACAGCTCCGTTGTAGACAACCAATACTCATATATAAGACAAAGTACTCTTAATAGTTTCTCATTACCATGGACAGTAAATGAATTAAGAGAAGAAAATAGACTTTATCTAAAAAATCTCCCTAACAGTTTAAGTTTAAATATATTAAACAAAAAAATTTTATTTGTTCATGGAAGTCCAAATAAAGTTAATGAATATCTTTTGGAAAATGATGAAAATACAGCTAAAGTCATGGAAAATTTAAACGAAGATGTTCTTGTATGTGCTCATACTCATCTGCCTTCTACAAAAAACTTTAATAATAAAGTTTATGTAAACTGCGGAAGTGTTGGGAAACCAAAAATAGGCAGACCAAATAGTACTTATTGTATCTTAGACATAACTGAAGATGAAGGAATTAAAGTTCAAATAAAAGAAGTTGAATATGATGTAAAAAAGATAATTAAAGATATGACTATGCTTGATTTTCCATCTCAGCTTATAGAATCTTTTAAATTGGGTATAGAATAATCATTTAATTATATAAATATACTTTTGATACATATATTATTTTACTTAATGTTAAGTATATAGCTAAGTTGCATTCAATAAGAAAGTATTGTAAAATCTATTTAGCATTAACCTTAATAGTATTCATGTACTCTTATAAACATATTTTAACTATATTAGCTATGTTTCACTGAAAATTATACTATATTTTTTAATTAATATAATTTAATTACGATTATGAAAAACTTTTTTACATCTTATTTATATATGAAATAAGATTAATTATATAAATGGAGGTCATGTATTATGGCAAAATCAATTTTAATAAGAAGCCTTTATAGAAATACTGACGATTTCTTATCAAAGGAAATAACAATATCAGGATGGATTAGAACATTAAGAGCATCTAATGCATTTGGATTTATAGAAATTAATGATGGTTCTTTCTTTAAAAATATTCAAGTAGTTTTTGATGAAAAACTAAATAATTTTAAAGAAATTTCAAAATTACCTATAAGTTCATCATTAAAAGTAGTTGGTACTTTGGTAGCTACACCTGATGCTAAACAACCTTTTGAAATACAAGCAAAAGAAGTAATCATTGAAGGAATGTCAAATTCTGATTACCCATTACAAAAGAAAAGACACACATTTGAATACCTAAGAACAATAGCTCATTTAAGACCTAGAAGTAATGCTTTTTCAGCTACATTCAGAGTTCGTTCAGTAGCTGCATACGCAATACATAAATTCTTCCAAGATCAAAACTTTGTATATACAAACACTCCACTTATAACAGGAAGTGACTGTGAAGGTGCAGGAGAAATGTTCAGAGTAACAACTTTAGATCCAAAATCTCCTGAATTAACAACAGATGGTAATGTAGATTACAGCAAAGATTTCTTTGGAAAAGAAACTAATCTTACTGTTTCAGGACAATTAAATGCAGAATGCTTTGCATTAGCTTTCAGAAATGTTTATACATTCGGTCCAACATTCAGAGCTGAAAATTCAAACACTACTAGACATGCTGCTGAATTCTGGATGATTGAACCTGAAATAGCATTTGCTGATTTAGAAGATGATATGGAGCTTGCAGAAGCAATGCTTAAATATGTAATAAAATATGTAATGGATGAATGTCCAGAAGAATTACAGTTCTTCAACTCATTTGTAGACAAAGGATTATTAGATAGATTAAATCATGTAGTTAACTCTGACTTTGCTAGAGTCACTTATACTGAAGCAGTTGAAATACTACAAAACTGTGGCAAAAAATTTGATTATCCTGTATCATGGGGAATAGATTTACAAACAGAACATGAAAGATATCTTACAGAAGAGCACTTTAAGAAACCTCTATTTGTAACTGATTATCCAAAGGAAATCAAAGCATTCTACATGAGAATGAATGATGATAATAAGACTGTTGCTGCAACAGACCTTTTAGTTCCTGGAATCGGAGAAATCATTGGTGGAAGCCAAAGAGAAGAAAGACTTGATGTTTTAGAAGCTAGAATGGCTGAATTAGGTCTTGCAAAAGAAGATTACTGGTGGTATTTAGAACTTAGAAAATACGGAGAAACTAAACATGCAGGATTTGGTTTAGGATTCGAAAGATTAATAATGTACATAACTGGTATGACTAATATCAGAGATGTAATACCATTCCCAAGAACTCCTGGATCATCAGAATTCTAAAACTAATTATAAAAATACAGACTTTGTATCAAAATAAATTTAATACTATCCAATAAAAAATAAGCTTTGAATCATAAAAATTCAAAGCTTATTTTGCCGAAATATAGTAATTTCCCTTTATATAAAATCTCCATGGAAACTTAACAGCTTCCTCTGCATAATCAATTCCTATTCTTGTTGTTTCTATAATTTCAAACTCATTCTTTTCTATAGAATCCTCTATATAAAAATCTCCTTTTTCATATAATTTTTTATAGTTATATTTTTTATCAATAGAGTATGCCATGCATAGTTTTGATGGTCCATTTGTAAGTGCCTTTTTTTGGCTCCTTTTTAACTCATCATAATTTTTCTTAAATCGTTTCTGAGAAATATAATCTAATTCATTTAATGGTTCAACAGCTCTTATAAGTACTCCTTCACCTTTGTCCTCCACTCCACTTATTACATTAAAGCAGTGATATAATCCATATATAAAATATACATATGCAATCCCACCTTCTCTAAATAATGGTTCGGTACGTTCTGTACGCCTTCCATTATAAGCATGAGAAGCCTTATCTATATCTCCTATATAAGCTTCTGTTTCAACTATTTTTCCTTTAAGCACTTTTCCATCTACAATTCTTACAATGTTTTTTCCAAGAAGTTCTTTAGCAAGATTTAATGCTCCCTGCCTAAAAAATTCTTTTTCTAAAATCATATTTTATCACCATCTTGTTTATATTACATCTGTATTTTATCCACATCAAAAAAATAATAATCCACATAAATGATGTACTTTTCAACATTTATGTGAATAAAGTCTATAAATATACGTAAATTTTAGAAACTCACTATCCTACTGTTATTTTAAACATACAACTGAATTTTTTCCCCTCTTCTAAACTTATAATACCATCTTTTTGTTTAAATTCTCCATTAAAATCTTCATAATCAGCATGACCATACCATGGTTCTATACATACAAATGGTGCTCCACCCTTTGGTGACCATATTCCCATCCAAGGAAATCCTGAAAAATCAACTTCAAGATATTTAGTGCTTTTCTCTGATTTAATAGTCATTTTATTTGATTGTAAATCAGAAAAAATTAAAGCATCTTTTTCAAATAAATCATTATAAAGTTTTAATCTATCTACATCCTCTAAGCACTTTTCTTTAATATGTGTTAAATATCCTTGAGAATTTAAATCAAACCTATTACTATTTTCTTTTTTATCAAATTCAATATAACAGTCATTAAAATTTTCACTTTTTTCTATAGGACACATAAATGCTGGATGTGAACCAATAGAAAAGTAAATAGTCTTATCATCTATATTTTCTACTACATATGTTATTTTTACAGAATTATTCTCCAAAGAATAATTTGATTTTAAAGAAAATTTATAAGGATATACTTTCAAAGTATCTTCTGAATATTTTAATTCAAATGTTATTTCATTTTCTTTCTTATCTATCATTTCAAATTCAGATACTCTTGCAAGTCCATGTTGTGGAAGTTCATATTCATTTCCATCAACTCTATATTTTGAATTATTCACTTTACCAACAATAGGAAACAAAATTGGTGCATGATACTTCCAATATTTTGGATTCCCATCCCATAAATATTGTGTTCCATCAATTTTACTCTCTATTGATGTAATTTCTCCTCCATAGTTTCTAGCAGTAATTTTCAATTTTGAATTTTCTACAGTATAATTCATTTTCTCAACCCCCATAATCTCCTGTTATTTAATATTTTTGATTTTAATATTAAACCCTTACTCTAAATATATTGACTTAAAATCATAATTTTCTATTTATATAATTTACTAGACTTGTGCATTAAATAGGAAAAATTTAAGCTACTAGTCCTAATTTGGAAACAGTAGACTCTAGACTAATCCCGTTATCTGCACATTCATGTGCAAAAGCAACTATTTTTACCAAATAGTTGTTTCGGAAGTGTA
>SVCE01000011.1 GCA_015058525.1 Clostridium butyricum
AATCTTGATGTTTTTTGTTATATTTTTAATTGCTCACCACTAATAATTTCTTCATAACCTCTCTATTCATTATTTCCCGTTCTTGCTTTACTTCTTCAATTACAATTTCTTTCTGCCTCACCTGTAAAGTTTTTCACACACCTACTAATATAACTCAACTAACCACTCAACATTTTCTCTATTAATCACATAAATAACAGCATTCAAATTTGCTGTTCCTAATCTTTAGATATTCTCAAGTATTTTAAGTAATCTCACTTTTTTCAACTTCCGTACTCCTTGTATGTTCTACAACTCTTTCCATTCATCTTAGATTTCTAACACACAACCATAATAATTCTTTCTTCAAATATCTTTACTTTTTCACTTGCTACAAAAGTTTTTCCAAATCCCATTTCTAAATAATAAGCAACTTTATTTTTATCTTTTGTAGCATTTAAAACTTCAACTTGATATGGAAATAAATTAATTTTTCTTTTGTTCATTTTTTCTGTCTTTTTATAATTGGACTCTTTAAATTAACAAATTGAATTTTCTCTTTTAACTTATTTAAGATTATCTTTCGTTTCATCCTTGCTCATCCCGTTATTTTCGTTTTCGGAAACCACAACAGCTATTATAGGTTACAAATGATGCATTCTCAAAGCTGTTTTTTTATTACCTTGTATCTAAAAAATGCTGTTATGATGGGGGTTGATTCTATTAGATATAAACGAATAGTAAACAAGTAGTGGACATCATACACTACTTATTTACTTCGTAATATTTTTCCCTATATATTTAAAAATAAAATAATTCACATTCATAAACATTCTTATCTTTATATTGATATGGCTTTCTTAAAAGTTTAAAATATCCATTGGGATATAATAAAATTTCTTCTTCAGCCCTTGTCGTTATTTCATTTACATAGATACCAATTGTCCCTTTTTTAACATATATTTTAAGCAAATTCTTATATCTAGAATAACTTTCCTCAGATTTTATTATATCTTTTAGTAAGCTTGTACTGATAAATCCCTTTTCCAACAATGGAATTCCATCTCTATTATTTGCTATAAGTTGATTTATAAATTCATCGCACACTAATCTATACACTACAATATTCTCTGGAATTCTTGGTGCCATACTTAATAAAATCGCTAAAATATCTGCCATTTCCATATATATGTATAAATCGTTTTTCTTATCAAATCTTAAATACTCATTAATTTGTTCATAATTGTATCCACAATAACATTCTATAGAAGAGTCAATACAAGGAGCTTTTATTACCTTCTTAGCAGACTCCATAATTATTTTATATTGTTGAGCATATTCATAATAGTTTTTCTTCCCCCCAAGCTCCAGCTTCTTTCTCATTTGTAAATTCTTTGTAATTCTTTTCATCTATATTATTATCAAATTTTCCATACTTCATATAATCAAATACTTTCATCTAATTTCACCTATTCTTTATATTTATAATTATTATCAGTTTATTTATGCTATTCTCAAATTAATATAGAAATCCACAAAACAAAAAGTGACGTCACAATGACAAAAAAATCTATTTAACTGTACTATAATTTGCATTAACATAAACAACCTGCAAAACTTGTATGCTTAGAGCTTTACAGGCTATTTTTCAAAATATCAAAAGGCAACGAAAACCATCATAAAATTTTCGTGTGAAGTAATTATTTTTTATTTTTATATAATTCACTTATGATTACTATTTATTTTGAAATATATTCTTGTAAAATCTTTGACACATCTTTTATACCTGATTTAGTGCCAGAACATATATAACCTTTCTTATCTTTTGATTGATTCCATCCATATTTAGAATAAATTTTATTATTACATTGCCAATTAAATCTTTTAAGCTTTGCTACTCTTCCCTTATAACCTTTCACATTACTATTAATAATATTATGGCCAAATTCTGCAATTCCTTTCATATAATAGCCTGTTTTAGTGACTATATAATGCCTTTTATTAGTAAACTCCTTAGGCATTATATTAAATATTTCATTCCAAAATTCCAAACATAATTTTTTCTTCTGATCAAAGTCCCAACTATCATTCCAAGGATTATTAGCATCTGCTTCCCCATTTATTAATATTTTAACGCAGTCATTCCAAGTTGCTAGAGTAGCTATTTTCCTGCTATTTACCCCCAACTCTTTCTTTTGAGAATCTATTCCCCAAACCTTAACAAGAGAAATTTCTTCAGCTAACTGCTTAGCTATTCTATTATACATATTATTATTATCTCTCTCTAATCCAATACTCTTACTAACTGGTATACTTAAATTATTTAAATCATAAAATAATTGTTTTTCTTCATTAACAGTTAATCCTATAAATATAACAATTGGTATACTCATTTCAGAAATTTTTTCTTGTACACTCTTCCAATACTTTTCATTCTCTATATCATTATTAGTCTTAGATTTTTGCAGTTCTTCTTTTACTCTATCTAATGCTCTCAACATTCCATTATATCTATGTTGGCCGTCACATATATATAATTTTGTGCTTGTGCTTACTCTAATATCATTATTCTTTTCATCATAAATTAATTTTGTGCTTTCCAAATCCTCTAACCTTAATGATCCAACTAATGAATTAAACCCTGCATTAATTGATGTATTTTTAAACGGCTTTAATATATAATCAGCAATTTCATCTATTCTTGACTTATTCACTTCTCTTTGTACATCATTGTCTACTCTACAAATTGCTTGTATCTCATTAAATGTTATTTGAGATACATAAACTTCCTTCCCCCATTGCATTCCTTTTATACCTTTAAAAATATACTGCATATATACCTCCTGTTATTTACATATTATTTCTTAATAATACATATTCCTAAGAATTCAATTTATTCTAGCGACACTAAAAAAGAGCATTTAATTCTTTTAGAATTAAATACTCTTTTTTTAGTAAATACTTTTAATAATGAATAAATTAATTATTCTTTTTTGTACATAATCAAATCATCTATATTCAAAACAATTCTAGCTTGCCTGAAAAAGTCTAATCCCAACAATCCATTAACTTTTTCCCCTGGATCAATTTCACCAAAGTCTATTTTAAAATCACTCAATTTAATATCTTCGCATGAAATATTATCTATTCTTTTTCTTACAGCATAACTTGATGCTCCACCATACCCATAAGCTTCAATAAGTATATCATTATCTGTAAATTCTGCCTGTAGCTCTTCTAAAAAATCAGGAGATATTATTGTATGAAATGCACCTGTATCTATAATAACATCATTAACAGTTATGCTTTTTCCCTCATGGCTAAGTTTAATTGAAGTATATAATAATCCATTTTTTAATTGTATTTTTACACTCATTATATACTCCTTCTTATTCCAATGTTTTTTACTTTTTCTATCACAATTTCTTCGTTAGCAGTACTATATACAAGCTGACCATTTTTACATTTAGTAAATTCTCTCATTGCTTCATGACCATCTTTCATTGCCTTTATTACAGCAACATCATCAACATATTTATATTTATCATCTTCATGACTTTCTACAATTTCAAATTTAACAAATTGATTTGGATATAAACTTTTTACTTCACTCCACTTCATATATAGCACCTCTCTTCTTTTTGATAATTATATCATAACACTATATTTTTTGTATAATATATTAAAATTCATAATTACTTTTAAAGATAAAAATACTATAAATACTTTGTTTTCTACTATGAATATTTAATCACATAACACTCAACTTATAAAAAAGACTAAAAAGGTGACACCTCGGTGACAAAAAGTTCAGCTTTATTAAAATGTAAGAGAATTGGAAACAACAAAAAACAGCCTGTAAAGCTTGTATACATCAAACTTTACAGGCTTTTTCTAACTATGACAAAAGGCATTAAAAACTGTTCCAAAGTTCCCGTATGAGTCACCATTGTAGTAAACATCAAGGTTTGAAGCACTTCAAATCTTGATGTTTTTTTAATTTTCCCGACCTAGTAATTAAAGAGTATTTTCAAAAATATAATTTATCTTTTCAACTGCATCTATCTTTTGCTTTGGAATTACATGAGTATATTTACTGTTTTTAAATATAATACATAAATTACTCTTGATTTTCATTAAGTTTTATCTCTTTATTTTCAATATTGATAATTTTGTTACAGAAGTTTTCCATAGAATTATCATGAGATATTATAAATATTATTTTATTTTTATTGTATTCTAATATATTTTGAATTATATCATTTGCAGTATCTTTATCAATTGAACTTACAATTTCATCAAGAATTAGAACATTCGAATCTTCTAGAAATATTCTTGAAATAGCAATTTTTTGTTTATCTCCTCCAGATAAATTACTTCCATTTTCCTGAATTATTGTATCTAATTCATTAGGAAATTTATAGAATTTCCTCATAAAAGATAGCTTTTGTATAATATCTAATTTTTCTTTATCTTACAACTGATAATAGTAATTGTTTATACAGAATATCCAAAGGAACATAATTCTGCAAAAATATAACAAATTCCCCAAACCAAAGCCTATTCTAATGTATTACCAACAGCCATGCCATTAGTTCCATATATCATTTCTTCAATTTTAGCTGGTATCATAACCTTATATTTATGTTCATAATCTCTACATATGGTATAGTTGAGGTAATATATAAAATTATTTGCTTTTTATCATTTATATTTTCAATCAATAGAAGCCAATATAACTATGTTTAAATATATTGAAGGTTGGCATAACAGAAAAAGACTACACTCTGCCATTAATTACATGACTCCTGATCAATGTAAATTACTAGCTAGAAGTGTAGTATAAAAAAGTTTAACTTTTTGTGTCCAAAATATTGACATAAGACCAAAGCTACATATTCATATTAAAAAATATTGATATTGTAAGTCTTTCATTATTATAGTAAGCCTCTATTTTCCCACCAAGTCTTGTGGTAATTTCTTTTGCTATTGATAATCCTAGACCTGTAGTCTTCTTATTACGAGACTTATCCTTTGTATAAAATCTCTCAAACATATTATCTAAATCTTCATTGGATAATGGCTCACTGATATTGGAAAAGCTGAATATATATCCATCCGATTCTTTTATTTCAAATACATAATCACCTTTTCCATGTAAAAGAGCATTAAATATTATATTTGAAAATATTCTCTGCACTCCATTAATATCTCCTAATATCATACATTTATTTTCAGGTAAAATTATGGATGGCTCCTGATTCTTATTATTAAAATCATCATAATACATTGCTATAGTATCTATAAAAATTTTCCTAGCATCTATTAATTCTTTTTCATAAACTATTTCTCCAGATTCAATACGCACATATTCAAAAAGCTGCTCTAAAAGCATCTTAACCATATTCTGTCTTTCTAATATGATAGCCAGATATGCTTTTCTTTCTTCTTCCGCAACATCTTTCTGAAGCATCTGAACATAGCCACTTGCCGTTGTAAGCGGAGTTCTTAAATCATGTGAAATATTTATTATACTCTGCCTAAAATTCTTATTGAGCCTTTTCATTTTAACTTTTGCCGTTCTATTATCAAGTACTATTCTGTTTATCTTATTCACCATATTTACTATATCTTTCTGTCTTGCAGAAACTGTTATCTGTGCATTAGTATTACTAATTTTTATTAAGTTTTCCAGTTGTTTTGTTATACTAACAACATTAATCCTATAGCATAAATGATAAATAGATACTACAAGAAACATGATAAATAAAACAAAAGCTATTGCCATCCAGATACTTTCCATTTTACGCTCCTTTTAAATAATAATACTATACTATTTCATCTTTTATTGTTTCTATAATATTGTTCTTTTTTATTAATGTTGAAGAAATCCAATATGATAAGAATATTGCTCCAAAAATAACAAGTGAATATATTAGAATTGAACCTATTGGAAATACACTTATGAATTCTGACCATGAAATAAGCGTTAATTTTAACATAAACACACATATTAAGAATACTACTGGTATACTTACAACAATAGGAACAAGTGCAAACAGTGTACCCTCAAAACATAACATTTTATTTAACCCTCCTGGTGTTAATCCAATAGATTGCAGCATTGCAAATTCTCTTTTTCTTAAGTTAAGATTATTTAAAATTGTTGAAAATGCATTAACTACTCCAATAACTCCAATCATTATTGCTACTGCATATACACCATATCTTATTGCCTTTTGAACTAATTCATTATGATTCTTTTCTTCTAATGAACTAGAAATGCTAAAATCATCACTTGCAATATAAGAATCACAGATTTTTGTTAATTTTTCCTTTACAGCCACTGATTTTTCATCACCAACTAATAAATCAATTGTAATAAAGCTATATTCCACTTCACGTTTCTTATTAAAATTCTTAACTATATTCTTATAAGTATCCATAGGAACAATAACGTTTATACGATACTTTCCTCCTCCAAAATCACATGGAGATTCATGAATAACATCTCCTACTTTAATATTAATATTATAGTCTGCATCCATATCATCTTCTACTTTTTCATGTAAAATAAGCTTATCATTTGGTTTTGTATTCAATAATGAAAGCTTTTCTAAAACTTTTGTTTTTTCATTTTCATGAAATGAACTATCTAATACTATTCCATAAGTTTCATTACCTTCATAATACTTTTTATAATCAGTTCCAATATCATTACAATACTTCTTAAAAGAGCTGTCACTTAATCCCACTAAATTTGTAAGAATTCTATATCCATCATCTTCATTTAACACACCATGACTGTTAACTACTGAATCAAATCCGCCAGCATTTCTAAATTCTTCAGACTCATCTGACTTATTTACAAAAGTAGACATTTTTACTTTTCTACTTAATACACTATCACGTGATTCTGGCAAATTCATAATTTTTTGAATCATTTCTTCATTTGGCTCATCCATAATACTTAAATTAACAGTCATATCATGAGTAAAATCTTCATCGTTTTTAGATGTTACTGTATTTAAAATTGATATAATGCTAATATATCCAACAGTTAATATAAAACATATTGAAAGTGATAATATAGATATTTTCAGACTTTTCTTATTAAATGCAAATTGTGTTCCTGCCAGTTCCCCTTCTATTCCAAATAACTTTCCTAATATTGATTTACGATTAGATTTTAAAACTGCTTTCTTTCTTCTCTTAAATAACTTAGGTTTAACTTTAACCTGAGTATTTTCACTTATTCCATCTATAGCAGATACTCTTGATATTTTTCTAGCTGGAATATACGCTGATATTAAAACAGTTATAAGAGAAATAATTATTGATGCAAATAATACTACCCTTGAAAAATGAACACTTATTTTTCTATAATCTTCTATTACACTAAGTATCTCGTTTACCCTGGATAACACAATATTACTAAATGTATATCCTATAAGTATTCCAAATGGAAGTTGTATCAGATACAATAATATCCCTTCATAGAGAACAGAATATTTAATCTGTCCAGGAGATGCTCCTAAACTCTTTAAAATACTTAATTCCTTTATTCTGCTATTTGCAGATAAAGAAAATGTATTATAAATAATAAGTACAAAGGCCATTATTGCAAGAACAAATACAATTAATACTGCAACTACAATAGCAAGAATCTCAAGACTTGAAGAACTATCCATATCACTTATTCCATATAGCATTAATAACTCGCTATTATATGAAACCGGATATTGTCCATATTCATTTTTAACAAACCCTGTATCTTTTGCTAGCTGAGGAAGCACCTTATATATATTTCTAGGATGATTAAATCGTAAATATACTGTAAGTTTATCTTCTGGTTTTATATCTGAAGTATCTAAATATCCCATTGTAACATATCCTGGAAAGACAGAAGAACCTGAAACATCTAGTTTTCCAACTATCTTACATTTCTTAACACCTGTCTGTTTAAAAGTTTCATTAGCATTTTTATTTGACTGAGCTTTAACTATCTCGTTTCCTAACATACGATTGCCTACCGGAATAGTAAGTTCATCTCCAATTTTATATGAAGGATTATCTATGAAAAATAATTTTGATACAGCAATTTCAGAAGGCCTTTCAGGAATCTTTCCTTCGATCAGTGTATTTTTCATATTCATATCATTCCAAAAATTCTTGTCTCCATCACGCAATAACAGATATGGTCTTTTAGTATCTGAAAGTTTTAACGCTTCCCAAGGTCCTTTAATCATAACACTTTCGACTTCAGGATTATTATTTAGCTTTTCTAACTTTTTACCCTTTATATCGCCTAACTCACCCTGCCAATAACCTGTCTTTTCTATTGTAGTATCAACTCTTGTCTGCCATATAGAATTTACAAATATACATAAAGAACAAAGAAGTGCAGATGCAATCATTATTGATGCCAATATAGAAATAGTATGACGCTTATTTTTTCTTACCATATTGTAAGTATATTCGTTCATAATTTTCATTTCTTAATCACCTCATCAGATACAATTTTGCCATCATTAATAGTAATAACTCTATCTGCACAATATGCTATTTTATTATCATGAGTAATCATTATAATTGTCTGATTATATTCTTTATTAGACTTCTTTAACATATCAATAATTGACTTAGTATTTTCTGTATCAAGATTTCCTGTAGGTTCATCTGCTAAAATTATAGAAGGTTTATAAATTAAAGAACGTCCTATCGCTGTTCTTTGTTTCTGTCCACCAGAAAGCTCACTTGGAAGATGATTAAGCCTTTTTTCTAATCCAAGCATATGTGTAATCTTCTCAAATTCTTCTTTTTTAGGCTTTGCACCATCTAAAAGCATAGGAAGTAATATATTTTTCTCTACAGTTAATGTAGGAATAAGATTAAAAAACTGATAAATAAGTCCTACCTTTCTCCTTCTAAATACTGCTGCCTTTGTTTCATTCATTGATGATATGTCTGTCCCATCAATATATACTTTACCACTACTTGGCTTATCAACTCCCCCTAACATATGAAGAAGTGTGGACTTTCCTGAACCACTTGTACCTATTATTGAAACAAACTCCCCTTTGTTTATAGAAAGATTTATATTGTCTAGTGCAACTACCTTTGTATCATTAGCACCATATATTTTTGATAAATTCTCAACTCTTAAAATTTCCAAATTACTACCTCAATTCAAATATTAATTAATATCTCTAACTGAAAATAATATACTAGACATAACTACTGAAATTATTCCAAGTGATAAAAATACAATTGAACATTTTAAAACATCACCAGAATTAGAATTTAAATTAATTATGATATTTCTCATATTAGAAATACTGAAATTCATGAAAACATCGTTTTTAGTTACTGCTGCCAGAAGTGATGAAATAAGATTTTTACTCATCACTAGTAAAAAGGAAATACCTATTGAAATAGCTGAATTTTTAAATAAATATGAGATTAATGTTCCTACTCCAGAGACTCCTACAATCATGCAGAAAAGTCCAATATTCATATAGATTATTGATGATAAACTTGCATGTCCCAAACCATACTTAATACCAACTACAAATAAGTTAATCACACCAACTATTACCCAGATAAGTGTAATTATTAAACTCATGGAAACAAACCTTCCTACAACTATTTTCCATCTCTTTATTCCATGACTTGCAAGCTGCTTTATACTTCCATTTAAATATTCTGATGTTATGAGACAACAAATAAATGTAAGAATAACATAGAATATAAAATCCTGCCTATAAGAAATCTGATACTCAGATAATCCATTAATTACTTCATTCCCACATGGTCCTTTATATATAGTCATTCCAGAGTTAAAAACATTCATAATAAATAGCAAAATAGAAATAGCATAAAAAATTTTGCTTCTGAATATTTTATAAATTTCACTGCTTATTACATTTATCATTATCTGTCCCCCCCATCATCTTAACAAAATATGCTTCTATATCCTGTCCACCTAAAGCTATACCTGAAACTACTACATCATTCAGGTTAAGCTGCCTGTTTATTTCTCCTGCCAATTCAAGACAATCATAAACACATATCTTTCCTTCTTCAAACACCTTGAAATCCTTGCTTTTAATTTTATTTTTTAAGATATAGGCTGCTTTGTCAGTATTATCAACTTCAATTGATATACACTTCTTACATCTTTCATATAATTCATCTACAGAAAACTCATCAATCAAGGTTCCTTTTTCAATAACTCCATACTTTGTAGCAATCTTTGAAAGCTCCCCCAATATATGAGATGAAATTAAAATAGTAATCTCATTTTCATAATTAAGCTTTAAAAGTAATTCCCTGATTTCCCTTATTCCTTCAGGATCAAGCCCATTAATAGGTTCATCAAGTATAAGTAAATCAGGACTATTAATAAGTGAAACTGCTATAGATAAACGCTGCTTCATTCCAAGAGAAAAATTCCTTGTTTTCTTATTTCCTGTATTCTGAAGTCCTACCAGCTTAAGAACTCTTTTGATGTTACTATAATCTGCTACTCCAAAAAGCTTATTATAATAAATAAGATTCTCATAAGCTGTCATATCCGGATAGAGTGCAGGATTTTCTATAATACTGCCAATTCTCTTTCTGCCTTCATCTAGGTCACTACTATTAAAAAGTCTGATTTCACCACCATTACTTTTAATAAGACCACATATCATCTTCATAAATGTAGTTTTACCAGCTCCATTTTTCCCAATAAAGCCATAAATATCTCCCTTATTAATTTTCATAGATACCTTATTCACTGCAATTTGATTTCCAAACGTTTTAGTAAGAGAATTCGTTTCTAATACTAACCCCATATTTTTTCCCCCTTGTATTACTATAATGTTTATTTCCTATCTACAATTCTAATAATAAATGAAAGATATCAAAATTAAGTTTAAAAAGTATCAAGAAAGTGTAAAGTTGGATAATTAATTATTCATCCTGCATTTTGTAGCCAATTCCCCAGACTGTTTTTATATAATCTTCCCCATGTTTTAATTTTTTACGCAGGTTACTTACATGGACAGTAACAGCTCTTTCATCCATTATATATTCCTCTGACCATACACTTTCAAATATATTCTGCTTGGTAAACAATTTTCTTGGATTACTCATTAATAATTCTAAAATGCTATATTCCTTAACAGTAAGTTCAATAGTTTCTCCATCTACAACAACAACATGATTTTCACTATCTAATTCTAAATCCTTGAACTTTAATACAGAACTTTCTTTATGACTACTGATTTTACCAGTTCTTCTTAATACAGCACCAATTCTAACTATTAATTCTTCATTATTAAAAGGCTTTGTAAGATAATCATCTGCACCACTTCTAATAAGCTCAAGTTTTGTATCTATATCATCTTTTGCAGAAACACATATAACTGGAACATGATAACTTTCATTAATCTTCTTTAATACATCCTCTCCACTAAGTCCAGGCAGCATCAAATCAAGAAGTACCAAATCGAATTCTTTATTTTCTAAAAGAAAAAGTGCTTCTGTCCCTGAAAATGCAGAGGATGTCCCATAATTATTTTTCCTTAATAGTTCCTGCAACATCTTATTTATTTCATTATCATCCTCTACTATTAATATATTCTCCATAATTTCTTCCCTTCTCCTATTATCTATAACGCTTACTATTTTTATAATAAATTTATTTGGTTTAATTATATCATACATGTTTTTACTCTCCTTCTTATATTTGTATTTCTTTAAAAATAAACCCAGAATAAATCAAAAAAATCTGACATACTAACTAGAAAACTAATACAAATAAGAAAGGATTGTTTTAATTGAATAAGGAAGTTATTAATTCGAAATAAGTAAAATATTATTTAGTTAAGAAAGGATGTGTCAATTATGGGAAATGGCAGAAGATATGATCAAGAATATAAGGATATGATAGTAGACTTATTTAAGTCAGGAATGATAGTATCAGAACATGGTTTACGAATATGGCATTGCAAAATCAACAATAAATGGTTGGATTAAAGATGTAAAATAAATGAAAATGAAGTTATGACATTAAAAGAAGTTAAAGAACTGAAAAAAGGTTGTCCATATGACAATGCTTGCATAGAATCTTTTCATTCCTCAATAAAGAAAGAAGAAATCTATAGAAATACATACTGTACCTTGGAACAAACTAATATAGCTATATTAGCAATGTTATTTTTTCTGTTTTAAATAAAAACTATAAATGAAATTTAATTAATTCTCCTAATTCTTCATCCAAGCTACCATTTTCATAGTCTTCTCTTTTAATTCTTTAATATCTTTTCTTATATCATTAATTTTCTTTTTATCATAGTCTGTCAAATTATTATTTTGAATTTTATAATTCTCACAATAATTTAATAACTTATTTAATAACTTAGCTACTTTTAAATTAGATTCTTTGGTTAATATTTGCCTTAATTTATTAGCATTTGAACAATAATCTTCGTAGCCAAAATCCTCATATATATCAATATTAATAATTTCTTTTATAAATCTTTGAAATGAATCATTTGAAAAATCTAATACACATCCATTTGACATATCAAATAATTCTTCTATAGATTGTTTAGTTGAATATTTTAAATTTGCCATATGTACTCCTTATAAATTGTTATTTATTATCAATTATAGCATACTTAAAATATTTAATGTAAAATTATCAACTACAATAACAGGAACTTTTACTAAATTCATTTATCTCCACTTTTTCAATAAAAAAAGTAAGATTGAATTTCAACTTTATCATCTCAACCTTACTTTAAATAAAATATAATCTTATCTTCCACAAGGATATATAGTTATTTTAAAATCAACATCATGCACACTTGAGAAATCTCTCAACCCGCATTCTACAAGCAAATATATAAGAATATATATTCATTTATATTTTTATTCTTATATTCTTTTATACTTAAGTATATATATTTCTTAAATCAGCTTTTTACTTATAATAATTTTAAAAAATTACTGATATCCTTATATACTGAATAAGGTATATTTAAGTTATTATTGCTTCCACTACCTATTTTTATATCAGGCCTATTGCTTCCATGATAATCTGTTCCTCCAGATATCTTTAGATTATATTTTCTTATAAGATAATCTAGGAATTCATAATCCTTTTGTTCAAATGAAGGATAATATCTTTCAATACCATCCAAGCCGGCATCTATTAAATACTTAATTTCTTTCTCTATGGAATTATTATCAATTCCTCCAAATCCAATCCTTTTATTATAATGTGCAAGGAAGGATAGCCCTCCTGATTTTTTTATAACATCAATTGCTTTTTCAGCACTCATTAGTTCCCCTTCACCATAAGGAATTACATCAAGATATTTATCCCAAATTTCCTGTGCAGTGCTGCATATATTATTTCTAATAAAATACCTGTATATATCATACCTGTCTAAGTATTTATCAAATGATTTTTCTCTAAGTTCATCAATAGATATGTTAATTCCTTGTTTTTTAATATGGTTTAATATCTCAATCACACTGCATTCTCTTGCTTGTTTCATTAAATTGTAGGCTTCACAAAATTCTTCATTATTTATATCAATTCCAATTCCAAGAATATGAAGTATTCTGTTGCCTTTATACAAAGAGCTTATTTCTATTCCATTTAAAAACTCTACATTATTCTTTTTAGCTGCTATTTTTGCAGATTTTAGCCCACCAATATTATCATGATCAGTTAATGCTATTGCCTTTACATTTTCCTTAACTGCATCTTCAATAAGCTTTTCTGGTGTTGAAGCACCATCAGATATTATAGAATGAGTATGCAGATCTATACATTTATTAATAGTAATCATCTCCTAAACCAACACATGTGGAACATTAAATCCTTCATTTTCAACAGTTTCAACAAAGTTATCTCCATCAATATGAATGCAGTAAACATTCTTTCTAAGTTCTTTCGGAATCTCTTCACATAACACTCTTAATGATGTATGTACATTTCCTTCGCCATCACTTAAACATGTATCATGATATGCTATATTTCCTTCTTTTAAAAATGGAACTATATCAAAGTTTGTTTCATAAGTATCACTACTGTAGAAAATGTCGTTGCCTTCATCAAACTTTAACATATATGAATATGTATTTATCCTCTTATTATGTTTAGTAAGTGATGCTGATATTGTTATTCCTAATTTATCTATTCTTGGACTTTTGCTATCATCAATACTAAAGCTTTCGCCTTCCTTCATTGATGTAAGTTCTAAGAACTGCTTTAAGTTATCTTTTTCTGGATAATAAATAGTACTGCATATGTTATACTTCCAGAAACAATATCCTACAAAACTGCTAAGTGAACCTACATGATCACCATGCATGTGAGTGATTATGATATGTACTTCCTTTATGCCTTTTGTTAATTCTGTTTCAATTATTCTTTTAAATACGCCTTCTCCACAATCAACTAAAAGCATGACATTATTTTTTATAATATATGCACTAGTATTCCCTTCTTTTACGTTATATCCTGAACCTCTTCCTATAAATTTAAGCTTATTCACATTTACTTCCCTCTTTTATTACTTTAATTCAAAGAATATTATACCATATTTTTCTAATTGAATTCTTAAACATATCTTAATTTAATTTTTACCAATTCTAAGCAAATTGAGAACTGTTCTCTTCGCAACATGTCGCGAAGAGAATGGTTCTCACTAGTTCTGTTAGATATATTTAAGTGCTAGATCATTTAATTCTGCCGTATTTTTTCATTATTCATTCTTGCTATATAAATAAACCTGACACAATGCTGTTAACTTTTATATTGTATAATTATTCCATAGATTGGACATAATCTCAAAAAAGAAATTCATAAAATGTTTTATAAGAAAGGCTGTTTAATTAATGGAAAAAAAATTATTTTGTCAATGCTGTGCTATGCCAATGGAATCAAATGAAGTTTTAGGAACAAATAAGGATGGAAGCAAAAATTCAGATTACTGCATCTACTGCTATAAAGATGGTGAATTCACTGCTCCAAATGTTACTATGGAAGAAGAAATTGAAATCTGTGTTCCTTTTATGAAAGAACAAGGATTTTCTGAAGAAGAAGCAAGAAAAATGATGCAGGAAACATTCCCACATTTAAAAAGATGGGCTATTTAAATACCACCAGCCAGTACTATCCTGTTTCCATCCTGCCATAACACCTTGTGGCATTAACATCATTAAGCTGCAAAGGCTAAGTCCTGTACCTATAAATTTTTTTAATAGCTTATTTTTGATTGTTAAATATTCTCCTTTATATTAAGTATACTGTATATAATTAATATATAATACGAATTTTAACACATGAAACATTATAAAAGTAACTTAATTATCCTTCATAATAGAAAGCACTGAAATTGTTGAAATTATTAATATAGATCCAATCCATTGTATAGCACTGAATTTAACATTCAGAAACATTATAGAAAGAAACGCTGCTGATAATGGCTCTAAACTTCCAAGTATGCTTGCTTCATATGCCTCAATATATTTAAGACTTGCTAAATAACACGAGAATGCTATAAGCGTACCAAATATGACTACAAAAACTACAGCTAAAACTGATTTAATAGACCAATTCCCAGTACAGTTAAAAGGTGAATAAATAAAACTGAAGGCTATTCCCCCTATAAGCATGCCCCATCCTACTGTACATGTTGCACCATATTCTTTTAGTAACTTTATTGGCTGCAGAGTATATAAGGCAGATGTAAAAGCAGATGCTATTCCCCAGAAAAGAGCTGCCTTAGAAATAGAAATGCTGTTCATATTTCCTTTTGTAATTATTAAAAATGTCCCCATTATGGCCATAGCCACACATACTGTCTGTTTTAATGTTGGAAGTTTTTTATTCTGCATACATATATAAAATGTAATTATTATTGGTGATAAATATTGAAGTATTGTTGCTGTAGCAGCATTACCATGATTTATTGCTGCAAAATATGTATACTGTACTCCAAGCATTCCTAAAAGTCCAAATAATAAAAGCCTTATGGCATTATCTTTTCTCTTCCATATTTCAAATACATTTTTATCACCTTTTATTAATCCTAGTATTATTAGAAGTATTCCTGATAAAAGCATTCTAATGTCAACAAGCCATTCTGGAGTAAAGTTCTGATTCTGAAATAGATATTGAGCTGCTGTACCAGAGACTCCCCATAATGCTGCTCCAAAGGTAACTAAAAATAAACCTTTTAATCTTAAAGTATTTTTCATAAGTGATTGTGTCCCCCTTTTATTGAATTAACTATAAATAATAATATATTCAAATCTAAATCACATCAATCAATATATTGATTATTATTATAACTATATTAGCTGATGCATCCTATTTAATTCTTTAAAGTCTTGAATTTATGTTGTAAAATTATAATCATAGTGTATATGTTAATATTTTCAAATAATATAGTCTAAAATAAACCCTTTTATAAGCAATAATATTAATTTCTACTTTGATGGATGCCAAAATCACCATCTATTCATAGTTGATAATTAAATAATTAAGGAGGTAACAATGCAGGCTTCAAAGATAAGTGTAGACAAGAATCTAAAAGAAACAGTAAAACACGGTACATCTGCCCTTCCAATTGCAGTTTATACAGATAATTTTCAGCTATTTGATGATGGATATATAAGACTACATTGGCATAACGACCTTCAATTTTCATATGTATTAAGCGAAAAAATAGTGTTTTTTATAGATGGTAAAGAAATCATATTAAATCCAGGGGAAGGAATAATAATAAATTCAAATATACTGCATGAAATAAAACCTTATAAAGAAAACTGCAGGATGTTTACAATAAATTTTGATCCTTTATTAATAGGTGGAACTGCAGAGTCAATAGTTCAAGAAAAATATGTACAACCTTTTTTAAGATCATCACATATAAAATACATTATTCTCAATAAAAACATAAGCTGGCAGAAAACAATTTTAAATTATATGTATCAAATTTTTGATTTGTCTAATTCACAATCTTATTTATATGAACTTAACATGATTAATAATGTAAATCTGATTTGGATAAATCTAATAAGAGAAATTAAAGATACAATAGAAGTTTCTAAAAAGGTAAATTCTTATGATGAAGAAAGAGTTCAGAAATGCCTCCAATACATACACGAAAATTATAATGATAATATATCTCTTGAGAGTATAGCTTCTCAAGCAAATGTAAGCAAAAGTGAATGCTGCCGCTGTTTTCAGAGAATTTTAAAATCTACTCCCTTTGATTATTTGTTGAAGTATAGAATATCAAAATCTCTAGATTTATTAAAAAACAGCAATGATTCCATAAGCTCTGTAGCATTAAGCTGTGGCTTCAGTAGTATGAGCTATTATGGAAAGATATTTAAAAAGTATATGAATTGTACTCCATCAGAATATAGACATGCTAAAAACATTATTTTAGATACATAATAAAACTAGCTTTTTAAGATATTAAAAAGAACCTACTATATCTATATTATAGTAGGTTCAACTTTTTTAAGCATTTCCATAGTTACTGCCCCGCTTCTTAAAACAACTGGCGGAGTTACAGTGCAGTCCACTATTGTAGATTCAATTCCTATATGTTTCTTTTCCTCACCTATTATGTAATCAACTTTTCCATCAAAGTCATCTATACAGCCCTCAATGTTGTCATGGCTTGGTCCCCCACTTATGTTTGCTGATGTAGCTGTGATTATAGTTCCTGACAACTCTACAAGCTTTCTTGCTATTTCATTACTTGTCATTCTTATGCCTATTGTATCCATATTGGCACTAGTTATATGAGGTATCACATCTTTTTTCTTTAATACTAATGTAAGAGGACCTGGCCAAAACTCATTTATAAGCTTTTGTGCTTCTTCTGTCACTTCTTCAACATAGCTGCTTATATCTTTAGATGCAGTAATCACTGTAATAGCCTTGTTATCTGGTCTTCCCTTAGCTTTAAATATCTTTTTTACAGCTTCTTCATTAAGAGCATCTGCCCCTAATCCATAAAGTGTTTCCGTAGGGTACGCTATTACCCCTCCATCTCTTATACATTCTGCTGCTTCTTTTAATTCTTTATCATCAAGACTTTGTATCTTGTAAACTTCTGTTTTCAAGGTTTTAACCCTCTTTCGTAAATTTCTAGTTATAAATTATAATTAATAGTTTATTATTAAATTATAGCATAATTATGAGATTAAAATGTTTATTTAATGTTTCCTATCAATAATCTAATCCTCAAAAGTTAGTTTACAATAATGTCCATAAAACTTATATACCATTGAAGTTTTGAAAAATATTAGTTATTATATGATATATAAAAATATGAAAGGACGTGGATGTTATTAAACTTACAGATAATGCGAAGATTCAGACGGAAAAGCGAATCATGAAATTATCTTTGGTTGGAAGTATTTTATTCATGTTTGCTGAAGGCGAAATGGCGTATCTTACTAATTCTCATTCAATACTTATAGATTTCGTCTTTGATATTACAGAACTTATAATGATATGGCCGTTTCTTTTATTAGTCCCATTATTATATAAACCTGTAACTGAAAAAAGGCCTTATGGCTTTTCACAAATTGAATCTCTATTTATAATAATAAAATATAGCGTTCTGCTATTCATTACAATTGAACTTTTTATTGATAGTGTCCAAACTATACTTAATGGCGGTCACACTGTTGATGCTAGCTTTATTGCTTTATTTGAATTTTGTGTTTTCATAGGATGCTTTATTATGTATCAGGTACTTTCTCATTATAGAAAAAAATATGAATCTGATTCTATACGTGCAGAATTATATGTATGGAAATTAGATGTATTAAGCAGTCTTGGAGTTTCATTAGCCTTTTTTGCACAGATGATTTTGCAGAAAACTTCCTTTGCATGGATTTCACCTTATATTGATCCAGCTGTTGCTATAATTATGTCTTTATGTCTTATAATTGAACCTATAAAAATTATATGGACAAATCTTAAAGAACTTATTTTATTTGCTCCTGAAAAAGAAATTATGGACGAAATACGTACAGCTGCAAAAAAATATATTGAAAATGATACATATAAGCTTCAGTTTCTTGATGTAATTCAAACTGGTAGAAAAACATGGGTTGAAGTATACATAAAAAGTCATGATAATAATATTAATGTTAAAGATTTAAAACAAATACGGAACAAAATGATTGCAGAATTAAAACCTGCTTTTGATCAAATATATGTTGAACTTATTCCTGATATTGATTAATTCTAATTACTATCTTTAAATCATGTTAATTTATTAGTATTGTATTAAAATCTAATAATTAACTAGCTATATATGATTAAATAACAAAAAAATCAGCCTATATTTGTAACTATCTTCACTGTTATCATAGTTCTTATAATAACATTCTTGAAGAATGACTAATAAACAACCAATAATACACAAAAACTGGATGCTGTTTGGCATCCAGTTTTTATATATTTAAAAATATTATGAATTAAAATTTTCCATTTTCAACTTATTTATATGCTGCCTTAAGAATTTGAAGCACTTCCTCTGCAGTTAATACCTTATATCCTCCGCATAAAATTGTAGAATCAGCTATTTTAGCAAGCATTTCTTCTGTAGCTCCAAGTTCCTTTATGCTTGTAACTATGCCACATTCCTTCATAAAGTCTTCCATAGCATCTATACCAGCTAAAGCCACTTCTTCCTTAGTCTTTCCAGTGTCATCAACTCTCCATACTTCCTTTGCAAAACGTACAAATTTATCTAAGCCAAATTTATAAATATAACGATAATATGGAAGTGAAATAGCTGCAAGGCCCATACCATGTGTACAATCTGTATAAGCTCCTAATTGATGTTCAATCATATGAACTTCCCAGTCTTGTGTTTTTCCAAGACCTAGAATTGTGCATAATGCAAGAGAAGAACTCCACATAATATTACTTCTTGCTTCATAATTTTCAGGTTCATTTATAGCAACCTTTGCACTGTTTATAACTGAACGTAAAACACCTTCAATCATGTAATCACTTGTATTATCGTCATCACCTGAGAAATACATTTCCATTAAGTGAGACATTATATCAAATACTCCGCTTACCATCTGATACTTTGGAACAGTATATGTATATTCTGGATTTAATATAGAAAACTTAGGATAAACATTCTCACCAAATACTCTGCCATTTTTCAATTTAACTTCTTCATTTGTAATTACAGAACCACCATTCATTTCTGAACCTGTACCAGCCATTGTAAGAATTGAAGCTACTGGAACAATTTTGTTATTTACTTCTTCATAATTAATCCAGTACTTTGTCCATGCATCTCCTTCACAATATGCAGATACTGATATTGCCTTTGCACAGTCTATAGTAGATCCGCCACCAACTGCCAATATTAAGTCTACATTATTTTCTTTTACAAGCTTTGCACCTTCCATAACTTTTGCATAAGTTGGATTAGGCATTATTCCAGAAAGTTCTACTACATTTTTGCCATTTTCCTTTAATACAGTCATTATTTCATCATATAGCCCAATTCTTTTAATTGCGCCTTTTCCATACGCAAGCATTACAGTATCTCCATAATTTTTAAGCTCTTCGCCTAACTTTTCTAACACATTCTTTCCAAAGTATATTTTAGTTGGATTATAATAAGTAAAATCTAAATTCATTATTTTTCTCTCCTTACACTCTCGAAATTTTTAAAATTTATAGAATAGTCTATTTATGAAAAAGCAAGCTAAGTATAACACTTAGCTTGACAATTCATCACTTTTTAAAATATCCCTTTATATTAGGTATATGACGTACAAATAGCAATACATTAGCCACACATAAACCTATTAAAACAATGTTATTAATACCAAATAACCATGATAATATAAGCATAGTAAGACCTAATGCTAATGATCTAATAAATACTATACTTATTGCAGGCTTTAATAAGAAATAAACAGCAACTCCACTTAAAGTAGCTATTGGTGTCATTAGAAAGAAAGCTCCTATAGTTGTATTAACTCCCTTCCCTCCATTAAACCTTAAAAGCGGAGTATAATCATGGCCAATAACTGTTGTTAAAGCAACTGAAGTTAAATATATATATCTATTGCTTTCATTGTCCCAATTCATGCATATTAAATAACTTATAAAAACAGGAATAAGTCCTTTTGCTATATCAAGAATCTGTGTCATAACAGATGCCTTTCTTCCAATTATTCTGTTCATATTTGTGGAACCTATATTTCCACTTCCTTCATGCGTAATATCAATCCCATAAAACTTTTTTGCAATTATATATCCACTAGGAATTGAGCCTGCAAAAAAAGCTATTAAAAAAGACAAAATAATAATGTTAATCCCTCCTTATATGGTCTTAGTACATATATTATATAGTAATAATCGTTCTAATACAAATAAGAACTATTATCTTTTCAACATTCTGCGAAAATAATAGTTCTTATTAACATAAATTTATTAATCTAAATCTTCCCCATTAGTTGCAATTACTTTTTTGTACCAATCAAAAGATTTTTTCTTGATTCTCTTTAATGTTCCGTTACCTTCATTATCTTTATCTACATAAATAAATCCATAACGTTTTTTCATTTCTCCAGTACTTGCTGAAACTAAGTCTATACATCCCCATGAAGTATATCCTATTAGCTCAACACCATCAATTACTACAGCATCTCTCATAGCTTTTATGTGTTCTCTTAAGTAATCAATACGATAATCATCATTAATTTGCCCATTTTCATCTATTTTATCAACTGCACCAAGTCCGTTTTCAACAACAAATAATGGTTTTTGATATCTATCATAAATTGAATTAATAGTAATTCTAAATCCAAGCGGATCTATCTGCCATCCCCATTCACTTTCAGTTAAGTAAGGGTTTTTTAATGATGCAACAGCATTTCCTTCTCTTGATTTTTTTAACAATTTTTCATCAGCACTTGTAAGTCTTGATGAATAGTATGAAAATGATACAAAATCAACAGTATTTTCTTTTAATAATTTCTTATCTTCTTCAGTTATATTAACTTTAATTCCTTCACGTTCAAATTTCTTAAGAGCATAAGATGGATATTGTCCTCTTGCTTGTACATCTATGAACATATAAGAATCCCTATCTCTTTCAATTGACTGCCATACATCCTTAGGATTACATGTATTTGGATAAGTATTACCAGCAGCAAGCATACATCCAACCTTATTTTCTGAATCAATTTCATGAGCTATTTTAGTAGCTAATGCACTAGCAACTAACTCGTGATGAGCAGCTATATATTTAACTTCTTGCTCATTTTCTCCTTCTTCAAAGCATATTCCTGCTCCCATAAATGGAAGGTGCAGTATCATATTAATTTCATTAAATGTAAGCCAGTATTTAACTAACCCCTTATATCTTTTAAATATAACACGACATAATCTTTCATAAAATTCTACAAGTTTGCGGTTTCTCCATCCGCCATATTCAGTTATAAGATGCATTGGACAGTCAAAATGAGTTATTGTAACAAGTGGTTCAATACCATACTTTCTACATTCTTTGAATATATCTTCATAAAATTTTAAACCTTCTTCATTTGGTTCTAATTCATCACCTTTTGGAAAAATTCTGCTCCATCCAATTGAAAGACGATATGTCTTAAATCCCATTTCAGCAAATAAAGCTATATCTTCTTTCCATCTGTGGTACATATCTATTGATTCAAGTGCTGGATAATTATGCACATCATCAAGTTCAAACATTTTCTTTTTACCACACATAACTGGAAATCTATCTTCTCCATGTGGAATTACATCTACATTTGCAAGACCTCTTCCACCTTCATTATATCCACCTTCACATTGGTTAGCAGCAGTAGCTCCCCCCCATAAAAATCCTTCTGGAAATCTATTTACAATGTTTTTCATTTATTACAACTCCTTATTTAAATTATGCTTCTGTTAAGTTATATGAATATTGCCCTTCTCAATCGAAGTGAATACAATAAATTTGGTTTGCATAAACAAACTAATCAAAAATATCAAGTTTTTCTCCATTTGATGCAATTACCTGCTTATACCAGTAAAATGATTCCTTTCTAGTTCTAGCTAGTGTTCCATTTCCTTCATTATCTTTATCTACATAGATAAATCCATAACGTTTCTTCATTTCACCAGTTCCAGCTGATACTAAATCAATACATCCCCAAGGAGTGTATCCTATTAAGTCAACACCATCTTCATCAACAGCTTTAATCATTTCTTTTATATGTGCCTTTAAATATTCAATACGATAAGTATCGTGTACCATTCCATCTTGACCTATTTCATCTACAGCACCAAATCCATTTTCAACTATGAATAGTGGAAGATGATACATATCTGTAAACCAGTTTAATGAATATCTAAGACCTTCTGGATCAATCTGCCATCCCCATTCAGATGCTTTTACATATTCATTTCTAACTAAATCACTTGTTTCATCATACTCGAAGTGTTCATTTCCTTCTCTATATTTAGCTGCAAATGACATATAGTAACTGAATCCTATATAGTCAACACAACCTTGTTTTAAATCTTCTGCATCCTGCTCAGTAAAATCTAATTCAATGCCCTTTCTTTGAAGATATTTTGTAATATGTTCTGGATATTCACCATGTACATGTACATCTGTGAAATAGTAACGTTTCTGCATTGCTTTTTGAGCCATTAATATATCCTTTGGAGCACATGTTGCTGGATAAATAGGACACATTGCTATCATACATCCAATTTTAAAATTAGGATTTATTTCATGTCCAATCTTTACAACTCTTGCACTTGCCACAAGTTCATAATGAGCAGCTTGATACATAATTGCTTCACGATTTTCCCCTTCTTTATAGAAAATACCTGAATTTGTGAATGGTGCAAAATCATTTTTATAATTTGCCTGATTATTTATTTCATTAAAAGTCATCCAATACTTAACTTTATCCTTATATCTTTCAAAACATGCTCTTGCAAATCTTTCAAAAAATTCAACAAGCTTTCTGTTACGGAAACCACCATATTCAGTTACTAAATGATATGGAAGTTCAAAATGTGATAAAGTAACAACTGGCTCAATACCATACTTTAAACATTCATCAAATAAATCATCATAGAATTTTAACCCTTCTTCATTTGGCTTTTCTTCATCACCATTTGGGAATATTCTTGTCCATGCAATTGATGTTCTAAAACATTTAAATCCCATTTCTGCAAAAAGAGCAATATCTTCCTTATAATGATGATAAAAATCAATAGCTTCATGGTTAGGATAATATTCACCTTCCAAAATTCCTTCTGTAATCTTACGCTCTACTCCATTTGCTCCAGCTGTCATTACATCAGCAACACTAATACCCTTTCCACCTTCTCTATAAGCTCCTTCTAACTGGTGTGCAGCTACAGCTCCTCCCCATAGAAAATTATCTTTTAACTTAGACATTATTATCGCCTCCTCTTATTATGCCCATGTTTTTTACAACGTTTTCAGTAGAATAAAAATAAAAATTTTCCATAATATATTAACTTATATAATTTCATTCTATTTGTATATATTTTACCAATTTTTGATATTTTATTCAATAGCATTCGTCGTTTGGTATTGTCAAAAATTAATCTATTTATAAATCAATATATAAAATAAACCTGCTATAATATCTCTTTTATAACAGGCTTAGATAAATACCTTATATTAATAAATATTTAAAATATAATAAATATTTAAATTAATATTAGATAATCCATATTATTTGATTTTTTCTTTTATCTTATCTAGTTCTCCACTTAATATTTTCTTTATTTCTCTATTCTTTACTTCTACATTTAATAACATAAGTCTTGGAAATGCCTTAAGTAATCTTTTATAATGTTTAATTTTTTTATAATAATCAGCTACAGAGAACTTAGAATAATTTATAATAACATTTCTAAGTCCTAATGTATCTATTATAGTCTTAACAAAATCTATAATGAAATATACAAAAAAAACTGCTGCTATCCAAACTCTAGCTCTTACATTTATCATCCCTACTAAATTCATAATTATAGGATTAATAACTTTAATCAAAACAAATGCCAATACTCCCCATAAAAGCGAATAACTTAAGCATATATATCCATTTATATTTCCAAAATCTTCAGAATAATCCCACCACTTGCAGTTAAATATTTTTTCTAATATATATCCAGTTATATATTCAAGCAATGTTACTATTACAATAGTTGCCAGTACACTTACTATAGTAAAAACAGTATTATTTTTAATATATATATTAATCCATTGGAATATCCATACTGTAATTACACCTCCAAAACCATATATAGGACAGAAGCATCCTACAAGAAATCCCCTATTTACAAATTTTTTATCTCTAATACTTGCATGAAGCGTTTCTAAAACCCATCCTAAAAACGAATATATTACAAACAAAATAAAAAAAATTACATACTGTTCCATATAATCATACTCCAATCTATAGTTCATTATCTTTAGCCTTTAAAATAAATATCCTTACATTTTTTCTTATATATTAAATCATAATATATACATTATTTATTTCAAAATATAACACATACTAATTATTACTTACTATTGTACTATTATAATGAACTAAAATTAAGTTAACAATGGTCAAAGATTTTTACCATGATGATTAATCCTCATAATATTAAAAAGTGTTACTTTATTATTATACCCTTTCTATGAATATATCCGCTTTATTCCATTTATTTTTCCATAATAAACCCCATGTATTTAAAAAAATCAACATACTTATCTATCACATTGTTCAATACTTTTTATTATTCTTGCTGGACATCCTGCTACTACAACATCCTGTGGAATAACTCCAATTACAACTGCACCAGCTGCAACAACTGAATTATCACCAATAACTGCTCCTGGCACTATTGTTGCATTTGATCCAATCCATACATTTTTCCCTATTTTTACAGGCATTGGGTAAGTTGTATTTCTATTTTCTAATTTAAATCCATGATTTAATGTAGCTATAGTAACGTTCATTCCAATCTGAGTGCCATCACCTATAATGATGCCTCCTCTATCCTGAAATGAGCATCCTGTATTAATAAATACATTTTTGCCAACTGTAATATTTCTCCCAAAGTCAGTATAAAATGGCGGAAACATAAAAAATGTTTCATCTACTTTCTTTCCTATGAGTTTAGAAAATAACGCATTTACCTCTTTGGGTTCATGATAACTACTATTAAGCTCTGCTGTTATTTTCATAGCATTGTTGCTATATTTAACAAGCATCTTATGTTCTTCTGTGCCTCCTTTAATAGCTTTTTCATCTTTAATTAATTTCATAAATTCCTGATCAGTCATATAGTCCTCCTTTTATCTATGTTATTCTCCCCTAATAGATTTATCTTATTTACTAAGTATTATTTCCAAATATTTTTCAATCAATATTATATGATTCATATATTAATATTCCAAATACTTATTTGAAATATTTTTCTATGCTTGAAAAGCATAGTTGAAAGTGATATGATTAAATATAAATTTCAAACTGATTTATATTTTAAACATATGATTGTATGTTAAACATCATTAATCCTAATTATAATTTATAAAGCTTTTATTATATATTTAGAATTTAATTGATTTTAAATAGTATAGGAGATTAACATGGAAATAAGAACTTTAAAATATTTCTTAGCACTAGCTAGAGAAGGTAGTATTTCAGGTGCTGCTCAAAGCCTTCATATAACTCAGCCTACTCTTTCAAGACAGTTAAAAGAACTGGAATATGAACTAAATACAACTCTATTTATAAGAGGAAACAGAAATATATCCCTTACTGCTGATGGGCTTCTTCTTAAAAAAAGAGCACAGGAAATAACCATGCTTGTAGATAAAACAGAAAACGATTTTCTACATAATGATAAAATTATAAATGGAGATCTTTATATAGGTTGTGGCGAAAGCGATGCTATGAGAACCATTGCCAGTGTAATAAAAGAAATGCAATCAGAATATCCTCACGTAAAAGTACATTTATTTAGTGGAAACGCTGATGATTTAACAGAAAAATTAGATAAAGGACTTTTGGACTTCTGCATTGTAATTGAACCTGCAGATATAAAAAAATATGATTTTTTAAAGCTTCCTGGAAAAGATAAATGGGGACTTTTAATGCCAAATAATTCTCCATTATGTTCTAATAAAACAATTAAACCTGATGATTTGTGGAACATTCCTATTTTGGCTTCAAGACAAACAATGGTAAGCAATGAATTTTCAGGATGGCTTGGAGCAGATTTCAGCAGTCTTAATATAGTTGGTACATATAATCTTATATATAATGCTTCCTTAATGGTTCAAGAAGGTGTTGGGTATGCATTATGTTTGGATAAACTAATAAATACCTCTAATGACAGCAAATTATGCTTCAGACCTCTTTTTCCAAAACTTGAATGCCAGCTTGATATCATATGGAAAAAAAATTCAGTTTTATCAAGTGTATCACTTAACTTTTTAAAAAGACTTCAAAAAAGAATGATAGAATAAATATAAAAAGTCATACTAATAACTGCTTTAACACAAACAAATAATTTTCCATTTTTGACAACCTTCCATACATAGTATTGGGGGCAAGGACAATATCACATTCAGTTGCTTCATGTTCATGAACTTTGGTCAATCTATGTATTTAGATTGACCATTTTAAGTCCATAAAACATCAATTAAAATTGTAAGTTATACTTTTCACTTTATTTTTCAACTGTATTATTAATAATTAAGTCATCAAGACTTCTCTTAGGAACATGATGAACTTCATCTTTATCTCTCCAGTATTTAATATTTCCTTCTTCATTGATTTCATCAATTACTACCTCTTCTTTAGGATATCCAAGTGCTAACACACATGCTAATTCATACTTATCATCAAAACCTAATACTTCTTTTAATTTAACTTTATTAACATTACCTAAAATACATCCGCCTAATCCCATTTCAACAGCCCCAAGAAGCATAGTCTGAAGAGCAATTCCTTCATCCTGAACTGTCCCTGCCCCAATGCTTTTATCTCTAAACATTATTATGTATGCACTTGGCTTTTCTTCATCTACCGGACCATCCCAATCCTTTAGATATCCAGCCCAAAATAAATTTTCACTAATCTTTTTATTCTCTTCTGCATTGTTAAAAATCATATATTTAAGTCCTTGTAAATTTCTTGCTGATGGACATAATCTTGCAAGATCAATAAGTTCCTTTAATGTACTTAATTCAATTGTCTTGTAACCATAAAATCTCCTGTATGATCTATTTTTTCTTACTAAATCTTTAATCATAAAACCCACCTCAAACCATATATAATATAATAACCTGCACACTTATTTAATTAAAAAAGTTTTTCTATATCTTTTCTTATCTTTTTAGGATTTGTAGTTGGGGCAAATCTCCCTACAACATTCCCCTCTTTATCTATAAGAAATTTAGTAAAATTCCACTTTATTTCATTATTAAAAATTCCTTTTGTATTAGCTTTAAGATATTTGTAAAGAGGATGTGCATTTTCTCCATTAACATCTATCTTTTCAAACATCGTAAACGACACTCCATAATTTCTAAGACAAAATTCACTTATTTCTTTATTTGAACCAGGATCCTGATTTGCAAACTGATTACAAGGAAATCCCAATATTTCAAATCCTCTATCTTTATAATCCTTATACATCTGTTCAAGTTCTGTTAATTGTGGAGTTAATCCGCATTTACTTGCTGTATTCACAATAAGTACTATATTTCCCTTATATTGTTCCATCTTAACTTCTGTTCCATTCATCTTTTTTGCTGTAAAATCATAAAATTTCATTTGTTAAACTCTCCTATTAATTTATAAAAAATTTATCTTTTTTCACCTTACGAAAATTTCTTTAACATCTTATCTAAATAATATTTAAATTTAACTATTTCCTCTTCACTCATACCAGATTCACATGCCATTTTTTTAGGAACTTCAAGCATATCATCTTTAAGCACTCTTCCTTTGTCAGTAAGTTCAACTATAACCATTCTATCATCTTCTTTTGTTCTATACTTTATTATAAGTTCCATAGATTCAAGTTTCTTAACTACTGGTGTAAGCGTCCCCGAATCTAAATGAAGTTTTTTTCCAAGTTCTTTAAAAGATAAGGTTTATATAACTTTATTATTTCTCTTGATAATGCGTATAGTGGAAAACATAATTGATTTTCCAACTTTAAATCATCATATTTATCCATAACAACCTCTATTAATATTTTTATAAAATTTCAACCAAGTCAAATTTAATTTAGCTCAATCGATATGTTTATTATAATATTTATTTTTATATTGTCAACAAATTATATAAAAATATCACTGAATTAAATAAATTTTCATTTAAATCAGTGATATTTTATAAATTTTATTAATTTTCTAGACAATTGCTACATAAATAATTTTATCTTTCATTACCAAAATATGCAGCAACAACAGCACCTCTACCAGTATGTGCACCAATTGTTGGACATATATCATTAATTACAACATTGTCTATATCATATTTTTCTTTAATTTTATCTGCCACATATTGGGCATCATCTATACAATCTGCATGAGATAAAAATACTTCTTTTACTTCAAGCCCAGCTGTTTTTCTACCTACGTTATCTACTAATGTATTTAATGCTTTTTTTCTACCCCTTATTTTTCCAATAGGTTCAATTTTTCCTTCATTGTTTAAATATAAAATAGGCTGAATTTTCAACATTGTTCCAACAAAAGCTGTTGATTTTGAAAGCCTTCCACCACGTACTAAATGAAATAAATCATCAACTATAAACTGATGAACTATATTTAATTTATTTTCATTTAACCACTGTGCTGTTTCTTCTATTGTCTTTCCTTGTTTTCTCATCTGAACAGCTTTATACACCAACAATCCTTGACCAACAGTAGCACATAAAGAATCTACTATTACAAGTTTAGCTCCTTCACATTCTTCCATTATATTTTGTGCACATATAGCTTCGTTATTATAGCTTGAACTAAGTGCTGAAGATAAGCTTATATGAAGAACATCATATCCTTCATCAACAGCTTTTTTTAGCTGTTCATTTATATACCTTGGATTTGAAGCACTTGTTGTAGGCATCTTTCCATTTTTCATACTTTCATAAAATTCTTTTACAGGTATATCGCATGTTCCCGGAGTATACTCTACTCCATCTACATTATAATAAAGTGGATAAATAACCACATTATTTTCTTTTATAAACTCTGCAGATAAATCTGCTGTTGAATCTGTTGAAATAATAAAATTTCTCATTTCTAATCTCCTAACTAAAAAATGTAACACGTGTTGATTATTCCCCATGATTGTATTATAATGAACCCAAATTAAGTTAACAATGGTCAAACAAATAAAGTATGATGATTAATACTCATAATCGCAAAAAGTGTTACTTTTTGACTGTATTTTTGCAATTTATTTGTTTTATCATAATAAATTAGATTCAATTACTATTTATATATAATAATTTTAGTTACAAAATATAAAGTTTTATTTATAAAACATAATATAAAAGGCATTGGTGATAAATATATGGAAAATAAAAAAAAGCCAGATAGACGTATAAGCAAAACAAAAAATAGTATACGCATTGCAGTTATAGCACTTATTCAAGAAAAAGACATTTCACAAATCACAGTAAAAGAACTTGCTGAGGTTGCTGATATAAACCGTAAGACATTTTATATGCACTATTCAAGTATCGAAGAAGTTTTAGATCAAATTGAAAATGAAATAATAGAAAAACTCTTAAATCTTTTAGATAAATACGATTTTTTTGACGATAAGTTTGATGGTTCTGCATTTTTTAAAAGTTTAAATGAAGTTATAAATGAAGATTTTGATTTATATAAAAAATTAATATGTGCAAATTCTTATAATCTGCTTCTAGTAAAAGTAAAGAAGATATTAAAAGATACTATCATAAACAGATTACAAGATAAAATTAATATAAGTGGTGAAATGCTAAATCTCTATGCAGAATTTATTTCTTCTGGAGTTATGAATATGTATATACAATGGTTTATTACAAATCCAAACATTCCTCTAGAAGAATTAACTAATGTGGCAAGCCAGTTTGCATTTGCTGGGATTAATTCTATTCTCATATAAATCATCAAATCTTCAACTATATTATTTTTAATACTTATAAGCTTTATATTTATATAAAAATTTAATACATTTGAATTTAGTAAAATTCTCTATCAAATAAAAATATCTTCGCAGTTTATTTGCAAAGATATTCTTATTATTATTTTCAAATTATTTTTCTACATTATGCTTCAGGAATCCATACACGCATTTCATTAAGTCCTCTATTTCCCCATGTATAATATGGAACTAATGTAATACTACACTTTTTATATTCACATCTCTTCTTTGAATAAAGTTCATCTGAATATTCCGCTCTATATCCTTCTGCTTTTATTTCTCTTATACCTCCCAATTTATCCTTCATAAATTCACTTACCTTTAATTCTGAATCACATGATATTTTCAAATCTAGTATACTTCCATCATTGTCCACACCTTCAGCACAGTAAATAAGTGGTCCATAAGATATAGCTGTCTTTCCATAATCTGCACTTACTTTAGGGTTAGCAAAATTAAATTCTGCTTTCATATCAAGTACAAGTGTAATTTCATCATTTTGTCTAAAGTTCTTTGAAATATACCCATATCCATTTTTAATTTTATACTCTATTTGTTTTCCATTATAAAGTATTTTTGTGTTTTCACTCCATGATGGTATACGTATTGCTAAAGTCATATCCATATCTGAATCTTCTGGTTTCATTTTGTATTTAACAATATTATCATAAGGATAACCTGTTTCAACTTCAACTTTTCCCTTTATATCTTTACTTAAGTCTAATGTTCCACCTATATACAAATGTGAATATACTATATTTTCATCTATACTCCATGCATAATTTCCTATAGAGCCTATTAATCTTGCAACATTTGGAGGACAGCATGCACATGCAAACCACTCAGGTCTTTCTGGACGGACATGTCGTTCTGTTACAATCTCACCACTTATACCTGGTATTACTTCTAATGGATTTACATAAAAGAATCTCTTTCCATCAAGCTGCATTCCTGCTAATACACAGTTATATAATGCCCTTTCCATAGTATCTGCATATATATTATTCTTTTCAAGTTCTAACATCTTCTTACCGAAAAATATAAGCCCTATTGATGCACATGTTTCTGAATATGCTGTATCATTTGGAAGATGATAATCTGCTGAAAATGCTTCACCATTTACTACTGATCCAATTCCACCTGTAATATACATTCTGCACTTTGTAATATTATTCCATAATATCTTGCAAGCCTTTTTTAATTCTTCATCACCAGTTTCATGTGCTACATCAGCCATTCCTGTATAAAGATAAACAGCCCTCACTGCATGACCTACAGCTTTTTTCTGTTCTCTTACTGGTTCTTGAAACTGTCCATATTCCTTGTCTCTTCCATCTCCTCCCCATAAATTCCAATCACGATTATTATTTTCTTTTATAAAATAGTTACTATCTACACCTCTTACATTTATAAAATGTTCTGCAAGTTCCTTATACTTTTCATTATTTGTACACCTATAAAGTCTCATTAATGCAAGTTCTATTTCTGGATGACCTGGATATCCCTCTGCCCCCTTAGTTATAAAGTGATTATAAATATTGTCAGCTGCTCTGCACATAATATCTAACAATTTTGTTTTATGAAGACACTCAGCATAAGCAACAGCAGCTTCTATCATATGTCCAGCACAATAAAGTTCATGAGCTTCATGAAGATTTGTCCACTTTCTTTCTGGTTCCTTTACAGTAAAATAAGTATCAAGATATCCATCTGGATACTGTGCTTTTCCAATTAAATCAATAACTTCATCACATCTTTTTTCAACTTCTTCATCTGGATATTTTGCTAATGAATATGCGGCTGCTTCAAGCCATTTTGCTACATCACTGTCTTGAAATACCATTCCATAAAATTCATCTGTACATTTTCCATTTTGTATAACATCTGCTGCCGCCTTAAAATTATCAATTGCATGACTTTTTTCTATTCCAGGCACTTCATCTTTAAGAATCTTTTCTTGATATGGAATCACAACTTTATTAACTAAACTTTCATAATTATTCCAAAAAAAATCATCAATATTAAAATCCAATACTAAATTTCTCATAATACTTCTCCTTGTATGTAAACTATATCTATATTATAATCTTACACAAATGAATAAAAATGGATAATATTCTTATAAACATATAAAATAATCGCAGAATAGGATGATAATATGAGTAATAACTTATGGATTGACTGGAATCATATGCCTTTAGTATCTGTTGCAGATAAAATGTACAGCAAATTCCCCTTTATTCATGCCGATAGAATAGTAGATTTCCACGTACTTATTTATGTGCTAAAAGGCTGTATTTCTGTAGTTGAAGATAATCATGAATATGTAATAAAAGAAAGTAATTTATTTTTCTTAAAAGCTGGAGTACATCACTATGGTATTCATAAAACCGCCCCAAATACCTCATGGATTTATATCCACTTTTATCTTGATGAGCCTAATAAAAACCTTACGGAATTTAAACCATATACATCTCATATACAAGAACAGGAATTTTCAAGAAATAGTTATAAATATAAAATGAAAATCCCAAAATTTTTAAAATTAAATAGTAGTAATTCTATAGAAAATAAACTCTTTAGACTTGTAGAAATATTTCATTCATCAAACCCACTAAGAGGTGCATATATGACTCCTCTTCTTCATGAAATATTAATAAACTGCTGCAGTGAAGAAATTAAAGAAAATGATTACAATTATGATGAAAAAATATATAAAATAATTCAGTATTTACAAACACATACCCATGAGCAGTTCAATAGTGATGATTTAAGTAATACACTATATTTAAGTTATAAGCATCTAGCCAAAATATTTAAAGAAGCTACTGGAAAAACCCTTTTGGAATACCATACAGCAATACGCATGAACGAATCTGCACGTATGCTTAGAGAAACATCGTATTCCATAAAATATATAAGTCTTCATATGGGATATTCAGAAGCATTTTATTTCAGCAACGTATTTAAGAAAATTATTGGGATTTCACCTAAAGCCTATAGAAAACAGTTTATCAATCATAATTTTACAAATAATTCACAGGATATTTAATTTTTTGTCAGCTTCCTTAAATGGTAAATATATCATAAAAAATTTATTGATATAATAAATTAGTAAGTTCATAACTAATCAGAAAAATTTCATACAATATGTATATTAAATAATATTATGTAAATAATGATAATGTATACCTGATTTCTATACAATATATAAGGAACAGCATTTATATATTAATCAATGTCTTTCTCACCTTAATGCTGTCTCCTATTTTTATTGACTACTTATACTTCTTTAAATACATATAATTTTTTCAAAAAGTATTCAATATATGGGGCTGTTGCACTAAAAAGTGTAACAGCCCCTTCTTAAATAATTTAATTTTTAAAACTAATTGAATGAATAATCATTTAGATTAGCAGCAAACTCACTTACAAAATCAGAATTACCATTTTGGTTATCATAAGTACTATTAAAATCAAAATTACTACTCATATTAAAGTCATTATTATTCTGAACATTATTAGAATTATAATTACTATTTTCTGATTTTGAATTATTTGGGTTGTTTCCTTTTGGCTTAGATATAATATTAAATCCATTGTAACTATCAGCCACAATTCTCATATCATATCTCTTACCACCTTCTAAAAAATTAGCCTTTTGAATAGAACTCTTACCAGTAGCTACTAAATAGCCAACAGTTTTATCACTATTTGGCACAAAATGCCCGCTAATTCCTTCTGAAAATTCTTGATATGCAAATTCATTAATTAGTTTATCAGCTAGTTCATTTAATTTAATAACTTTTACTTCTGACTCACCTTCAATATGCATTATTTCATTTCCATAAGCCTTGACTACAATTTTAGGATATTTAACGATTTCATCCATTACTTTCTTGTCAGGATCTATTTTTTCAATTTTAGTTTTACCTTTATTTTTACTATCCTTGTTATTCGATTTCTTACTACTCTCCGCTTGACTCTTTTTGTTATTAGATTCAGCTATAGCTTTTTGTTCTTCCTCAAATTCCTTAGTTTCATCAGCAAACATTTCAAATAAATTCATTTTCTTTCTTAGTGAGATATTAACTTTTATAATCTCACTAATTCCTCCCTCAGTCTTTTTAATTTTTAAATAGTCACTTAAATAACTATAATGTTAATTTTTAAATAAATTTTATAGACTAAAATTCACAAATATGTTAATATATAAATATAGAGAGGCCGAGATAGTCTCTAAGTTATAAGACTATTTAATTTCTAAAGAAGTAGCAGCGCAATGCTACTTCTTTTTGTTGTTGCTATCTTTTCTAGCTTTAAATTCTCTGTCCTTATCCTTAACCTGAATTCGATATCCACAAAATACTGCAAATAAAAATCCAAAAAATATAGTTAAAATCAATAAACATTGAACAAAATCACTCATACTGAATCCCCCTTAAATTTATTAAGACTACCTCGACCATGTAAAGTCTTTTTTTAAGTAGGAGCATAAATAAAACAACAAAATTATCTCTATATTTTTATAAACAATCATAAAGATTGATTATAAGCTTTAAATTTCTTCAAATAAAAAAACTCCAAGAAAATATTTAAATTTCCTTGAAGTTTAAATTTACTATTGATTAATTACCATCTAATCTAAAACATTATACTATTTATTTTTCATTACAATATTTATATTACCATAAATTCTACTTTATTATAATACAAAAAATAGAATTTATTTCTTTAAAACATGTATATATAACTATATATTATGATGGTATAATTAGACTAACGAAGTTATTAATATGAATAATAAAGGTTAGAGAAATAGCTATATAATTCATTTTATTTAGAAAATGTATATAATGCATCTAAGGAAGGAGTTGAATATTTTAGTGAAAGTATTTCATGGAAGTGGTATGATTGTTAAAAAACCGGAAGTATTAATAAGTGGATATTATAAAGATTTTGGATATGGATTCTATTGTACCGTAATAGAAAAGCAGGCAAAAAGGTGGGCGCTAACTAAAAGACCTAGACATATTGTTAACTGGTATGAATATAAGCAAAATGATAGTCTTAATATACTTAAGTTTGATAGTATGACTGATGAATGGCTTGAATTTGTAGTTAATTGTAGAAGAGGTATAAGTCATAACTTTGATATAGTAGAAGGACCAATGGCAGATGATACTATATGGGATTATATCGAAGATTATATTGATGGGATAATTACAAAAGAAGCATTTTGGGTATTAGTTAAATTTAAATACCCGACTCATCAGATAGTTTTTTGTAATGATAAATCATTAGAATGCTTAGAATATGGAGGTAACTATTCCCTATGATGAACGTATTTTTTGAAGATGAAGAAATAACACAGGATGATTTATATTTCATGTGCTATATGATTGAGAGAGTAGCTCGTACTCTCCATGTAAGAAATAAGGATGTAGTTAACAAAATTGGCTATGAAGAATTGGTTAAAAAAATAAGTCTTGCAAATGTACTTCACTGTGAAAATCCCATTAAAATAGTAGATGAATGGATTGATGAATATAATTTAAAAAAAGGCACATTTAATATATTAGATGTTGATAAAGAACTTGTAGAAATACCTCCTACAGAAACACAAATGGGAAAGGTATACAAAAGATTGATACTTAATACATTAGGGCCTGATGAAGATTATGTCCAAGGAATGATAAGAGTGTATAATTCAGAAATATGCAGCATACTAGATAACTATAATTCTAGTGCTTATTATGAACCAACACCTACAATTGTTAGAAGTTATTATACTGGTTCATTTAATTAGCTTTTCTTCCTAACTATACTTTCCAGAACCATAGAGCTATAGTATTCTTTTACAATAAAAGTCTGTCACACTATTTTTTTAGTGCAACAGACTCATATACTTTTTTTCAAGTTTTTTTAATAAACTCTTCTTATAATCCATAATTATCTTTTGTAACCCTACTAATATTTCTTCTTATTGAAATTACACTCGTCATTTTTTACACAGCCACTGCAACTTCCACATCCACATCCATCTTTATTTATAAAAGCATTTTTAAATGCAAAAACTGCACATACAACAATTACAATCAAGACTATTATGGTACTTAAATTTAAATCTATTAATCCCATAATCAATTCACATCCATTCATGTTATTATTTACTACATAACTGCTCTACTAATAAACTTCTAATCCAAACTATTATATTATGTATTAAAATTCACCTATATTAAATACTATATAAAAACTCTGACCCAAGTACTAACCACAAAAGCCATAATCCATGCAATTAAACACTGCATAACTACTACAATGCATGCATATCTTTTTCCAAGTTCCCTTTTTACTACTGCAATTGCAGCAACACATGGTGTATATAAAAGTGAAAATACTAAAAATACAAACGCTGATATTCCAGTAAACATAGTAGCTAATGCTTCTGTATTTCCTCCAAGAAGAACTGTAAGCGTACTTACTACACTTTCCTTTGCTGTAAATCCTGTAATAAGCGCTGTTGCTATCTTCCAGTCTCCAAGACCTAAAGGTCTAAATACTGGTACTATAAAGTTACCAAGTAAAGCAAGAAGACTATTTGAAGAATCTTCTACAACATTAAGCCTAATATCAAAAGTCTGCAAAAACCAAATTATGATTGATGCTATAAAAATAACTGAAAATGCTCTTGTTATAAAATCTTTAGCCTTATCAAAAATAAGTTTCCATACATTTTTAGCACTTGGCATACGATAGTTTGGAAGTTCCATTACAAAAGGTACTGGCTCCCCTTTAAACACTAAACATTTAAGTATAAATGCATAAAGTATTCCTACAACTATTCCTATAAGATAAAGTCCTATCATTACAAGAACTGCATATTTAGGGAAAAATGCTTCTGTAAACAATGCATATATTGGAAGTTTTGCAGAACAGCTCATAAATGGTGTAAGAAATATAGTCATCTTTCTATCCCTTTCAGATGGCAATGTTCTAGTTGACATTATTGCAGGAACTGAACATCCAAAACCTATAAGCATAGGAACAAAACTTCTTCCTGACAGTCCAAATTTTCTCAAAAGAGTATCCATTATAAATGCTACTCTTGCCATATATCCAGTATCTTCAAGTATTGAAAGAAAGAAAAATAAAATTACTATTACTGGCATAAAACTTAGTACACTTCCAATACCACTTAATATACCATCCGTAACAAGTGAATGAACAACATTATTTACATTCCATATAGTAAGACCTTTATCTATAAGTTGAGTAAAATATGCAATTATAATTCCCATTAAATCAGAAAAAAATGATCCTATAGGTCCAAAAGTAAGATAAAATATAAGTGCCATTATTCCAATAAATGAAGGAATACCTGTCCACTTTCCTGTTAAAATAGTATCCATCTTAGTACTTCTTTTATGTTCCTTACTTTCAACAGGTTTTATTACCCATGCATTACATAGATTTTCTATAAAAGTAAAACGCATATCTGCAAGTGAAGCTTCTCTATCCATTTTTGTCCTTTTTTCCATATGCCTTACTATGTCTTCAATATTATTAAGCTCTCCTTTTTCAATATTTAGAGCTTCCTGTACAGGCATATCACCTTCAACAATCTTAGTAGCTGCAAATCTTAAAGGAATTCCTGCCATCTTTGCATGATTTTCAATAAGATGTGATACTGCATGGATACATCTATGAACAGCTCCTCCATAAACTCCATCTACACTACAGAAATCCATTCTTCCCGGACATTCCTTATTTCTTGCTACATTTATAGCATGTTCAACAAGTTCATCTATTCCTTCATTCTTTACAGCTGAAATAGGTACAACCGGTATTCCTAAAGCATTTTCCAATCCATTTATATTGATTGTTCCTCCATTTGCAGTTACTTCATCCATCATGTTTAAAGCTATTACCATTGGTACATTAAGTTCTATAAGCTGCATTGTAAGAAGAAGATTTCTTTCTATGTTTGTGGCATCTAATATATTTATTATTCCATCTGGCTTTTCATTTAATATAAATTCCCTTGTTACAATTTCTTCACTTGTATAAGGAGAAAGTGAATATATTCCTGGAAGGTCAGTAACCGTAGCTTCAGGATGATTTCTTATTACTCCATCCTTTCTATCAACAGTAACTCCTGGAAAATTTCCAACATGCTGATTAGAACCAGTAAGCTGATTAAATAATGTTGTCTTCCCACAATTCTGATTACCAGCAAGTGCAAAAGTAAGCTTTGCATTATCAGGAAGTGAATTTCCCGATTTTTTTGGCTTATACTTCACATTTTCACCTATTCCAGAATGGACGATTTCTTTACCAGCACTGTTTACCCTTACATGGTCATGCATATTATGTACATTTTCAATACTAATTTTTGATGCATCATCCTTACGTATAGTAAGATTGTATCCTCTAACCATAAGTTCTATGGGATCTCCCATTGGTGCAACTTTTATCAATGTAACTTCAGTACCTGGAGTAAGCCCCATATCCAGTATATGTCTTCTAAGGGAATGGTCACTACATTCTACTGAAGATATAATGGCCTCTTTTCCTATTTCAAGTCCATCAAGTGTCATTGCTTATACCTCCTTATTTAACTAAGTTGCATAATTTTCTTTGTTTTAATATTTTATTTTCTATACCATTGGTATCATATATACATTTTTAATGCTAAGCTTATTATCACAATAAACTACTATAAAAATAATTTTTAAAATATTTTTCGTAATACAGGTAATTTTCTCAATATAAAATGGCTCACTGCAAAGCAGATTACACATGTAGCAATAAATACTAAAATAAATTTAATTATTGGATTTAATGGTGCTGTTATAAGCATACATTCTAAAAATACATTTACAGGTGCGTGAATAACATACACAGGATATGTATCCAATGATAAATTAGTCCATAAATCTGAAGATTTATAGTTCTTTTTTTTGAATATACTAATTAATTTAAGACTTATTCCAACACACATAAATGGCTCCCAAAGTGCATAAATAAGTGCTTGAATGCTTATTCCTCCCATAAATGCATTTAAATTTCCATCACTCAAAATCATAGATAACATTAGTATTACTATTAATAAAAAGAAACAGAATATTGCCACTTTAAAGTAAAATGAACTTATTTTGTCTGTAAGCTTATAAAGCCAATGATTTTCATAAGCTATTGTCCCAAGAGCAAATAAAGCTATATACTGTGGAAAATATCCAAGTTTCATACCTAACAGCTCTTCTCCTGCAGGACAAACTAGTCTTACTATAAAAGTTATTACTCCTAGAATTACCATAAAAGTAAATATTGATTTCTTTCCTGGAAAATCAATTATTTCTATAACTTGCGACTTGCCATTTTCATTTTTTTGCAAGTTATCTGTTTTTCCTCTTATAATTTTTCTGTACAATACATAACCAATTGAAAATATAATCAAGGCTTCCACAAACCATAATGGTCCAAAACCTAAATTATCTAAATAAACTATGGAATTATACATATATTGAAAATATGAAATTGGCTTTCCCAGTGACATTTTCTCAATAAAATAATCTGTAGTTGGATGCAATACAAAATAAAAAATACATAATGGAATGAACAGCCTTATAAACCTATCCTTTAAAAACTTTCTACACCCTTTCTTATTATAAGATGGTACAGTAAAATATGCAGAAATAAAGAAAAACAGTCCCATAAAAAATGATTGGCATACAGTATCATATATGGTAAACGTAACATTTATTAAAGTATTGTGTACCTCTTCAACATAAAACCAACTTCCTGAACCACCATAAGCTATAGTTGTATGTAGACCTATAACTAACAAGCATAACAAGATTTTTATTCGGTCTAAATAGTAGATTCTTTTTGAATTTGCATTCATTATATTTCCCCCCCTTATATATTTCAAAAAAATTACAAATCCTCTCATAAAATTTACAGCACTAAATCTTATGAGAGGATTAGTTGTCCCACTTTTCTATTGGTATTTAAACTTTATAGATATTTCTTTAATTTCACCTTGTGAATTCTTTCTTATCTTAAAATCTTTTATATCTTTAAAATCATTTTCTAATTGATAGTTAAGTTCAGTTATAGTTGCCTTTGCATTTTTAGTAACTCCACCATCTTCTACTACTACAAATCTAGCTTTTTTACATGCTGTTTCATTTCTTTTATCATCAATAACAACATAGTATTCAGTTGCCTCTTCAATTACAGGATACTCCTTGTTTAAAGTCAATGTATCGCAAAGATTATCATCAATGCATTTTACTCTCATCATATACTTTTACCTCCAGATATTAATATGAAATTCATAATAAACTCTGTTCTTCATGTGCTTAAATGGGTTTATCACTTTTCATGTAAATTATGAACTTTTTAATAATTCTATTATATAACATTTACTACAGTAAAGTTATCATATGTATTATTTTTACTATTATAACACAAAAAACATTTTCATTTAATACTATTCTTATAAGTAATCCTTTTAATTTTTAATATTTAATAACAATATATCCTATAAATTACTTATTTTTATCACAAATTATTTTATAACCATTCATTTCTTTTTTATATTTTGAATTTTTATATAACCTATAAAAAGTTAATGCTGCTCCAATCATACAAATACACCCTGCTGTAATATACACCCATCTCATACCATATATAAATACATCGTTTCTACCTTCAACAAAATCAGTAACTCTGCATCCCATCTTAGCACTCATTCTTGTATATAAAAGAGTGGTTGATAATGATATTCCTACGGAAATCCCTACATTTCTAACTAATGCATTAATACTTCCTGCTATTCCAAGTTTCTCCCTAGGCACTGTTGACATTATAATTGAGTTATTTGCCGGCTGAAATATTGCCATTCCTGCTGACATTATTGCAATAAATACAACCATAATAATTACAGTCGAATTATCATTTAAACTTGCCATCAGAAATAATCCTATACTTCCTACAACAAGTCCTATAAAAGTTAATAATTCTGATCCAATCTTATCTGAAATAGTCCCACTCACTGGTGCAACTATCATCATAATTATTGGATATGACATTAAAATTATTCCTGCTTTTTGTGGTGAAAATTTCATCAAATCCTGCAAGTAAAATGGTAGAATTATATTATGACAAAATATCGCTACAAATGTCACAAATCCACAAAAGATACTTATAGAAAATAACTTGTTTTTAAATATAAATAATTCTACAAGTGGCATTTCTATATTTTTTTCTACAACTAAAAATAATGTAAAGCATATTGCCGCTATAGCAAAACCTGTTAAAATCAAAGGTTCTGTAAACCCTATGTTTAATCCTTCATTTAAAGAAACAAATAAAGGTATTATAGTAAACATAAATAAAACTGCACCTGCAATATCAATTTTTTCATTACTCTTCTTATTTGTTTTTGGAAGCAGTTTAAATGCATAATATAATGCTATTATTCCTATTGGAACATTAATTAAAAATATAAATTCCCAGCTAAATGTTCCTACAATTACCCCTCCAAGACCTGGACCAACAAGTGATCCTAATGCAACTGCTGTACCAATTAAACCTAATGACTTTCCTCTTTCATTTGCTGGAAATACCTGAGTAATTATTCCCTGATTATTAGCCATAGTCCCAGCAGCTCCAACAGCTTGTACAACTCTTGCCAAAATCAATACCTTAAAAGAACTTGTTATCCCACACAATAATGAACCAATAGTAAATAGGCCAAGTCCAAATTTAAAAATTTTAGTTTTTCCAAACATATCTCCAAGACGTCCAAAAATTAATATAACAGCAGAAATAATTACTATATAACTTATTACTACTAGTTGTATTTTAGATGTTGTAACTCCTAGTGAATCTGCCATCTTAGGAAGTGCAACATTTACAATACTTCCATCTAAAGTAGACATAAATGTAGCTGCAATTACTACAAAAAATATTGTCCACTTTTTATTTGTATTTTGTTCCATAATACATTATCGCCTTTCTAATTATTTATATTTTGTAAATATTAATCTATATATTCCGTTACAGATTATTTTTAGTTTATACAGGAAGAATTATTGTAAACTCACTACCTTCACCAACTTTACTCTTCACAAATATCTGTCCTCCATGAAGTACTATAAGATGTTTAGTTATAGTAAGTCCTAATCCGCTTCCTCCCTTTTGTTCTGAATTCCTATCAACAACTTGATGGAACCTATCAAATATTATTTTTTGATTTTCTTCACTTATTCCAATTCCATTATCCTTTACAACTATTTTTACTTTATCATTCAAATCATATAATGATACTTGAATCAAACCGCCTTTATCTGTAAACTTAGCTGCATTATTAACTAAATTTATAATACATCTTTCTATATCAAGTTTATTACATTGAATAAGTTTTTCCTCCACATCCGTATCAAAAATAACATCAATTCCTTTGCCCTCAATATAATCCTTCATATCAAGAACTGTTTCTTCAACTAAATAAACTATATCTATACCATGTTTAACTACAACATAATTATTATTTTCAATTTTATTATAATCAATTAAGTTATTAATTAAGTTTAATAACCTATTACAGTTTCTACTCATTATATCCATATAATACATAAGTCTTTCATTAGTTAAAACCGTATCATTCTTTCCAAATGATTTTATTAATTGATTTATACTGCTTAATATATTTAATGGTGTTCTAAGCTCATGTGATAAATTTATAAAGTAATTATTCTTATTCTTTTCTAATTTTAACACTTGATTAAATAATTCTTCATTCTTGTCCATTTCTTTTCTAAGTTCACTAGTTCTTATATCAACCAACTTGTCTAATGTTTTAAATTTATTGCAAGATATGTATATGAACAATACTATTAAAATACAGTAAATGCATATAGCATAGTTACTCCTCCAAATAGGAGCCTTAATAGTAAAACTTACAGAACTGACTTCACTTACTACTTCATCTTCCATCATTGTCGTTATTACTAAAGTGTAATCTCCAGGTGCCAAATTTGCCAATGTAAGTGAATTATGATCAGTTACATTCCATTTATCCTCATCATTTAATTTATAATAATATTTAGTTGTTTTTGCATTCTTATAATCATTAGAAAAAAAGTTTATTTTTATATTATTCTCATTATATTTAAGTTTCATATTAGGTATATATTTTTTGCTTATACCATTTACTTCAAAACTATCAAACATAACCTTTGGCTGAAATGTACATACTTCCACATTATCTATATTGATAGAATTGAATCCATTTATACCTCCAAAATATAAATATCCATCATTACTGTTAAAACATGCCCTTCCATTAAACTCGTTTGACTGAAGCCCATCTCCAATAGTAAAATTATTAAATGTTTGTTTATCAATAGAAAATTTTGATATACCTCCATTTGTGCTCATCCATATATCATTATTTTTATCAACTAATATTCCATATACCGTATTATTTATTAATCCATCATCTTCTGTATAATGCTTGAATTTATCTGTCGCTGAATCTAATATATTAAGACCATAACTAGTCCCAACTAATATGTTTCCATTTAAATCCTGTGTTATGTATCTTATTGAATTATTACTTATACTTTGATTATCATCTTCATCGTTGTGATATACTTTATATTCTTCCAGATTAGAATCTATCTTTATTAATCCACCATGTAAAAAACATCCAATATAATAATTACCTTCAGAATCTTCGTATATAGCTCGTACAAATTTATCAGTTACTCCTGCTTTCTCAAATATATATGTAACATCCGTAATTTGTCCACTCTTCATATTCAATACAGCTAATCCTTTATTAGTTCCTATCCACAGGTTATTCTTAGAATCTACAAATAGAGATTTTATTATGTTTGATGGCAACCCATCTTTTTCAGTATAATTATTTATTTTGTAATTATCATCACTATTTCTGTTCAAAACTGACAGACCATCTTTTGTACCTATAAATACATAATCTTTGCTTCCTGCTATATCCTGTATAGAATTGCTTATAATATTACTATTTTCCTTATTTAAGTGTTTTACAGCATCTTTATCAATAATATTTAAACCATTTTCACTAGTCCCTACCCATAATATTCCATAATCATCTTTATATATTCCTTGAACCATATTACCACTTAAACTATTCATACTATCATTTGGCTTTGATTTAAAATGCGAAAAATTACTATTAGGATTAAATACAGATATTCCACTATAAGCACCTACCCATATAAGTCCACTACTATCTTTTAATAAACAGCATGTTTTATCATCAATCAAACTGTCTTTTTCATACAGTTCATGATTGTAACTTGTAAATTCCTCTTTTTCATAATCAAAACTACATAAACCATTTTCTGTAGCAGCCCATAGCCTTCCCTTAAAATCAACTACCACATCTTTTACATTATTACTAGATATTGAAGTTTTTTCTTCAGTATTTCTATAATTTTCTATACTTTCATTTTCTAAGTTTATTCTAAATAGACCTTTATTAAATGTGCATACCCATATATATCCCTTTAAATCATCATATATCCCATATACATCACATTCTCCAATTATATCTTCATACGTTTTTATTAAATTTAAATCTTTATCTAATTTAACTAGTCCTTTATCTGTACTAACCCATATAAACCCATGTGAATCTTGTTCAATTGAATATATGTATTGGCTTGGAAGATAATCTTCCTTATCTAAAATTCTATAAAAAGTATCTTCTTTCTCATTATAAATATTTAATCCATTTTCTGTAGCTGCAAATATTCTGTTATCTTCATCTACAAGAATATCGTATACACTATTGTCTGATAGATTTCCATTCTCTTTCTTTTGATAGTAATTTTTTATTTTATCTGTATCAGCATTTATTCTGCTTATGCCATCTATAGTGGATATCCACATGTCACCATTTTTATCTTCAGTAATATCTATTATGGAATTATTTATTATGGAATTTTTATTATATTTACTACTTTTGTAATGATTAAACTTATTCCCATTATATCTATCTAATCCATCATTAGTTCCTATCCATATATACCCTCTACTATCTTGATATATCTTATTTACTGTAGACTGGGATAGTCCCTCTTCAACTGTAATATTGTTAAATCTAATATTTTTATTTATATCTGCATAACTTACATCAGGTATTGCAAAAGAAAATATAAGTACAAAAATTAAAAGTATTTTTACCTTCTTATTGATTTTCATAACTACCCCTCTCAATGTTTAGAATAATTTTCTATTATTTCAATTAAATTACTTCACAATAATTCAGTATATATCATTTTGAATAATTATTCTATTAAAAATAGCAAATAAATTTTAATCAAATGATATTTTAATCTAAATTTTATTATTAAATTTTTTCTGTTATACTTTAAGAAAAAACAGCCTTGGGCACACTACTTAAATGCCTGAGACTGTTCTTCTTAAAATCCATCAATGTAAATATTAATTTATATTTTATTTTCTCATAAATTATATTTCATAAGTAACAGGTGCTTCTGTAAAAGAATAAAGTGTTGCTAAGCCACTTTTAAATTTTAATACAACCATTAAATTATCATCAACATTGTACATATTTTCTAAGGATTTATTATCTTCCATCATAGCAATTCTTGCTTCTCTACGTTCATCTAATTGAACTTCACCTTGAATACGCATCCATTTATCCTTATTCATAGCGCATATTTCAATCTTTGGATTTTTAATCATTTGATCATATACTTTTTTCTTATTATTTGTTACTATATAAAGTTTTCCTTCATATTCACATACAGCACCAAATGGACGTACATGTGGCTGATTTCCTTCATTTGTTGCAATAAAAAATGTTCCACATTGTTTTAAAAATTCTAATACTTCTTTCATTAATATCATCTCCTCTTCTTGATGAAAATTATTAATTTATCTTCACATATTATTATCTCTCATTAGTACCTTTAAAACAAGTATATTACTTGTATGATAAGGTACGCTTAACCATTGCACCTAATATTTACCGCTTATTCTTAAACTATATTGTTTAGGCGTCACTCCAAAGTTTCTTTTAAATATATTTATAAAATAAGATATATTGTCATACCCCAAAGAAAACGCCACTTCTGTAACACTTTGGTATTCAAGCATTTCCTTTGCTTTCTGTAATTTAAGATTTGTCAGATATTTATTGGGAGCTATTCCTGTGGCCTTTTTAAAAATAGTTGAAAAATTAGTAAGAGACATTCCAAGCGAATATGATATGTCACTAATAGTTATATCACTTAAAAGATTATCATTCATAATACTAATTGACTTTCTTATTACATTATTAGAATTTAATTTATCAATATCATTAAATAATCTATGTTTAAATAACTCATATGTAATCTCCTGAGCTCTCAAATCTATCAAAAATTCTTTGTTACTTTCATTTCCTCCTACTATGTCTATTACATCATCCATTAAATTCTTTACATTAAAATCTTTAAAAATATAATTACTTTTTAAATTAAAATCTGCATTTTCTTTAAATTCATATTTCAATTTATTATTTATATATGATATAAGATCATTAGAAATTTCCAATACAAGCGCCTTAGTTGGTTTATTTGTAACTACTTCTACCTTTGATTTAGGTTTTAAAAGTACAAATTCATCATCTGAATAAATTAAATTAGTTTCATTATTAACCTTAATCTTCTTTTCACCATCTAAAACCCTACACAGTCTGTTACATTCATGGGTAGTATAACTGTCTCTACCGTCTCTTTCATAATCATAATACAATAATTTTATTAAATCAGTTTCTACTCCGTCTACAATGTCTTTAGAAAATATTTTACTATCTTTCATAATTACTTTTATATCCCCCACAGATAATTATATTGTATGAGTTATATGAATACTAATTTGTTGTAGTTTTAATCTAATGAATAATTATATTAAATATTAAGTATACTATTTAGTGTTATAACAAAGCTACTTAATTTATTAAATAATTTTAAAATTCATATCACTCTGATTTAATACTTCCTAAAAATCGTCTTTTCGAACTTATCCTTCGTTAATTGAGTTTCTTTAAAAGTATTTGATATTAATTATACAATATCATTTTAATTATACCAAATTTTTATTAAAATTTATTATTTAAATTTTGATAAAAATTAGCTTATTTTTTATTAAAATTGAATTTTTTTTATAATATTGAAATTTGTGATATTTTTTTCAAAAAAGAGTTAGTTATTTATTTAACATAGTTGTATTATAAGCGTGTAAAGTTTTCTAACATAAAAATACAAAACTCAGGAGGAATTATATATGAGTAGTAAATTTTTTATGCCACCATTAAGCTTACTAGGTAAAGGATGCTTAAATGAAGCTGGTCCACAATTAAAATCATTAGGATTAAAAAAAGCATTAATAGTAACAGATAAAATGCTTATCGAAACAAAATTAGTTGATAACTTAACTAAAGTTTTAGAAGAAAATAGCTTAGGCTATTCTATTTATGACGGAGTAAAACCAAACCCAACAGTAAAATCTGTTGATGAAGGTTTAAATATATTAAAGCAATCAGAATGTGACTTCGTAATATCATTTGGTGGAGGTTCTGCTCATGACTGTGCAAAAGGAATTGCTCTTCTTGCAAGCAATGGCGGAAAAATCAATGATTATGAAGGTGTAGATAAGTCTAAAAATCCATGTCTTCCACTTGTAACTGTAAATACAACTGCTGGTACAGGAAGCGAAATGACTGTATTTGCAATAATTACAGATGAAGAAAGACATATAAAAATGGCTATCGTAGATAAAAATGTTAATCCAATAATGGCAATAAACGATTCAAACTTAATGATGGGAATGCCTAAATCATTAACAGCAGCTACAGGTATGGATGCCTTAACTCATGCCGTTGAAGCTTATGTTTCTACAGCAGCAACACCTGCAACTGATGCATGTGCTGTAAAAGCTATAACTTTAATTGTAAACTACTTAAGAAGAGCAGTTGAAAACGGAAGCGATGAAGAAGCAAGAGAACAAATGGCTTATGCTGAATATCTTGCAGGAATGGCATTTAACAATGCTAATTTAGGATATGTTCATGCTATTGCCCATCAATTAGGTGGATTCTACAATCTTCCTCATGGTGTATGTAATGCAGTACTTCTTCCTCATGTTCAAAAATACAACATGGAAGTTGCTTCTGATAGATTAAAAGAAGTTGCATTAGCAATGGAATTAGACGTTAAAGATATGCCTGCTGCTGAAGCTGCTAACAAGGCAATCGAAGCTATAAGAGATTTATCTCAAAGCATAAACATACCTTTAGGATTAAAAGAACTTGGAGTAAAAGAAAGTGACTTCGATACTTTAGCTCAAAATGCATTAAAAGATGCATGTGGTACTACTAATCCAAGACAAGGTTCTAAAGAAGATATAATTGAAATTTTAAAATCTGCAATGTAATATATTAAAAAAGACATTTTACAATTAAATTTAAAAACATGTATTTTATATAATAACAATATACTTTATCAAATAATTAAACTTACGCAAATATGCTTATATAATAAATATTAAAATTACACAAACATACTTACAAATAATATTATTAATCTAGTAAAACAGACTATATCAAATTGAAGTTTTAATCTCTAATTTGATGTAGTCTGTTTGAATTTTATTTAATTTCAATTTACTTTTCCTTCTTTATATTATTATCCTACCGCATTAGGCTCACAATAAGTATATTCATTTACAACATTGCCATCTTCATCATACTGTAAAATAGTATCATAAGACTGATGTGGTGCTCTAAATACAGTTCCATCATCAGCAACAAAAAATTCATTAAAATCAATGCTTACAACAGTTCCATTTACATTAGGAGCATCCCATCCAAGCTCTGTAAGATTCCTTAAATTCTGGTTAGGTAAAAATGTTATTTCATTTTCAAAACAAGTTCCACAGTCATAAATCCATCCTGGATGTGGTAATACTTTTAGAATCCTCTGCAAAGGATAAGGCATATTGTTTGTCCATACTCCATTGCTATCTAAATAATATCCATTCACAAATGTATTATGTGCCATATATCCAGTTGAAGGATACATATAATACCATGATCCATTAACTAAATGCCATCCATACATCTGCTTTCCACCATAATATAATACCCACTCTTTTTCTCCACAACTCCATACCTGCTTCCAATCATATGATTCGCTACAAGCTTGCGCTGTTACAGCTGGAGCAATAAATGTCTGTACTGAAAATGCTGATATAACTAATAATACACATATTAAAATTTTTTTCATTGTATTCACCTCATTTTATTATAATTGGTACTATTAATTAATATTCACTAAAATAGCCATATATTCTAACTTTAATTTTTTTTTATTATGTAAAAAGGACTGAAATACATATTAATAATGCATTTCAGTCCTAGCTACATATGTTAATATAAATAACCATTCAATCATTCAAATTAACATACTACATAAATATTAATCTATACCTACAACTTTACTTCTATATTCCATAAGAACAGTATCAGACCATTTTCCATTCTGTAATTTTGCAATCTTTTCTCGAATTCCAATTTCTCTGAACCCACATTTTTTATGTAGTTGAATACTTGCTTTATTCTCTCTTATTATTGAAGAATACAAAGTCCATAACCCATTTTTTTCTGCTTCTTTTATAATTTTATTTATAAGTGCTTTTCCAATGCCACTTCCTCTAAAGTCTTTTCCTATATATATGCTCACTTCAACAACTCCACTATATACTGGTCTGCTAGATGTTGGACTTAACGCAATCCATCCTAATACTTTTCCATTAGAAACTGCAACAAATCTGCATATCTTTAAATGCCCCTTATCCCATTCTTCAAATGAAGGCGCACTATTTTGAAATGTGGCTATTCCAGTCTGAATTCCCTCAAGATAAATGTCTCTTACTTGTTCCCACTGTTCTTTTTTCATTTCTATAATTTCATATTCCATTACCTAATCCCCCCTTTCTTGATTATATATGTGTAATTATTTTTTTCAATTTATTTCATACATAAAATTTATTTTTTAAGTAATTAAAAAAATTACTATATTATATTAATCAAATCTATTATAGAAATTTAAATAATTAAGCATTCTAAAAAACAAAAAGCAGACTGCTGTCAGCTTATATTTTTCTAAAAAACAGTCTGCATTATATAACTATATTAGATAGTATAATTTCAATACACATATTCTATAAAATTATAAACTTTCCATTTTCAATCTTTACCTTCCCCCCCATAGGCAATGTCATCGTAGGAATACTATGTCCACATGAAAGATTATAAAGTACAGGCTTATTTTCATCACATATAAGATCATAAAATACTTCTTCTAAAGTAAGGCTTTTTTCTGGTTGGCAAGACTCACATTTAACAAACTGACCTAGAACTATTCCTGCTGCATCCTTAAACTTTCCACTCTGCTTTAACTGTAGAAGCATCCTATCAATTCTGTAAGGTTCTTCCCCTATCTCTTCTATGAATAAAATTTTTCCTTTTGTATTAATCTCATACTTAGTACCTATTGTTGAAACTAAGAGAGATAAATTTCCCCCAGTTAGAATTCCTTGTGCATTTCCTTTTACAAGAGTTTTTAAATTTTCACCATTTGGATTTTCCACCACACCTAAAGGACAATCTGAGAATATATTTCTTTTGAAAGAATCGATAGTATATGGATCTACTTCCTTGTAAAATTCTGTTGAAGCCATTGGTCCATGAAAAGTCACAAAACCACATTTCTGGTTAAATACAATATGAAGTGCTGTAACATCACTGTATCCTGCAAATACTTTGGGATTACCTTTTATCAAACTATAATCAAGCATAGGAAGAATTCTTCCAGCCCCATATCCTCCACGCATTGCAAATATTCCCTTTACACTTTTATCAGCAAACATCCTGTTAATTTCATCAGCCCTTGCCTTATCACTTTTACCTGCTAAAAATCCTCTACTACATGTACAACTTTCACATAACATAACATCAAGCCCTAATTCCCCAATAGCTTTAACTGCTGGCTCAATCCTATCCTGTTTAACTGGACCACATGGTGCTATAAGTGCAATTTTATCTCCTTTTTTTAATGGCTTTGGTCTTTTCATAAGTTCTAGCCCCTTTCTTGCTTAATAATATAAAATTCACTTTATAAATTTTATTAATTATTTAATGATTTATTCTATATAATAATTGTCAAACCAAATTAAATACTTTCTCTAATTAAAAACCTTTTTTCCGCTTTCCTGAATATATTCTTTTTTTCTACTCTTATTAATAAAATACTTATATACTAATACAGATGAAATACTTGCAACTACATGGCTTACAAATACAGCCCACCATACTCCATTAAGCATCAAAGCCCCTTTTGATAGTACATATGCAAGAGGCATCCTTACAATAATATAGTAAAAAATCATAATAAACATACCCATCATAGGTCTGCCTAATCCATTTATTGTACCAAGATAACAATTTGTAACAGTATTTAAAATATATCCTATTCCTACAATTAAGAAATAATTATGAACAATTTCAGCCACATTACTGCTGCTTAAAAATACATATGAAAGTTCATTTGAATATCCAATTACTAGTGCAGATAGAATTACCAATAATCCTCCTCCACACATCAAGCTCAATTTAAGATAATCCTTAATCCTGTCAAACCTTCCTGCTCCATAACATTGCCCAATAATCGCTGTTATAGCCATATTTAAAGCCATTGCAGGATAAAATAGAATAGTCTCAAGCTTTCCTGTTATACCATATGAAGCAATTGCAGTAACCCCAAAATTACTTACTATAACTGTCAAAACTGTAGTACTCAATGCTGGTATGCTCTGTTGTACAACCGATGGAAGGGCTTTGCCTATAAGATCAGATAAATTTCTTTTATCAAACTCTCTAAATTTAATATATATTAATTTTTTCTTTATTACATATATGAACATAAGAAGAACTGCAATAGATTGAGAAAATACTGTAGCTATGGCTGCTCCTTCAATTCCCATATACTTAATAAAGAAAGGATCTAAAATTCCATTCAAAATAGTACAGAATAATATACCTGCTACCTGAAACATAGAATTTCCATAACTCCTCAAAACTGCTGTAAAATATAAATAAAAATAGACTGCTAAAAATCCAATAAAGTAAATACCTAGATAATTTTTGACCATACTGAATATTTCTTGTGGTGTCTGAAGAAATACTAAAAATCCATTTAAAGAAATCTCACATAGAAAGGTAACTCCAATACAAAAAATAACCGAACTTATAAAAGATGTAGACAATAATTTTTTAACCAATTTCTCATCTTTAGCTCCAATAGCCTGAGATAATAAAATTGTTAGTCCATTAGTTGATCCCATTCCTATAGATGTAAGAATCAAAACAATTGGTGTTGCGCTTGTAAGTGCAGCCATTGCTTCCTCTCCAAGCATATTTCCAATCCACAAACTATCTACTATGTTGTAAGCCATATTAAGTACCATAGCTATAAACAAAGGTATAAACATTTTAAGTAATCCCGAACTTGTCTTTTCATTTACAAAATTAATTTTTGAATTCATATCCATACACTCCTTTTATTTAAAACTAAATTTCTTGAATGAATTTCATTCACTATTGTTTTATAATAAAACAATAGGTTTATATTGTAAGAACAATTAATACTCTATTGTTTATTACACAATTCCTATTGCATCGTAATACTAAAAAATAGTGTTTTTAAAAACTTTATTATACTATTTTCCTTTTCTTCTTTTGTTAAATCATCTCTAGATATTATCCCAATCTGTCCATAAACTGAAAAGCTTGCTACAGTTTCAGGATCACTCCCTTTTAAATCAACATTTCCTCTGTCAGCTTCTTCTTTTAATAAAGTACTTATTACAGGACACATATTCTCACATATTTTTATTGAAAGCTGATTATGTATCTTTCTACTGTCCTTACCATGAAATACTCTGTAATAATTATTATTATCTTTTTCAAAATCCATAAAGTTTAGGCCTTTATTAAACTTTTCCTTTAATGAAGTACTTCTATCCAAAAGAACTTTTTTCATTTCAGCCGTCTGCATATCTGCATAATATTCTATAGCACTATCAAATATTTCTTCTTTAGATTTAAAATATCTATAGCATAACCCCTGTGCCACCCCCATCTTTTGAGCTATATCACTTATTGAAGTTTTATCATATCCCTTTTCACAAAAAATCTCCATTGCTGTATCTAAAATTTCCTGCTTACGTTCCTCAAGACTTTTTGTTATTCTCATACTTTACCTCCTTATTTTTTACACTAAATCCTTTAGGTATAATATAATCCTTTTTACTTAAAATGTCAATGAATAATATTCATTCATTTTAAAAATTTTAATATAATATAAATTGTAATATCTTAAATTTGTTAACTATAATTAATTAGTTTTAGTAATTATAATACTTTTATTACCAAAAAAGACGCCTAGAGCTACCCTACTTCTCTAGACATCTTTTTTTGGATCATATCCTAATACAAAAATAATTCCCTTTTATTAGTTGGAAGATTTGCTGCATATCCCTTTTTTAGCAGCCTACACAATTTAAAATATATTTGTTCTCTCATTTTATCATTTGATTTCCCTTACCCATAGTTAAAAAATTCCCAATTCCTCATTCCCTTTCAAAGTATACCTTTACTGATTTGTTAAATTTAACAACCAAATCTGCAACTTGATACCCATTACAAATTGCCATATCAATTCTTGTAAAAAGAATATCTATCTTATTGTTGGCTGCATACTTGACAGCCAGCATAGGATTTGTATATTTAACTATATTACTCTCTGGATACTTTGATTTCACTAATTTTTCTTTCTCATAAAGAAGATCTTCATATGGATTTACTATTAAAATGTTCATATCCACACTCCTTAATAAGAAATGAATTATTTTATAATTTAATTATAAAATCTAATGGACACATAAAGGACATATTAATCACCTTATCACGCAAAAAAGGAATGAACACATAAATTATCCATTCCTTCTATTTCTATGAATGCTCACAAAGATAACCTGTAGTGAATTCAGCCCAACTGTAATTTGTCATGTATTCTCCCATAAATAAATTTATATAATTTATGTCTCCCTTTAGAAATTCATAATAATCACATGTTACTTTTTCTACATTTAAAGATAAGCTATTCCATTTCTTTATTAGAATATCCTGTGCTTGCACATCTTCTAGTGCTTCAAATAATTTGTGCACTACTGTCTGTACTTGATTTTTTAAAGAACGTGTATACTCCTTATCTTCCCATAAAACAGATGCTATTTCAGCTGTTGATACTCCTGCTCCCTTTCTATCTACAAGATACGCCAAGAGTTCCTTTGATTTTGAAAGTTTCATAACAAGAGGTTTTCCATCTACAAACACTTCAAAATTTCCAAATGTCTGAACTTTAACATGCACAGACTTTTCTTCTATTGGATGCCTCAAATTATCTATTTCTGCTTCTATTTTTTCCCTAGTAGGAGGTTTAAGGACGTATCCACTTGCATGAAGCGAAAATGCCTCTCCCATATATTCAGAATATCCAGTAACAAATATTATATTTATCTTTGGCTGGCACTCTTTAAGCTTTTTAGCAAGTTCAATGCCATTTGCTCCACGCATATCTATATCAAGAAACGCAACATCAGCCTTATTATTTTCTACATATTCAATTACTTCTGATGACTTTCTAAATGCCTTAACATCAGCTTTTGGATATGCTTCATTTATAGCTTCAACAAGAGTCATCAATGCTATTTTCTCATCATCTGCTGCTATTATCTTCATATTCTTCAACAATCCTTCCTTTTGGTATTTTTATTTTTACAGTTGTACCCAAGCCTTCTTTACTTTCTATAGAAAGCTTTCCTCCACTCATTGATTCTAAACGCTTTTTAACATTTTCTATTCCAATATGAGTTCTGTTATCATTTTTGTTTATATTACTATTAAATCCAACTCCATCATCTTGAACTATTACCACATATTCAGACTCCATTTCTTTTGTAAGCAGCTTTATGGTTCCTCCATTTTCCTTTTTACCAATACCATGCTTAACTGCATTTTCAACTATAGGCTGAACTGTAAGTGCTGGTATCATAAAATCTACTGTTTCTATTTCATATTCTATATGTAAATCATCATCAAAACGCATTTTTTCTAGATGAAGATACGTCTTTACATGATCTAGTTCCTTTGAAAAAGTCACAGGCTTGTTCATTTTCAATGAATCCATATTTACACGTAAGTAATCCGAAAACTGATTTAATAATTTTCTTGCTGTCTTAGGCTCCTTTTCACACAAATAGCCAATGCTTGTCAAAGAATTATATAAAAAATGGGGTTGTATCTGCGAAAGCATAATCGCCACATTCTTCTGAACTAATTCTGCTTCCAACTCTCTTGATCTTTCTGCTTGTATCAGTTTATCCTTAGTACTATTCATAAGCACACATATCTGAACAAATGTGAACATAAGAAGTCCAGCCTGAAATACATATATCCAAAATATATTTGTAAGATAAAAATGTATTATTTCAATTACCGTAGCTATTAAAAGAATAATTCCAGACATTAATACATATTTAGTTGACTGAGACTTATATTTAAAATAGTCTTTTATAAGATAAACAAATTCCCTAAAAAACATTACAAGTATTAAAGTAAGCATCATCTTAACATCACTATCTTCATGCATAATTTGAAAATCCTCAAGTAAAAAATATAACACTACTGCTGCAGGCCATACTCTTGCCATTATATTTACATCCATCAAATACTCTTCTGTATGTATGTAAGTCTTTAAATAAATCAAAAGAAATTCACATACAAAAGCTTCAGAAACAAGATCAAATATATTTACCAGTGCAGGATTATTAAAAATCAATGTTATATATTCATAATTATTTAATGTACATAATGCACCAGTTATTAATAATAAACCGCATGCCAAATATCCTTTTCTTGCGTCAATTCTAAAAAATTTAAACACACCAGCTGTAGTTAAAATTATAATTCCAACTGAGGAAATTAAAAAACATACTTCTATAGGTATTATTTGTTCTTTTATCTTATGCTTAATCATTCCATAATTAGATCCATAATAAATTCTATCAAGAACACATTTATAAATATTAGAATCTACTTGTTCAGAGGTCTTTTTTAATATAAATGTAATCTGATCATCATCCATAATTCCTGGACTTTCAAAGCTATCCCATCTAGAAAGGCCACCCTCGTCACTTTTATAAACTTCCTCACCATTAATAAGCACTATTAAATTAATCTTTCTCATATAAAATATAATTCTGCTTCCCTTAGGTATTGGATTTTTTATATATGTCATAATAGTAATCTCAGAGCTGTCCGTATTAATATCATTAATATTGTCAAACGGAATACATTTATAACTTTCTTTATCTTGATAAAATCCTGTCAACTCAATCTTCGTTACAGCCTCATTATCAGTCTTAATTTTTGTATGCTGATTATAAATTGTAATAAAAATAATTCCTAATATAGAAATAGATAAAAAGTATATACACTTCTTAACACTAAATTTTGACAGTTTTTTATACATAAATCCCCCCTATAATTTTATTTTTGTATACTTTTGACTATCTATCAATTTTATAACATTAAATACTTTAAATAAATAGTCTTATTAAATATAATATGATTAATTATTCAAAAAACATAGTATTTTTAGCATAAAACACTAAAATTTTAGCATAAATATTATAAAAAATAATATTTTTCAACCAAATAATATATTAATCAATTAAATCATTATTGTATTTATACTTATCTTCTATTTATAAATATAAACCTTACAAGCAAAGTAATAATTTAGCAATCAATATACTTAATAATAAATATATCTACTTTAATAATGGCAATGTTTATATAAGAAAACTGATATCAAGATTTACAAAAAACTCAATATCAGTTAAACACTGTATAATATATTATAAGGCCTTTATTCCTATCATAAATACAAATTATATATTTTTTTTCTAAGCACTAACTGCTGATCCTTCATGTAAATCAGTTTTACTTTGAATAGTTCTTAAAATAGTTCTGCTTATTGGCCCAGCAACTAATATGTTTAAGAAAAAAGCTGCACAGAAATTTCTTGGCCATCTTATAAAGAATTCTCTAATTATAAGAGAAAAATTGTCACCACCAAGTAATCCTCCGATAAATGTCATTATAAAAGACATGCAAGTTACAATAAAGAAACAATTAAACAAGATTCTAGCATTAACACTATCATTTTCTCCACAGAATTTTGCAAGCAACATTCCATTAATTTTACCAACAACAGCACCTTCAAGTATAAAAGCTATAATAAATGTTATAGGAAATGCTTTTAAGCATATTATCATTACTTCTTTATTAAAGGCTCCATGATGTATAGAAATATTAAGCATTCCCATAAAAAACACCATGATAAAACACATACATATTCCGAAAATTATTCCCTCTTTTTTATTTTTTGGCATAAACATCCTCCTAAAATACAAATAATTTATCAGCTATTTTTTAGTAATTAATTTACCTTACACAAACCGACAAATTGCATTATAGCACAAAAAAATTTTTTGTGTAATTATTTTTTTTATAACATAATAAGTTCTTTCTATTATTTATAAAAAACGTTGGACCTATCTTGGGCAAAATGCAAAGTAAAGTTCATACTTTCCTGTTTTTAAATTTAAAAAGTGTAAGTTCCATCAACATTGAAATAATTCATGTTAATTAGACAGTAAAAAATTGTATCAAAATTAGAGTTTCAAGCTTTAATTTTGATACAATATAAATATTAATTTTCAATATTTTTTAATTTATTGTCATTCTTAATAAATAACCCAAACTTAATTGATATTTATTTTTGGGGCAACATGCCACAAAAATTTTTCATAAATCTTATGCTTTTTTTCTTATAATATCATGTTTTTTCAATTCAACATCTTCATTTAATTGAATCCATAATATCTGTTTTGAATGTGGTGCACTTTCCTGCGCCTGACCATCTTCATTATATATTCCATTAACTGTGCATAATATATTAGAGCCATCTGGTTTCATAAGTTCTATAGTTTCTCCAACACTAAATTTATTTTTTTGTTGAATCTTAAATTGCCCTTTTTCATTTACTTCTTGAATCTGTCCTAAGTAAATATAATTTGTTATATGAAGATTTGCATCATATATTTGTGCATCTTCACCTACTTTTCCAAAGTAGAATCCCGTAGTGAAGTTTCTATAAGTGCATTTTCCTATTTCGTCCTTATACCACTCCATATTGGCTTTATATTTTTCAGGTGATTCTAAATAATCATCAATCGCTTTTCTATAAGTTCTTGCAACTGTTGCAGTATATAATGTTGTTTTCATCCTTCCTTCAATCTTTAAGCTATCTATTCCTGCTTCAATCATTTCTGGAATATGTTCAATCATACATAAATCTTTTGAATTAAATATGTAACTTCCACGTTCATTTTCATATACTGGGAAATATTCTCCTGGTCTTTTTTCTTCCATAATAGAATAATTCCATCTGCAAGGATGGGAACATGCTCCTTGATTTGCATCTCTTCCAGTCATATAGTTGCTTAATGAACATCTTCCAGAATAAGCCATACACATTGCTCCATGTACAAAGCTTTCTATTTCCATTTCTTCTGGGATATGACTTCTTATTTCTGCAATTTCAGCTAATGAAAGCTCTCTAGCAGAAACAACTCTTTTTGCACCAAGCTCCCACCAAAATAAATAAGTTTCATAATTTGTATTATTAGCTTGTGTACTTATATGCCTTTCAACATGAGGTATCAATCTTTTTGCTAAAGAGAATATTCCTGGATCTGCAATAATTAATCCGTCTGGTTTTATTTCTCCAAGCTCTTTAAGGTATTCCTTAACCTGTTCAATATCCTCATTATGAGCTAAAATATTAACAGTCACATACACTTTTACATTATGAATATGTGCATATTCTATACCTTCTTTTAAGTCCTCCATTGAAAAATTAGTTGCCTTAGCACGTAAGCTAAATACTTCACCGCCAACATATACAGCATCTGCACCATAAGCTACAGCAATCTTCAAGTTTTCAAGATTACCAGCTGGAATTAATAATTCTACATTTCTCATATTAACTGCCTCTCCTCTTTCGAATTATTTTATAAACCATACTGTTGTAATAAATCAGCCAGTTTAAAAATTTATCAAATCAAACAATTTTTATAGTATTAAATTATCATAGAATTTAATGATATAACATACACTATTTTTTTGCTACTATTTTAATTAATTTTCCTTAATGTTTTTTGTTCTCTATATTTCTAATTTAATCAAATTAATCAGTAACTTTTTCCTTTCCCCATTTAACATTCTTCTGTACCTTAAAAGCTTTTACTATAGGCTGTTTAGTTCCTTCGTATAATTCAGAACCTATAGTTCCCGTTACTACAACCCAGTCATCTACCTTTGGCATTTCACCATCATAGATAACATTTATTCCCACAGTCACTTCATGTGTATGATCTTTATGAAACATATCATAATATCTTAAAACCGAAAAGTTCTTATCATTAATATTCCTTACAAACCCCTCTAAAGTTATACTTTTGCCATTATATGCATCCACATTAGCAAATATTTTGTCTAGATCAGCTATAAAGCCTTCATCCTTAATTACAATTTCATCTTGAATTTCTAGCATTTCTGACTTAGAACTGTCAGAAGATGATTCAAACGAATACTTATTCTCACGATCATACTTTTCCTGTTCTAAAATTTCCTCTTGCTCTGCTTTTTCCTTTTCTTCTTCTGTCATATCCTTTAAACTATCTAAATCTTTAATAATTTGAATATTACTATTGGTCTTTTCATCATTCTTAGTATAAAAACTACATCCTACAATTATTCCAAATATAATAATTCCTAATATTAAAAATATCATTTCTTTTTTTTTCATAAGTTCATTCCTTTTTTATTACAACCTTTATTTATATTCTACACTATCACACTTCAAATATAATTGGATTGCATATTTATAAATATATTTGTTCATTTTGTTTACTTCTTACATATAGTACAACATAAATATGCTATAACGCAAATATTTACAGCAATACATATAATCTCATTTATAATCAATCACTATAATATAACAAAAAGATATGTATTACTAAAAACTAGTTAATATAATACATATCTTTTTCGTTTAACTTTCTATCAGCTTTTAAATTTTTTTTAGATTATTATTTCATTTAAATCTATTTATATTTCTATATATCTATAATCATTCCTAACTTATTTCACTGCAAAGTAAATCAAGAATAATATTGCAAGTCCGTACATAACTGGATGCACCTTTTTTCCTTTTCCTCTGCATGCTGTAAGTACTACATATGTTAAGAATCCACATGCAATTCCCTCTCCAATGCTGTATGTAAGAGGCATTAATATTATTGTAAGAAAACTTGATATAGATATCTCAGGTTTATCCCACTCAATTTCTGAAAGTGATGCACATAAAAGCGATCCTACTATTATAAGAGCTGGTGCTGTTATTTGCGATGTAATCATTGATAAAAGTGGCGAAAAGAATAAGCTTATTATAAATAATCCTGATGTTACAACACTTGAAAATCCTGTTTTAGCTCCTGCTGCTATTCCTGATAATGACTCCATACATGAAGTTGTATTTGTAGTACCAAATATAGCTCCTATACAAGTAGCACATGAATCTGCAAGTAAAGCCTTTGACCCATTTTCAATACTTCCATCTTTATTAACAAGACCAACCTTAGAACCAACTGCTACAAGAGTTCCTGCTGTATCAAAGAAATCCATAAATAATAATGTGAATACTACCATAGCCATTTGTGGTGTAAATACATCTTTAATATGAGTTACTGCTGTTCCAAATGTAGGTGACATTGATGGAGGAATTGATACAACTGCACTTGGAAGATCTACTACTCCAAATACAACACCTACTCCAACACATATAATCAATCCGCAGAATATAGCAGTTTTAACTCCTCTCACCATAAGTACTGACATTACTAAAAGACCAATAATTGAAACCAAAACTGCTGGATCTTTTAAATTACCAAGTGCAACATAAGTAGATTCACTTCCAACTATTATTCCTGCATTTTTAAATCCTATAAAAGCAATAAATAATCCTATACCAGATGAAACTGCATATTTCATATTTTGTGGTATTGATTTTATTATAAGTTGTCTAAGTCCAGTTATTGTAACTATTACAAAAATTATTCCTGATATAAGAACTGCTGCAATTGCACTTTGCCAAGGTATATCCATTCCAATACACACACTAAAAGCAAAGAATGCATTAAGTCCCATACCTGGTGCAAGTACCATAGGGAATTTTGCTATAGCCCCCATTATGAATGTACCAATTGCTCCTGCAAGTGCTGTAGCTGCAAATACACTTTCTTTAGGCATCCCTACCTGCGATAGTATATCTGGAACAACAAAAAGGATATAAGCTATTGTAAGAAATGTGGTTACTCCGCCTACAAATTCTGATTTAAAATCTGTATTTTTTTCTTTGAAATTAAAATAATTTGAAATGAAATTCATAAGTGTCTCTCCCTTATCTTAAGTTAATACAACTATGTATAAAGGATACGTGGAAATGATTAGTAAGAATCAATATAACTAAATATTAGAATGAATACTAAAATAAATTATATTGAATTTAATAAATCAATATCGTAGTCAGGCCATAACGGTGACCTGGTAGAAACTGTCGATCCATTTTATCAACTTTATACGATAGTTTATATTTTATTTTGATTTTTTGTATGTCGTAAATTTAAATATGATGATAATATAATTACCAGCTCTTGTCTACACCTTTATACATGTTAATTTTTGTATATTTTAAGATGAATGACTTTATAAATCTTTTACAAAAATAATTTATCATTTTTTTGTTTAAATTATTCTTAATTTATTAATTCAGCTCGTTTATTTTTATAATTATCACAAAGCACTTTTATATAAAAATTGCTCAAATTTATACATTTTTACTTATTAAATAAATTATTTTTCTTTATTCCATACCATTGAAAATTCAATTTCATTTGTATTTTCATCTCTATTTTTTTCTAAAATCTTAAAATTTTCTCTCTTATAAAACTGAAGTGCACGTTCATTTTTTTCATAAACATTAAGCATAAGTTCATCTTTTATTTTCTTACTATACTCGATTAATGATTTTCCTATTCCTTTTGACTGACTACCCTGCTCTACAAAAATTCCCGCAATATAATTATCCATACTTTCTTTACTGGTGTAAGTGAAGAAATGCTGTTTCGCGGATATATACTAGGTAATCTCTTGGAAAAATACAATGAATTTAAGGCTGTCATTATTTCATCAATATTATTTACATTGATACATGTCTCATCAGTATTAAAATTAGTTGATTACCTTGATATATTCCTTATGGGAATAATATTTGCATATTTATATGTTATTACAAAATCATTATATCTATCTATTGGAGTACATTTTTTCTCTGATTTTGTGCAGGAAGAAATATTCATGGTTCAAAATTCATCTAGTAATCCATACTCAATAATCAGCTTTAATATTAGTAACAATCTTATTATCGGTGGATTAGACTTTGGTCCTAAAATAGAAGTGCTTTTTGTTCTTACTGAAATAATAATATTATTCTTTATTTATCTCTATAAGAAACATCAAAAAGAAAATATATAACTTCATAGTAAAGCCACTACTCCTACAAACGCTGGCACAATTAATTAACTACTAATTTTCGAAAAAGAAGGGTATCTAAAATGATAAAAAATGCATACTTAAATCAATCTGGCAAATCATTAGGCTTATATTAATAAATCTTATAGTAGGTATAATTCTTACTGGTGTTGTTTACTTATTCACACATAAAATAGCTATAACATATTTTATCCCAATAACAATGTTTATTAGTATATTTATTTCGTTACATGTTATAGAAAAACATAAATTGCATGACATAGGAATAAACTTCAGTCCAAAAGAAATAATGCTGCTTTTAGCCGGAATACTTACTTCTTGTATTTTCTATATAATTGTTATACTTATACTTCCATTACTTGATAGCAATTATAGCTTTTCAGAATTCGCGAATATATTAATGAGTTCAGCTAAAAGAGGTTTTATCGGTGTTTTAGTAGTTCCATTAACAGAAGAATTGCTCTATAGAGGATATATTCTAAGAAATACTTTTGATAAACTTAAGTTTTATCAAATCAATTTATTATCTGCTCTATTCTTTTCAATTGGACATTGGCAGTATGTTCCTGGAATGCCCCTAATCTCATTCTTATTAATCAATATGCTTTCAACATTTTTGATTGGACTTGTATTTAACAATATTGCAAAAATAACAAACTCAATTTGGTTTGGCGTAGGCTTGCATTGGTTCTTCAACTATTTAGGCCTGTTGCTTTTTAAAGGTAGTAACAATCTTCCATTAAGTTTTATACTATTTACTATTACTTTTACTATCTTCGGAATCCTTATAACTAATAGAATACTGAAGAAAACTAAATTAAATTCATAAAAAATGAGCATTGGTATATTACCTCTGCTCATTTCTTATTTTTATCTTTTCGCAATATGTTGAGAAAGATTTATAGATACATATATTAATCTCCTATTTTATAAAATATGTTTAGAAGTTCTTCATCAGACTTATCCATTTCCTCTTCTATTTCTGCCATAGTTCTATCTATTAATTCTAAGTCTTTATTTACAAACATAGCTTTATGTTCATCGTTTAAATACTCTGCATGAGCAAGAATATCATCATCTATCTCTTGTTCCTCTACAACAACTGCAAAGCATATCTGTTTTTATATATTTAGTATTATCCAAATTAATCTCTTTTCAATACCTGCTTTAAATCTACTTCATATCCTTTAAAATCAGAGTTAAGGAATTCAAATTTCATTGGATAAACCTTTAAAAGATTTAAATTTACAGGAAGTTTATTTATGTTTTTTAAATTCAACTTTTTCACTTCTACAATTTCTTTATATTCATCACTATCAATTGGTATTACTTCTGCCCTACCGCTCACCTGAAGCCCCTTCAAATTCTGCATTCCACTATAGTCATCATATATACTTATTGAAACATTAGGATTCTGCAGAATTCCTTTAAATTTTAATCCCCCTTCAGTAAAGAAATAAAAGCATCCATTAACATATAAATATTCAATAGGTGTAGACCTTACAAATTCACCTATTCCAGATGTAAGTGTACACATATTTTTTCCAGATACATAGTCATTTATTGCTTTTTTTAATGTTTCTCTATCCAGCTTTACAGCATCCTTTTCTAAAATTTCTTTAATTTCACTTGCTTTTTCACATACTTCTTCTACTTTGAATTTTCCCATATCCATAAACTTCATATTATGCTCACTAAGAAATCCTTCTAATATTTTTCTATCTTCATCCGTAAGCTTATTTATTCTTAACTCACCAGGAATAAACTTTATAAAATCAGCCATTTTCTGAATTTCATCCTCTATTTGTTTTCCATATCTATTTATATCGTTCTCTGTAAGTCCTACTCCTACTAATCCTAAAACTTTTTCATTTAATGATTCACCTAATTCCTTAAGATACTTTATAGTATCTTTACCTGTACTGTATCCATGAAATGCAAATACAGAAATCACATTATTATACATACTAATGTCCTTTGGTGCATCATCAACACTGTAAACTTTTGAATTTCCAATAATAAGTGCTAAAATTTCAGCCACTCTTTTTGATATTCCATAATATGTTTCATAAGTAATTATATTATATTTCACAGTATCCACCTCCATAAATAAATATTGAGTTGTGCCATCTTTTATTCATAAATTATTGCAATAATCTTTGTTTATATTAATAATAAAACTTTTAATTTCAACAATAAATATTATATCCTATCTTCCTTTTTACTATCAGATTTTAACTGTCTAAGAAATGGTATAGTACAAGGAACTGTAATAATAAATACAAGTATATCCGTTGTAAGCTGTGTAAATTCTATTCCTCTTATTCCAAATGCCTTAGATAATATAATTATTAATGGTATAAAACATACTCCACTTCTAAGTGAGGATAAAAATGTAGCCATCCTACTCTTTCCTATACTCTGGAACAACATATTACTACATACTGCAAGTGGACAGAAAATCATACCTGCAAGCTGTGCTCTTAGTGCAGTTGTTCCTATATTAATAACATCTGTATCATCACGAAACATCTGAATTATGCCACCACTTTCAGCAAAAGCAATTAATGTTACAATCCCTATAACACATGTGCTAAATACAACTGTAAAAATATAAGCTTTTTTTACACGTAAATATTTTTTAGCTCCATAATTAAAAGCTGAAACAGGTTGAAATCCTTGTCCTATTCCAATGCATATTGAAAATAAAACCATACACACTCTTGATACTATACTCATTGCAGCAATTGCAGCATCTCCATAAAATCCTGCAAACTGATTAAGCATTGTAGTTGAAATACACCCTAGTCCCTGCCTTGTAAGGCTTGGAAAACCTGTTTTAAGTATTTCAAGAACATCATTAAAATCTCTAGTAACATGTTTTATGTTAAATTTACTTGTAGTCTTTCCTTTTAAAAACATACAATATAATATTATAGAACTTATATACTGAGATATTGCAGTAGACATTCCTGCACCTACCATCCCCATATTACATTTAAATATTAATATAGGATCTCCAATAACATTAAGTATAGCCCCACTTGTAAGCCCAATCATAGCAAGAGATGCTTTTCCTTCATACCTCAAAATATTATTCATTACACATCCTGAAACCATAGCTGGTGCAGAAAGCAGAATAAAGAAACCATAAGTCTTAGAATATGGAAGTATAGTTTCTGTACTCCCTAAAAATTTCATCAAAGGCTGTATAAATATAATGCATATTATTCCCAGCACTGCTCCTCCAAATATAGCCAATAAAAAACTTGTTGATGCAAATCTTGTTGCACTTTCATCATCATGTGCCCCTAATTTACGACTTATTATACTTCCAGAACCGTGCCCAAGCATAAATCCTACTGCCTGAAGAATTGCCATAAGAGAAAATACTATTCCTATTGCACCACTGGCACTTGTACCAAGCTGACTTACAAAATATGAATCAGCCAAATTATATAAATTAGTAACCATCATGCTTATTATAGTTGGAACAGCAAGAGAGCCTATAAGCTTTGGTAAAGGTGTTTCAGTCAATTTTTCATATTGGCTCATTTTTCTTTTTTGAATTACTATCATTCTTTTCATCTCCTGTGCTTTTTATAAAACAAAAAAGCACATAGTTTTTTCAACATTCTTCACGTTATCAAAACTATATGCATTTAATTAAATTAATTATATTCTTATTTACCAATGTTTTCAATTTTATTCATATTTATCTTTTGTTCCTATATTCATTTTTCTTATATCATATAAAAAGATAAATAATATACTTAAATTATCTTTTTTCTGATTTATATTCCTCAGCTAATTTCTTAAATGCAGGAAGAGATTTTCTTATAGTTTCTGTGCTTATGCAGTATGAAGCTCTGAAATATCCAGGACAGCCAAAGTCACTTCCTGGAACCAATAATAAGTCATACTTTTTAGCTCTTTCACAAAATGCCTTTTCATCATCTTCAAGTGCTTTTGGAAATAAATAAAATGCACCATCAGGTTTTACACATTCAAATCCTGCTTCAATCAATCCATTATATAATAAATCTCTGTTTAATTTATAAACCTCAATATTAGAAGGTACATCTGCACATCTTGCAACTACCTTTTGCAAAAACGCTGGAGCATTTACATGTGTAAGTACCCTTGCTGCGCCTGCTATACTTGCAAATAATACATTGTAATCATCTACTTCATTTGGAATTAAAATGTATCCTATTCTTTCACCTGCCAAAGAAAGAGATTTGCTATAGGAATAACAAACTAATGTGTTATTATAATATTTTGTTAAGTACGGCACATTTATTCCATCATATGCAATTTCTCTATAAGGCTCATCAGATATTATAAAGATAGGATGTCCATATTCTTTTTCTTTTTTTCTTAATAAATCAGCTAATTTTTTAATTGTATCTTCATTGTAAACAGCTCCACTGGGATTATTAGGTGAATTTACTATTACTGCCTTAGTATTTTTATTTAAAATTTTTTCAAATTCTTCAAAATTAATTTGGAAATTTTCAATATCTGGTGGAACTACATTTAACCGTGCCCCTGTTGATTCAACAAAACACTTATACTCTGGAAAATAAGGTGCAAATGTTATAAATTCATCATCCTTTTCACTCAAAGCTTTAAAACATATAGTTATTGATGCTGCCGCCCCTGCTGTAAAAAATATATTTTTCCCTTCAAAACTTGTTCCAAATCTTCTATTTATACTTTCTGCCATAAGCTTTCTGCATTCTGGATTGCCAGGTGCTACTGTATATCCATGAATACTGCAAGGATCTTCATTTTGTAAAATATCAATCATAGTTTTAGTTACAATTTCAGGTGTAGGAACATTAGGATTTCCCAAACTAAAATCATATATGTTTTCTTCCCCAACTACTTTTGCTCTTTCGATTCCATATTCGAAAATTGTTCTTATAGTTGATTTCTTACTTCCTAATTTGTACATTTCCTTTGATACCATATTTAAACACCCCTTATATTTATATAATTTTATCACTTATCCAAGTTATATATAAAACCTTTTAAAAATCTTAGTTATATAATAACACATTTATTTAAATATGGTTTATTTTTTAATATATTCACAAAATACAATATAACTTTCTAATTATTTATTCAACATAATATCAAATCTATTTTATATGTAAAAAAAAGTAGTATTTTATTGTAATTCTTTTCATTTGTTACATTTTAGGTCAAAATATCTCTAAAACCCCCAATCTTTTTTTATTGTTATTGTTAATTATTAATTTATATAATAAAATATTGAAAAAAGAAAAATAAAATGTTAATATATAATACAAGTTTAATTAAGAGTTAAATTAAATATTTTTCTAATAAAATCAATTGTTTACATGGAGGTTACACTGATGAAAATCAAAGATGCATTAAATACTATAGAATCTATAGTAAATAATGGAATAACTCTAGAAGGAGTTAGTGAAATATTAAAAATTTTAAAATATCCTTTAGATATGGATATGTTAGAAGACATGGTGTTATATTCTGAATATTTGCCTGCAGCACCTTATTCAGATACTTATACTACTGAAATTAAATATCTTCATTTTTTATGGGATGCTTTAGATAAAACACCTATGTCAGTTATAGCTAACTTTGCAATTATGTTTAGAAGAATACTTGCCAAAAAAATGTTCAAGAAATGTGGAGATAATTTTATAGCAGAAGAAAATGTAAGATTTAATCTTCCTCAAAATATTGAAATTGGTGATGATGTATTCATAAACAGAGGTTCATATATTGACGCCAAAGGTGGTGTTAAAATTGGTAATTCTGTAGGAATTGGAGAAGGCATAACAATCTTTACTCACTCACATGAAGAACATGATCATGCAGCAAGAACATACGGACAAGTTGTCATAGGAGACTTTGCAAAACTATATTCATTCAGCATAATTCTTCCTGGCGTAACAGTAGAAGATCAAGCAATTGTTGCTGCATGTGCTATAGTTAACAAAAATGTAGAAAATAATTCTTTAGTTGCTGGTATTCCTGCAAAAAGAATTAGAGATAGACGCACTAACGAAAAAGAACTAGAAGAATTAAATCACATCTGGTTAAAGAATGGAATCTACCAATAAAGTATATTAACAAGGAGAGTTTACTATTAATGGATTTTTTTAAAAATAAGTTTAAATCTAAATCATCTATAAAAGATAAAATATTAACTAAAATTTTACCAATGACAATAGTAGGATTATTTTCCTTAACACTTATTACATATTTGTCTATTAATTCATTTGTTAAAAAAGATTTGATAAATCAAATGAATTCTACACAAAAAGAAGCTGCTGAACATATTAATTTATGGTTAAAATCAAGACTAGCAGAAGTTGAAAACATAACATACAATACTGATTTAATTGATTTAGCTAATAGTGACAACTTTGATTTTGATAATGAAGATTCAATTCAAAAAATGGATAAAATAAATCAGGAAAGACTAAATTTTATCAACAATACATATTCTGGTGAATATTCAGCAATACATATAACATCTGGTTTATCAAAAAGTGATTGGAAAAACGAATCGAATAAAGATAAATTAAAAGCAAGATATTATAATTTTTCAAATGGTAAATTTGCTACAGCTCCATGGGCCAATGGTATAAAAGATGAAGCTTTCGAAAAATTTTCTGTTTCTGGTCCATCTAACATTATATTTAACCCTTCATATTCAGAAGCATATGATAAATATATGGTAATGATAATGGCATGGACAAAAAACAAAAATAATGAAGCAATAATTGGTACTGCAGCCAGTCTTAATTTAGAAACAGTTATGGATAAGCTATCAAGTTTAAAATATGGTAAAAAAGGATACAGCATACTAGTAAATCAAGATGGTACAATAATTTTAAGTACTAATGATAATTATAAATCTGATACTAATTTAAATGATTATAAAGAATTAAAAAAATTAGCTCAAAATATTAATTCTGAAGAAAATAATATTTTAACAATAGGACACTTATTCAATAAACAATTAGCATTCTCAGAAAAAGTTGATATTACTGGTTGGACTGTTGTTAATTTTGTTAATGAAACTGAACTTTTTTCTTCATTAAACATTATAATTATTTTTATTGTAATAATTGCAATTATAATTATTTTTCTTCTTTGTTCATCAATAATAAAATTATGTACAAAACTATTTACACCTCTAGACGATATGTGTAAATTTGCAGAAAATATATCTCAAGGTCACTTAAATCAAACTATAGATATAGATTCTAATGATGAAATTGGAAAAGTTGCCAAATCATTTAACAATACAATTTCAAATCTTAAAGGATATATAACTGAAATTGATACTGCTCTTGCAAAAGTATCTCAAGGTGATTTTAACTTTAATATTGACTATGAATTTAAAGGTGATTTTGTTGAAATTAAAGAGTCACTTACTCATATTATAGCTTCAATGAATAACATATTCTCTGAAATAAGAGAAGCTACAGTTCAAGTAAAAGAAGGCTCACAGCAAGTTGCTAATACATCACAAATAATAAGCCAAGGTGCTGCAGAGCAAGCAGCAAGTATAGAAGAATTAAATTCTTCTATAAACCAAATAAATGAGAAAATTATAAATTCAACTAAACATGCTGAAGAAACTAACATAATTGTTAAAGAACTTGGAAATTCCATTGAAGAAAGTAATTTGCGTATGGAACAAATGGTTTCTGCAATGAATCATATAGATGAATCTTCAAGAAATATAAAACAAGTAATTGAAACAATAGATCAAATAGCTGAGCAAACTAATCTTTTAGCTCTTAATGCTGCTATTGAAGCTGCAAGAGCTGGTGATGCAGGAAAAGGCTTTGCAGTAGTTGCAGATGAAGTCAAACAACTTGCTGAAGAAAGTTCTTTAGCTGTAAGAAATACTGAAGAATTAATAAAAAATTCACTTTCTTCTGTACACAAAGGTAAAGATATTGTAAACACAACTTCTCAAGCATTAAAAAATGTTGTAGCTAATACTGTTGATGCAGTAAAATTAGTAGATAATATCACCACTCTTTCCGAAGAACAAGCTATGTCTATAAATCAAATTAACAGTAGTATTAATAATATTTCTGAAGTAATACAATCAAATTCAGCAATTGTTGAGGAAAGTGCCGCTGCAAGTGAGCAATTATTCGCACAAGCTGAAACTTTAGAAACTTTAATAAATAAATTTATATTAAAATAGAATCTTTTAAAAATTAACAAGGGCTGTTATACACCATATTAATACAAGCTGCTTTGCAGTTTACCTATGTTGTATAACAGTCCTTTTTGTTTTTACACATGTATTTATTTTTTTAAAATAATGTACATTCTATTTGTTTTGCAAGATTTATAGAATCTATATCCCACACCCTATTAGGCAAGTCCCTAATCTCACATTGAAGACTAGGTTCATTAATAAACTTTTGAAATTCACAATCAAGCCATGGTGCTGTCCATGCTCCTGACCTGCATATATGTATAGCTTTTATTTCTGTGCTTTTTTCAATATTATCAATGCTTTTATATTCAATATTAAAATTATGATTTATTTCTTCAAAATCTTCAGGTTCTTCCATACTATAAGGACTCAAAACAATATCCCCTTTATATACAGAATGTTCTTTAAGAAGTTTTCCAAGCCAGTTGGCGCAATTAAGTTCAAAATTTAATGATTCCATTCCTCCATAACCAAGATCCGTATGTGCATCTATATTATATACTTCACCACATTCAAATTCCTTTGCAACATAATAAGCTTCCTTATGAGAATCTGATACTATAAGTTTAATATTTTTATTAATCTTAAACTTATCACTAATCTTGTCCCAAAATCCATTCAAAAAATCTGCAGTACGCATAATTTTAGTTATATCTCTGCCTGAGTATTTATTTTCTAAATACATTCTATACCAGTGATTTTCTATATTGCTTTTGTTCTCCATATACGATGTGTTCATCATATGTATATAAGGCATAAAATAATCCCAGTCAATTGTAAGTAACGTATTCATAATCCCCCCCAAATTCAGTTGAAATCTCATAATAATTTTACTATTATTTTTTATTGTATATTATAACCTATCACTTTCTAAACTGCTTTATTATTATACAACATTATCAATGATTATAGGCATAAAAAAAGTGAATTAAACAATTCTTACAGCTTAATTCACAATTTAAAAATAGAAAACACTATTTAGCCTGTAGAAATTCCTCATATGTTTCTAATTTATCCTCCTTGTTATTTTTCTTTAGCCACTTATTGTATTGAATTATATTTCTCTCTACAGTTTTTAATTTTAATTTCTTATTATTTTTTTTCTTAATAGTAGCATACATATTAATCTTCATTATATTTCCCATAATCATTACCTCCCTTTTGCTATATAATACAATATTTTTTTATTTTTTGGGGCTAAATTATTTATTTTAATGATAATTTAAGATTACATACTCTTATAAATCTTTGGATAAAATATTTTAGACAAATTAAATGTTTTAAAGGTGTGATAACTATGATAAAACAATTTTGTATATCTCTTTTATGTGTGAGCCTTTCACTTGCAAATATTATAAATACTACACATACAAGGACAGTTGAAAATTACGCTTCAAAATTTAATGGAAATACTCTTAGGGATAATTTAAATATAACTTCTCTCGATAAAGATTATTTAAATACTCAATATTCTACAGTTGCTTTCAACACCATAAACCCTATTCAAAATTACAAGTCTGCTGAGCAAGATTATGAAGCTAAAATGAAACAAGATTTGTTAATTTTAATGATGGCTTATCCAGAATATATAACAAATATTGAAAAAGACGATTATGGGAATGTTTATGTTGTTATGAAATCTGGCAAAAAATTTATTTATGATGATAAAAAAAATAAAACTTCTGAAACTAAGATAAATAATCCAGATCTTCAAGATATTTTAGAAGATATATACCCTTTAAATAAAGACGATAAAATTCCTCCTAAATCATTTAATCCTGGGCGTTGCAGAAATTATGATTTTTTAAATGAAGTATATGGCTGTTCAAAATCAGCCATTGAAAAAAATCTTGTTAACATAAAATTAGGATATCCATCATGCCAATTTAACAGCCATAATAATGCCAATATCTGCTTAGAAGCTGCGCTTAAAGAAATCATTCCTCTTGCAAAAAATCGTAGTGATATAAGTAATCTTCTTTACCCTGGATGCGGAACATATAACTATAGAGTAATTGCAGGCACTAGCAAACTGAGCCCACATTCATACGGAATAGCCTTAGATCTTAATACTGATAAACGTGATTACTGGAAATGGTGTTCCGATACTTCTGCTGAATCCAGATTAAAAGAATATCCTGCTGAACTTGTAACTGCATTTGAAAATAATAATTTCATATGGGGTGGTAAATGGGGACACTTTGATATAATGCATTTTGAATACAGACCTGAAATAATCTTAAAAGCCAAATACTTCAGTAACTGGAATAAAAATAACACTTGGTACATGGGAGTACCTGAAAATAATGAACAAATAAAAAAATACATAGATACTATTGAAAATTCACTCTAGCATTGACTTTCATTTAAACTTATAACCTATTAAAAAATTAACTTACTTAAGAAAGAAGTTGTATATTATGAATATATCTGCTCCATGTAAAAATAAACTACTACGGCTTATATCACTTTTTCTTATATCTCTAACACTTAATACATTTTTTATAAATAAAAGCTTCAAGGTAATAGCTGGTTCTATTAATGAAAATTCTGAAGACAATATACAAAACTGTGTAAAAAATCTCTTCTTAATCAGAAATAAAGCTATTCTTACAAAAGATTTAGATTCAATAGAATCTCTTTATGATACCAACTGTCAGTTTGGCAAGTGGGCATATGAATATGAAGAAAAAAAGATAAAATATATAAACAACTGGGCTGAAAAACAAGGTGTTCAATTTATAGATATCATCCCTAACATAATAATAAGAAAAATAACACATTCAAAAAATAAAGACCGCTATTCTTTTTATATATTATGTAATACTGAATATAAGTATATATATCCTGACGAACCTGATAAAATTAACAGTTCAAGGATAGGAACTTATCATTCGCTGACATTAAAAAACGTAGATAATGAGTGGATTGTATCTAAAGAATGGTATACCGATCCATTTGCAGATTCTCTCAACTTAGAAAACATAAAAGCTGATTCAATAAAGGAATTTATAAAAACTCAAAGTCCACGAGACTTTTCAAATTTAAATGAACGCAGAGTCAATGCAATAAAATATGCAAAAATGTACTGTGGTGCTGCTACTATGCCAGAATATGAATATAAATATAACAAAAATTATAGAAATTTTAACTGCGAAGGTGGAGACTGTGCAAATTTTGCTTCTCAAATACTTCATGAAGGTGGCAAGTTTAAAGAAACTTCTGCATGGACTTATGACAACGGAAGTGCTTCAGCTGCATGGATAAATGCTGATAAATTTACATACTACATGATTAACAGTGGAAGAGCTTCAGTAATAGCCAAAGGTACCTATGAAAAAGTATATAAAGCATCATATAAACTCCTTCCAGGAGACTTTGTAGCTTATGAAAACAAAGGTGATATAACACATATTTCTACAGTAAGTGGTGCTGATTCAAAAGGATATTCTCTTGTTACCTGTCACAATACTGATAGAAATGATGTTCCATGGGATTTAGGATGGAGTAATAAAAAAATTAAATTCTGGCTTATTCATGTAAATTATTAGCTCATATTAAATATTAATAAAAACCTGCAGTTCAGATTTATCATTAAACCTAAACTGCAGGTCTTAATAATTAATAAAAAATATTATTCCCCTATAATTTCTAAATAATACTCTCAAGTAAAATTTCTTGATTTGTTATAAATTATATTTCATACATTATTTAATAAAATAATTTTTTATTATTCATAATAACATATAACAGGCATATCTGCTTCTATATTACCGAATATCTTTTCTGCAAGTGCATATGGTGCATTTACACATCCATGCGAACCATTTGTAAGATAAATCTGTCCTCCAAACTTATCTCTCCAACTTGCATCATGAATACCTATATTTCCGTTAAATGGCATCCAATATGTTACCTTAGATTCATAATTCTCGCCTTTTAATGTTGCATTCTTTTCTTTATAATTTATTCTATATGTTCCTACTGGTGTTGAATGATTAAGTGCTGCATTTCCTGTTACTACATCACCATCAGCTATTAACGCACCATTTTGATAATACCATAAATGCTGTTGAGTCATATCAATTTCAACATAAGAGTTTCCTACATCATCACTATTTCTAGATATAGCAGTTTGAGAATATGCTGGTTCTCTATCTTTTGTTTCTCCATTTTTTATTGCATCTATTAATTCTTTTGTTTCTTTTGATTTATCTATAATCCATCCATAATTTCCACCACTTACAATTATTTGTTTTCCTAAAGTAGTAGTAAATTTACGATTTGCACCAAATGTATTATATTTACAAGCAAGACTTTCAACATAAGAATGAACTTGTTTTTCATCAAAAATCACATTCATATTATCATCTACAGAAAGCCATTTACTAATTTTAGAGCCATCTAACACTTCATTTCTATCTCCAAAATTATATGTAATCTTAGCTTTTGCATATTCATCAAGAACCTGCTTAGCTAATAATGTTTCACTAGAATCTTTAGTATATTTAGGTTTTTCATAAGATTCTTCTAAATCTAAAGTTGGCTTTCCATCCATTATCGCCTTAGATACATTTTCATATAATGCATCTTTATCTATCTTATTTCCTTTAACTTCATCTACTATTTTAAATTCATTTTTTTCATACTCAAAACTTGCATTTTTAGGATTTTCAACTTTTTTATTTTTAACAACTGAAAGTTCTTTTATTTGATTATTTAATAAATTATCATCAAACGATACTATTCCCTCAAGTTCAATATCTTCCTTTTTAAATATAGATACTATCCATCCAAATGGATTCTGTTGTTTTTTCAATTCTTCAAGCTTTCCTTGAGGTTCATAAGATAAACCAATATCACTTCCTTTTATCTCATCGCTCATATTTTCTCTACCTTCAAGCTTTATAGAATAATCCTTTATTTGAGCTTCCAATTCTTCATTTGCTTCATTAATATTTTCTCCTGCAACATTTACACAATTTATTGTAGTTCCAAAATAGAAATGATTAATAAAATAAGCTGACATTCCTAAATAAACAGCAGCTAGCGGACAAAGGGACATTAATATGCCTTTCTTTAAATTATTGCTATTATTCTTCTGACTTCGCTTTATCATAAATTATTCCCCCCCTGTATTACTATACAATTTCACAATAAATATCTTGTCCCTTTTTAGCAAATAATCCATATTTTGCTATTAAATATCAGAAGCAATACCTGCCTTTAGTATTAACAACTTTCAATATTATAATTCCAAATACAAATGCTCCAAATATCGGCACTTTTTTCCAAGTATTTTTACTATTGCATAATAAATCACAACTATTAATATAACACATCAGCTTACTTTTTTATATTATTTTCTCCAAAATAATTATATTTTTTATTATAATATATACAATTAGTGCCTATATTCCAAATCATATTAATAATAGAATATATGCACTAATTTATTGTTTACCTATATTATTATATCTGCTAAGTTCACTTCTAAATTTTGTTTTGTAAATATTCCAAAACTTTAAAGTAATAGCCAGTATTCTTAAGTTTTTCTCTATTTATTTTTGCAATATTTTATTTTATTATTTTTCTTAAATTCATTGTATTTCTGAAGCACATCATTATTTTCTTCAAAAAACCTATTAAAAAAATACATATTTTCAACTGTTTCACCGCTTATAACATGTTCAATAAGTTCTATTTCTGATAAGATATCATCAGTTTTTCCAATATATCCAAAAAACTCATCAATTATATTATGTCTGGTAAGAAGATAACTACCTATTCTTTTACCTTGTTCAGTCAACATTATGACTCCATATTTCTCATATTTAATAAGATCCAATCCGCCTAATTTTTTCATCATTTTAGATGCTGAAGAATCCCTTACATTTAGCATTTGCGCTATTCTAGTAAGCCTTACAAATTCTTCATTTTTGCTACATCTATATATCATTTCAAGATAATCTTCCATTGATGGTGTCAGCATTTTTTTATTCATATTTATACTTTCATATCCTCTTACTGTATGGAAGTCTTTCTTAGATTTTCCCAAAATAAAAACATCCTTTCAAAAATCAGTATCACTTTTATTCTAGTCTTCATATGTTAGTCTAGAGAAAGATTTTTTCTTAAAGCTAAATTAATAAAAATATTTTGAAATACGAAAGGAAATTGTTATGAACAATAAAAAAACAAATTATATTACAACTTTAAATAATATTAATCTAGATACTGAATGTTATGTAAAAAATATTAATGCTGAAGGTCCTATTCAACGAAGATTTCTAGACTTAGGACTAATTAATGGAACGACCATCCTTCCAATTTCTAAAAGCCCATCTGGTGATCCTATAGCCTATTTAATACGTGGTACCGTAATAGCTATAAGATCAGAAGATGCTTCAAAAATAGTTGTTGAAACAGTTCAAAATTAAGCATTTAGGTTTATATTTGCTTAGTTTCTAAATAACCTTAAATATCTCTAACTATAAATATTAATAAACTTTTATTAAAATACCTAAAAATTAAAAATTTAACTAAAAAAATTTTCACTTTACTATGAATTTATATTACTATAAAAAGGAGTTTAATATGGGACTAACTATAAAATCAACTGGATCTAATTTGTTAGATACACAGTTGAACTTAAATCGCACAAAAAGTAAAATAGTAGCTCTTGCCGGCAATCCAAACGTTGGAAAAAGCACTGTTTTTAATAATCTTACAGGTTTAAATCAGCATACAGGAAACTGGCCTGGTAAAACTGTAAGCAATGCTAGTGGTAAATGCATTTATAAAGATATTGAATTCAATCTTGTAGATATACCTGGAACATATTCTTTAATGGCTAATTCTGTTGAAGAAGAAGTTGCCCGTGACTTCATATGTTTTGGAAATCCTGATATTACAATAGTTGTAGTAGATGCAACTTGCTTAGAAAGAAATTTAAATTTAGTTCTTCAAACTATTGAAATTACTAATAACATGGTAGTATGTCTTAACTTAATGGATGAAGCTAAAAGAAAAGGAATTTTTATAGATATAAAAAAATTATCAAGCATGCTTGGAGTACCTGTAATTCCAACAAGTGCTGCTAAGGGGCAAGGTCTTAATGAACTTATGGACTCAGTATATAATATTACAATTAACAAAATTATACAAATACCAATAAAAATTAAATATAGTGAACCTATCGAAAAAGCTATATCACTTATTTACCCAAAACTTTCCGATTCTTTAAAAGGCATAATAAACCCAAGATGGACATCATTAAAAATACTAGAAAATGAAGAAAATCTCTTAAATTCATTAAACCAATACCTAAAATTTGATATAAATGATGATCCTGAAATTTTGAAATGTATAAATAATGCAAAAAAAGTTCTCTCTGAAAATCAAATAGATAATAAAAAATTAAGATATGAAATAGTTTCTACACTAGTAAGTAAAGCTGAAAACATCTGTAAAGAATGTGTTTCATTTTCAACAAATCAATATAATTCAAGGGATAGAAAAATAGATAAAATCCTAACATCTAAAATATTTGGAATTCCATTAATGATAATCCTTCTTGGTGTAATATTCTGGCTTACTATAACCGGTGCAAACGTACCTTCTCAAATACTTGCAGATGGATTATTCTGGTTTCAAGACAAACTTACAGATTTTTTCATGTATATAGGAGCTCCTGCATGGATTGAAGGTCTTCTTGTTCAAGGTATGTATAGAACTCTGGCATGGGTTGTTTCCGTAATGCTTCCTCCAATGGCTATATTTTTTCCACTATTCACCCTTCTTGAAGATTTAGGCTATCTTCCTAGAGTTGCCTTTAATTTAGATAACTTTTTCAAAAAATCATGTGCTTGTGGCAAACAAGCCCTTACGATGTGTATGGGGTTTGGCTGTAATGCTGCAGGCATTGTAGGATGTAGAATTATAGATTCTCCAAGAGAAAGGCTAATAGCTATAATAACAAATAATTTTGTTCCATGTAATGGACGTTTCCCAACTCTTATTGCAATTATCACCATGTTCTTTGCTGGAATGTTTACAGGTCCATTCCAATCATTAATTTCTACAATTATTCTTACACTTGTAATAATTTTAGGTATTTTTATGACACTTATGATTTCAAAAATTCTTTCTAAAACAATATTAAAAGGAATTCCTACTTCATTTACTTTAGAACTTCCTCCATTTAGGAAACCACAGATAGGCAAAATAATAATCCATTCTATATTTGACAGAACATTATTTGTTCTTGGAAGAGCTGTAGTTGTTGCAGCACCAACTGGTATAGTTATCTGGCTTATGGCTAATATAAATATAGGTGGAATAAATATACTAACTCATTGTGCAAACTTCTTAAATCCATTTGCACATATGATAGGTCTTGATGGATATATATTAATGGCATTTATTCTTGGATTCCCAGCAAATGAAATCGTAATTCCTATAATAATTATGAGCTATATGGCAACTGGAACAATATTAGATTTAGAAAGTACCTCTGCACTCCATAATCTTTTAGTAGCAAATGGCTGGACATGGCACACTGCTGTATGCGTAATGTTATTTTCACTTATGCACTGGCCTTGCAGTACAACCTGTTTAACAATAAAAAAAGAAACCCAGAGCTTAAAATGGACTGTCGTTTCCTTTTTAGTTCCAACTCTAACTGGAATTACTATATGCTTTATCTTTACTACTATTGTAAGACTTCTTGGAATTGCATAACAACAAGTATCATTAAACAGAATTATAATTCTATGTTAAAGACCAATAAATAACCTTCTATTTATATAAATTAAAGTAAAGATATAATGAGTTTTTAATTAATAAAATCAAAAACTCATTATATCTTATAATTCAATTATTACAGGTAAAATCATAGGTTTCTTCTTCATTTTATAATATATGTATTTATCTACTTCACGTATTATACTATTCTTTATTTCAGCCCATTGACATATATTATTTTGGAAACATGTTTCAACACAGTAACGCACTATTTCTCTTATTTCATTCATAAGTTCTTCACTGTCTCTTACATATACAAATCCTCTCGAAACAATATCAGGTCCACACACTATATTTTTTCCTTGTTTATCTATTACAACTACAATAGTAAGCATTCCATGTTCAGCAAGGTTCTTTCTATCCCTAAGAACCATATTTCCTACGTCTCCAATTCCCATTCCATCAATAAGTACTCTTCCAGCAGGAGCCTTGCCTGTAATTTTTCCAGTGTTCCTTGTAAGTTCAAAAATATCTCCTGTATCAAGTATAAATATATTTTCTTTATCTACTCCCATACTATGAGCTATTTTACTATGCGCAACAAGATGTTTATATTCACCATGAACTGGAATAAAAAACTTTGGCTTTAATAGAGCCTGAACAAGACGTAATTCCTGCTCACATGCATGACCAGATACATGAATATCTTCAATGGCTTTATATATTACATTAGCCCCTTTTTCAGTAAGATCATTAATTACATTCTCTACTGCCTTTTCATTTCCTGGTATTGGTGATGCTGATATTATGACCATATCTCCTTCGTGAATCTGAATCTTCTTATGAGTAGATGCTGCTATTCTTGTAAGTGCCGCCATTGATTCTCCCTGGCTTCCAGTTGTAACAATAGTAATTCTATCATCTGGATAATCATTTATGTTATCTAAGCTTATTATCATTTCTTGTGGTATAAATAAATATCCTAATCGCATTGCCGCTTCTGATATCTTTTCCATACTCTTACCACTAAATGCTATTTTTCTATTATATTTCAATGCACAATCACTTATCTGCTGTAATCTGTGAACATTTGATGCAAAAGTTGATACTATTATCCTTCCATTTGCCTTTGAAAATAAATTAAAAAGTGTTTCACCAACTCTTTTTTCTGACATTGTATATCCCTTATGTAATGCATTTGTACTATCTGCCATAAGCAAAAGCACACCTTTTTTGCCAAGTTCAGCATATCTCTGAAGATCTATTATTTTATTATCAATAGGTGTAAAATCGACTTTAAAATCACCAGTATGTACTATTGTTCCTATGGGAGTATGTATTGCAAGCGATGTACTATCGGGTATACTGTGGTTAGTCCTTATAAATTCTACTCTTAAATATTTAAAATTAACATTGTCACCTTCACTTACTATATTTAATGTACAATCACTTATTATATTATGTTCTATTAATTTTGTTTCAATAAGACCTATAGTTAACTTTGTTGCATACACAGGTACATTAATCTGCTTTAATATATAAGGTATCGCTCCAATGTGATCTTCATGACCATGTGTTATAAAAAGTCCTTTTATCTTGTCTTTATTTTTCTTCAAATAAGTAATATCAGGGATTACCATATCTATTCCATACAAATCTTCATCTGGAAATGCAAGCCCACAGTCTACAACAATTATTTCATCCTTATATTCAAATACAGTTATATTTTTTCCTATTTCGCCAAGACCACCTAAAGGAATTATCTTTATTTTAGTTTTTAAAGGACATAGTTTTTTTCTTTTTTTAGGATATCTTTTTTGTTTTTTAACAACTTGTTCTTTTTTATCTTCATCTATATAATCAATTTCTATTTTTTCAACATCTGTATCCACTCTATACCTCCAACTTTATAGATTTTATTTAATATATATTTAAGTAAACTTTTTATTTATTTTAGTTTTTACTAATATCTATAAAATATAAGTGAATATTTATAGTATAATTTTTAATTGTATATTAACTTTCGTTATAAACTATCCTTACATAAATCACAAAGTGCAGCTTTGTGACTTTCTGCAACTGTTCCTTCATTTATCACTTTACTTCTTGATAATGCCAAACATAATTTGGAATTGTGATATGTCTTTCCATTTGGTGTCCAATATACAATTTGATTATTGTTGATATTTTCCTCATTTATCTTTTCAGAAGCATCTTTAGATTTAAAAAGATTGTCCTCATTTTTTTTATTGTATTCCCATTCTAAATTATTTTTTATTTTACTACTATCTTCATTTAAAACTGATTCATTTTTTCTTATTTCTTTTATATATACCTTATTTTTTATTTCATAGTTCTTATTACTATCTCTAAAAATTCCTATAGGAATATTTTCAACGATTGTAACAATTACTCTCCTTTTCATAATTCCAAATTTAATTAATAAATACAATAATATAATTATAGCTCCAAGCATAATTATAACTGCTGCTGTCATTTTACTCTTCTCCTTTGTTGTATCTATATATGTATTAATATCACTTATTTATTATATTGTATTTTAAACTTTTTGAACATATTTCTATTAATTCTAACAAATATCACCATAAAAAAATTCTTTATTTTTACATTTCCAATAAATAAAACACATATTTTGTATAATTTTTTGAAAAATCTAATACTTGTAAAAATAGAAAAAAATGATATAATATGAAATATGACCAATATAATGCTTAAAAGATATTATATTTTGATATATTTTTTTACTTCATTTCGCACACGTTAACAAATTGTGACTTGAAATGTAAAATATAGTGTGTATATCTTTTTAAATTCCTAATATTACAGCATTAACTCAATAAATGTTCACGTTAACTGTAATATTTTTTAAACATATGGTTAATTAATATTAATTGATAAAAAGGATGGTATTAAAATGAAAATTGCTTTAATTAATGAAAACAGTCAAGCTGGTAAAAATTCAATCATTTATAATTCTTTAAAAAAAATAGTTGAACCAAAAGGTCATACAGTTTTTAACTACGGAATGTATACTGCTGAAGATAAAGCACAATTAACTTACGTTCAAGTAGGTCTTTTAACTGCTATCTTACTTAACTCAAAAGCAGCTGATTTCGTAATAACTGGATGCGGAACTGGTGAAGGTGCAATGCTTGCATGTAACGCATTCCCTAACGTATTATGTGGACATGTTGTTGATCCTTCAGATGCATTTATGTTTGCTCAAATCAATGACGGTAACGCTATAGCTATGCCTTATGCGAAAGGATTTGGATGGGGAGCTGAATTAAATCTTGAATACATCTTTGAAAAATTATTCTCAGGAAAAAGCGGACAAGGATATCCAAAAGAAAGAGTTATTCCAGAACAACGTAACAAAAAAATCTTAGATCAAATTAAAAAAATTACTCATACTGATATGATAACAATCCTTAAAAATATTGACCAAGAATTCTTAAAAGAAACTATAAGCGGAGAAAAATTCCAAGAATACTTCTTTGCTAACTGTCAATGTGATGAAATAGCTGAATACTTAAAATCAGTATTAGCTTAACATCATATTATTTACATAATTAACATAAATAAACTCAACAAACTCTTGTCTCTTTTAATCAACAGAACTAGATAATATAAACTTATTATCTAGTTCTTTTTTTCGTACTGCTCACCCCTCTATTTGTATTTTAGTATTGGATTAATAAATTACTACAACTACTGTAAATATAATACGGTACTATGCTATAATTTTACTGTTCTAAATGAAATATAAAGATTGTTTTTTATTATACTACATAATTTTTAATGATAATATTATATAAAACTGAGAATGAGGTGATACTTTGATATTTTCTAATCTTAAATTAAACAGCAATGAACCTATTCATATTCAAATTGAAAATCATATACTACAAGCAATAAAAAACGGTACTTTAAATAAAGGAAGCAAGCTTCCATCTACTAGAGAAGTAAGCAAATTTTTGAATATAAGCCGAAATTCAGTTATATCAGCATATGAAAATTTAGAAAGCAATGGTATTATAGCTACCAAAAGAGGTATAGGAACATTTTTATCTATTGAAACTGAACACAAAAACATTGAATACACTTTAGATTATTCTTCAAAAATAAACAGCTACAGCAGAACTTTAAGAAAACTGGATATAATAAAAACAGAACTTCCATATAAAAAAGGAATGATTTCTTTTAAATCAATTTCTCCTGAAAACAGCCTTTTTAATCTTGATGATTTTAAACGCTCACTTTTAGATGCATGGAATTATGAAGAAGCAAATTTATTAAATTACGGATATGCTAAAGGATATAAGCCCCTTATCGAATATCTTTTTAAATATATGAATGAAAAAAGAGTAGATACTTCTAATAAAGATATACTTATTACAAATGGATTTACAGAAGCATTTGATATAATAATAACTACTCTTACAAAACCAGGTGATGTAATTATATGTGAAGAACCAACTCATAATACAGCATTAAAAATAATGAAATCACACGGCTTAAAAATTATACAAATACCTATGAATTCTGAAGGAATTATACTTTCTGAACTAAAAAATGCTTTATCAAAATACAAACCCAAACTTGGATATATTATACCTTCATATAATAATCCTACTGGTATAGTTACAAAAACCGAACATAGAAAAGAAATATACAAACTTTTTATGAAATATTCTATACCTATAATTGAAGATGGATTTAATGAAGAACTCCTTTATTCAAGTTCTCCTATAGACCCTATTGCTTCTTTATGTGGTGATGGAAATGGAGTCATCTACATTGGAAGCCTTTCAAAAATATTATTTCCTGGCCTTAGAATAGGATGGATATGCGGTGATTCAAAACTTATAGATATTCTTGAGAGCGTTAAACGTGGCAAAAACATCCATTCATCCTTTCTAGATCAAAGCGTTTTCTATTATTATCTAAAAAGCGGTGCATTTAACAGACATGTAAAAAATGTTCGTAAATTTTATAGAGAGAAATTCAAGCTTGTCATGAAAATGATAAATAAATACATTCCATATGATTATGTTACTGGTGAAGGAGGACTTCATGTATATATAAAACTAAAAGATGATATTAGTGCACGTGAACTTCTCTCTCTATGTTACAAAGACAATGTAATATTTATGCCTGGAGATATTTTTTATGAATCATACTCGCCTCCTAATAATGCTATTCTCAATATTAACAAACCAAAAGGTTATAATTGTTTTAGAATAGGCTTTGGAAGAGTTAGTAATGAAGATATAGAAAAAGGAATTAAAATAATAGGAAAAAATATATCATTACTTACATCCAAATAAAATTAGTAACTCTAATTATAGATATCTTATAATATAACAAAAACAAACCACCTCTGTTTCAATTTTCAAGTTTAGTGGTTCTTTCCTGTATACACCTTTAGGAATACAATATAATTAATAGCAAATGTCTTAACAATACATAAATATTTATAAAGCATACATTATTTTGAGGTGATAATTTTATGGAAAAGATACTTAGACCTGTATGGGCTGAAATAGATTTAGATGCAATTGCATACAATATGCAGAATATAAAAAAATTAGCAGGAAATAAAGAAGTAATAGCTGTTGTAAAAGCTGACTGTTATGGACATGGTGCTGTAGATGTAGTACCTACGCTTCTTGAAAATGGTGCTTCAAGACTTGCAGTAGCAGTTCTTACTGAAGGAATAGAACTTAGAAAAAGTGGTATAAAAGAACCAATCATGATTCTTGGATATACTCCTACTTATTTAGGCGAAGAACTTATTAACTACGATATTGAACAAACTGTATATGATTTAGATTATGCACATGAATTATCCAACATAGCAGTTTCTATGAACAAACAAGCAAAAATCCATATAGCACTAGATACTGGAATGGGACGAATCGGTTTTATCCCAAATGAACAGTCATTAAAAGATGTAGCAGAAATCTCAAAACTACCTGGAATAAAAATAGAAGGAATGTTTACACACTTTTCTACTGCTGATGAAAAAGATAAAACTTATACTTATGAACAATTTAAAAAATATATAGATTTCTCTAAAGCACTTTCTGATCTTAATGTAAATATACCAATGCATGATGTTTCAAACAGTGGTGCAATAATGGATATGCCTGATACTTATCTTGATGCAGTAAGAGCTGGAATAATATTATATGGATATTATCCATCTGATGAAGTAATGAAAGAAAATCTTCCTTTAAAAACAGCTTTAACATTAAAAGCTAAAGTAGCTCATGTAAAAGAAATAGACAAAGACATGTATATAAGCTATGGAAGAACATTTAAAACTGAAAGAAGAAGTAAAATTGCAACAATTCCTATAGGTTATGCTGATGGATATACTAGATTATTAATGCCTGGTGCTAAAGTAATAATTAACGGAAAGTTTGCTCCAGTAGTCGGAAAAATTTGCATGGATCAATTCATGGTAGATGTTACAGATGTAGGCGAAGTTAAAACTGGAGATGAAGTTATTCTTCTTGGTAATTCTGGTTCTTTAAAACTTACTGCAGATGATTTAGCTAAATCTCTAAATACTATAAATTACGAAATACTATGCATGTTCAAACACAGAATTCCTAAAGTATATATAAAAAATAATGAACCTGTAAATATAGTAAATACTATAAAACTATAATTTTATAACTTTCTTAATAATATAAAAAGAACGCCAAAAAGCATATTTATATAAATGCATTGGCATTCTTTTTTATATTCTCATTAATACTGTTTTAACCTTAACAGTTTTAAACTTCACCCAATTAATTATTATATTTTTAAACGAAAAGATGAATGAATATATTTTGGAAGGTTAATATATAAAAAGATAATAATATATTTTTATCATATGAAACATTTTGAAAGGAAATAATTATGAAAAAAACTACCATATTAATATTATCATTACTGCTTTCACTCCAATTAACAGCATGTTCAAACACCAATAATGATGTGCAAAAACCTTATAGATTTGGAAATATAATAAGCTATAATGCTAATCAAACAGCCTTAGAATATTTAAAAAGTACTGATAAAGTTGAAGTAGAAGACAGTAAATATATAGTTTTTACTCCAAAAGAAAATATAAAAGAAACTGGATTCATATTTTATCCTGGTGGATTAGTTGAAGCAGAATCCTATGCACCAATTATGAATAAAATAGCACAGCAAGGCTATCAAGTTATAATTGTACCTATGCCTATAAATCTTGCTGTATTAAATTCAGATAAAGCAAAAAATGTTATAAAAGAATATCCTAATATAAATAACTGGATTATAGGAGGACACTCCTTAGGTGGTGTTATGGCATGCAAATATGCAGCTAAACACGACAACATTAAAGGAATCGTTCTTTATGCATCATATCCTGAAGATGATCAATTAAAAAATACTGATGTAAAAGTATTATCATTATGGGGTAGTGAAGATAAAATTGCAAGCATTGACAAAATACTTGATGGAAAAAATAAATTAAACTCTAGTGCTGAATTTATAGAAATAGAAGGTGGAAACCATGGTCATTTTGGAGACTATGGTGAACAAAAAGGTGATGGTCAAAGTACAATAACTTTCAAAAAACAATGGGATGAAGCTGCAAAATATACTACAGATTTTTTAGGAACCTTTAACTAAACCCAGTTTTTGCAAATCATAATTTTAGCACACTTAAAAATTACACTAAAAAAGATATAGGATAAAAAGTTCTTTTACTAAATTGTCCTATATCTTTTTTATATTATACTTTAATAATACAATTGCTTATTATTAGTCTAACATCCTTAGGAAATAAATATACAATACCGTTTTAAATTTATTCCTTTAATTTCATATTACATTACTTTTATAAATACAACTTTTAAATAATCCCCTTCTGGAAACTTATCTGTAACAGCAAAATCAGCCGGAAGTGTATGTTCTTCTAGTATCTCATAAAGCTTATTACTTTCCTTAAATGCCTTATCTATAAATTTCTTGAACTTATCCATGTTAAATGTAGCACAATTAGTAGATGCAACTATAACTCCACCATCATTAGTAATTTTTATCGCCGATTTTACCAAATCTGGATAATCTTTAGCCGCACTAAATCTGTTATCCTTCGATGTAGCAAAGCTAGGTGGATCTAATATAACCATATCAAACTTTTGCCCTTCATTAATAGCTCTTTTGAAATAATGAAATATATCTTCTACTACAATATTATGCTTACTATAATCTATATTATTTATAGTAAAGTTTTGTTTTGTTTTTTCAAGACTTCTTGATGCAAGGTCAACACTTGTAGTCACAGCCCCACCTTTAGCTGCTGCTATTGAAAATGCTCCTGTATATGAAAATGTATTTAATACTGTTTTATTTCTAGAATAATTTAACTTAATTGATTTTCTTACATCTTTCTGGTCAAGGAATACTCCAACCATTGCTCCTTCATTAAGATATATTGCAAAATTAACACCATTTTCTTTAACAATTAAAGGTTCTGGTGCTTTTCTTCCGCTTACATAGCTGTCTTCATCTACAACCATTCCATTTTCCTCAAATCTCTTCTTTTGATATATTCCATCTACAGAAACAAGAGATTTTATAGCTTTCATTATCATATCCTTAAATACATAGATTCCTTTACTGTACCATGTAATTAAATAATATTCATTGAAATAATCTATTGTAATTCCACCTATTCCATCACCTTCTCCATTGAATACTCTAAACGCATTAGTATCTCTTGAATGATAAAGTTTCATTCTCTTTGAAAAAGCATTTCTTAATTTATCATAAAAAAATTTATAATCAAATTTACTATTCTTACTGTTGCTTAAAATCCATCCACAGCCTTTATTTTGAATCCCATAGTATCCCTTACCTACAAAGTTCTTCTTTTTATCAATAAGAGTTATTATACTACCTTCTTCTTTTAAAATATTTCTATTTTCAAGAGCTTCAGACATTATTAATGGATATCCTTTTCTGTATTTATTCAAAAATTCATCTTTTATTATAAGTGTTAATTCTTTCATATATGTATGCACCTGCCTAATTCTTTGTCTTATGCTTTAACAATTATACCATAACTTATCTTAATAAATATCTTTTTATGTTTACATAATTAATAATTTATTTTTAATATGTTAATAATTTATTTATATATCTGACATATTTTTGTCACAAATTTATTTCATAATTATATTTGTAAAGTAGTTTAAGCATTATTATTTACCCTTTAACCATATTTTATATGGCTTTGAAAGGCGTTTCGTTCCCCTAAGCGAAGCGCCTTTTCGCATATATTAATTTTCTATATATTTGACTTACTTATGTTTTCTTACGAAAATGAAAAAATGAAAAAAGCAAACATTATTGTTTGCCTAATACTTAAAATAAATTCTATCTATAATATAACTCCTTAAGCTTACCTACAATTTTTTCTGAGCAACTTGGTATCTGTCTTATTGAATATCCAAGCAATAAAGGAACTGTTGTGAATCTAGGACTAACCTTACATATTATTTTGTTATTCCAGTGATAAAAGAATATATTAAAACTGTCGCATTTTGCGAAATAATTATTTAATATATAGTGAGTTATTTTTTTTATATTACATGAAAGCTCATCAATTCCCACAAGATTATCATCTATAATTATATTAAACTCACAAAAACCATTATATGGCTTATCTGATAAATTCACTTCACATACACTGCTTTTATAAATAGAAAATCCTTTAAAATATTGCTCTTTCAACTTCAACCTGTAATCAATATCCTTAAGTCCAACAATCTGCATATGAGGATGTTTCAAACTTCCTCCAGATTTTGGGCCATGATTTTTATAAAATATTACAGACTTATATTCATTATTTCTTTCCATTTCAAGCCAGTGCGAAATTCCAAAACACATAAGTTTCTGAATATATTCATCACTATATACACTCATATTTCCTTCACACTTATAGGTTTCAATTAAAACAAGTTGACATGTGTCTTTCATTGTTGGATACTTGTTTTTTAGCAATATAAATGGACCATTTTCATCAATTATATTAGTAAGCAATTCTCTTTTACAAAAAGGACACTCACTTTTGTTTTCTTGGCTGAAATCATTTGGCTTTTGCTTATTAATATCATTTAAAAATACTACATATTTTTCATCTTCCATTTATATCACCTAAAACCTTCCTCAAAATCTACTTTTTAATTAGAACATGAGCACATTTTGAAGGAACAGTTATACTGTTTCCAGCTATAGAGTAAATTTCATCTACTCCTGCCTTTTCTTTATTTACTAACACACTCCATCCACAATCTTTTAAATCAATAAATGCTTCTTCATCATTAGGATTGAATATTACAACCAAAGTATTGGATAGATTTTTTCCACTGTTATCTTCTATTTTATATGCAACTACATTGTTCTTATAAAAACTTTCTCCTCTTTCTAAAAAAGTAAGATTTTTTCTTATTTCTTCTGCTGAATTCATTCTAAATGCCCTATATTTCTTTCTAAGTTTAATAAGACCTTTATAATAGTTTACTATATCTTTATAATCATATACTCTTCTCCAGTCTAAACTATTTACTCTATCTGGAGCATTATAACTATCATGATTAAAACTTCCATCATCATTTTTCTTGCTTCGTAAAAATTCTTCACCTGCTTGGAAAAATGGTATACCTTGAGATGTAAGCACTATAGCAGCCGCAAGTTTATTCATATTCTTTCTTTTTTCAATTGAATCTTCCCTATTTGACATAGCAAGCTTATCCCATAAAGTATAATTATCGTGTGCTGATATATAATTAATACATTGATATGGCTCATTTGCCCAAGACCAGTGTGAATATATTACATTGTCATAATTTATACCTTTTTGCCCAGTCGCAGCAACTATTGAAAATTTTATAGTATCTTCAAGTCCGCCTCTTCCATTTACATAACCACGCTCATTTATATTAAATACATGTCCTTTTACTGCATCTCTAGTATCATCACTAAATGCAGCAATCTGCATTTTATCAAACTTAACAATATTTTGCTTTACAGCAGCATCTTCTCCTCTAAGTGGTGTGGCACCTCCAGTCCATCCTTCACCATACATTAGAATAGATGGATCAATCTTATCAAGTTCTCTTCTTATTATCCTCATTGTTTCTATATCATGAAGTCCCATAAGATCAAATCTGAATCCGTCAATATGATATTCTTTTGCCCAATATAACACAGATTCTACTATTAATTTTCTAACCATATATCTCTCTGATGCAAGTTCATTTCCGCATCCAGACCCATTAGAAAAATTACCATTAAAATCCTGACGATAGTAGTACCCAGGAACAGCAAGATTAAGGTTAGAGTCATAACTTCTATAGGTATGATTATATACCATATCCATAACTACTCTCATCCCTCCTTTATGGAGACATTGAACCATTTCTTTAAATTCTCTTATTCTTGTAGCACCATCAAAAGGATTTGTAGAATATGAACCTTCCGGACAGAAATAATTTTTAGGATCATATCCCCAGTTATATTGGGGTACATCTGGTTTACTTTCATCAACAGTCTCATAATCAAAGCATGGTAATAAATGAACATGCGTTACACCTAAATCTATTAAATAATCTATTCCTGTTGGTATATATTTCTCCGGTAATGCTGTTCCGTGTTCACAAAAACCAACAAACTTTCCTCTTCTCTCTTTTCTAATATTAGAATTATCATTTATAGAAAAATCCCTAACATGAACTTCATATATTACAGATCCTGCAGCGCTGCTTAATTCAGGTCTCTCTTCTTTATCAAATCCAACAGGGTCTGTTGCTTTAAGATTTACTACCATACCACGATTTCCATTTACACCTACAGCTTTTGCATAAGGATCTACAACTTCCCTTTCATTGCCGCTGTTAGTAACCAAATAATTATAGTATTCTCCATCTAAATCGCCTTCAATTTCTATTTTCCATGTTCCCTGCTGTCCTCTGTTCATATCAAGTATTTTTTCTGGAGAATTGTTGTATTTTTTGCCATCTTTGCCGTACAAGGCCAATCTTACATTATTAGCATTAGGAGCCCACAAGACGAATTTTGTGCTTTCTTTTGAGTACTGCATGCCGAGTTTTCCAATATAATTATTATAATCATTATCTAATAAATTCATTATATTATTACCCCTTTGTTAGTTTTATTACACTTCTTATTTAAAGACATGATATTTCACATAAATAATTAATTTTCTTCTACTTTTGTTATTATCTTGCCTGAAAATGCAGGAACAGTAATTCTAACATTTCCTCCATTTATAACCCTCTTTTTATCATCTAATAAGTCTACAGCCTTATCAAAAGATAAATTAAATTCTAAAGTGTACTCTTTATCTGATAAGTTCAAAAGTACATAAACCTTATCTTCTCCACTTGTTCTTGAAAATACATATTGTTCATTTCTTACTACTATCTGTTCATAGTTTCCATATTTTAAAGCCTTACTTTCCATTCTTATTTTTCCAAGTTTTTTTATAAGCTCAAATAGTTTTTCATCTTTATCTAAAACATCATCTATATCAAGCTCTGGTCTTAAAGGAAGATCTGTTCCATTTCCTTTTACACCTTTAATTCCAAATTCACTTCCATAATAAACACTTGGAACTCCAGGCATTGTATATAAAAGTATATACACATTATATATATAATCTGGTACCCTTAAAACACTAGCAATTCTATTAACATCATGATTATCCACAAAATTATATAAGCATAAATTCTTATAAATTCCATATTGCCCAAACTGTCTGTTTAATGAGTAAGCTATTTCAAAATAATTTTTATCATTATGGCTAGAATAAATACCTTTATAACATTCATAATTAGTTACCGAATCAAGACTATCATTATTTGCCCATCTGTTATAATCTCCATGTATTACTTCACCCATAAGCCAGAAATCTTTTTTCTTATTATGAGTAAAATTCTTAAGCACCTTAAAAAATTCAAAGTCCATACTATCTGCAGCATCTAACCTCAAACCATCTATATGAAACTCATCTATCCATTGTTCTACAGCACCTAATAGATAATCTAATACTTCTTTATTTCTCAAGTTTAATTTAACTAATTCGTAATATCCATGCCATGTGTTATAATCAAAGTTGTCACCTAAAGGACTTCTTCCATAAAAATTAAGCCCATCAAACCATCCACAATATTTAGAATCAGCTCCATTATTTTGAACATCTTTAAATGCTTCAAATCCTCGTCCTACATGATTAAATACCCCATCTAATATGATTCTAATACCATTTTCATGAAGTTTCTTACATAATTCACTAAAATCCTTATTAGTTCCAAGCCTTTTGTCTATTTTATAATAATCTGTAGTGTCATAACCATGACTTCCTGACTCAAATATAGGTCCAAAATAAACAGCGTTTATTTTCATTTCTTTTAAATGAGGGATTATTTTTTCTATTTTGGTAAATCTGTTTTCTTCACTGTATTCTATTCCAGGTTCAAGCACCCCGCAAAATCCTAAAGTAAAAATCTGATAAAAAATACTCTCTTTTATCCATTCATTCATAACTCTCTCCCCCTTTGTTAAATCTATATAAACCAAAATATAACCATAATAAATTTATCAACTTAATTCAATTCTCAATTTTATATTTCTACTTATTATTAATTTATGCAGGTAATTCTTTATTGATTATAAATTAAAACACAAACTAATAATTTTTTATAAATAGATTTTTACTTTAAAATATAATATACGCCAAAATAAAATAAATAACGATTTTTTATGCTATTTATTGGTTTTTTTATAAAATTTTACATGTCGCATATATTATTATAACTTTTTTCTATATATTTGGAAATATATATCTAAAAATATTTAGGTTATAAATCTAACTAAAAAAAATTAATATAATACTAATATTAATTTTTTCTTCTCAATTTATTAATACAAACGTAATTTGTAAAATCTAAACTTTTTTCTATTTTGTGATATAATAGCAAGGAAATAATTATTAATATAATCTATAAATTAAAAGGAGACTAAAATTATGATTTTTAAAAAGAAAGCAGTTTCTTTTTTATTAACTCTTACAGTTGCATTAAGCACATGTACAACATTTGCTTTTGCTGACACTGCAAGCGTAGTAACACTAGGAGCTGACTTAAATGATACTCAAAAACAAACAGTTCTAGACTACTTTGGTGTAAAAAAAGATGACGTTGTAGTTTTAGATGTCAACAATACAGAAGAAAGAAAATATCTTCAAGGAGTTGCTAGCGAAGCTCAAATTGGTACCAAAACTTACTCATGTGCATATGTACAACCTACAAAATCCGGTAATGGTATAAATGTGAAAACAGTTAATTTAACATATGTTACTTCTTCTATGATTGCAAGTACTCTTACTACATGCGGAGTTGAAGATGCAAATGTAATTGCAATGACTCCACTTAACGGTGGTGTTTCAGGTACTGGTGCACTTACAGGAGTAATGAAAGCTTTTGAAGATGCAACTGGTAAAAAACTAGATGAAAGTAAAAAAGAATTAGCTTCTGAAGAACTTGTAACTACAGGTAATTTAGGAAATGAAATTGGACAAGATAAAGCTACAGGTATTGTAAATGATGTAAAAGCAGACATAATTAAAAACGGTACAAAGGACTCAACTAAAATTGCTGATACAATTAATAATGTCACAAACAACTACAACATAAAACTTACTAACGAACAAGAAAAACAGCTTCAAGATTTAATGGCTAAAATTGCTGCTCAAGATTATGATTACAGCAAATTAAAAAGCACTTTCAAAAATGTTTCTGATATAGTTGATAAAAGTCTTAAAGAATCAGGTTTAAATGTTAATCATGTTTCAGATGGATTTTTCCAAACTATTGGCGACTGGTTCTCTAACTTATTCTCAAGTAAAGATTTAGGAATACTTGAAAAAACAAATGAAAAAGCTCTTGGTGATGACATAAAAGTTGATGCAACAGATATGGATGCAATAAAAAACGTAGCTGAAAAAGGAAAAGGATTCTTTGAAAAAATAATAGAATGGTTCTCAAAGGACTCTAATAATTCTACTTCTTCTAAAACATCTGAAAATAAAAATACTACAAACACATCAATAGATTCAACAAACACTACTGAATACCATAGCAAAACTGATAACTCTGCTGAGTTAAAAAAATAAGGATTCATCAATAAATATAACGAAATTGAAAAAATGCAGAATGATTTCTAAATATAAATCATCTGCATTTTTTTTACTTATTACATTCATTTATAAAAACATATACTCAACTTATATAAAAGTCATAAATTATTTTTCAAAAAATTTCTCATCATATGTATTAACAATTTTTTATCTATTTTAATAATAAAAAAGTCCATTCTTTCACATACTACTACTGAACTTAATTTATTTATGGAGGTAAAATTATGAATAAAAAAACTATAAAATGTATTGCTGCTTCACTTGCAGTACTTAGCTGTATGTATACAATGCCTCAGAGAGTAATGGCTGCTACACCTTATCCTGATGAGGAAACTTCTTATACTATACACAAAGATAAATGCGATGACAAAAAGGAAGACACAAAAAAAGACAAATGCGATAATAAAAAGAAAGATAACTGTGATAATGTAAAAAAAGAAGATAACTCAAAAAATAAGTGTGATGACAAAAAAGCTAATAAGAAAAAGGATGAAAATCTAAACGAACAATTGTTTACAGATAAAAACTGCAAATACCTTTCTTCAGAACAAAAGAAACAGTTAGATGAATGTAAAAAGTGTATTGAAAAAGGCGATAAGCTTACTGATGCTCAAAAGCAAGCACTACACGAAATGGTTGACTGCATCATAAAAGGTAAATTAGGAGAAGAAAAATATAAAGATTTCAACTCATTAATGGATAAAAAGAATAAAGGAACAAAACTTACTGAAGATGAAGAAAAGAAATTAAAAGAATATATAAACACAATTGAAGGCAAAGATAAACCAACTTCTGCTGAAATTATAAAACAATTTTTAAGATAATTATGTAGTTTTCATAATATTTATGTTTTATTATTGAAGATTAAATTTAATCTTTTAAAAAAGATCTTATAAAATTTTTTATAGAACAAATAAAAAACTTCTTCTTACTAATAATCAAAATAATAAATTATTATAAGAAGAAGTTTTTATTATGTATAAACATCTCTTTTATTATTTTAAAGTTTAAATAACATTCCTATTACTGCTGCTATTCCTATATAAACAATAGGATGTTTCTTATATTTCATAATACTCAAAAATATTATCACAAAAAATACAATACTCTTTATGTAAAATAAATCTACGATATTATGTGTTGTTTGAAACAAATCAATATTCAACAATGCTATCTTTATTACTTCAAAAGCAGCTACAGCAATAAGCCCAATACTTGCTGGTCTTAACCCTTGAAATATAGCATCTACATAGTGATTGTTCTTAAATTTCTCAAGGAATTTAGCAATTAATATTATTACAATAAGTGATGGCAATACAATACCAAAAGTTGCTGTCAATCCTCCTAAAATTCCAGCAGAGTGAAATCCAGCATATGTTGCCACATTTATTCCAATTGGACCTGGTGTAGACTGTGATACAGCTACCATATCAGCAAGCATACTCTTATCAAACCAATCATATTTAAATGTTAAGTTAATTAGAAATGGTAGTGTAGCTAACCCACCTCCTACTGCAAATAATCCTGTTTTAAAGAATTCAATAAATAATAATATATAAAGATTCATTACTTATTTCCTCCTTTTGATTTTTGCTTTGTTAATATTCCAACTATTCCAGCTGCTATAACTATATATACCGGAGATATTTTTAATATTCCTCCAAATATAAATGCTGCTACAGCTATTATCATACCCACATAATTATTTACCGAACTTTTCCAAAGTTTTATTACAGAACTTATTATAAGCGCTACAACTGCAACTCTTATTCCTCCAAAAGCATGCTTTACTATTTCAAGGTCAGCAAAATTACTAAGAAATGTAGCTATAGTCATTATTATTACTAATGATGGAAATACCACACCAAATGTAGCTGCTATTGCTCCAAATATTCCCCTTAATTTATAACCAATAAAAGTTGCTGTATTAACTGCTATTACTCCAGGAGTACATTGACCTACAGCATAATAATCAACAACTTCATCATTTGTCGCCCATTTTTTCTTTTCTACTACTTCTTTTTGAATTATTGGAAGCATAGCATATCCACCACCAAATGTTATAGCTCCCATTTTTGCAAATGTAATAAAAAGATCAAATAATTCTTTCATTAGATTCACCTCTTCTGTTTATTATCTATAACACATTGTTTACTAATGTCAAAAATAAGTATAACCTAACAATAGATTATTTACAATTAACACAATTTTTAATTTCAACAAAATATTCTGTACTTATAAATATAACTTAAATTTATTAAATCTAAAAAAATATAACTAACTTCCTTTTTAAATATTTTCATAAAAATCTATAATTTTATCTATAGTATGAAATGTTATATTATCCTTTTCACAAAAACTTTCATGTTTTGAACCTTTTGCTATAATAACCTTACAATTCACAGCATTTTTTGCAAATTTAATTTGTCCTTCAGGCATTACATGTTTATCATATTCAGCTTGAATAAGCATAACAGGAATCTTAACTTTCTTTGCATTATTCTTTTTTACTATTCTTCTAGTTACTTTTATCGCTTCACAATACCATTTTGCTCCAGCTCCGCCTGTTTGATAATTTTCATTTTCTCTTCTTAATTTATACTGATAATTCCATCTATTTTCTGAATGCGTAGAACTACTTGGAAACTTTTTATTTCCTGTATACGGCTTTTGTCCTGGAAGATATTCCTTCCCCATGCCAACTAAAGTAAGAAATGATGAAACTGCTGCCGCAACTATCTTAGAATACTTTCCTGTATTTATTTCATGCATAGGTGAACTTAATACTGCTCCATTAAAATACTGTGGATACTTTTCTAAAAATGCTGTTCCTATTCCTCCTCCCATAGAATGTGCAAATAACAATAATTTTTTATTATTTAAATTAAACATTACTATTTTATCTAAAAATTTTTTGAAATCTTCTATATAATTATCAAAACTTTTTACATTAATCTGACTTTTGTCTTTTCCAAGTCTTTGTGATCTTGCATGTCCTCTATGTTCAAGAAAAAATACAGAATATGATTCTTTTAAAAAATAATATATAAGTTCTGTATACTTTTGTGAAAATTCCCCAAAACCATGACAAATTACTATATTTCCTTTTGGATTATCAACTATATACTTTTCAAAATATAAATTAACATTTTCAACTCCACTTATATAACCTGATTCCCTATATGCTGAAACATATGGCTCTACAATATTAATCATATCTTCTTCATAATTATTTTCTGATATATATGTTCTTTTTATTTCTGCATCTAAATCTAAATATGAAATAAATTTGCTTTTGTAAAATTTACTATTCATTAAATTCTCCTTCTATAATTGTTGTTATTATTTTATCTAATTTTTATTTTATGGAAAAACAAAAAAAATAAAACCCCTTTAATGGAGTTTTATTTTTGTATTAACAATATTGATTCTTTACTCTATATACTAACTTTAAAATAAAATACATCATTGCAGTATTTATAGGAAGCATCACTAAGTTTTTAACAACTCTAATTGGAAGTGAAACAAAAAATCCTTTTCCATATAACAATGATAACCAAAATGTATTCATTAATATATCTACTATAACTACAACTGCAATTTGTGCTACTATACATCTCTTAACAGAAATTTCTTTCTTATAAAAAGCAATTCCATATATAATACCACTCACCATCTCTGATATTGTAAACCCTGGAAAAAATGCCCCTTTAGGATTCATTATATAATTTATTATATCAGATACCCCTCCACTCATAGCTCCTACTACAGGACCAAAAAGCATACTTAATGATGCAAATGGTAAAAATTCAAAACTTAAATGCAATGCTTGATTCAATTGAATTGTAAATAAATCAACTATTAATTTAATAGTTATCAAAAAACTTGCTATAGCTAAATTTCTTACACTTTTAAGTTCTTTTGATGAACATAAAACTAAATTATAAATATTTTTCACCTTTCACTCTCCCCTTTTTATTTTTTAATTATAAATTAAAAACTTATTATTTCAGCTAAACCACAAAATTCATAATTTAGTGGAAAAGTTTTTAACATATTTATTTGCTGAAATAAAAGAGAGCTACTCTTTTAAATAACAGCGGAATGCAGTAAATGTACCGCAAACTAAAAAAGTTTTTCGTTTAAAAGACAACTTCCCGTCCTTTTAACACTTAACGCACAAATACCTACTCTGTAATTGATTATTAATTAAATTTTACATAACTTATTATATACACTTTTAACGAATTTGTATAGCTTGTTTTATTTTTTTTACAAATTATCTTTTTATACCTTTATATTTTATTTAATCACCAATTCTTTCACATAAATATCCTTATTCTTAGCCAAATCAATAAATTCATCATCTTTCAACAAAAGAGGTTTTTCAATATCATTCACATTCATCTGCAATATCTTTGCTTTTTCTCCATTGCTCAATATTACTTCTTCTCCTATATAGAAATTTAAAATATGATTTAAAAATATCATAGAATAATTATAATCAAGTTCATTTAAGCTTTTTTCTTTAATCTCATTAAGTGCTCTAAATGGTCCACAAGAATCCTTCAAATCCTTATTTGAATTTAATACATCAAGCTCATCCGCAATAGCTATAATTTTTGCAAATGGGTGTATTTTTTCATCCTTTAATTTAAAAGGATAACCTGTCCCATCAACTCTTTCATGATGCATTAAAACCCCATATGCAACTGATTTATCAAGATAAGGAATTTCATCTACATATTTATATGCAATTTTTGTATGTTCACGCACTTCTCTATAATTCTTATCTGTAACTAAATCATATCGTTTCTGAAATTTACTTGATAGTTTTGTCATTCCAAAATCATGTAATAAAGCAGAATACATTAATAAATTAATTTTAGATTGTTCAAAACCTATCCATTTTCCAAGCATAGCACTTAATGCCGCAACATTCACTCCATGTCTATATATACAGTCATCTTTGCTTCCATTAAATATAACACTGCTTATAACTAAATTATTTGATTTAAGCTGATTTTGAATTTTTTCAGCAAACTTTCTTAATTCCTCAACACTATTCTTTTTTACAATCTCCATTTTTATGAATAAATCTTTAAGTTCACTTGATACTTCTTGAAAGGTTTTTTCAACTTTTTCTATTTCAGCTTCTTTTGTACTCTGTTGAATAATATCTTCTGATGCATATACTTGAACTTTATCTAAAAATAAAATATTTTTTAATCTTTCAAGAAGTTCTTCATTAATAACAACTTCAGATTTTACTAAAACAGTTCCATTTTTCGTAATATCCTTAGATATTTTCATTCCAATTTCCAATTGCTCAACATTTAATTCTACAGTATTTTTTACCATCTTATTTCCCCCATATTAATGCAAAGACTTATCCTATAGTAATATTTCCTCAATATATAATTCTTTATGTTTTACTAAATCTATAAATTCTCCATCCTTTAAAACTAATGGTCTTTGTATATCATTTGTATTCATTTGAAGTATCTTACATCTATCTCCATTATTTAAAATTACTTCTTCTCCAAGATAATAATTAATAATATGTTCTAAAAATACTTGTACATATTCATAATCTAGTTTTCCCATTCCTTCTTCTTTAATAATTTTTAAAGCCTCAAATGGTGTTTTCTTACTTTTATATCCACGTTCAGAATTAATCGCATCAAATACATCAGCAATAGCTATTATTCTTCCAAATGGATGTATTTCATTTCCCTTAATTCCTAAAGGATACCCTGATCCATCAATTCTTTCATGATGCATTAATACCCCATAACTTACACTTTTATCTATGTATTGTAATTTTTTCACCATATCATATCCTAATATAGAATGTTTTTTTATTTCTTTGTATTCTTGATTAGTAAGCTTGCCAAGTTTATTTAATACCTTAGAATTTAATTTAATTTTTCCACAATCATGGAGCATTGCAGAATAACTTAAAAGATTAATTTGACTTTCACTCATTCCAAGCCACATTCCTAATAGTGTACTCAAAGCAGAAACATTTACCCCATGTCTATAAATGACATCATCTCCACTTCCATGAAGCACAATATTTTTTATAATCAAATCTTGAGCTTTAATTTCATCCTGAATTCTTTTTGAAAATTTCCTTATGTCGCTTATGTAATCATCATTGTTATTCAAGACTTTACCAAAAGTTTTCTTCAAGCTATTGGAAATTTGTGTAAACTCGTTTTCAATTTTATTAAAATCTACTTTTTTCTTTTGCTCTAAATCTATTTCGTTTTCTTCTTCATATACTTCAACTTTCCCTAAAACATAAACCCTATTTAACTTTTCAATGATTGATTCAGTCATTTTCAATCCTTTTTTTAAAATAACGTTACCACTCTGTTCTATATCTTTGGCTACAACCATTCCATCCTTTAATTCCGAAAAATTTATACTTTTAATCATTTTCCCCATTTACAAATCCCTCACATAAAACCACTTATTCAATTAAATGAGTATATTGTTTATTTTTTACATATTAATGTAAAAAAATAATATATGCAAATCTTATCCATATACATATATTATTCTATAATTTTTATTTTTTGTCAAAACAAGTTTTTAATCGTTGTAAACCGATAATTAATGCTCCACCAATAACAAAAAATATAATATTAAATGTCTGAATATTCATAGGCGCTTGAGGAACTTTTAATGAAGCCGGCCCCATTATAACAGCATAAAAAGATCCAATCATAAGCCCTAAAATTGTATATATAGTCTGAGATCTAAAATTAGTTAATACATATTTAACACCTCTTATAGTAACAAATATTCCTGTAATCACGCCAAATCCAAATACTATTAATATAGGAAGATATTTAAAATTAAATTTTAAAACTTCTTTTATTGCACTTACTACAGGTACATACAACCCAAATATAAGCAATAAAGTTGATCCTGATATTCCAGGCAAAACCATTGCAGATATTGCAAACATTCCAGCTATAAACACATAAACTCCAAGTCCTAAACTTAAAGTATCAATAGAAACATCTATTCCTTCCTTTGTAGCTGGATTAAAATATGTAATTCCTGCAACTATAACTATTCCTATAAGTGCAAATATTATGTTTTTATATTTACCTACTATAGAATCCTTTTCTTCAATTACTATTATAGGAATTGCAAACATTATAAATCCAATGAATAATGAACTTATTTTGTAAATATGACTTTCAAAAACAGATGCTATAAATAGCATTGATAAAATCATTCCAATTACCCAGCCTATTCCTATTTTTATCATAAACTTCAAAGCTTGAATCTTTTCTTCCTTTTTACCAGCTACAATTGCATCTAAAGATCCTATGAACTTATCATAAAATCCAAGTATAAATGCAACAGTACCTCCAGAAACTCCAGGCACACTATCAGCCAGTGCCATGCAAAAACCTCTTATAAAATTAATAACATACATTTAGCTAATTCTCCTTTTTCATTTTTTCTCACAATACTTATAATAATTGAAGAAAGGATGAAATTCTACCCTAATTTCATCCTTTTTAAAAAAACTTAAGAATTATTATAAATATTATCTCTTACCTGGATCAAATGGTTCTCCAGATGCCTTTGGTGCCTGAGATGTTTTTGAAAATAATATTAAAGCAATTATTGTTGCTACATATGGGAATACTTTTAATATTACAAGTGGAATTGATCCAAGTGCAGGTATTACCTGAGAAACATTTGCTATAGTTGTAGCAGTACCAAAAAATAATGTCGCAGCAAGTATTCCAAGTGGTTTCCATTGACCAAATATTAATGCTGCTAAGGCTAGGAAACCTATTCCAGCTGCACTACCATTAAATTCTCCTGAATATGTTACAAGTATTATTGCTCCACCAAGCGAAGATAATCCTCCTGATACTAATACTCCTACATATCTCATACGCTGAACATTTATACCAGCTGCATCTGCTGCCTGAGGATGTTCACCACACGCTCTAAGTCTTAAGCCAAATCTAGTTTTATATATTAAAAATACTGTAAATATTAATATTGCAATTACTAACCAAGTAGTTTCATAAGTCCCCTTAAAGAACAAATCTCCAATCACAGGAATATCACTAAGCACAGGAATGTCCTTTGGATAAAATCCATTTTGAATTCTAATACGTCCACTTCCTGAAATAGTTCTAGCTAAGAAAATTGTTAATGCGCTTGCTATCATATTTATTGCTGTACCACTAATTGTCTGATCAGCATTTAAATTTATACTTGCAAATGCATGTAAAAGTGAAAATAACATTCCTACTATTACAGCTACCAAAAGACCTATCCATAAAGGTAATGTACTATTTGGCATTGTTTCTTGTAACTTAGAAATAGTTAATGCTCCTGAAAAAGAACCTATAATCATAAATCCTTCAAGTCCTATATTTATAACACCACTTCGTTCACAATATAATGCTCCAAGTGCAGTTATTAGTAAAGGAATTGTATATTCAATAGCATATGGAAATATTTGCTGTATAGTTGACCACATATTATTTTTCCTCCTTATCTATATCTGCATCTTCTTGTGATTCAGATTCATTTGGTAATATACCTGTTTCTATATCGTTAGCTTTTTTTGCCTTCATTTTTTTAATCTTATTCACAACCATAGGTACTGCTGCACTAATAGCTGCAAAATAAATAATGATTGCAATTATTGTATCTGCTATTTCAGGAGGAATGCTTGTATTAACATTCATGAATCCTTTACCTGAATATAATAAACCAAAGAATATTGCTGAAACTAATATTCCAATAGGACTGTTAGCTCCAAGAAGTGACACCGCTATACCATCAAACCCTTGAGATGGCATAACGCCTATCTGCATATTACTTGAATTACCAACATATTGTGCTACACCTGCAAGACCCGACAAAGCCCCTGCTATCATCATTGATAAAACTATATTTTTATTAACAGACATACCAGCATATTCTGCTGCCTCTCTATTAAATCCAACTGCTTTTAATTCATATCCTAAAACGGTCTTATTTAATATGAATCCTATAACTACTACTGCTATAATAGCCAGAATTAATCCTAGATTTATATATGAACCATCAAAAATATTTGTAAGCCATTCAGTTTTAAGTGACGCTATAGCTGGAATATTTTTTGATTCAGTTTCACTTGTACCTTTAAAATAAAATGGTATTGAGTAGTTTACTATCCAATATGCTATCCAGTTCATCATTATTGACGAAACAACTTCATTAACATTAAATTTTGCTTTTAGTATACCAGGTACAAAAGCCCATATACCACCAGCAAGTGCCCCTCCTATTATCATTGCACTTAATAATAAAATTCTAGGCATACTATCACTATATAATAATCCAATAGCTGTAGCAGTAAATCCACCTGCAAGCATCTGTCCTGGAGTACCTATATTAAATAATCCAGTTTTAAATGCAAATCCTACAGATAAGCCTGTAAATATTAATGGTGCTGCTGTAGCTAAAGTATCCCCAATTCTTTGTGTATTCATTAATGCCCCTTTAAATAGATATGCATATCCATCTATAGGACTATCTCCAATTGAAAGCATTAATATTGCACCTGCAATAAGACCTAATACAACTGCAAGTAATGAATTAATTGCATCTTTTCTAGTCATGCTTTGTTCCTCCTTTTTGAACTCCAGCCATCATTAACCCGATTTCATTTTCATTTGTTTCTGCAGCATTTACTATTCCTATTAGTTCACCGCCATTAACAATTGCAATTCTATCTGATAAATTGATAACTTCACTTAATTCTAATGATATAAGAAGTACAGCTTTATCTTTATCTCTTTCTGCAACTAATCTTTTATGAATATATTCTATTGAACCTACATCAAGCCCCCTAGTAGGCTGTACGGCAATTAATAAATCTGGATTCAATCCTATTTCACGCCCTATAATTGCTTTCTGCTGATTACCTCCTGACATTGTTCTTGCTGGTGAAATTCCACCTTGGCCTGATCTTACATCAAATTGTTCAATTATATTTTCTGCATAATCATGTATTGCTTTTTTATTTAAAAAACCATGCTTAGAAAATGGTTCTTTATTATATGTCTGTAAAACCATATTATTTTCAAGAGTATAATCAAGAACTAATCCTCTCTTCTGACGATCTTCAGGAATATGTCCCATTCCTGAATTTATTCTTTTTCTAATTGATAAATTAGTTATATCTTCGCCCTTAAACAAAATTTTTCCTGATTTTACATGTCTCATACCAGTTATAGCCTCTACAAGTTCAGTTTGTCCATTACCTTCAACACCTGCTACGCCAAGAATTTCTCCTCTTTTAACCTCAAGTGAAAAATTCTTTAACCCAAGAACTTTCTTATTATTCATAACACATAAATCTTCTACTTTAAGAACTGTTTCACCAGGTTTTCTTGGTTCTTTATCAACTTTAAAGCTTACAGGTCTTCCAACCATCATTTCAGCCATCTTTGCTTCTGACGTTTCTTTAACATCAACTGTACCAATATATGTACCACGTCTTATAACAGTACATCTATCTGCTACAGCCTTAATTTCCTTAAGCTTATGAGTAATTATTATTATAGATTTTCCTTCTTGTATTAAATTCTTTAAAATTTTAATAAGCTCTTCTATTTCCTGTGGAGTAAGTACTGCAGTTGGTTCATCTAGTATCAAAACTTCAGCATCTCTGTAAAGCATTTTTAATATTTCTACTCTCTGCTGCATTCCAACAGATATATCTTCTATTTTTGCATTTGGATCAACATTAAGACCATATCTCTCAGATAATTCTGCTACTTTCTTTGCTGCACTCTTTACATCAACAGTCAATCCTTTTTTAGGTTCACATCCTAAAATTATATTTTCAGTCACAGTAAAATTATGAACTAATTTAAAATGCTGATGCACCATCCCAATTCCTAAGTCATTTGCAATATTAGGATTTGAAATTTTCACTTCTTTCCCTCTTACTTTAATAGTCCCTCTCTCTGGCTGATACATTCCAAAAAGAACTGACATTAAAGTTGATTTACCTGCCCCATTCTCACCAAGTAATGCATGAATTTCTCCTTTTCTAAGCCTAAGAGTAATATTATCATTTGCTACTATCCCAGGGAATTCTTTACGGATATTTAGCATTTCAACTACATATTCCATAACAATGTCCTCCTTTTAATAAATTAACGATGTCTAATTGCCACTTGACAATAAACAATATTTCTATAGGTGTATTAAAATTATTGTGCATTGTCAATTGTCAATCTAATAATTTCTGTACATCCTCTTTTTAATCCTAATTATGAAATTAACAATGAAGGTTCCATCATCAGAATGAATTGTCATTCTGATGATTTTCCCAAATCATTGTTAATAATTAAGTTTAATTTTCAAATATATTATTTGAATAATTTTCCGTCATTATTGTTATCTGCAACAGTAATTGATCCATCTTTAAGTTTTGCATAAAGGTCATTTACAGTTTTCATTGTATCGTCGCTTAAGTTTGGATTAGTTTCTGGAATACCAACTGCATCCTTAGTTATATCAAATATTAATGATTGACCACCTGGGAAACTATCATTTTGAAGTTCTTTAACCATATTGAAACTTGCCGAATCTACTTTCTTTATTGCTGATGTAAGAACTACTGATTTACCGTCTTCATATACACCATCATCAAATTGGTCTCTATCAACACCAATCATCCATACTTCTTGACCTGCTGCAACTTTATTCTTAGCTGCTGTTATAACACCATTACCAACTGCACCAGCTGCACAGAATATAGCCTTAACTCCTCTATCATACATTGCGTTTGCAAGTTGAGTACCTGCAGCCGCATCATTAAATGTACCTTGATATACTACATTTTCTTCTTTTAAGCTCATTGTAGTTCCTAAGTTAGCATTAGCATAAGCCACACCTTGTTGGAAGCCCCAGTTAAACTTTTGAACTGCTGGAATTTCCATACCACCTATGAATCCTAGTTCACCTTCTTTTAATTGAACAGATGCTGCAACACCTGCTACAAATCCTGCTTGTTGTTCTGCAAAATTAATTGCTACTGAATTTTCGCCCACATTATAATTTGCTGGTTCAGCACCATCATTTGGTGTACCATCTATTATAACGAATTTAGCATCCTTATATTTATCTTGTGCTTCATAAATTGCTGTTTCAAACTTAAATCCTGGAGTCATTATTAATTTATATCCAGCATCATATAAATTACCAATTTCCTTCATATAATCTGCTTTAGTTTCTCCACTTGGCTTTAAGTACTTAGGTTCTGCAATACCTAAATCTTTTTGAGCATTTTGGATTCCTTCCCATGTACCTTGGTTAAATGACTTATCATCTATAGTTCCTGAATCAGTAACCATACCAACCTTGATTTGATTTTTTACTGTGCTTCCTGAATTAGATGATGAACTTCCACATCCTGCAAAAAGTCCAATAGTTAATACCGAAAACGTTACTAATGATATTAATTTCTTTTTCATTTATTATTCCTCCTAAAAGTATAGTATTTAGTAATATTTAGAAATTCTTGAATATAAATTCAAGATTTAAACACAAATCTGTCTAACTCATTTGGACATTCATTTACATATTGCGAAATTCATCCAATAAATTAATTTTCATCATTATTTTTTAATGTTCGTCTTTTATGGTAATTCACATAAAATCCGCCTTAATTTTGTACAACAAAACCATATTTGATGTTTTTCCAAAAAAACACTTCTATGGTACCAGTTCCACATTTATAATAATATATCAGCATACTATTGTCAATATTTTTACTATCTCATTTCAAAAATAATGTTTTATCTGAATACTCAATTATTGCAATTGTATATCACATTTATATGTATATTTAAATTACTTTACTCTTTTTGAATAATATTCCTTAGATACCTTTTAAAAATATAATGAACTCCCCTTACATTTTTACAAAAAAAATACGGATATAATAAAAATTATATCCGTACACTTGCATTCGTATATACACAAACGTTTATTAAATTATAGTTATTTATTTTTGTATTGTAAGCCCTTTACAAATCTGTCAATCCTCTTTAAAGCTTCAACTATATTTTCCATAGACGATGCATAACAAGCTCTTATAAATCCTTCTCCACATTCTCCAAAAGCATTACCTGGCACTGTTAGTACTTTTTCACTTATAAGAAGTTGTTCACAAAATTCTTCTGAAGATATTCCTGTAGATTTTATACATGGAAATACATAAAATGCACCCAATGGTTCAAAACAATCAAGTCCCATTTTTCTAAAACCATTAACAAGAACTCTCCTACGTCTATTGTATTCCCTTGTCATTTCTTCAATACTCTTATCTCCATTTTTCAATGCTTCAATTGCTGCATATTGAGCAGTAGTTGGTGCACACATTATTGCATATTGATGGATTTTTTTCATCTGTGCTATTAATTTAGGATGTCCACACACATACCCTAATCTCCATCCTGTCATTGCATAAGCCTTTGAAAATCCATTAATAACCAAAGTTTTATCTTTCATTTCTGGAAATGAAGCAATTGAAATATGTTTTTCATAATAGCATAATTCTGCATATATCTCATCAGATATAACTATGACATCCTTATTCTTAAGCACTTCAACTATTCCTTCAAGATCTTTCTTTGTCATTATTGCACCAGTAGGATTATTAGGAAATGGTATAATTACAACTTTAGTTTTTGGTGTAATTGCTTCTTCTAATTCCTGTGGTGTAAGTTTAAAATTATTTTCTGCTTTAAGATTTATAACTTTTGCTGTAGCTCCTGTAAAAGCAGTACATCCTTTGTATGCAACAAAACTTGGTTCTGGAATAATTACTTCATCTCCTGGACCAACTAATGCTCTAAGTGCTACATCTATACCTTCACTTCCACCTACAGTTACTAATATTTCATCTAATGGATTATAGCTTAAATTGAATCTCCTATATAAATATTTAGCAATTTCATTCCTTAATTCAACAAAACCTGCATTAGAAGAGTAATGAGTATGCCCTTGTTCTAATGAGTATATTCCTGCTTCTGTAACATTCCATGGTGTAAGAAAATCTGGTTCTCCAACTCCAAGTGATATAACGCCTTCCATTTCATTTACCATATCAAAATATTTTCTTATTCCTGATGGAGGCATGTTTTTAACATTATCCTTTATCATATTTTCTATCATCATATAAATATAGCCTCCCTGTCATCTACTTTTTTTTCTTTAAATACTGTTCCATGATCCTTATATTTCTTTAGTACAAAATGAGTTCCTGTGCTTAACACATATTCTTGAGTTGCAAGCTTTTCTGAAACAAACATTGCAACTTCTTTCATAGTTTTTCCTTCAACTATTACTGTAAGGTCAAATCCACCAGACATTAGATAACAAGCTTTTACTTCTGAAAATTTATAAATTCTTTCAGCAACTTTATCAAATCCTTCTCCTCTTTGTGGTGTAATTTTCACTTCAATTAATGCAGTTACAGTTTCACTGCCTGTATTTTCCCAGTTAATAAGTGTAGTATAACCAGCTATTATACTCTTTTCTTCATAATCTCTGATTGCATCTCTAACTTCTTCAACAGTTTTACCAGTCATAACTGCTATCTGTTCATCAGTGTACCTGCTATTTTTTTCTAAAACTTCTAGTATTTCTTCCACAATAAAATACCTCCCCTTTAATTCAATCGATATTTTCAAATTAATAACTCCTGATTCAAATCTTATTGAAGATTTATTTTTCAAATTTTATTGCCCCTAATTACTAATTTATCAAATATCAACTTTTTGATTTTATTTCTGTTTCATAAACTTTTATCTAAAATAAAAAAATTCCACCATCCCATACAAGGGACGAAGGAACTACTTCGCGGTACCACCCTAATAAACAATATAAATATTGTTCACTCAGTAAGAGTACTATAATACTCTATCCTCTATAACGTGAGGTCTACGTCATAACCTAATTAAGATAAATACTCATCTTAGTTCTCAGCATGAAATTCAAAGGCTGCTTCTATAAAATATGTTTACTGAATTTCACCTTACTCCAGCTCTCTAAAAAACATAATAATATATACTCTTCCTTATCATAATTTTTATTAATATATTATTTTAATATATGAGAATAATATTAAATTTATGATTAAAAAATTAATATTATTGTTTAAAAAATCCTTATTTAATATTATAAACCTATTTACCTAAGTAATACAATAGTATTTTTTAAAATTTTCAACGCAAAAAAAGAGAAACTCAACGTTTCCCTTTTATAAAACAAACAATTATATATCATTGTGCTGTTGTTTTTTTGCCTTTCTACAACTTTTACATCTCACTGGTTCATTTGTAAAACCTTTTTCTTTATAAAATTCCTGTTCCCCAACTGTAAAAATAAATTCTTCTCCACAATCTTTACATGTTATTTTTTTATCTTCCATTCTAATGTTCTATTGCCAGGAGTAATTTACTTCCTGCAACAGTTCACCTCCTCTATAAACTAAAAGCTTTCACTTTAACATCTATAGTATTTGAAAAATATTAATATAATATTCATATATATTATTAATTAATATTAAGTTTAAATTTTCCATCTTTTATCTGAACACTACATTTTCCACCTTTAGAAAGCTGCCCAAATAAAATCTCATCTACAAATAAATGTTTTATTTCTGTGTTTATAACTCTAGAAATTTCTCTTGCTCCAAACTCTTCTGATGTTCCTTTTTCAGCAACATAAGAAATGCATTCATCATTAAACGAAACATATACATGCTTTTGTTCAAGCTTCTTTTTAAAATCATTAAGTTGTTTACAAGCTACCTGCTTAGCCATTTCTGAACTCATACTATTAAATATAACTACCTTATCAAGTCTATTTCTAAATTCAGGTGTAAAAAATTTTCTAACCTCTTCCATAATAGCTTCACCTTGAATCTTTCTATCACCAAACCCTATAAGTCTCTTACCTATATTTTTAGCACCAGCATTTGAAGTCATTATTATTATTACATTTTTGAAATCTGCTTTTCTGCCCTTATTATCAGTTAAAGTTGCATAATCCATTACTTGTAATAAAATTCCCATTATATCTTCATGAGCTTTTTCAATTTCATCTAGAAGAAGTACACAGTGAGGTGTCTTTCTTATGGCATCAGTTAAAAGTCCTCCTTCTTCATATCCTACATATCCTGGAGGAGAACCTATAAGTTTAGCCGCAGAATGCTTTTCTCCATATTCACTCATATCAAATCTTATAAGCTCTATCCCAAGCTTCTTTGCTAAAGTTCTTGCAATTTCTGTTTTACCAACCCCTGTAGGACCTACAAACAGCATTGACGCAACAGGCTTATTATCATCATTAAGACCAGCTCTAGACATCTTAATACATCTTACTACTTCTTCAATAGCCTTATCTTGATGGAAAATGTTTTCCTTAAGCTCCTGCTCAATATATTTAAGTGCATTTATTTCATTAGTTTCAACTGTCTGAGGTGGTATACTGCATACTTTTGAAACTATTTCTTCTATAGTCTTTTCATCCACTACAACTTTACCTATATTTTCAAAATTCTTAATCCTAGCATAAGCACCAGCTTCATCTATAATATCAATTGCCTTATCTGGAAGATACTTATCATTTATATATTTATCACTTAATACAACCGCTTCTTTAAGAGCTTCATCAGTAAACTTTACATTATGATATTCCTCATAGTTTCCTTTTAACCCTTTAAGTATTTCAACAGCCTCAGTAATAGATGGTTCTTTAACATCTATTGTCTGAAATCTTCTTGTAAGTGCTTTATCCTTTTCAAAAAACTTTTTATATTCTTCATATGTTGTAGCCCCAATAAATTTGATTGTTCCATCTGTAAGATATGGTTTTAATAAATTTGAAGCATCTAAAGCTCCTCCATTTAAAGCACCAGCTCCTACAATATTATGGATTTCATCAATATATACGATTGGCTTATGTTTTTTACTTATTAAATCTAAAATTTTCTTAATTCTTTCTTCAAAATCCCCTCTATATTTAGTTCCTGCTATTACCGAACCAATATCTAATGAATATAAAGAACTTCCTTTTAGCTTTTCAGGTACTTTTCCATCATTAATAAGCTTTGCAAGACCTAAAGTAATTGCTGTTTTACCAACACCAGATTCCCCTACATGTATTGGATTATTCTTTGTTCTTTTGCATAATATCTGAATACTTCTATCTAGTATATCCTGCCTACCTATAAGAGGATCACTATTTTTCTGTACCTTTTGTATTAAATCAACAGTAAATTTATTTAAAAATGTATCTTCCTTTTTCTTTTTAACTTTTTCTGCTTCTACTCTTTTATCATCATTGGTTGTATCGTTTATAATTTCTTCAAGACTTTCCTGTTCGTTTTGTATCTGCTCACATTGCTTTCTTTCATCACTATGACACATATAATAAAGAAGATCTCTTCTTTCTATACCTTCCTGCTGAAGATAATAAAGTGCATAGCTGTCTTCAAGTGTATAAATTGCCGCAAGAATATGATCTACATCAATTATATCTTTTCCACTATATTTAACCTGTTCATCTGCAGTTAATATTACTCTTTGAAATTCAATACTTTCCTGTGGCTGTCCATGAGATGTAGTACCAACATATGTTTTTATATATGTTGTTAAGTTATATCTTAAATTTTCAATACTTCCCCCACATTCATCAATTGCAGCTTTTACACTTTCATTAAAAGTAGCCGCATATAATAAGTGCTCTGGTGTTATGTATTCACTGTGCCTGTCCTTAGCATCTTCATAAGCCCTAACTATGATATCATTAACATCATTAGTGATTTTCATATTTACACCTCCTCACAAGCGAGCTTAAACGGAAATCCTTCCTGTCTTGCCATATTCATTGCAGTTGTAACTTTTGTGATAGCAATATCATAACTATAAATTCCTGCAATTCCTTTACCTTTTTCATGTACATCGAGCATTATTTTTTCTGCTTCAAATACACTTTTATTAAATATGTCAACTAATATTTTTATTACAAATTCCATTGTTGTATAATCATCATTAAACATAACAACTTTATAAATTTTAGGTTTTTTTATTTTTATCTTGTCTTTTTGTTTTGTAATAACCTGGCCTTCCATACTCCCCCAAAATACCTCCTTTAAAAAATTTATATAAAAATATTTTTTCTAACTTTATTAAATATTTATTTTATCATATTATATCATTTCACTACAACAAAAATGCACAATATAGGCTTTTCTATTATAATACATTAATATTTAAAGTTCTTTTTAAGAAGCATTGCATATTAATGATTAAAATAAAAGCTTTATATTGTGCATTCTATTGTTTTTATATAAAAATTTTATTATACAATTCTTTCTTTTCTCTCATTATAAAGTGTAATTCCTAATGTTAAAAGTAATCCTCCCCATAAAACTGATGCTCCTATTCCAAAAAAAGTCAAAGCTATTCCTGTCATAATTTTCATCTCCCTTCTTATTTATACAAACTTTTAAAATTCTTTTCTAACAACATATATCATCATCATATTCAGCAGATGAATTAATCTTTTTGTTTTTCCAAGGTCTACTTGTTATTATTAACGAAATAATAATCCCTCCTACCACAACAGACCATCCATATGCAAATAGTGCATTAATTGAGTATCCTCCATAAGGAGTTTTTATCTCTGTAATAAAACTTTGTACTAACATATAAATCAATAATGCTGGAGTTAAATATTTTATAGTTAAATCCCACCATTTTCCGATTTTGAAATAAGAAATTTCATTGACATGACTACGTATAGTTTCAGTCTTAATAATCCATCCAACTAGCACAACTTCAAGCATTCCAACCACAACTATCCCATAGTTATTTATAAAATTATCAACAATATCTAATAAATAAAGACCTGCACCTGTTGCATATACCGAACTCAAACAAAATCCTATAAAAGCAATTACAGTTACAACTTTCTTTCTTTTCCAGCCAAACTTATCTATAAATGGTGCTGATACAGCTTCTATTAAAGACACTGAAGATGTCATTCCTGCAAAAAGAAGACATAAAAAGAATAATACTCCTAAAAATGTACCCACGCTTCCCATTTGAGTAAATACTGCTGGAAAAACAACAAATGCTAATCCAACTCCACTTGATACAACCTCTGACATTGGTAACCCTTGCGCATTTGCCATATACCCTAATATTCCAAATACTGCAATAGCAGATAAAAATTCAAATCCACAATTTGCAAAAGCAGTCATAAATGCGCTATTATTTATATCTGTTTTTTCTGGAAGATAGCTTGAGTAAGTCATCATTATTCCCATTGCTAAGCTTAATGAAAAAAACACTTGTCCATAAGCTGCAATCCATACTTTTGGTGTCTTTACCACAGACCAGTCTGGTGTAAATAATGTATTTAAACCAATTGAAGATCCTTCTAATGTAACAGATCTTATAGCAATTATAATCATTATTAAAATAAGGGTTGGAAGTAATACCTTATTGGCTTTTTCTATACCACCTTTAACACCTCTATAACAAATAGCCCAGTTAACTAACCACGCAAATGCCATTCCTAATAATATTGGCAATACCATTCCACCAAAGTTAAAAGGCGAATCAGAAAGCTTTAAAAATGATTCATGAAAAAATGTATTTGAATCTGCTCCCCAACCTTTATAACAACTCATTTTCAAATAATTTGCAGTCCAACTTAATATTACGGAATAATAACAAAGAATTATAAATGCACTTATTGTTGGCCACCATCCAAGCCATTCCCACTTTTTATTTGCTTTTGCAATTGCAAATGGTGTAGATCCTTTAAACTTATGCCCCATTCCATATTCTAAGATAAGAAGCGGTATACCTGCTGTAAATATAGCAAAGAAATATGGTATTAAAAACGCTCCTCCACCATTGCTATATGCTATATAGGGAAACCTCCATATATTCCCTAGTCCAACTGCCGAACCAACAGCTGCTAGTATGAACCCTATTTTAGAGCCCCACTGTTCTCTTTTTGGTTCCATAATCCATTCCTCCTTAGTCTTTATTTCTTATTGCTTATTAACATGAATTATAATAATATGTATATAATATTATAATTTATCATTATTTTCAAGAGTTTTTTGAACATTTGTTATATTATTATTCATTTCTTTAACATTTTGTTCTTAGAAACCATATATTTTATCATTAAGATAATTTATATAAGTATATGTTTGTCATACCATTTCAATTTCTATTTTTTACATATACTTTTTTAATAAAAAACAAGCTGAAAGCGCAATCTTTCAATAACAAAATTGTTTTTATAATTATAAACTATATTAAAAATTCATAAGTTTGTGCATATAAAATTTATTATTTTACACAATTACATTAACTTTATTTTCTTTTACTCCAATAATTGTTCTTTCATTTTCAGCATAATCCTTAATTATCATAACGGCTTCATGAGTTATAACTTCTCCTGGACATACTAAAGGAATTCCTGGCGGATATGGTATTATGCTTTCTTTTGCTATTCTGCCCTCACTCACTTGAATATCAACAACTTCACTTTTTGAATTAAAAACTTCATAAGGCTCTAATACCTTCTGGGGAATAACACTGCTATATGATACATTTTTTTTACACAAAAGTGTATTCATATCTAACTTTTTTATGGCATTATAAATTTTCAAAAAATCCTCTTCTCCGTTTACTGGAGACAATATAAGAACAACTCCTCTTGCGAAACTCATCTCACATTGAATTTTCATATTTCCCATAAAATCTTGAAGCTTATGCCCACTATATCCATCTGGAAGAATCAGCACATATCTGCTTAAATCAACTTCATAATTATCTTTATCTGTAATATCAAGCATTTCTTTAGATAATACTTGCACTTTCCCAAGTGCATTTATTTTTTCTTTCCAAACTTCTGCTTCACTTATTAATCTTTCATACTCAGTTTTTCCATATTCATCTAAATAATGTCTTGCATAATCTAACGATGCCATTATTAAATATGATGGAGATGTACTCAAAAATGCTCTTATATAAAATTCTGCATATTCATTATCATCGTTCACCATAAGATATGCCCCCTGAGTCAGTGATGGCAGCGTTTTATGTGCACTCAAAACCACATAATCCCCCATACTAGCCACACTTTTAGGAAGCCTGTCAGTTGCTCCAAAATGCGCACCATGAGCACTATCTATAATAGTCTTTAGCCCTCTTTTTTTTAAATCCTTTAATATCTCTTCTATATCATAAGTAATTCCAAAATAATTTGGGTATGTAAATATTATTCCTTTCGGATTAATACATTTATTTACAGCTTCATATATATTGTTTTTATCTGGCGGCAAAAACACACCATTTTTTTCATCTATAACAGTTTCAATGTATGTAACCTTAAGTTTTCTAAGAATTAATCCATTATATACAGACTTATGACAATTTCTTTCAACAATAACTTCATCACCTTCATTAAATGCTGAAAAAATTGATGCAAGATTTCCACTTGTACTTCCATTAACTAAAAAATAAGCCTTTTTAGCATTATATGTTTTAGCAAGCATTTCTTGAGCTTCTTTTATAACTCCTTCTGGTTTATGAAAATTATCAAGATTGTCTACTTCTGTTATATCCATTGTGCCCATATTATTCATAAATTCTATACCCAAATCATCAATGCCAAATACACGTCCGCACTTGTTTCCAGGCATTGATAATATTAAATTTTTTTTATTATGATACTTAATAAGTTCCTCTAATAATGGTGCTTTCATTATTTTCTCCTTTTTTTATTTTAGTATATTACTTGTATAGAACACTTTGACAACACTTTTTGTGCTGTTTTAAAAATATCTTCTATAGTTAGAGTATCTAATTCACTTATTTCATCTAAATACAACTGTCCATTTCCAAACATAGTATCATATGTCGATAATTCCTTTGCCATAACGATACTTTGTTCTTCCCTGAACAATCTCTTCAGTTTAAAACTTTTAACAAGCTTGTTTTTATAGTCTTCATTAATTTGTTTTTTATATTTCTCAAGGCTGTTTATACATTTTTTTAATATATCCAATGTCTTATCTACATTTTCTTTTGAAGTAGTAAAAGTTATTTTATATAGCTTAATATAATTTTCATAAGCTACTCTAGTAAGCACATCATATACTAATCCATTTTTAGTTCTAAGATTATCATATAATAAACTATTTACCCCTTCTCCAAAAAACTGATTAAAAATTCTTAAATTTTTTATTTCTTTTTCACACAATTCATCTATTGGAAAAACAGCTTGTATCTTACATGTTTTTAAATCTTTTTTTTCATCATAAAATATTTGTTTTTTAGGCATTTCATATTTTTCTAAAATATTATGTTTTTTTGATTTTTCAGATTTCCATTGTCCAAAATACTTTTGGCATATTTTCATAACTTCACTATATTTTAAAGATGTCACTACCGTAATAACTGCATTTTCCGGGAAATAATTTTCCTTATAGAACTTTTTTATATCATCTAAAGTCATATTATTTAAATCTTCATAAACTCCTATTATTGGATACTTGATTCTTCTTTTATCAAATGCATTAATAAAAAGCTTATCTTCACAATACTGTTCTAAATCTTCATCCCATTCATTTAATTCCTCTTTTATTACATTCATTTCTTCTTCAAATCCACTCTCATTAAAGGCTGGATTTATCAATATATCAGAAAAGATTTCAATTCCTTTTTCAAAATCTTCACTCAATAATGTTCCATAATATATGCAATATGGATAATTTGTCATAGCGTTTTGAAAACCAAACACACTACTTAATTCTTCATTTATCTCTGCTTCACTTCTCTTCTTAGTTCCCTTGTACACCATATGTTCAACTGCATGAGCAGTTCCCATCTTATCACACGCTCTTTCAGCTCCTGCACCTGCATCAAAGCTTATACATATGGATGAAAGTTCACCTTCTCTATGTTCATATATCACTTTTAAATTATTTTCCAAAAATTCTTGTTTCAAATCAATACTCCTTATCTTAGTTTTTAATAATATCCAAAACATTATTATCATTTTTAATTTTAAAATAAAATTAAACATTTACTATACTTCTAATTATAATATTAAATAACATAAAAAAGACGGTAACATAATTTTTTTACATTACCGTCTTATACAATTTATCTTATTCTATTCTTCTACAGCTTTTAATGCTATAGCACATTCAATTCTCTTCTTCTGCATCTTGCATCCAATTTCATATGGTATATTCATATCTCCATTAAAATTAACATTATTAGCTTGGCATCCACCACTACAGTAGAATCTAGCCCAACATTCTCTACATTTAGGCTTGTTGTATATATGAGCCTTCTTAAATTTTTTAGCTAATTCACTGTTATAAGTGTCTTCATATATATCACCTAATTTGTATTCTTCTTTTCCAACGAATTGGTGGCATGGATATACTTCACCTTGTGGAGTTATTGCAACATATTCAAATCCTGCTCCACATCCTGAAATTCTCTTATAAACACATGGTCCCCCTTGAAGATCTATATTGAAGTGATAGAATTTAAATTGATCTCCTTCTTTCTTTCTTTTAGCCATTTCTTCATATAACTTATCATAGTTATCAAAAATAGTTGGAAGATCTTCTTCTCTTAATGATAACGGATTTTCATCTGGTAATACAACTGGTTCGATTGATAATTCTCTAAAACCTTCATTTACCATAGCCATCACATCATTATAGAAATCTGTATTTTGTCTAGTAAATGTACCTCTTACATAATAAGTTTTTCCTGGAGTTCTTCTCTTTATCATTTCCTTTATGTTAGGAATAATATCATCATAAGATCCACTCTTATCTGGTTTAATTCTAACATTATCATTAACTTCTTTTCTTCCATCAAGAGATAGGATTATATTACCCATTTCTTTATCCATATAATCCATCATTTCTGGAGTTAAAAGAGTAGAATTTGTAGTCATAGTAAATCTTATTCTCTTACCCCATTTCTCTTCGTTATCTCTTGCATATTTGATTATTTCTTTAATTTTATCCATTATTAAAGTTGGTTCTCCACCAAATAAATCTATTTCAATATTCTTTCTTGGACCACTTCTCTTTATAACATAATCAATAGCTCTTTTTGCTGTTTCAACACTCATAACTCCGCCATGTCCATGATATTCACCTTCATCTGCGAAACAGTATTTGCATCTTAAATTGCATCCATGTATTACATTTAAGCATATTGCTTTTATATAATCTCTATCATCCATAGAACTATGAGCTATTTCTTCATATTGATCTTCCGAATAAAGAATTCCATCTTCAGCTAATTCTTGAATTTCATCATAAGCTTCTGAAAGTTCTACTTCATCATATTTTCCTTTAAGTCTATCTAAAACATCTTTTTTGTTAGCTAATTTATCGTCATCTAATATATCATAAACCAATTCGTCTACAACATGCACCGCACCAGTATTAACATCTAAAACAAAATAGTTTCCGCCTTGCTTAAATTTATGTATTAATGCCATCTTAAATTCCTCCTAAATATAACAATTGATAATATAACAATTGACAATGAACAATGACACCTTATATAGCTACATTGTCCATTGTCAATGGTACATTAAATTAAAGCAGTAACACTTAGTTACTGCTTCAAAGTACTAATTAGTTATTTTCGCATTCTAAGTTTGCAACTGTGCAAGATGTCTTACAAGCTGATTGACAAGAGTTTGCACATTCTTTGCAGCCTGGTTTGCATAAACTATTTTTTATGTTTGGTTTGTTGATTGTTTTTATGTGCTTCATTAATAAAAGCCCTCCATTCAATTTTTCTCCAATAATTATACCATTGTTAGAACAAATTCTCAATGGTTATTATATATTGTAAGTTTTAATCATTTTTTCACACTTTAAATATATTAAAAATTAAAATTTTTATGACTAGAATTTAATAATTCTTTAATATGACCAAAAAGTAAACACACTATTTCTCGTAAATCCTAATCAGATTTATAAAAAATAGTGTATTTTTATTATATTACTTTAAAATGTGAATTTTAATATTATAATTCTGTAATCATATTTAAAATTTTATTGTTTCTCTTTATGAAATTATCCATTTCATCAGCTTCTAATTCCTTGTTAGCGATTTTAGCCAAATCGAATATATGCTCACATACAAGCTTAACTTCATCCTTCTTACTCTCATCCTTAGAAATTTCAACAAGCTTTTTAACTAGAGGATTACTGTTATTTACAACTAATGTTTCTTCTTCCTTAAACATTCCCATAGCTCCCATGCCAGCTTTAGCATACATTTTACTCATTTCAGCCATTCTTCTTGATTCTTCTGAAATTAAAATCATAGCTGCAGTTTCCTCATTCTTTAACCCTTCAATAGATATCTTAGAAATTTTTTCACCTAAAGCTCCTTTGAACATATCCTCAATTTCTTTATTTAAATTCTTAATTTCTTCACTATTTTCATCAGATTTTGTTCCTAATGTATCTGAAATATCAGAATCTATTCTCTTAAATTTAACTCCATTTTCATGCATTTCTAAGAATGTAATGAAATGATCATCTAAAGAACAATCTAATATTAATGCATCAAGATCATATTCCTTAAACATCTTTATATATTGAGACTGCTGTTTTTCATCATTAGCATAATAAACTTTATTTTCATGCTTTTCTTTATTAGCTTCAAGGTAATCTTTTAATGTTACATATTCACCTTTTAAATTCTTGAATATTAATATGTCTTTAATCTTTTCATAGAATTTTTCATCTCTTAAGCATCCATACTTAATGAATATTTGAATATCTGGCCAGAATTTATTAAATTCTTCTCTACTATTTTTAAACAAATCATTTAACTTATCTGCAACCTTTTTAATTATATGGTTAGATATTTTAGCTACATCTCTATCATTCTGTAAAAAGCTTCTTGAAACATTTAAAGGTAAATCTGGACAGTCAATTGTACCTTTAAGTAATAATAAGAATTCTGGAATTACTTCTTTAATATTATCGGCTACGAATACTTGATTATTGTAAAGTTTAACTTGACCTTCTCTAATTTCAACTTCATGAGTTAACTTAGGGAAATATAATATACCCTTTAAGTTAAATGGATAATCTACATTTAAGTGAATCCAGAATAAAGGTTCATTAAAATCCATAAATACTTTTCTATAAAAATCCTTGTATTCTTCATCAGTACATTCACTTGGTTTCTTCATCCATAATGGGTGAATATCGTTTAATGGCTTTGGTGCTTCCGGTTCAACTAATTCTTGATATTCTGTTCCATCTTCATTTTTCTTAGTAACATATTTAGCTTCTTCCTTAGGTTTGTTTTCATCTTCTAAATATATTTCAGTTGGTAAGAATGAACAATATTTTTCTATTATTTGTCTTACTTTATATTCTTCTAAAAACTCACTGCTATCATCATCAAGATACAATGTTATAGTTGTACCTCTTGTAGTTTTTTCATTACTTGTTGAAATTTCATATTCAGTGCCACCTAAACATTCCCATTTAACTGGTTCAGCATCTTTTTTATAAGATAATGTATCTATTTGTACTTTAGTAGATACCATGAATGTTGAATAAAATCCAAGACCAAAATGTCCTATTATATCCTTTCCTTCATCCATCTTATCTTTATACTTTTCCATAAAATCTGTTGCACCCGAAAAAGCTACTTGGTTTATGTACTTCTTAACTTCTTCTTCAGTCATACCAATACCATTATCAGTAAATTTTAATGTTTTATTTTCTTTATTTATAGAAACAACTACTTTATATTCTTCATTTTCACAAACTTCAGCTTCGCCTAATGAAGCAAGTCTTTGAAGTTTGATTATTGCATCACACGCATTACTTATAACTTCTCTTATAAAAATATCCTTATCAGAGTATAGCCATTTCTTAATAATAGGAAATATATTCTCTGTATCAATTGAAATATTACCATTTTCTTTTATCATTGTATAACCACTCCTCTATGTTTTTTCCATGACTATTTTAGCTTTATTAATATTTATTGTCAAATTAATACAATCAAAATATCAGGCACATTAATTTAAAATATATTGTAATAAAAAGAGCTTTAACACTAAGTATTAAGCTCTTTTTAAATATTATTTTAATAATATTGTAGGAGTAATTTCATCAATATATAGTATTCCATCAAATGATTTTATTGGCACTGTATTTATACTATAAAACTTTGAAAACATACCATATATACTATTAAAAACAGCACCTATACTATGCATCGTTTGTGACTTTCCAAAAATCTTACTCATCACTTCATTTTTACATGTATCTTTTAAATCCAAATACCCAATAGGAACTCCAGTTTCATGAAATAGATCTGCTATCCATTTTTTATTTGTTCCAACTTCAAATTTATCTTTTTTATCAGTCATTTTATTACTAGCTGTAAATTGTGATTTATAAAATTCTGTTCCTATAGCATAATATTTTTCTTTATATTGATCATACAATAATTTTCCCATAGATGTATAAGGAAATGTGAAATTTTTATCTATATGTCCATTATGTGCCCAAAGAAAAATATTATCATTTCCCTTTTTTCCTTCATAATTTAAAATCCAATTTATATTTTCAGCCATATATTTATCTCTTACATTTCCACTATAATCACTTATTATCCATTCATCAAACTGTTTTAACATTCTAACATTTTGTAGTGCTTTTTCATATTCATCTTCATTACTATTACTTATAAGTTTTTTCTCACTTTGTTCAATTTCATCCTGTAATTTTTTTAAATCTGAAAAAATAGATTGTCTTTTTTTATTATCAGTATTTTTTATATAATCACAATTTATATCATCATTTAACACACTCTTATACTTATCAACCAATTCATTATCTGATTTACTTAAATATGATTTCAAGAAATCTCTATTTACATCAAACATTTGAAAATCAAATCCATAAAATTTAATCTTATCTTTATCTTGAACTCCCTGATTATATTTTCTCATCCATTTAACCATATCTAAAACTTCTTCAGTAGACCACGTCCAAAATCCCATACTTTTTATTGCATCTTCAGGAGTTCCATTTCCATTTACAATGTAGTCATTCACTACTTCTGCCCCTCCAAAATCTCCTTCTATAGCAAATACTTTATAATTAAGTTCTTCCACTAAAAATTTAAAAATACGATGCTTTGCCTTAAAAATCTCATCATTCCCATGAGTAACTTCACCCATACCAATTATAGTTTTATCTTTTAGATTTTCCTTTAAAAATTCTAAATCATCCATTTCACTTTCTGCATTAACTGATTTCAATGGTTTTATATTTTCTTTTAATATATCTACTTGATTTTTCTCAAATGTATATGATTTAATTGGATTTATCATTATTATTCCAAATGCTAGTACTACACTTAAAATTACAACATGAAATTTTTTTAATATAACTTTCATACTACACCCTCTCACATAACCTAAATTATAGATTTACTCCACAAAGATTTCACAAAATATTCTATATACACATTTAAATTATATAATTTTATAATTTCTCCTAATTAAGATCATTATTAATTACATTTTTATAAGAAACATATGTGGCATATAAATATCCTCCATAACCAATTACCATAACCAAAACTGTAACTAATATTGACTTCGTCATGTTAGTTGTTCCTAATTTTATAAGATAATTAATTACTGCTCTTATTCCTACAACAGAGTGAACTACTGCCAATAATAGCGGAAAAAGAAAGAATACTCCTACTTGATACAAAATACTCTTATTAATCATTTTATTTGTTGCACCAATCTTTCTAAGAGTTCCATATCTATCTATAGATTCATTACAAGATGATAATTGCTGAAGTGCAAGAACTGTAACACTAACTAAAAGAAATACAATTCCAATATATATTGAAATAAATAAAATTAATGTTGATATTCCTTTAGAATTGTCAATATACATCTGCCTTGTTGCTCCAGTTAGATAATATGAATCTTTACCTTCAACTATATTCTCAGATAATTCCTTCATACATCTATTTAAAATTTCAGTAAGTTTCTTTTCCTTATTTTTCTTATCTGCCCCTTTAAAGTTAATATTTATTGCATGAAGATTTAAATATGCATTTTCATTATTTTCCACAACTGAATCAGGTACTATTAATAAAAAACCAATAGTTCCTCTAAAAAAATTTTTATTATAATCATTCATTAATTCATTTTCTTTTATATTATAATTCTCCCCATTTATATCTATTGTTTTTTCATTTTTCACAAAATCTTCAGCAACATTTATCAGCGGCTTATAATTACATGAAACTAATACTTCATTATCCTTTAGTTCTATAGTATCTTCATTGGAAAACTTTCTTATATTATTAAAATCTGATACTTTTATAAACTCAGTAAAATTAAAAAAATCATTTTCAAGAAGCTCCTCTGATGAATCTGATGCCACATATTTTTCTAAATACTTACTACATAATAAGCTTTCATCTTTATATGTCTTAAATTCAATATAATCATCATTTTGTCCCAATTCACATCCTTCATTCTTTAAAACCTGAATAAGACTTTCACCATTTTTAACATGTCCATTGTATCTAATTTCAACAGCCCCATCAAATAACATTGATTGATTTAAATCATCTTCCATGAAATTTTTAATAGTTAATGAACATGCAAGTGTACCTATTGTAACTAAAAGCATAAGACATATTATAGTCATTGAAATAAAGTTTGTATTAAACTTACTGCATATTTGTCTTATAATAAAACAATTTAATTTATTAAAATACATATTAGATTTCTTCTGCAATATATTTAGCAAAACAGATGATATTCCATAGAAAAACATTAAAGTTCCTAATACACCACATCCTATTGATAATACAAATTCCTTTCTTTTAAAATCTAATCCTGAAATATTAATACAATAATATGCATATCCAATAACAAAAATTGAAACTATAAGGACTCCTAATGATACATACATATTTCTAAGTTTTATAGATTCATTTTTTTTATTTGCATATAACAAATCTATTAACTTGTATTTTGCAACTATAAATATATTAAATATCATAACTAATATATACATAAATCCAAAATATGTAATTGTCTTAACTATTGCTTGTGATGATATTACAAATGTATATTTAGTCATTTCAATAACAAATAATCTAGCTGTAAATACTGATAATACCTGTGCTAATATTAATCCTAAAATAAGTCCTACTACTAATGAAATAAAGCCAATATATAATGTTTCTAGGAATAGTATTACAGACATAGATCTTTTTTTCATTCCTAGAAGCATATATATTCCAAATTCCTTTTTTCTTCTTTTTATAATAAAATTTGTTGCATAAATAATAAGACATCCCAATATTACAGATACACCTACAGATAATATTGAAATAAACTGATTCATAATATCTACATATTGTTTATGTATTTCATTTATTTCTCCCATTATAGTCTGATTGTTTATAGAATTAAAACTGTAAAATATGCACACAGCAAATGTTATTGTAAAAAAATAAATCATATAATCCTTAAAACTTTTCTTAACATTATTAAAAGCCATCTTAAAATACATCTTTAGAATCACCTCCAAGCATTGTAACCACATCAATTATCTTATTAAAAAATTCTTTTCTAGTATCATTTCCTCTTACTAATTCATTAAAAATCTTTCCATCCTTAATAAATAAAATTCTATGAGCATAACTTGCAGTAAATGCATCATGAGTAACCATAAGTATTGTAGCTTCTAATTCTTTATTAAGTTTTTCCATTGAATTTAACAGTAGTTTTGCTGCTTTTGAATCAAGTGCTCCAGTAGGTTCATCAGCTAAAATCAACTTAGGATTATTTACTATAGCTCTTGCAGCCGCTACCCTCTGCTTCTGCCCACCAGACATTTCATAAGGATACTTATTTAAAACAGTTTCTATTTCAAGATTTTCAGCAGCACTTTTTACAAGTTTTTCAACTTCATTTCCTTTTTTACCAGCTATAGTAAGTGCTAAAGATATATTTTCAAATGCAGTAAGTGTATCTAAAAGATTAAAATCCTGAAATATAAATCCAAGTTTATTACGTCTAAAATCTTCAATTTTTTTGTTTTTTAATCTTGTAATATCTGCTCCATCTATTTTAATTGAACCAGTTGTTACTTTATCAATTGTAGATATACAATTTAAAAGTGTTGTCTTTCCACTTCCTGAAGGTCCCATTATTCCAACAAATTCACCTTTTTCAACCCTAAAACTTATATCATTAATTGCCTTTGTTATATTATCCTTGTTTCCATAATATTTTTCTATATTTTGAACATTTAAAATACTTTCCATGTCTATCTCCTCCTAATTTATCTTACAAGTTTATTTTATCCCCTTAAGTGATTTATTCCCATTGAATAACCTTTCATTTATCTTACAATTGTGTAAGATACCAAACATGCATATAACATCAATATGAAATTAACCACAAAAATCATATTTTCTATTTATAAAGTAAAACAATACTATAAATAAAAATACAGATACAACAGCTTTTATTTTCTGTAATATCTGTACTATATCTAATCAAAATGAAATTATTACCTTTGTACCATATGCTTTCTTTGATTTTATATTTATATCAAGTTCAAGCTTATTACACAGCTTTCTACATAAATAAAGTCCTATTCCTGTAGACTTTCCATATACTCGCCCATTTTCCCCAGTAAATCCTTTATCAAATACCCTATTTATATCATTTTCTGGTATTCCTATTCCATTGTCTTCTATAATTAAATTCAATTTTCTATCTTGTATATAAAATTCAGATGACTTATTATTTTCTTCTGTATAGATCTTAATTTCTGCACCACTTTCTCTACAGTATTTAATCGAATTTATTATTATCTGGTTTAAAATAAACTCAAGCCATTTGCTATCACTTATTACTTCAGTATCAATATCACTCATTTTTAAAGATATTCTCTTATTTATAAAATCACGCCTATTTTCTCTTATACATTTAGTAACTACATCTTTAAGATTTATTTCATTTACTATACAATCCTTACTTACATCTGTACTTCTTGAATAATAAAGAGTCTGAGTTATATACTGTTCTATCTTTTCTATATCTCTCATAATTTCATTTTTTTCCTTAATTCTACTATTTTCAAGAGTAAGCTTTAAGGATGCAATGGGTGTTTTAATTTCATGAACCCATGCTTCTATATATTCTCTATATTCCCTCTGAAGATGCTTATGTATATTTATCTCTTCATGCATATTTCTGTTACATTCTCTAAGGCAGTCATAAAATATATTTCCCTCATAATAATTAGGTTTTTTTATAAGTTCTGCCACAAGATACTTTTTATCTAATTTTTTGGTGATATCACTTATCTCTCCATATAATTTAGCTTCCTTAAAATAATTTAGTATTATATAAGTAACAATTGGCCCAAACCATATTAAAAAAATTAAAAATAATATTACATATGGAACATCCTCTATTTTCATAAATATACATACTAATATGTATATTACAATATTTATAATAAAAAATAATGCTTTTGATTTAAAATAATCTTTTATATTCATAGTAATATGTATCCAAGTCCTCTCTTGGTTTCTATAGCATTTTTAAATCCAATATCATCTAATTTCTTTCTAAGCCTTGTAATATTAACAGACAAAGTATTATCATCTATAAACAAATCAGAACTCCATAAATAATCCATTAAATCCTCACGACTTACTATTGATTCTTTGTTTTTCATAAGACAACTTAATATTTTAAATTCATTTTTACTTAAATCAGCAACATTGTCTTTATAAACTACTTCTCCCTTATTTATATTAAGCCTTAACCCCTTATGTTCCATATATTCTTTTATAGCACTGCTCCCAGTTCTTCTTAAAACAGCTCCAATTCTCGCAAGTAGAATCTGAGTATTATATGGCTTTGTTATAAAATCATCCGCACCTATATTCATACTCATTATTTCATCCATTTCACTATCTCTACTTGTAACTATTATTATAGGTATATCCTTATTCTTTCTAATTTCACTACATATAAAATACCCATCACAATAAGGAAGATTTATATCAAGAAGAACAAGATCTGGCTCCTTATCCGAGATACATTTTTCTATGTTTTTAAAATCATCTATTCCAACAGCTTCATATCCATAAGCCTCTAAAAATTCAATAAGTTCATTTTTTATATTTTCATTATCTTCCACAATAACTATCTTAGCCATTCTTTCCTCCACAAGAATATATTCTCTTTATATATTACCATAAACCACCAACTATTTTAATTAGATGAAAAAGATACTGAAAGTTTTTTTAATTTATCCTTAAATCAAAAAAGATGTTGTAAAATAACTTTACAACATCTAAGTTCTATAATTATCTATTTAAAATATTCTAATCCTATTGCATTACGTACTTCACTTAAAGTTTGAGCTGCAACTTCTCTCGCTTTATCGCTTCCATCTTTAAGCATTTTATATACTGAATCCATATCTTTAGCAAATTCTTCTCTTCTCTTTCTAATTGGTTCAAGTTCAGCCTGCATTACTTCATTTAAATATCTCTTAACTTTAACATCTCCAAGTCCGCCTCTTTGATAATGTTCTTTCATTTCTTGAACAGCTTCTTTATCTTTTGCAAAAACATCTAAATAAGTAAATACTGTATTTCCTTCAATTTGTCCTGGGTCTTCTACTCTTATATGATTTGGATCAGTGTACATTGACATAACTTTTTTCTTTATAGTATCAGCATCATCAGATAAGTAAATACAGTTACCTATTGATTTACTCATTTTAGCTTTTCCATCTGTACCAGGTAATCTTCCACAAGTATCTTTTGGAATTATTGCTTCTGGTTCAACTAATACATCTCCATATATATTGTTAAAGCTTCTTACTATTTCTCTAGTTTGTTCTATCATAGGTAATTGATCTTCACCTACTGGAACTGTTGTAGCCTTAAATGCAGTAATATCAGCAGCCTGACTAACTGGATATATTAAAAATCCAGCAGGTATACTGTTTTCATAATTCTTTTGTTTTATTTCAGTCTTAACTGTAGGATTTCTTTCCAATCTTGATAATGTTACAAGATTTAAGTAATGCATAGTAAGTTCATGTAATTCTGGTAATTGTGATTGAACAAATATAGTTGATTTTTTAGGATCTAATCCAACAGCCAAATAATCTAATGCCACTTCAGTTAAACTTCTTCTTATTTTTTCTGGATCTCTTGCATTATCAGTAAGAGCCTGTTGGTCAGCAATCATTATAAAACTTTCATACTCTCCTGTATTTTGAAGTTCTACTCTGTTCTTTAATGAACCTATATAATGTCCTATATGTAATTTACCTGTTGGTCTATCCCCTGTTAATATTATTTTTTTACTCATTTAAATTTCACTCCTTATATTACCTAAAATATCTATAAAAAAACAAAACTCCGTCCTAAATTTAGGACGGAGTTAATATCCGCTATACCACCTATTGTAGTAAATATATAATAAAAACTATATATTAATAACTTTCAAACACTTCATGTTCTATCTGCTTTAAGGCGCAGCCCTCCATATCAGATACTCTCAAATCACATTGATTTCCCTTTATTCCTCCAAGGCCCATTCATTAAATTCTTTCATATCAGGATTACACCATCCCTGATTCTCTTATACGAACCTAAATCTAATTACTCTTCCTCTTCATAGGATTATTATTATTCATTTATTTATAATCTTAATTGCTTTAATAAAAATTGTCAACATTACTTCAATAATGTTTATTCATTTTCTGCTACAATTTCATCAATTATCTTAACTCTGTCTGCTCCTAAAATATTTGAAATCTTTACAGACATTGATTTTTCTTTGTATACAGCTTCTTTATTTGCATTTACAATTTTCACTATCTTTTCAGACATTTTATCATATGTTATTAAATCCTCATAATAATTATCCACAATGTCCTTTAAACATGTTGCTAATTCTCTTGGATTTTTATATATTAATCTCATTTTTTTCTCCTTAATTGTATATTAGTATTTTGAATAAGTTTTATATATTATATCATCATAATTGCTAAAATTCCATATTATGAAACAAATAAAATAATAATATACAAATTTATTTACTTTATACTTATAGAAAAGTCACTTGGTACTATCATAACTATACATTTTGCTCGTTTTACAACACTTGAAGTAACTGAACCTATTAGCCTGTTCAAACCTCTCTTAGTAGATTTAGTCATAACTATTATTCCTATATTTTCTTCAGTTGCTTTCTTAATTATTTCATCACCTGGGTACCCAAATGTAAAACAAGTATCAGTTTTGTAGTCTTTCATTTTTTCCTTGGCTGCTGACAATATATCCTTAGATAATTCCTGGGCTATTCTTATTTCGTCTGCTACCATCATTTCATTGATTGCCACTAATTCTTTTACATGCATTATTGTGATTTCAACAGATCCTTTTGGAAACATTTCTTTAACAAAATCTAAAGAATGCATACTTCTTTCAGTTCCATCGATTGGTATTAACACTTTTCTCTTATCCATACAGATCAACCCCTTAAATATCTATTATTGTATAAATTCTACAAAAAATGCAAAATACCTCTTTTTATTCATAATTTTTTTAGCTGCCCTATTGATATAACTAAAGTTAATTGTTTACATCATTTTTTAATTTAATACTTAATATATCAAATTATTCATTATCAATTATCTTTAAATTTTTCATACTTAAATCTAATATTTTAGCTGAATGTGTAAGTGCTCCTACAGAAATATAATCCACACCTATTTCTGCTACTGATTTTATATTACTTAATTCAACATTACCAGAAAACTCAATTAAAGCCTTATCTCCAATCATCTCTACAGCTTTCCTTGCAGTTTCATTATCCATATTATCAAGCATTATAATATCAGCTTCAGCTTCTAATGCCTCTTTAACCATTTCAAGATTTTCTGTTTCAACTTCTATTTTTCTTACAAAAGATGAATTTTCTTTTGCTAATCTTACAGCATTTTTTATTCCACCTGCTGCACTTATATGATTATCTTTAAGCATAACACCATCAGATAAATTAATTCTATGATTACATCCTCCTCCTACTTTTACGCTATACTTTTCAAGTATTCTTAAATTAGGAGTAGTCTTTCTTGTATCTAAAAGCTTTGCTTTTGTATGACTTATTTCATTTACAAATTTGTTAGTTAATGTAGCAATTCCACTCATTCTTTGAAGAATATTTAAAGCAGTTCTTTCTCCCATAAGAACATTTCTAGTATTTCCTCTTAATTCACCTATTTTTTCTTTAACAAAAACTTTTTGTCCATCTTTCTTATATAACTTTACTTCAATATCTCCAAGTATTTCAAAAACCCTCTTAAATACTTCAAGCCCTGCAATAATACCATCTTCTTTACATAAAAGTTCAACTGTACATCTACTATTTTCATCAATTATACATTCTGTTGAAATATCTCCATTAGGTATATCTTCAAGAAGCGCATTTTTTATTATATTATCTACAGCTAAGTAATTCATCATCAAGCTTTCCTCCCAATTCTTTTATTGTCTTCCTAGCAAGCCTTTCATTTTCTGCTTCTATTTGTTCTAATCCTTTATCTAATTCTTTTACTACTGAGACTTTATTTTCAATATTATCTATCCTAGAATTTATTAAAACTGCTCCTCTTCTTGAAAAAACAAGACCTTCAAGAAGCGAATTGCTAGCAAGTCTGTTAGCTCCATGAATTCCTGTACAGCTTGCTTCCCCTACAGCAAACAAATTTTTCATTGATGTTTCAGCATTTGTATTTACCTTTATTCCTCCCATAAAGAAATGTTGAGCTGGCGAAACCTTAATTTTTTCTTTAGTTATATCTGTACCTCTTTCTAAACATGCCTTATATATGGATGAAAATCTATTTTTTATATATTCTTCACCTAAAAATCTTATATCTAAATAAACATATGGTGTTTTAGTTTGTTCTATTTGTTCATAAACTGCTTTTGAAACAACATCCCTTGGAAGAAGTTCATCAATAAATCTTTCTCCATTTACATTAGTAAGTTTTCCACCTTCACCTCTTAAGGATTCAGATATTAAAAGTCTTCTATTATCATTATTCTCTTCATAAAATGCTGTTGGATGAATTTGAATGTAATTCACATCTTTTAGTTCCACATCATGTTTTGTACATATAGCAAGTCCATCACCCTTTAAAATTCTTTGATTAGTAGAATTATTAAATAATCCTCCAATTCCACCTGTTGCAAGCACTACAGATTTAGCATAAACATTTATTTGTATTCCTTCTTTAATTATTATTGCACCAATACATTCCTTATCTTTTTCAATTATATCTGCCAAAAATGTATTTTCAAAAACAGTTATATTTTCAGCCTTTCTAACATTTTCAATTAATGTCTTTGCTACACTTTCACCTGTATTATCCTTAGTGTGTACTATTCTATTTATAGTATGAGCACCTTCTCTAGTATAATTCCAAGTTCCATCTTCATTTTTATCAAGATTTAATCCCATATTTTCTAATGCTTTAACATTTTCAATGGATTCCTCAGCCAATACTTGCACAGCTTTTAAATCATTTTTATATTGACCAGCTTTTAATGTATCTTCAACAAATAATGGTATATCTTCTTTATTTCTTGCTACAGATATACCTCCTTGTGCCAAATAAGTATTAGTTGTAGATATTTTATCTTTACATATAACAAGTACATTTAAGTCTTTTCTCAAGTTCAAAGCACAATAAAGCCCTGAAACTCCAGAACCAGCTATAATAACATCAACAAATTTATTCATTATTTTTCACTTCCCAATTTATGCATATTTTCTAATGATCTTAATGCTTTCTTTCTTATTTCTTCATCTAATGTTATTTCATATTTCATATTTAGTAAACATTCATATAAATTTTCTACGGTAGTCTTTTTCATATCTTGACAACATATCCCATGTCCTGGAATAATGAATTTTTTATCAGGATTTTTATTATTAAGCTCATATAATATTCCTTCTTCTGTTGCTACTATATAAACCTGTCCATTATCATTAGTCGCATAATTAATAATTCCACTTGTGCTACCAATATAATCAGCTATATCACGTATTTCCTTAGTGCATTCTGGATGAACTAAAACTTTTGCATCTTTATATTCTTCTTTTGCCTTTAAAATATCCTCTTTATTTACTTTATTGTGACATCTACAAAAACCATTCCATAATATAAATTCCTTTTCAGGGAAAAACTCTGAAATATATCCGCCTAAATTTTTATCTGGCAAAAATAAAATCTGCTTATTAGGTATATTTTTTATTATTTTTAATGCACTAGATGAAGTAACAGCTACATCGCAATATGCTTTTACTTCATAAGTTGAATTTATATAACATACAACATAAGCATCTGGATACTTATTTTTCATTTCTATTATAGCTTTCTTACTTGCCATATCTGCCATTGAACATCCAGCTGTATTACAAGGCATTAAAACTTTTTTTTGTGGCGATAATATCTTAGCACTTTCAGCCATAAATCTTACTCCACAGAATACTATAACTTGTTCATTACACTCTCTTGCTTTTTCGCTTAAATAATATGAATCTCCAACATAATCAGCTAACTCTTGAATCTGTCCTGGTTGATAATAATGAGCTAGAATCACTGCATTTTTCTCTTTTTTAAGCCTTAATATCTCATCTCTATAGTTTATATTCATATTTACACCACACCTCAAAAAATTTACAGGTGTATATACACCTGTTGATAATTATATCACCCTCTGTATTCATCTTCAATATTTTCAAGTATTATCTGGCAACCATGTATTTTATAAAACTATAATATTGCAAAAATGGTTGAATAATTTTACAACTGAATAAAATAAAAAACATTTATAAAAATGTTTCTATTGCTTTAAGCTATCCTAAAGATGCATTTCAGAAAGATAAAGCACTGAATACTTTTATTTCTATAAATTTTTCATAAAACCTTTAGAACTTTTAACTCAATATACTGACCGTTGACCTATTGAGCTATTTTTTTAAGACTGTAAAACTTACTTAGGACTCGATGAATATCAAGTAAAAAATTATTAATAGATACTTGACAAATTTTAACTACAACTGTATTATTGTATTAACGACTTAATACAATAACACAAAATAAAGGAGTGAGATTATGTCTTGGAATTTTAGCGATGATAGACCAATTTACTTACAGCTTATGGAACAAATTCAACTTAGAATAATCTGTGGAACTTATAAAGTTGGCGAAAAACTACCCTCTGTTAGAGATATAGCCAGAGAAGCTTCTGTAAATCCTAATACAATGCAGAAAGCACTTACTGAACTAGAAAGAACAGGTTTAGTTTTCAGTAAAAGAACAAGTGGCAGATTTATTACGGAGGATACTCAGATGATTAAAAATATTAGAAATGATTTAGCAAAAGATCAAATAAGTTCTTTTTTCAAAAATATGAAGAAATTTGGATATACTCAAGAAGAAATAATTGAACTAGTTAAAAAAATTTCTAAGGAGATGAAATAATGAATAATGATAATAATAAAATTTCTAGTAATGATGATTCAAAACTTAATTTCACTGACACTGATTTTTTAAATGATAGTCCAATATTAGAATGTAAAAACTTAGTTAAACATTTTTCAAAAAAACAGGCCTTAAAAGGTATTGATTTAAAAATTAATAGAGGCAGGATTGTAGGGCTTCTAGGACCTAATGGAAGTGGAAAAAGTACACTTATAAAACTTGCAAATGGTCTTTTAACTCCCACAAGTGGTGAGATTCTAATAGATGGTGAAAAACCTGGAATACATTCAAAGGAAATAGTATCTTACTTACCTGAAAGAACTTACTTAAATGACTGGATGAAAGTTTCCGATATAATAAACTTTTTCAGCGACTTTTATAAGAATTTTAATCCAAAAAAAGCATACGACATGTTAGAAAAATTAAATATAAATCCACAAGATAAATTAAAAACAATGTCTAAAGGTACAAAGGAAAAAGTACAGCTTATTTTAGTAATGAGCCGTGAAGCTGATTTATATTTATTAGATGAGCCTATTGCAGGGGTTGATCCTGCTGCCAGAGATTATATATTAAATACTATATTAACTAACTATAATCCAGATGCCACAATAATAATATCAACTCATCTTATTTCAGATATAGAGAGAATTTTAGATGATGTAGTATTCATATCTTATGGGGAAATATTCTTAACAAAAAGCGTTGATGAAATACGTGAAAATGAAGGAAAAAGCGTTGATGCTTTATTCAGGGAGGTATTTAAATGTTAAATAAGTTAATTAAATACGAACTAAAGGCAACTGGAAGAAACATTCTTCCTCTTTATAGTGGATTGATTGCTATTTCTATAATATTAAGAATACTATATAGCAATTTTTCACTTCCCAATAATAATTTAAGTCACTTAGCTATAGTAATAAGTATATTTATATATGGATTTATTATGGCCGCTGTTTTTGTAGCTACATTTTTTATAATAGTACAGAGATTTTATAAAAATCTTCTTGGGGATGAAGGATATTTGATGCATACACTTCCTTTAATGCCATCTAAAAATATTCTAAGCAAACTAATTACATCCAGTCTATGGAGTATAGTAAGTTGTATTATAGCCCTAGTTTCTATATTCATATTAATTGTTAATAAAGATTTTATAGACGTCTTTTTTTACAACATTCTTCCAGGTATAAAAAATATCTTTGAACACTTTGGCTCAATTGCTTATATAGTTTCATTAGAAATATTAATTCTAGGAATATTACAATTAATTCAGTCTATTCTAAAATTATATACTTCAATTTCAATAGGCCATTTATTTAATAAGTCAAAAATTCCTTTATCTATTGTTGCTTTTATAGCTCTTGTTACTCTAGAAGGATTTATAACATCTATTTTCTATTTTAATCTTGATAGTATTTTCGAATCTTTCGCTTTTTCTTCAGATAATTCTATATATGGCTTCAATTTATTATTTACAATTACTATTGGACTTAAAGCAATTTATTCAGCAGCCTACTTTTTTATAACAAACTATATATTGAAGAACAAATTAAATTTAGAATAAGTCAAAACAAAAATCCAGATAAGATATGAACAACATTAAGTTCAATATTCCTTATCTGGATTTTATACTATATTTTTATAAATAGAAACTAATTTAAATTATCAATTGTCTCCTTTAAGACATCAAATTCTTTAACAAATGTTTCAGCATTCAGTTATTTTAGAATCTTTTCTATAAGTTTTCCCTTTTCAATTTTTTCATCAGTTAATACAAATGATTCATGTAACTGTTTTATCCAATCGTCACTTAAGCTGCTATCATGGTATACATAACATATTACATCACCTTTTTTAATATAATCACCTTTTTTACAATTTATTTTTAATCCAACGGCATGGTTTACGTCATCTTCTTTAGTAGCTCTTCCAGCTCCAAGGTGCATTGCAAGAATTCCTAATTTTTCTGAGTGAAGAACTTTTACATTTCCATCTCTTTCAGCTCTAATTTCAGTAATATATTTTGATTTTGGAAGCAATGATGTATCTTCTATCATTTTTATATTTCCACCTTGAGCTTTAACCATTTCTTTAAACTTCTCAAATGCTTTTCCTGATTTTATAACTTCTTCAAGCATTTTTCTAGCTTCTTCTTTACTTCCAGCAACTTTTCCTTGCATAAGCATTATTTCTGCTGCCTGCATACACAACTCAGTAAAATCTTCGGGACCATTTCCCTTTAACGTATCAATAGCTTCAATTATTTCAATAGAATTACCAATTGCATTTCCAAGAGGCTGGTTCATGTCAGTAATCATAGCCATAGTATTTCTTCCTAAATTGTTTCCTATAGAAATCATTGCTTTGGCTAATTTTTCAGCATCTTCGATTGTATGCATAAATGCACCTTCTCCATATTTAACGTCTAACAATATAGTGTCTGATCCAGATGCTAATTTTTTAGACATTATAGATGAAGCAATAAGTGGAATAGAATTTACTGTACCTGTTACATCTCTTAAAGCATATAATTTCTTATCTGCAGGTACTAAATCTCCAGTCTGACCAATTATAGCAAGTCCAATTTCATCAACCTGCTTTTTAAACTGATCTTCAGTTAAGAAACAGTTAAATCCCTCTATGGATTCTAATTTATCTAATGTTCCACCAGTATGTCCAAGTCCTCTTCCTGACATCTTAGCTACTTTTAATCCACACGCAGCAACCATTGGTCCAAGTGCCATAGAAGTCTTATCTCCAACTCCACCAGTTGAATGCTTGTCCGCCTTTATTCCTCCAATTGAAGATAAATCTATAATATCACCACTCATCATCATTGCTTTTGCTAAATACGCTGTTTCCCTATCTGTCATTCCATTAAGTACAATTGCCATAAGAAGCGAACTTGTTTGATAATCTGGTATAGATCCATCAACAACTCCATCTATCCAAAATTGTATTTCTTCATCACTTAATTCACTCTTTTGTCTTTTCTTATTTATAATATCTACAAAACGCATACTATCACTCCTAACCACTTAAAACGTTTTCTTGAATTTTAAAATTATAGTTAATGGATAAAATCATATATTCATAAGACTCCCCATTAACTATACTATTTATTTGGATGTCACTTGCTTACAAATTAGTTTAAGTATATTAATCCTATTTAATTATTAATATCCTTGTGTTTCTTCGCCTTTTAATAATCCTACAGCTCTGCTTGTTCCTATTCTGTCACAGCCTTCATTTATGAACATTTCAAGATCTTCAACTGTGCTTACACCACCAGCTGCTTTGATTTTAACATTTGGTCCAATATGTTTTTTGAATAACTTAACATCTTCAAGTGTAGCTCCACCAGTACCAAATCCTGTAGAAGTCTTAATATAATCTGCACCTGCATCAGTTACACATTTACACATTTGGATTTTTTCTTCTTCTGTTAAGTAACATGTTTCAATAATAACCTTTAAAATCTTATCTCCACATGCTTCTTTTAAAGCTTTTATTTCTTCTGTAACTTTATCATATAATTTATTTTTAACATCAGTAATGTTAATTACCATATCTATTTCATTAGCTCCATCTTCTAGAGCTTTCTTAGTTTCTGCTACTTTTCCTTCTGTAGATGAATATCCTAAAGGAAAACCTACTACTGTACATATGTTAACCTTATCTCCATATGTTTCATTAATACGAGATATATAACAAGCTGGGATACAAATTGAAGCTGTACCATATTCAATTGATTCATCACATATCTTTTTTATATCTTCCCATGTTGCTATTGGTTTTAATAATGTATGATCTACATGTTTTAAAATATCTGCTTTATTCATTTTACTACCTCGCTATAAATAAGTTTGTTGTTTATGTAACTATATTACATTCAAAATGTTAATATGTCAACGTAAAATGTTAAAGTTCGAACATTTTTTTTATTGACACACTAAATTAGTCAATGTACAATAATCTAAGAAAATTTTGATGAATCCTATTTCCATATAATTGATTATAGATTTGATAAATATACAATCCTTTGTAGAAAGTGTTGGTGATTATATTTGAGTAAAAAATTACAACGTACAAATAAAATTATAGATATCTTAAAAGAAAAAAATGGAGCTACAGTAAAAGAATTAGCTTCAATATTAAACGTTTCGGAAATGACTATACGGCGTGACCTAGAAGTATTAAAATCTAATAATATTATAAATAATGTTTATGGTGCAGCGATATATAATCCATTAAATAATATAAAAAAATTAGAATCATTTTATGACATTAACAATGAAACTATTAAACAGGAAGATCAAAAATTATTAATTGGAAAAGCTGCCGCTGAACTTATTGAAGAAGATGACATAATAATAATTGATACTGGAACAACAACAGAAAAACTTGCTAGTGAAATAAGTTCATCGTTAAAAATTAGTGCTCTTATTTTTAATACTAATATTTTAAATGAACTAATTAAGAAAAAAAATATTGATTTGATTTTTTCCGGAGGATATTTCCATCCAAATACGCAAATGTTTGAAAGTCCTGAAGGAATTTCACTAATAACTAAAACTCGTGCTACAAAAGTCTTTGTTTCAGCTGCCGGTGTTCATGAAAGCTTAGGTGTTACATGTTCTAATAATTATGAAGTTTTAACCAAACAGGCAATTATTAATTCATCCATAGAAAAAATACTCCTTGTGGATTCTTCCAAATTTGGAACTGTCAAATCATCTTATTTCGCTGATTTAGATGAATTTAACACTATAATTACAGATAACGGAATAAGTGATGAATGGAAAAATATTATTCACTCTAAAGGAATCAGACTCATTATAGCCATGCTATAGAATAGATTAATATTTATAGCAAAAAAATTACCAGTATGATTTTTGTTTTTCATACTAGTAATTTTTTATTACAAATAATTAATTGCTAAATTAAAATATCTATTCTATTGTAAATTCACTTAATAAATCTTCTAATTTTTCAACAACTAAATTTAATTTATCAGTTCCATTTCCAACTTCATTAACTGAATTAAGTTGTTCATGTACTGTAGCTGATACTTCTTCAGTTGCTGCTGCTGATTCTTCACATACAGCAATTATTCCATTCATTGAATTAGATACTACTTCACTGCTTCCATTAACATTTTCAATATTTTCAATTAAATCTTCTACTTGCTGTGTCATTGACTCAAAAGTATTATGCATTTTTTCAAATATAGCTTTAGATGTATTCATTGAATTATTCATTTCATCTAAAGACACATTTGATTTATCCATATTATCTTTAGTATTATTAATTTCAAGTCTTATTTCATTAATTATTTCACTGATTTTTTGTGTTGCTTTAGCTGTCTGCTCCGATAACCCTCTTATCTCTTCAGCTACCACTACAAATCCTTTTCCTGATTCCCCTGCTCTTGCAGCTTCAATAGCTGCATTTAAAGCTAAAAGATTTGTCTGTTCTGATATTTCATCAATTGTAGAAATAATATCTTCTATAACTATAGATTTATCTGCTAAAAGATTAACATTATCATTAGTCTTATTTGAAAGTTGTCTTGTATCTTCAACCTTAACCATTAAATCCATAATTGAATTTAAACCATCTCTATTTTCACTTCTAGCTTTTCCAAATTCACTTTTAAAACCTTTAGTTATAGTAATCATTTTATCTACATTATTATTTAATTCAGCTAACTTTTCAGCACTTACCTGAGCTTCTTGTGCCTGTTCTTCAGCTCCGTTAGCTAATTCTAATACTGCAGTATTAATCGCTTCTGCTGATTCATTTAATTGACCTGTCGCTATTTTTAATTCTCCTGCATTTGCATAAGTTTCATCTGAACATGTCTTAATTTCAGCCATAGTATTTTTTATATGCTGTCTTAACTTAAGTACAGCATTTCCTATAATACCAGTTTCATCTTTATAATTCCCTATTTCTTCAAATTCATCGTCTTCTCTAAAATCAAGCTCTGCAGTCAAATTAACAAGTTGTGTAACTTTTATTATTGGTCCAGTTATTTTTTTACTAATTATAATAGCACTTACAGCACTTAATCCAACAAGTACTAATGTAACAATGACAACTATTTTTATACTATCATTTACACTTTTTAATACATCATTTTGAGCTACAGTTATTACTAAAACATTTCCATTATATAACTTTGAGTAAGCTAATACACAATCAGATTTATTAGCTTTATAATATTGAATACCTTCATCTTTATTAAGCATTTCTACATTTTCAATAGTATCTTTTATATTATCTGCTTCTGTAAATTTCTTATCTACTAAGTAATTACCTTTGCTATTTAACAAGAATGCATATCCTTGATTATAAATAGATATACTTTTTATCATCTCTTTATAATCATTAAAAAATAAATCAACTGTAACTATTCCTGCTAAAGTATTATTTATGTATACTGGTTTTGTAAATGCTATTCTTATACTATCTGAAGATGCATCTTTATGAGGATCACTCCATATACCATCTTTCTTATCAACAGCACTATAATACCATGACATCTCAGGATTATCCTTATAAAAACTTTCTTTTTCAAATTTATGAATTTTGTTTACTTGCTTCGTAGATTCATTTCTTTCATAAATAACTTGATTAGCTTCAGTTGTTAATTCTGGATTTATAAACACAGCACACCCTAAAAATTTTTCATTATTCTCTACTGTTGTAGATATAAATCCATCAAATGATTCTAAATAATCTTTTGCATAATTTTCATCACTACTAAGTTTATTTAAATCTAATGTTGTTCTCATTAAAGTTTCAATATTCTCTACAAAATTTTTAGTTGAAACTAATCCTTCATTAATTTCCTTTGCATTAGTTCTAACCATATTTAAAAGATTATTCTCAGATTCAGCCTTTACTGTTCTTTTACTCATAGCACTCGATATTCCTGTTATAAGAATCGAAGTAACTACGCAACATGCTATTATTGCCGTAAGAATTTTAGTTGATATTTTTTTCATTTAATCTCTTCCTTTTTTAATACTATTTTCACTAATATATATCGTAATAACAATTAAATACTTTAACAAATACTCCCTAAAAATTACTGTTTATTATATTTTTCAACATTTTTCTAAACTTCAATTCTTGTATTTTTGCAATTTCTAATTCAATTTTAAGTCATTTTTTATAAAATAAGCCAAAATATATTGAAATCTAATTAAAAAAGCTACCGTCATAATAATATGACAGTAGCTAAATCTTTAAGAATTTCGTATTTTAAAGATATATTATTAATTATTCTTTTTTATTACCTACTCCTATTATATTTAAGCTTCTCTCACAATAGCTTGTTCATTTTCCACTTTGCTTTTGTTGATTAAATTTGCAACATAACCAATTACCATTCCTAAAATAGCAGGAACTAACCAACCTAACCCTTGTGCATAAAGTGGTAATTTTGAAAATGTATTTACTAAAAAATCTATAGTAACTCCTGCTTGATTTAATGCATCAACCACACTTACACATCCAGTAAATAATATAGTAATAGAATATACTAGCTTGTTTCCAACAAATACTTTGTCAAGCATAGCAAGCACAATTAACATTATAGCTATTGGATATATTGCATTTAATACTGGAACTGAAACAGCTAAAATCTTTGTAAGTCCCATATTTGCAAGTACCATACTTGAAAGAGAAAGAATCTTAACCCATGATTTATAACTTACTTTTGAGCTTAAAGTTTTAAAATACTCACTACATGAAGTAATTAATCCTACGCATGTTGTAAGACATGCAACTGTAAATATTACAGCAAGAAGTATAGCTCCTGGTTCACCAAAAATATATGTCATAACATTATTTAAAGTCTGTGCACCATTTTCTGTTTCTCCAAATCTTCCTCCACTAGTTGCTCCCAAATGACAAAGCATTGAATAAACAGCTATAAGAAGTGATCCTGCAATAATCCCTGCCTTTATTGATGATGAAACAACAGCTTTTTCTGAAGTAACCCCTTTAGATTTTATTGCAAATGATATTACAATTCCAAAATTTAATGCTGCTATTGTATCCATTGTCATATAACCTTCTAAGAATCCTTTAACTAAAGGCGTTGATGCATATTCACCAATTGAAGTACCGTATCCACCTAATGGTTTAAATATGCTTGCTAAAAATACTAATGAAATAAGTCCTAATAATGTTGGTGTTAAAAATTTTCCTATACGATCAACTAACTTTGATGGTGTTAAACAAAGCCAATAAGCTGCTGAAAAAAATACTAAAGTATATATTAATCTTGCAATTGTAGTACTTACATTAGTTCCTGCTAAAAATGGTGCTACTGCCATTTCAAAAGGTAAACTTCCTGCTCTTGGAATACCTAAACATGGTCCAATAGACAAATATATTAACACTGTAAATACTCCTGCAAAAACTGGATTTACTCTATTTGCTAAATTTCTAAGTCCACCTGATTTAGCAACTGCTATTACACCCATTATTGGGAATCCAACTGCTGTAATAAAAAATCCTGCCATTGCTATCCACGTATTAAATCCTGCTGACTGTCCTAGAAATGGTGGAAAAATTAAATTTCCTGCTCCAAAAAACAATGAAAATAGCATTAAACTTACTAATCTTAAATTCTTATTTGATAATTTATCCATAACTAAAATCCCCCTACTTTTTTCAGTTAACAAGTAACAAATAACAGTTTTTAATATTACTTGTATATCTGCTTACTTATTGCAAATTAATAAATTAATATTTTTAAGAAAATCCTTTTTACAGCCCCAGATTTTTCTTAACCTTTCTACTATACTACCAAACTACTCATATTAATTTACACAATTCTATTAACTGAATATTAAATTTAATTTGTTAGGTTTATTATTCTAAAAAATTTGTTATTATTTAGAGTAAACAAAAACACCCCGTCCCTATACAAAGGGACGAGGTTTAATCGCGATACCACCCTAATTCCATAAATAATATTAACTCAAATCTAAGTTAAAATACTTACAGCTCTCAAGCTACGTACTAAATAATACGCTTTCCTTTTAACGGTGGAATCTCCGTTGAAACTTACTATTAATAATTTCAGTTTCACTTCTCCAAGATGATTTTCAGTAATACATTGAACATTGACTTTCATCATACATCAACTTTCTGTAGAACAATAATTATTACTTACTTTTTCTTTTCATAGAATTTATTGCCTAACTTTTGAATTTATAATACAACCTTTTTTTAATCTTGTCAACATTTTTATTTTTAAATCCATAATATTTTTCTTTATTTATTCTCATTTTTTCAATATTAAACTTCGAATTTTAAATATATATTAACACTTTGTAGCCTGTTCAAACATTCAGAATTACTAGTTTTAATAGCATAGTCCATATTCTTTCACTATTTTTTATTAATCATAATAAAAATATCACATTTTTATTATTTTAATCATTAAAAATAACAAAATAGCATTCGAATATGAAATTACAAAAACAAACTATTATAATTTTTCGATAAATTATCCAAATTACTTTTTAATTCTAATATTTATTAATCATATCTATTCAATTTACAACATATTCAATTTTGTTTAACTACACTATTTTAATATTAAAATAGTGCCTCAAATACAAAATTTAGTATTTGAGGCACTTATATTATTATAAATGTGATTCAATAACTTGAGTAATTCTATCTTTTGGTAAAAATCCTACAAGCATATCAACTTTTTTATTATCTTTAAATACCATCATAGTTGGAACACTTACTATTTCAAATTTATCAGCTAAATCTGGACATTGATCTATATCTACCTTTATTACAGTAGCCTTTCCAGCCATTTCTTCACTAACTTGTTCAAGAACTGGAGCTAACATCTTACATGGTCCACACCAAGTAGCAAAAAAGTCTACTAATACAACTCCACTTTTTATTTCTTCTTTAAATTCAACACTATTAACTATTTTCATAATTACTCCTCCATAAATTAAAGTATACGAAATTTATATATTGTAATACTTTAATATTTAATAATCTAAAAATAATTTTTACTTAAATCTCTATAAGTATACATAAAAATTAATATTTATCAAAATTAAATTGAGCAAAATTAAATTTACATCACTATATTACTTTTTTCCATTAAAATTGTCAACAAAAATGCCCCTTGCCAAACAAATTATCTTATTAATAATTATTTTGCATGGAGCATTTTTTATTTATATCTAAATTTATTTAACTATTATCTTAAATTGATCTAACGAAATCTTATATTCATTCAACATTTCTATAGCTGTATCCCTAAATTCATTCTGAATACTCTTAATATCTACAACTTCAAAACTTGCTACTACTTTATTACTATTTTTATTATTTTTATACTTCTTAGTTAATACCTCTGCTGTTTTTACAAGCAAATCATTCCAGTCATCAACTTTTACTATGTCTTCTCTAATAATAAATGCTTTTGGTTCTTTTCCTGTAAAATCGCTAAAAATAGATATTTCATGACTTACAGGTGTATCATGTTCGTTTTCTATATTGCATTTAGTTAATTCCTCTTCCTCTATTTTTTCATTTTTTTTTTCTTCTTGTTCCATATTATTTTTTTCACATTCATCATTCATCCAAAATACATAATCCTTTATATTATTAACCATTTTATATATGGCTATTGAAGTATCTCTATATGATTGGCTTAATTCAAAATTTCTATTTTCTTTAACAAGTTCACTTGATTTATCTTCGATATGATCAATTGTTTTTTCAAGTATATCAGATAAACTCATAAGACCTTCTTTAATATCCTCAGACATAGACGGAAAATTTTTAATCACATATGCCATGGTATCTACATCAAATAATGCTAAATTTTTTCTTTTCACTTTACTTGAATCCTGAACTTCCTTTTCCACAATTTTCACCTCATTAACCACATTCAACTTTTCATCCCTTATATCTTCCTTTTTAAAGAATCCCACATTACTCAACCCCATTCATAAATTTTCTCTTTATCATTTTACCATATTTTTACAGTTTGGTTAACATATAAATTAATAAAAGCTGTTTTATTACTCTATACAGCATTATTATCTGTATAACCCTATAAAACAGCTTATCTCTATCATTTTATGTTAATTAATTATTCTTGCAATATTCTTCAATATTTTCAGCAACAATTTTAGCTTTAGCAACAGCATGAACTACTGTCTTAGCTCCTGTAACTACATCTCCAGATGCAAATACCCCCTCTTTAGTAGTATTTCCTTTTTCATCTGTCACAAGAAGTCCCCATTTATTTGTATCAAGTTCAGTTGTATTAGATACTATATTACTTTTAGGAGTTTGACTTACAGCAATAATAATAGAATCACATTCTATAAATTCTTCTTTTCCTTCAAGAATTTTTGTAGAAACCCTTCCATCTTCTCCTATAACATTTTCAGTATATGCTACTTTCATTCCTTGTTCTGTTATTTCAATAGGAGCCTTAAATAAATCAAATTTCACTTGATCTTCCTTAGCTTCTTTTATTTCCTGTCTTGTAGCAGGCATATCATCAAAGCCTTTTCTATAAACTACAGTAACATCTGCACCATTTCTCTTAGCAACTCTAGCTGCATCCATAGCAACATTTCCCGCTCCTATTACTACTACTTTTCTACCTAATCTATATGTATCTGGTGATTTTAAGTAATCTATTGCATAATGTACATTTCCTAAAGTTTCACCCTTTATATTAAGAGTTTTAGGATTCCATACTCCAGTTCCTATAAATATAGCCTTATATCCATCCTCTTTTAACCTATCAACACTTATAACTGGACCAATTAAAGTATTAGGTCTTATTTTAACTCCAAGATCCACTAATTTTTCTTCAATTGTATCTATTATTGAATTTGGAAGTCTATATTCAGGTATACCATATCTAAGTACTCCTCCTATTTTTGCATGAGCGTCAAATATAGTAACTTTAAACCCTTTCTGTGCTAATATAAAAGCAATTGTAATGCCCGCTGGACCTCCACCTACAACTGCAATTCTATCTTTATTTTTATCTACATTCTCTACTTTTAAATTATCTAAATATCTTTGAGATATTTCATATTCCATATCATGAAATCTTATAGGTTCACCCTTTATTCCTCTTATACAGTTTCCTTTACATTGATCTTCATGTGGACATACTAATGCACATACTACTGATAATGGATTATTTTCAAATAACATCTTACCAGCTTCCTCAAACCTTTCTTCTTTGTAAAGTGAAATCACTTCAGGAATAGGCGTGCTTATTGGGCAATTTTCCTTACATCTCGGTTTTTTACATAAAAGACATCTATCTGCTTCTTCTTTTAATAATATCATTATTCTGCTCCTTTTCCTAAGTTACATTCCGTTAAATTATATAAACATTGCTCTTATCTCAATCAAAGTAAATACACTAAGTTTGACTAGAACTAAATTAATTTTATACAAATTATTCATATAAATCAATAAATTATACTTTATACTCATTTTTAATAAATATCCTATCCAAGGGAAATTTAAAAATAAATAGCTCACAAAATAGTAAATAATCTTTTTACTCTAAAATTATTTTTCTTTATAAGAAATAAGCTCCTTCCTACTTATATAAGGATTTCTATATCTATTCTTCTTAACTGTAGATTTTCCTATATTTATAGCTTCTTTTGGACATATATTGATGCATGCCATACAATCTACACATTTCCCATTCCACTTTGGCTTTCCATGTTCAATTACAATATTATCCACAGGACATATTTTTTCACACATTCCACAGCTTATGCATTTATCATTAACATTAAACTTCTTATCCTTGTTTTTAATCCAATCTTTAAATACTTTATATTCTATATTACCAATTTTACCTTTATAATTCACAAAATTCTCTTGTTTATTCTTTATAAACTCTGTAAACTGTTCTAATTTACAATCATATTTTTTAATAGCTTCCTTTGCTCTATCTTCTGTAGGATTCCTACCTACTCTTATATAATTTGATATATATCTTACTTCAAGAGTATTATTTAATTTTCTTTTAATCAATTTCTCAGTTTGATAAAAACCAGTATCAGCCTTTCCTCCACCTGAAACTCCTATAGCAAAAATGTATGAATCCTTATTTATTTTCACCTTTTTGAGAAAATCATAAACTACTATGGGAACTCCAGCATAATGTATTGGATATATAAAACCTATAATATCATCATCAATATTAAAGTTTTTATTTTTTAATTCTTGAGAAATTGAAAACAATTCACAGTTTTCAAAATGAGATTGTATTTTTTTAGCTACATAAAGACAATTTCCTGTTGAAGTGCAAAAAAATATTTTCATAATATCTTCCTCTCTTGTATAAATTAATTATTTTTCAAACTTTTTTGGTACTTTCCTATAAGTGGAGTAACTAGCTTTCTTGGAAGCATAACAAATGCTTTATATTGTAAGCCAGGTATTATAGTTGTTTTATTATTCATAAGTCCATTATAAGCTTTTTTTGCAACATAACTTGGCTTCATAGCTGTCGGATTATCCTCTTTTCCAGCACTTTTAGAAAAATTAGTTTTAGTAGCTCCTGGACATAAAGCTGAAACTTTAACATTATAAGGCTTAAGCTCAACCGCAAGTGCTTCTGTAAATGATAAAACATAAGCTTTTGTAGCATAATAAACTGCTGTATATGGCCCGGGATGATATGACCCTGTTGATGCTACATTTAATATCTTCCCACTTCTTCTCTTTACCATTTCCTTTGCAAATAATTTAGTAAGAATAGTCAAACTGTTCATATTAAGTTCCATTATAGATTCATCTTTTTCTAAATTCTCTTCTAAAAACTCTCCAACATATCCTGCCCCTGCATTATTTATAAGAATATCTATTTGAATATTTTCTGCTTTAACTTCATTAAATAATTCAGTAGCACTATTTCTCTGACTCAAATCTTTTTTAAAAACACTTACCTTAATTCCATATTTCTTTTCAAAATCTACTTTTATAGATTCTAATGCATTCTTATTTCGCGCTGATATTATAAGATTAAATTTATTTTCTGCAAATATTTTAGCTAGTTCATATCCTATTCCGCTGGTTGCTCCAGTAATCAGTACATTTTCTTTCATACGATGCATCATCTCCTTAAAACTTTTTAGAGATTATAATTTGATAAATATCGAATTATAATAATATACTGATGAAATTTATATGTCAATAACAACCTTTATAAGCATATTCTTATTAACAAGCTCTTTATTATTTAAAATAAAAAGAGGATAAGTGATGTGCAATACTTATCCTCTTCATAATTTAGTTTAATACTTATTTATATCTATATAGAGTGGCTTTTATTCTATTATTTCAAAAATCCTTGATGACTAAAATGTTGTACCCTCACTTCTGCTTAGTGAGTTTCCTTAATGTTTGGCTATAAAACTATTTATATTTAATTTTTTAGTATTCTTATTGAATTGCTATGAATCATTGATATTAATCTTTACCATATATGTAAATAATTTTTTAAAAACTTTTTATAAATATATAATTATCCTTACTTTATTCTCATTATATTCAGCCTTAATTTCTCCACCATGCATTTTTACTATACTTTTAGCAATTGCAAGCCCAAGACCTGCGCCATTACTTTTTGTGCTTCGTGAAGCATCTCCTTTATAAAATTTATCAAATATAAATTTTATATTTTCCTTATTAAATTTCCTACAAATGTTCTCAACAAAAATTACTATATTATTATTACCTATATGAGTTCCAACTTTAATTTCAGTATCACAATCCGAATATTTGAAAGCATTCATAATAAGATTTTCCATGACTCTATACATCTGCTCAGGATCAATCTCTATATTTATTTTATAATCAGGTAATAGTAAAGATATTTCTAAATTTTCTTCCTTACCAATTGTCATCATACCAGTAACAACCTGCCTTAAAAATTCATTCAAGTTTATTCTGGTTTTATTTAGTTTTACTTTACCAAAATTAATCTTATTATAATCAAAAAAATCATTTATTAAAGTATTTAATCTATATGATTTATCGCATACTATATTAATATAATCTTTTATCTTTTCATACTCTCTATTAGAATACACTTTCTTTATAAGTTCAATATATCCAATTATTGATGTTAGTGGCGTCCTAAGATCATGTGATATATTCATTATAAATAAATCCTTCTTTTCTTCTGCCAATCTTTGCTCTTCCTTTGATTCAAATAGTTTTTCAGACATATAATTTATATTTTCAGCTATTTCAGAGATTTCATCTTTCCCCTGCACTTTAACTTTATACTTAAGATTTCCCTCTGCTATTTCTTTTAATCCTGAACTCAACTCTTTAATATAACTAATATCCCTATATGTAAAGCCCCAAAATAAAACACTGAAAACTAGTATACTTACTATAGATACTAAAAATAGACTGTCCCCTTTTCTTAGATATTTATTGAAGTATATATATTTAGTATCATCTAAACTAATAATTTTCGTGTATTCTATATCGTATTTTGTGTGAGCACAATACTTGTCTGCTCCAAATAATGCATTAATATCAAAAGAATTCTCTTTACATTTATCATTACTAATAATAACAGTCCCATCGCTGTCAAGAATATATATATTTACAAAATCCTTTTCTCTTTCTATAATGCTTTTTATATTTTTTACACTTTCTAATTTATGTTCACTTTCAATATAATTTATTTCTTCTGCATATGTATTGCATTCATCATCAAAATATTTAAAGTGATCTTCATAATTCACATCTGTAACATCTAACACAAATGAATTTATTAATATTCCACAAAACACAGCTACAAATAGACTTAGAAAAAATGCTATTAAAAGCTTACTACGTATCCCTCTAAAACTAATCTTTATCAATCTTATACCCTACTCCCCATATAGTTTTAATATACTTTGGATTCTTTACATTATCACCAAGCTTAGCTCTTAAATTTTTTATATGAGTCATAACTGTAGAATCATTTTCTAAAAATTCTTCTTTCCATATACTTTCATAAATATTTTTACTGCTAAAAACCTGTCCTCTATTTTTAGCAAGTAATTCTAGTACATCAAATTCTCTTGCCGTTAAATTAACTATTTTATTTTCAACATATACACAATGTCCTTTAAAATCAATTTTCAAGTCGTCTATAAAAACTTCATCTTCTGATTTAATATCACTTTTTAAATATCTTCTAAGCTGTGCCTTTACCCTTACCATAAGTTCTAATGGATTAAAAGGCTTTATCATATAATCATCACTACCAGATAATATTCCTAATATTTTATCATTAACCTCTCCCTTAGCAGAAAGCATGATTATAGGAATATCTGAAAATGCTCTTATACTCTTGCATACTTCTATTCCACTTATATCTGGCAACATTATATCTAATATTATAAGTTTAATCTCACTATATTCTTTAATAAAATTTAAAGCACCTATTCCATCTTCAGCTAATAATACATTATAGCCTTCGTTTTTTAAATATATGTCTATTAAATCTCTTATTTCCTTTTCATCATCAACAACCAATATGGTGACATTTTTCATAAGCATATCTCCTAATTCTTTTTTCTTAATTATACAATATTTAGCTGTTTATATATAATGACTCAGATATTAATTTTCAGTTTAATATAATTCAATATTTAATATCCCTTAATTTCTATAGAGTTTTAGATTATTCACCAACTTCTATATTCACTTTTTTTAATCTTATAATTTCTCTCACACTAATACTCAATACTATAAAAATAAATAGAATAGATAATATACTCATAATAGTATTTATCATACTTGAATTATCTGAAAGCCACTTTTATTTCACCATATGATACATTTTTTAATCTATATATAGAAGTAACTATCATAGCATCAGAAATATAATGCATAACAAGATTAGCCCAAAATGAATATTTAAGTGCAATATATTGAAATATTACGTGAATTAAAAATGTATCTATAATTCTAGCTGCACCATGATTAGGTATATGATATACTGAACAGATAATTGATGGGATTATAAAATAAATTATCTTCCCTATAAGTTTAATTCTTTTTGATTTCTCTTTAAAAAATAAAACATATAAAGTCAAAGGTACTCCTGTAAAAAATATTTCTTCCCAAAGCGGGTTATACCATTGTGCTAATATCATTCTATTAACCAATCCATTTAGCTCCATAGAATTAACATTTTGCAGCTCTCTTATTCCTATAAAATAATTAACAATATTACCTAAGCCTTGAGATAAAAATAGACCTCCTATTGAAATTAAAACGACCTTAACAAATATTTTTCTTCTACACATATAATAAATTCCATACAGATACGAAATGGCCATACCTCCAAATATGACCCATATACGAATATAAAACCTTACGCCCTCTTTATAGCCTGGCCAATATAATAAACTAATAGGTGATTTTTCAAAAATAAATTTGCTATCTAAATACTGCCCAACTGTTGCTAATAAAGGAATCATAAATATAATTGATATTATTATCTGTAAAACTTTACTTTCACACGTATTCTCAATAATTTTTCTTAATCTTTGCATAAATTTTCTCACCTCAACTAAATATGAATTTATAAAAAATAGTTTTTACAGACTTTACCTATATGGTATATATTAAAGTAACTTTATTGGGTTATTTTGAATTAAATCTGAATAATTTCTAAATTTTAATTTTAAATAAAAATACATCCAATTTTACAGCCAACGCTTCGTATGGTTCATCAAGCAGATGTATCACATTTCCTGCCACAACATTATCAAATGTGCCAGCCTTGTAATCTAATTTCATTATATTAGCTTTTCTAACTTCTACATTATCCATATGTGCGCAATTCTTCTCTACCTGTCTAAGCATTCCATCAGAAAAGTCAGTAGCAATAAATTCTTTACACCTTGAACATATTCCCTTGCTAATCATACCTGTTCCACATGCGCATTCAAGGACTCTTTCATACGATTCAATCATATTCGAAACTGCAATAACAAGTCTGCGGTTTACTTCTCCATTATATAAATTTTTAAAAATATCATATAAGCCTGGGGCTTTATCCCAAAACATTAATCACACCTCCATTAATTATAAAATTAGAATTTAACAGAACCTTCTTCCCCTGGTTTTCCTCCATATATTCCTTACGGATCTGAGATAGATTATTTAATAATTTTAACCCAAATCTCAAATTCCAATATTATGTATTATAATATATATTTAGTACTACTCATGAAATAAAAAATAAAGACTGAATCAGTGTAATACCAATCCAGCCATTAAGCTATAAATCCTTATGAAATTTAAATATATATTTTATTTTTCTTTATTCATTTCTTATATACTCTCCACTATTCACAAACTTCCCTTGTTTTAAGTTTTGTCATTATATATTAATAGTCATTTAAAGGAAAAATAAAAATTTTATCTTTATACAAAAAGATAATTATTCATTTACATATACAAGTCTTCCATTAAGGTAAGTTTTGTTTACTTTTATATCCTTTATTCTCATAGGATGTACTTTGAAAATATCATAATCAACCACTATAAAATCAGCTCTTTTGCCCAATTCTATACTTCCAATTTCTTTTTCCATCCCTAAAATATATGCTGCATTTATTGTCATTGCTTTTATGGCATCTAATACAGTTACTTTTTCACCAGGATTCAACATATACTTAGAATCGTTCATATTTACTTTATCAGGGTATCCCTCATTATTGAATTCATATAAGTTACGACATACTGCACACCATACTGCATATATAGGATTCGATTTATCTCTTACATAATAATCAGATGACGCACCTGTAACTATTCCCTCATTAATTATAGATTTAAACGGATAGAGTCTATGCATTCTATCTTCTCCTATGCTTGACACAGCACAATAATTAGCTGAATTTTCTCTAAAAAACCAATATGGCTGTATTAAAGCATTTGTATTTAGAAGTTTCATTCTTCTTATATAATATTTAGTTATTAAATCTAAATGATTTATTGTGTTTCTATAATCATGATTTTCATTATTTCTTGCAGAATATTCAATACCATCCATAGCAATCTTACACGCATAATCACCTCTGGCATTTATAAGCATATTAATATCAAGTCTATTAGCCATTTTTATAGCTTCAATAAATTCAATCATATGCCACATAAATTGTCCTTTATATTCTTTATTAATATTAATGTGACTTTCTACATTTCTATATGTTTTAAATAAATATGCCAACCCCACTTCCAATCTTCCATCTACATCTATTTCTCCCATAGATATATCAAAAAGCTCACTTTGATATAATATTCTATTTCTTTTTATTTCATGTGTTTGCACATATATAGTTTTTTTACATATTTCACTAGGTAATATTTTTATCCTACATCTTGTTCTAACTGTAAGCATATTTTTATCTTCAATCTTTCTATACAATTCCATTGGAATTTCCTTTAACTCCCTGTTTCCTATAGATACAGTAGTTATCCCATATGAATTTAACCTTTTTCCATAGGCTATTATAGCTTTTTCATAATCTTCATCCCTCATTTTATAACAGCTTACAGTATTAACCAAATTTACTGCATTACCTTTTAAAAATGCATATTCTCTATCACTTTCATCTAATTCTATTTCTATTAAACCACCAATTGGTGGAACTCTTCTTGGTGTAATGTTAAAATATTTCACTGCATATCTATTAAGCAATATGACTTCATTATTATAATCAATTGCTACTATAGGTTTAGTACATTCTATACTGTTAATCCATTCTCCTTTATGTCTAAATTCATCTTCATATCTCCATCCCGTACACCAAATTACATTGCTATTATTATTTTTTTTTATATATCTGCTTACAATTTCAATATAATCTTCTATATTATTATAATTAAATAATGATACTCCGTTTTTTAACATTAAATCTTCAGGAATACTCGAATATGGATCTACAAATCCAGGTAATATGCAGTTTTGATTTAAATCTACTATTTCAGTATTTGTTCCAGCAAACATCATAACTTCATCATTAGTTCCTAATGCTCTTATTTTACCATCCTTAATACCAATTGCTTGATACATACGGTTCTTTATGTCAATTGTATATATTACAGCATTTATGAATATCTTATCCATATATATCATATTATGTTTGTTTAAATACATCATTAATGCACTCCCTTTTATTAACAATCTATTTAGACTTTATTAATACTATAGTATTCAATATTTTTCTATTTTTGATAGGGATTTTTTTTACTTATTGATAGACATATTAAAAATATGTCCATTTAAAACAAAATAATACTTACACTAATCGGGATATACCTTGCTTTTCTTATTTAATATATTTAAATATACTAATTAACATATTCTTATAAATTTTTCAAAAAATCATTCGACTTTTATTTCCAAAATATTTATAAACGCTAAAAAGGATAGTTATTTCTAACTATCCTTATACTTACCTGGCAACGTCCTACTCTGCCACACAGTCTCCCGTGCAGTACCATCGGCGCTATAGACCTTAACTGTCCTGTTCGGAATGGGAAGGAGTGTTACCTCT
>SVCE01000012.1 GCA_015058525.1 Clostridium butyricum
ATCTCCTTAGATTTTAGGTTGTCAGCATAAATCTAGCATGTTTGAGGTTTATATGCTACTTTTTTATAAAAAATTATAATGGTAAAACATGAATTAAAAACCAATGGTAAATTTTCTTAAATTAATGCACAAGTCAAGTAAAATAAATAATTTTATTTAGATAATTGCATATTAAATTATTTAAATGTTAAGATAAGTTAGAGTATATGATAAATCTAGCTTATTTTATTTTACAATATTTAAAGATATGCGAAGTTGAGTACGAAAATAAAAAGAGGTGAAAATTATGAATAAAGAATTTAATATAGGAAACATAAAAATAGGACCAAATGAAAAAACATTTATAATAGCAGAAATGTCAGCAAATCATATGCAGGATTATGATAGGGCTGTTGAAATAATAAAAAAAGCAGCATGGGCGGGAGCTGATGCAATAAAGCTTCAGACATATACACCTGACACAATAACACTTGATTGCGATAATGAGTATTTTCAAATTAAGCAAGGTACAATTTGGGATGGGACAACCTTGCATAAGTTATATGAAACTGCATATACTCCTTGGGAGTGGCAACCGAAGTTAAAAAAGATTGCAGAAGATTTAGGATTAGTATTTTTTTCGTCGCCATTTGATTTTACAGCAGTTGATTTCTTGGAAGAAATGGATGTACCAGCATATAAAATAGCATCATTTGAAATTAATGATATTCCTTTTATAGAGTATATAGCTTCTAAAGGAAAACCTATTATAATGTCAACAGGCATAGCAAGAATGGGGGATATACAGCAAGCGCTTGATGCATGCAAAAGAATGGGGAATGAAAAAGTAGCTTTATTAAAATGTTCGTCAGCATATCCAACTCCTGTTGAAGAAGTTAATTTAAAGACTATTCCTAATATGAAAGAAACTTTTGATGTTATTGTTGGGCTTTCTGATCATACAATGGGAAGTGCAGTATCAGTTGGAGGAGTTGCACTTGGAGCCAAAATAGTAGAAAAGCATATGACACTTAGAAGGAGTGATGGAGGACCAGATGGTGCTTTCTCTATGGAACCAGAAGAATTTAAAGAGATGGTTGATAATATAAGAATTGTGGAAAGAGCAGTTGGTAGTGTGACATATGACTTAAGTGAAAAGCAGGCTAAAGAAAGGGAACATTCAAGAAGTCTTTTTGTAGTTAAAGATATAAAAGCTGGAGAGAAATTTACAGAAGAGAATGTTAAGAGTATAAGGCCTGGATTTGGACTTGAAACTAAATATATTAAAGATATAATTGGAAAATGTGCTGCCAATGACATAAAAAAAGGAACTCCAATGAATTGGAGTCTAATTAAATCTGCAAAGTAAAAGATAAACTGTATAATATAATGTTTATAAGAAAAAATATAGCAATATTTAATTAAAATATTGTTAATCATATAAATTAAAATGTTAGAGTTTATTTATTAGAAGACATATATATGAAGTTAGTACTAAATAGTATATTTGTAAACTTGATAGTATTAATTGGTAATTTATAAATTAAAAAATAATAATTGGAGAAAAATAAATGTTCAAATTAGAAAAAGCAAAAAATGGAGATACAACTTTAAAATATAATAATAAATATGTTCATAGTAAATATAACCCTAAAAATGAAGCAAAGCAATTTGCAATTGGCAACAAAGAGTTGATAGATAAAAATATATGTGTTTTGTATGGACTTGGGTTAGGATATCATATTCATGAAATAATTAAAATAAAACCGCCACAATCTATGCTATATATTTTTGAATATAGTAAAGAAATTACTGAATATTGTAAAAAGACTTCTCCTGAAATATTTAAAAATAAAGGGGTAACTATAATAGATGCTACGGATAATGAGTTTTTAATAAAATTATCTAAATATATAAGATTAAGTGGGAATTTAATTATACATAAACCATCACTTGAAATTTTGAAAGATTTAAATGAAACTTTATATAATTTGATAAGTGATTTTTCATTAAGTATGCAATTTAATAATATTGATACAGTATATAAAAAATTACAGGAAGACAATTATAAGATTAATATATCAAGAAATGATAATTTACCTATAAGAGAGTTCATAAAAAAATTCAAATCTGATAATATGCCATATATAGTAACGGCAGCAGGACCATCATTAGATTTTGATTTAGCACTTCTTAAGGAGCATAGGAAAAGTTTTAAGATAGTATGTGTTGGAAGTGCATTAAGAACTCTTATGAATAATGGAATAAAACCAGACGCAATAGTTATAATTGATGGTAAAGAAAACGTAAAAAAACAATTTCAAGGTTTTGAAAATGAAGATATACCATTATGTTTTAAAGCAACTGCTTCAAAATGGGCCGTTGATATTTATAATGGTCCTAAATACATATTTAATGTAGAAGATGATCAAGATGTTATAGAAGTAAGAGGTACAGTAGCAGTATCTGCTATTGATATAGCTATAAAATCTAATGCTAAGAAAATACTATTGTTAGGACAAGACTTGGCCTTTATTGGGGAAAAATCTCATACTGAGAGTTTTGAGAAAATATATGGTTTTCGAGATGATATTAAGAGTAGGGTACAAACTCAACGCGTAAAAGGGGTAAATGGACAAATTTTACAAACAACAAGAGGTTTGATTGGATTTAAAAATGGTATAGAAGCTTTAATTAGAGCTAATAAGAATGTTCAATTTATTAATTGCAGTTATGGAGCACAAATAAATGGAACAGATCATATGAAACTAAAAGATTTTATTATAAATAATAATTTATAAAATTAAAGTTTGATAAATAAATTACGAGCATATAACTATAATAATAAAAATGAAAGGTGGAGGATTTATGGATATAGCAGGAGTTTCAATTGGATTAAATCAAGCAAATTTGAATAATACAGTTCAAATGTCAGTTATTAAAATGAGCATGGATAATGCAGAAAGCAATGGAAATCAAATTGTAAATATGATTGACAAGATGGCTATTGATCCAAATAAGGGAAGAATAATAGATGCAACAGTATAAATTATAGTTACTTTTTATAGTTAAGAGGTGAAAATATGAGATTGGCTCATAATATGTATTCCATGGGAATATATAAAAATTATAAGGTTACATTACAAGCAGGTTCAAAAGCATTGGGGAATATTAGCTCAGGAATAAAGCTTAATAGTGCTAAAGATAATGCCAATAAAATAGCTCAGTCTGAAACATTGAAAATGGAGATATTGTCTAGAGAAGCAGCCCAATCTAACATTCAAGATACTAATTCAATGCTTCAGACTTTTGATGGTGCACTTCAAGAAATTAATAATAATATTTCAAGATTAGAAACATTGACAGTTAAAGCAGCTAATGGTGTTAATGAAGAGGAAGATAGACAAGTAATACAAAAAGAAATTGATGGAATTTTAAAGAGTTTGAATGATTTGGCCAAGAATACTAGCTTTAATGGTATGGATTTAACATCGAAAAAAAATGTATCTAATGGAAGTATAACAGATCCTAATAGTCCACTTACTAAGAAAAGATCTCAAATAGGTGCTTTGGAAAATGAAACAGTAGAAATACCGTTTTTTGATTTGACAATAAAAGGATTAGGATTAGACGATATTGATGTAAAAACAGAAGACGGTGCATCAAAAGCATTAAATAAGGTTGATAAAGCAACAGTTATAGTGAGCAGAATTAGAAGTAAATATGGAGCTCTTCAATCTAGATTAGAAGAAACATATTCATCTATGTCAGCAACTAATGAAGATTTATTGTATGCTCAAAGTAGTTTAGAAGATGCAGATGTAGCAGAAGAAATGCTAAAATACACAACATCACAAATAATTTATCAAAGTTCTATAGCGCTTATGGCACAAAGTAATAAATTCCCACAGGAAGCACTTAATATATTGGCTAATGCAAGATAAAATATCAAAAATGAATGAATAGTTAAAATGGAATTCAATTTAAGATAGTTGAATTCTATTTTAACTATTTGTGTATAAATTAAAAAAATATTTTTTTTGCAATAAATGTTGTATAATATAAATATAAGTTAAAAATTAAATAAGCAAAATTTATGAAAATAAATGACGCAAAACTATAGGAGCTAAAGATTTTTATCCATGCTAGCCAGCTACTGAAATGGATGTTAGTTGATTTTTTGTATAATTATTATTTATTATAGTTATATGGAGTATTGTTTATGGAAACTATTCTATAATTTTGGAATAGTTTTTTTTTATGTTGTTTTTATTGTGATGATGTTTATTTAATTCTATAATTGATGTAGAATTTTGTATTGAGTAAAAGTTACATAAATGCGATTAATTGTAAAAAATATATATCTACATTAAAATTAATATATCAAAAAAATAAAAAAAATATGGCACAATTATGACAATTATTCTATAATAAAATAATAAGAGTCTATACTAGATGAGGTATGCAGAGAGAATAGTATATGGGGGAAGTGATTTTATGAAAATACAATCAATAACTAATGATAATACATATGATTTGATTAAGTCTGGTTTAAAAGCTACTAATTTAAGAGCTAAAACTATAGCTAATAATATGGCAAATATAAATACTAAAAATTATAAGAAATTTAGTGTTGTATTTGAGGAAAATTTGAAAAAGAATGATGAGTCAAATTTTCAATTAAAAAAGACAAACAATGTACATTACAGTATTAATGATACTAATTTGAAAACAACTAAAAAAAGGCATATATCAGATGATAATAATAAATATGGTCAAAATATAAGAATTGCACAAGATAATAGTACAAGCATGAGAACTGATGGGAATAATGTAGACTTAGAAGTGGAAAAAGTTAATCAAGCTGCTAACACACTTAAATATAATGCATTGATAACAAGTATAAATAATAAGTTTACTAATTTAAGAACTGTTATAAAATAGGGGGGGAAGATTATGAATGCATTTTCATCTATGCAGATTAGTGCTACTGGATTAGCTGCTGAAAGATTAAGGATGGATACTATATCTTCTAATATGGCAAATGCAAGCACAACTAGAAATGCTAAAGGAGAAAAGAGTCCATATGTAAGGAAAATTGCAGTGTTTCAAGAAGCGCTTGATTCTAAAAAACAAATGTCTGGAGTTAAAGCTATTGGGATACAGGAGGACAAGTCTCCTTTGAGGAAAGAATATAATCCGAATCATCCAGATGCAGATAAGGACGGTTATGTTACTATGCCAAATGTTAATGTGTTGAATGAAATGGCAGATATGATGGTGGCGTCAAGATCGTATGAAGCTAATGTAGATACATTTAATGCACTTAAGAGTATGTTTTCTAAAGCTTTAGAAATTGGGAAGTAAGGAGAATTAGAATATGAGAATTGAGAATAAGTTTAATAATAGAGAAATTTTATTTAACAATAAATTTCAATTAAACAGTAATGATGAAGCTAAAGGGGCTAATAATACTAGTTTTGCAGATGTATTAAAGAAAACAATTAATGATACAAATGACAAACTAGTACAAGCAGATACAGTTACAAATGCATTTATTAAAGGTGCTGATGTAAATATTGATGAGGTTATGATAAAAAATCAAGAAGCAAATTTATGTCTTCAATTTTTGACACAAACTAGAGATAAGTTACTTGAAGGATATGATACATTATCAAAACTGCAGTTGTAGTAGGGTGAGGAGAGCTAGGAAATGAACAAACTTTTAGAAAAGGTTAAGGAACTTTTTGGGAAGTTTAAATCTCAGAATAAAAAGATAAAAATTGCAGTAATAGCATCTGTAATAGCTATTATAGTAGCTATTATAAGCGCTGTAGTTTATTCATCATCAACAAAATACGATATTTTATTTTCAAATTTGGATTCAACAGATGCCAAAACAGTGGTTGATAAGTTGACAGCTGATAAGGTGGATTCAAAGATTGATAGTACAACTAATACTATATATGTACCTAAGGAACAGGTTGATAAGCTAAGATTGGATTTAGCACCTACATTAACTTCTGGAAGTACTGGTTATGAATTGATGGACAGCCAAAGTTCGTTTGGAATGACTGATGAACAATTTAAACTTAAGAAAAAGAGAATGATTGAAGGGGAAACTGAGAAAACTATTAAATCTATAGAAAATATTGAAAATGCCAAAGTATCTATAACAGAACCAGAAAGTACTGTTTTTGCAAAAAACAATGATAGTAAGGGTAGTGCTTCAGTTACTTTAAAGATTAAGGATGGACAAAGTATTTCGCAAGAGCAAGTTAAGGCTATTGTAGCTATTGTATCTGCAAGTACTAAGAATATTCCAAGGGAAAATGTTACTGTTGTTGATCAGAATGGTACATGGCTTACTAAAGATTTAAATTCTGAGGATACTGAAGAAGTTAATGCTGATAATATTTCTAAACAACAGAAAGCAGAAAGGGACTATGAGCAAAGGCTTCAAAAGGCAATAATTGATTTGTTAGAACCTATAGTTGGAAAAGACAAAGTTAAAGCGCAAGTTAATGCTAAACTTGATTTTGATTCGACTCAGAAGACGGAAACTACAATAGATCCTAATAAAGTTATTGTAAGTCAGGACTCGTTAAAGGAATTTAATAATAGTGGAACAGGTGATACTATTACTGAAAGTCCTGTAGATAATAATATGAGTAATCAAATAGAAAATAATAAGAATGGTAATAATACGTCTTCTAAAGAAGAACAGAAAACAAATTATGATTCTGGAAAAAGTGAAGTAAAGACTATAAGTGCACAAGGAAAGGTACTTAGAGTTACTGCATCTGTTATGATAGATAGAACTCTTACAGATGATGAAGTAGAGCTGTTAACTAAATCTGTATCTAATGCAATTGGGTTAAATCCTGTAAATGGTGATCAGCTTTCAGTTGCAGGTATGCCATTTGATACAACAGCAGCAGATAAAGCAAAAGCAGATATTAAACAAATGGAGGCAGAACAAGCTGCTGATAAGAAAAATCTTATGATGATTTTAGGTGGCGTTGCAGCAGCAGTACTAATAGGGTTACTAATATTTATAATTATTAGGAGAAGAAAGAAGAAGCAAGAAGAAGAAGAACAGTTATTTGATACATTAATAGATGATACTATTGTACCTAAAGAACCAGAAACTTTTGATCCTATTGAATTTGAGACTGAAACTAAAAATACTCATTTAGAAAATGAAATTAAAAAATATGCTACAGAAAAGCCAGATCAGGTTGTTGAAATTATTAAATCTTGGCTTAATGAAAATGAGAGGTGATAGCTATGCCGAAAGAACCACGTAAATTATCAGGTGTTCAGAAGGCCGCAATATTATTTATTACTCTTGGTCCAGAAGCATCATCTGGAATATTGAAAAAGTTACCTGAAAGTGATATACAAAAGATTACTTATGAAATTGCAAATATTACTTCTGTAACTTCAGAACAGAGAGAAGAAATATTAAATGAATTCTTACAAATAAATAAAGCAAGAGATTATATAATAGAAGGTGGCATGGATTATGCTAAACAACTTTTATCAAAAGCACTAGGTACTCAGCGTGCAAATGAAATATTAGATAAAGTTTCGGAAGCTACAGCACAGTATCGACCTTTTTCTATTGCTAGAAAAGCTGATGCTAAGCAGTTGTTAAATGTAATAATGTCAGAACAGCCACAAACTATTGCGCTTATATTATGTTATCTACAAGCAGATAAAGCAGCACAGGTTATGGCTGAACTTCCTGAAGAAACACAAAGTGAAGTTGCATATAGAATAGCAACTATGAATACAACATCACCTATGGTAATAAAAGAAATTGAATCAGTACTTGAAAGTAAGTTATCATCTGTTGTAAGAACTGAAATGACTACTCTTGGAGGAGTAGAAACTTTAGTAGGAATTTTAAATTCGGTTGATAGAACAACTGAAAAGAATATTACTGAAGGATTAGAAAGAGAAGATGCTGAACTTGCTGATAAAGTTAAAAGTTCAATGTTTGTATTTGAAGATATTGTTTCACTTGATGATGTATCTATTCAAAGAATTCTTAGGGAAGTTGAATCAGGGGATCTTTCACTTGCACTTAAAGGATGTTCTGATGAAGTTGCAAATGCTATTTATAGAAATCAATCTAAGAGAGCTGCTGCATCATTAAAAGAAGATATGGAATTCTTAGGACCTGTTAGAATAACTGATGTTGAAAAAGCACAGCAGAAGATTGTTGCTATTATTAGAAGATTGGATGATGCTAATGAAATTATAATTTCAAGAGGTGGAGAAGATGCAATCATCGTATAGTCTTATAAAAAATGGTTTTGCTACAACAGGAGAAAAGAAAATTATAACAACAGAGTATGTTGGAAAACTTAATAATATTGAAAATGATAATATTCAAGAGGATGAAATTGTGGAACAAGTACCTCAGGTTCCTCAAATTGATCCAGAAGAACTTTTAAAAAGATATGAGGAAATTGGAAAAAGAATAATAAAAGATGCTGAAAATGAAAAGAAAGCACTTTTACTTAGAACTCAGATGGAAGCTTCATTGGAAGAAAAAAAAGCATATGAAAAGGGATATGAACAAGGAAGTCAGAATGGTTATGAGGATGGATATAAAAAAGCTTATGACGAAACAATAGAAAAAGCAAAAGCGGAAGCAGCAGATATTGTTCAAAAAGCAGAAAAGTTATTAAATTCAGCTCAAAAGGATTATTCAGAATATCTTGCTAGTAAAAGAAATGAAATTGTTAATATTGCACTTAATATTGCAGAAAGCATAACTAGAAGAGTTTTGAAAAATGATGATTCATTAAATTTACTAATAGATGAAGCATTTAAAATTTCAAAAGGTGAAGAAAGTATAATAATAAGAGCTAATTCGATTCATGTAGATAAAATAAAGGAAAATAGTGAAAGATGGAGAATATCATATGCTATAAAGAATGATATTTTTGTTGTTACAGATGATTCACTAGAACCTGGGAATGCAATATTGGAAAAACCGAGTGGTATAGTTAAGGTAGGGGTAGATACAGGAATGGAGCAGATAAAAAAAGCTATATTTGGGTAATATGGAGGATAGTCAATGATTGACCTAAACGTAAATTTTGAGAAGATTTTAAAGAAAATTAATAATACTTCACCAATATATAGTGAGGGTATTGTTAAAAAAGTAATTGGACTTACTATAGAAGTTCAAGGAATAAAAGCATTTGTAGGAGAATTATGTATTATTTATAATGAAAGAAATAATCCTATAAACTGTGAAGTAGTAGGATTTAAAGAGGAATTTGTAATATTAATGCCTTTGGATGAATTAATAGGTATATCTCCTGGATGTAAGGTTGTACCTCAACATAAACCTCTTAGCGTAAAATGCTCAGATAAACTTTTAGGTCATATTATTGATGGACTTGGAAATCCATTAGATAGTGAAATACTTGATTTAAATGGAGAAGAATATCCACTAGAAAATGAAGCTCCAGATCCTATGAAAAGGAAAAGAATTACAGATATAATGGCGACAGGAGTAAGAGCTATAGATGGTTTTATGACTGTTGGTGATGGACAGAGAATAGGTATATTTGCAGGTAGTGGTGTTGGTAAGAGTACTACTCTTGGAATGATAGCAAGAGAAGCAAAAGCAGATATTAATGTTATTTCATTGATTGGTGAAAGAGGAAGAGAGGTTCGAGAATTCATAGAAAAGGATTTGGGACCAGAAGGCATGAAAAAATCAGTTGTAGTGTGTGCTACTTCTGATAAGCCAGCATTAATTAGACTTAAAGGTGCACTTACTGCAACTGCTATAGCTGAATATTTTAGAGATCAGGGTAAAAAAGTAATTCTTATGATGGATTCTGTTACTAGATTTGCTATGGCACAAAGAGAAATTGGACTTGCAATAGGTGAACCACCAGCTACCAAAGGGTATACTCCATCAGTATTTGCAAAGCTTCCTAAACTTATGGAAAGAGCAGGAACATCTATGGATGGCTCAATTACAGCTTTTTATACAGTACTTGTTGATGGTGATGATTTTAATGAACCTATAGCTGATGCAGTTAGAGGTATTTTAGATGGACATATAGTTCTTTCAAGAGATTTAGCACATAAGAATCATTATCCAGCTATTGATGTTTTAAATAGTGTCAGTAGACTTATGAGCCAGATAGCAACTAAGGAACATAAAACATCAGCTTCACTTGCAAGAGATTTATTGGCTACCTATAAGGATTCAGAGGATTTAATTAATATAGGAGCATATGTAAAAGGAAGTAGCAAAAAAATAGATATGGCAGTTGCTTATAATGAAAAATTAAATAATTTCTTATGTCAGGGCATTGATGAAAAAGCATCATTTGAAGAAACACAGGAAGCATTGGTTTCAATGTTTAAGTAATTTAAATGAGGTGAATAAATGGGTGGAAAATTTAAATTTAGTTTAGACAAGCTTTTGGATATAAGAAAAGAAAAAGAAGAAGAAAGTAAGCGATTGTTTACTGAAAGTCAGAAAGAAAAAAGAATAGTTGAAGAAAAACTTAAAAGTTTAAATAATAATTATAACAAATATAAAGGTATAACTGGAAATGAAGATGTAGTATATCAAAAATTAAAAAGATATTATGTATTGGGATTGCAAAAGGGGATTAAGTCGACAAAAGATGAATTGATAACTAAGAATCTTGAAGTTGATAAGAGAAGAAGAGATTTAGTGAATAAACAAATTGAGAGAAAAACTGTTGAAACATTAAGGGAAAAGAAATATAAAGCATTTGTGAAAGAGCAAGAGAGGGTGGAACAGATAACTTTAGATGAACTTGCTTTATATGCTTATATGAGGAATGGAAACAGTTAAATAAGTTCAATGCACAATAGATATTTTATTATTTTTATAAATGAAATATCTATTGTGCATTGAAAAAAATGTACAAATCTTAATTTGAATGGAGGTGAAATTATATGGTTATAAATCAGCAATTCTTTATTCAATCATTAGTCAATTCTGAATCGGCAAGTTCTAAAACAGATAATTCACAAAAAGCGTCAGTTGGTTTAAATAATAATTATTATAGCAAAGTAAGCGATAGTAATAAGTCAAAAATAAAAGCTGATAGTAAAGATTTTAGTGAAGTATTAAATTCTAAAAAAGATTCCAATATTAATGATAAAACTAAAACAATTAATGGAAAGAAAACCACAACAGATTCTGATAAAAGTTCAAAAGTTGATGAATTACAAAGTAAAATTAAAGAACTTAAAGAAGAAATTAAAGAACTTAAAGAAGAAAAGTGTGATGAAAAAAAAGTAAATGATATTTTGACTGAATTACTAAATGCATTAAATAATTTGCTTGGCAAAAATAATGCAGAACAGAATAATGATGTATTAGATATGGTTACTGAACAACTTAATTCTGACAAAAATATTGAAAATGTATTATTACAAAAATTATCAGAAACACTTTTAAATGATGAAGTTAATGGAAATTTAGAAGGGGATACATTAAAAAATATAAAGGATTTGTTAAATCAGTTAAGCACAAGTTTTAATGAAGATGTTAGTGAAAATGTTAAAAAGGATATTAGCAATATTGTTTCGAAACTTGAAGAAATGACACAAGGTTCAGATGAACAAGAAAAAAATGTAGTTACAAAAGAACCAGTATTTAAACAAAATTCTTCTAGTGAAAATAGTAGTGATAATAACAATTCAGATATGTTAGATAAAAATAATGATTCTAAGGAAGATAAATTTTTAAATTCATTAATTAAAGATAAGAACAATTCTGTAGACAATAAAATAAACTTGTTTGTAACTAGAAATTTGGGGGCACAAGCTCAAAATACTGAAGTGCGAGGTCTTGCTATTAACAAATCTACTTTTGCTACTGATATTATTAAAGATGTTAAGTACATGAATATGAACAATCTAAAAGAGCTTACTGTAAAAGTTAATCCTGGAAATCTTGGTGAAATAACTATTAAGCTTATTCAAGAAGATGGAATCATGAAGGCTAATTTAAAGGCGAATTCTAAAGAAACTACAGCTTTATTATCACAAAATTTAAATGATATAAAAAAAGAGCTTGGAAACCAAAATATTAAGATAGCTGAAGTAAATATTGAACTTTACAATGAAGATACAACTTTCTTTAAAAATGAAAGTTTTGGAGGACAGTTATCTCAGGAACAAAACAATAGTAACAGTGCTTTACAAAATGGTACACAAGTTAATGAAAGTGTGACTGAAGATAATGAATTAGTTGAAGAAAATTTAGCAACTATAGATAATAATTTAGATTTTTTAGCATAGGGGGTGAAAAATGTGGCAGTATCAACTAGATTAAACAATAAATATGTAAAACCAGCTGATGCGAAGGCTTCTGCTAAAAGTTCATATGAATCTGGAAAGATTGGAATGACAAAAAGAGGAACTGCTATAGTGGATAAAAACTCTGGAATGGGAAAAGATGCTTTTTTAAAACTTCTTGTAGCTCAGATGAAGAATATGGATCCAACTCAAAATCAGGATTCTACAGCTTATGTGGCTCAGATGGCCCAATTTGCTAGTATTGAACAGATGAATAATCTTAATACTACAATGCAGGATTTTGCATATGAACAAATGGTTGGTAAAGTTGCAATTTTAAATGAGAAGGATGCTGATGGAAAATATAAGTATGGAATAATATCTCAAATTGTAAAGAATGGAACAACAACTACTGCAACAATATTAGATGCAAAAACAGGGACAAGCAGTGACTATTCCATGAACAAGATAATTGGTACATCAGATTCAGGATATGGTGCTGCAAGTTATGAAACAGCTTTAAACTCAAGTTTTTCATCAGCAGCAACACTTGCAAAGGATAAAGCTACAGCAGTGTATGTTGAAACTAAAATTGATGAAAAAAAGGAAGTTAATGAAGGGCAAAATATAACTGTTACAACAACTACTAAAAAAGCATATAAGTGCAATATAGAAAAAGCCTACCTAGATAAACAAAATAGCGTGGTAAAAGTTACTATAAAGTTAGATGATGGAACTACTAAAACTGTTAATTATGATACTATAGCAGTTGCTGGTAAGGAATTATCAAATGAAGTAGTTGAAAAGGCAATTAAGGATAACACTTTTAATGAGCCTATAGTAGTAACGAATACTGCAAGTGTAGATACTAACAGTAGTAGTGCAATTTCACAAAATACTAATGAAAATATAGGTACTGGAAATGAAAATTCTACAGAGAATACAGATAATACTAAAATAAATGATGAAAATAAGTTTTTAGCTGGATTCGGGGTGTAGGATTCGGTAAATGAGTTACCGTATAATAAACAGAAAAGCGTATTCTGTAGGAAATTTCAGTTATCTTGAAAATAGTCAAAATAATATAAACATAAAGAATACTAATGATAAAACAAGTTTTAAGGAAGTATTAGTTAAAGAAAAAAATAAAAATTCTAATATGGGTTTTACTGTATCTAAACATGCAGCTTTAAGACTTAATGAAATAAACTTAACAGAAGAAGATATGAAAAAAATTGAAAAAGGATTTCAAATTGCAAAGGATAAAAATTCAAAAAATACTGTTATGATTTATAAAGATATTGCACTTATTGCAAGTGTGGAAAATAAAACATTAATAACAGCCGTTGAGAAAGAAAGGGCTAAAGATAATATATTTACGAATGTGGATAGTGTAGTGATTTTATAGGCAGGACTAGAGTTGTTGAAAGTTGTAAGTGAATATTTAAAGATAAATATGTATAATAAGTGTTTTGAAAATAATTTATAGATGCTGTTAACTATTAATTTTCAATTTTCAACTTAATTATGGATGCCTCGGCTTGTGGAACGACAGAAGCAAGTTTTCATATTATGATTTGGAGGAATTAAGATTATGTTAAGATTTATGTATTCTGGAATTAGCGGAATGAAAGTTAATCAAAATAAATTAGACGTAGTTGGTAATAATATAGCAAATGTTAGTACAACAGCTTTTAAGGGTTCGAGTGCAAGATTTGCTGATATGTTATATCAAAATGTAGGAACAGCAACAGCACCTACATCTAGCAAGGGTGGTACTAATGCAAAGCAGGTTGGACTTGGAGCTCAGCTTTCTAGTATAAATAGAGTAATGTCTCAAGGTAATGCATTAGCAACAGGAAGATCACTTGATGCATGTATTGATGGAGAAGGATTTTATATTGTTGGAGTAGGACCAATAAATTACCAAAGTGGAACTAAAATAACATCTTCTCAAAGTTTAGGGGCTGGAGATATGAAGATTAGCTATACAAGAGACGGAAATTTCACATTAGATAAGGATGGAAATTTATTAACAGCTGATGGACATAGAGTTATGGGATATTTGTTAACTGCCACTAAAAAAGGTACTGGCGAACAAACATCTCCAGCTTCAGGGAAAAGTTCAATTGCTATAGATACTTCAGAAGGGCAAGATGTTGAACCTAAATTAGAAGTAGGAGATGCTGTGTATGTAGATGCAGATGCAGTTTTAAAGGCTGTTGGTGATAACAGTGATGGGAAAACAGAAGGATTACAATTACAACCATTAAGAATTCCAGAAAAAGTTTATGTACCTGGCGGTGAAAATTCTGAAAAAGGAACATGGCAATCTGTAACATCATTTGCAATTGGAAAAGATGGTGTTATTACAGCTGTTCTTGCAAATGGAAAAAAGACAGCATTGGGACAAATTGCAACTGCATCATTTACAAATCCAGAAGGTTTAACAGCACTTGGAGGAAATTTTTACGAGGTTTCACCTAATTCAGGTAGTGAAGTTATTAGAACATCTGTAAATATAGACAATGATAAGAATGGAAAAGCAAGAGAAGATAATCTTGTTGACAATAGTAAATCACAAGGAGACATAATTCAAGGATGTCTTGAAGCTTCAAATGTTGATTTAACAGAACAATTTACTGATATGATAAGTGCAACAAGATGTTTCCAAGCTTCATCTAAATTGATAACAACAGGTGATGAAATACTTCAAACAATTACAAGTCTTTTAAGATAATTTGGTATTTAAATAAATTTTGGTCAAAGATGGAAATAACAGAAATGAAATACTTCAAACAATAACAAATTTAATGTAAAATAAATATGTTAAGTGGTTGCAGATAAAAAAGGGTATCTGCAGCTGCTTATGTTAATGATATTCTTTAAGGAAAGTTAACAATGCACAATGTATAAGAGGGAGTGTACACTGTTCATTGTTAATATTTAAAAATGGAGGAGTATTATGATTGATTTAACAGCTATGAATAATATGAAATTTACACTTAATGAAGATTATATAGAAAAAATGGAGGCTGTTCCTGAAACTGTAATTACTTTGAGTAATGGAAAAAAATATTTGGTTCTTGAAAGTATTGACGAAATTAAAAAAAAAATAATTAGTTTTAAAAGAAAAATGTATATACATCTTGTATAGGAGGAATTAATAATGAAAAAAACACAAGTATTGACTATTGTTGGATTTGCATTAGGAATAGGTATGATGTTTTACGGCATGGGAATAGAGTCATTAGGACTTTTTGTTGATATTCCATCTGTTGCTATTACTGTAGGTGGAGTTATTGCTGTTACTATAATCATAAATCCACCACATGTACTTAAAAAATTTGGAACATTAGTTGTACAATCAATAAAAGAGGATACTAGTTCAAAAGCCGTAATAGTAACTCAGTTTACAGAGTTATCTACTAAAGCTAGAAAAGAAGGATTGTTATCATTAGAAGATACTATAAACAATTTGGAAGATGAGTTTCTTAAAAAGGGGTTACAGATGGTAGTTGACGGTACTGAACCAGATGCTATAAAGGAAATTTTAGAAGCAGACATAGCAGGAATGGAAACAAGACATGCCGAAAATGCTAATATGTTTACTATGATTGGAGTTTATGGTCCAAGCATGGGTATGCTAGGAACACTGATTGGGTTAATTAAGATGCTTGCAAATTTACAAGATGCATCGAAAATTGCAGCAAGTATGGGAATAGCGCTTGTAACTACATACTATGGGTCTATTGTTGCAAACTTGTTTGGATCACCAATTTCACAAAATCTAATTGCTAAAACTAAAAGTGAAGTTGCAATAAAAGAAATGATACTTGAAGGTGTTTTAGCAATTCAAGCAGGATTAAATCCAAGAATTGTAGAGCAAAAACTTGTGTGCTATTTATCACCGGAAGAAAGAAAAGCATTTGATCAAAATAATTTTAATGGAAGTGAAGGAGCTGCATAATAGATGGCAAGAAAGAAGAGGCAAGAAAATGGTCCAACTGGGAATGAGTGGTTGGGGACATATTCTGATATGGTAACATTGCTTATGACATTATTCGTTTTGCTTTATTCAATGTCAAGTGTTGATGAAGCAAAAGTAAAAGCTATTTCACAAGCATTTTCAGCATTGACAGGAAAAGCGGCTGATAGTATTTTAGAATATGATATGTATCAAGGGGTTCAACCTATAGTTGGAGGAGAATCAAAGGTTGATGAAACTAGTGAACAAAGTGATTATTCTGAAAATAGAGCAACGTATGAATCAGTAAAAGAATTTGTACAGAAAAATAATTTAGATAGTACAATTGATGTTGCAGAAAATCAGAATGGTGTAGTATTACAGTTAAAAGATAATATATTATTTGAATCAGGTCAGGCAGATTTAAAAAATGGTAGTAATGAAATATTAGATAAGGTTAATACTCTTATTTCAACAGTACCAAATTCAATTGTTATTGAAGGGCATACAGATAATGTACCAATACGTAATGAAAAATTTAAAGATAATTGGGATTTATCTTCAATGAGAGCTACAAATGTGTTAAGATATTTTACGGAGATAAAACATCAGGATCCAACTAAATTTAGAGCAGCAGGGTATGGAGAATATAAGCCAAAAGTTGATAATAGTACTGATGAAAATAGAGCTCAGAATAGAAGGGTTAATATTTTGATTGAGTCAAATAATGAGGAGTGATAATAATGGCTAAAAATAATCAAAAAGCAAAGGATAGTAACGAACAAAAAGATAAAAATGGAAAAGGTATAATGATAGTGTTATTCATTCTTGGTCTTTTAGTAATAGGAGCAGCAAGTTTTGGTGGAGTTTATTTGTTTATGAAGACAAATAAAGCTGTATCATCTCAAGCGGTAGTTAAGGAACAAGCATATATTGATTTGGCTGAGTTTACTATAAATCTTGGAGGAGATAATGGAAAAAGATATTTTAAAGGTGAAATTTCTTTAGGGTATGACAAAGATAATAAAAAAATGGAAAAAGAAATAAAAAATAATACTGTTGTAATAAGAGATACAATAATTTTTTATTTTAAAGGACAAAAAGCAGAGTTTATAAATGATATTAACAACAAAGATCAAATAAAGGAAGAATTAATGGAAAGAATCAACAAAGAGTTAATAAAAGGTAAAATTAACGATTTAAGGTTTAAGAACATGATAATACAATAAGGAAGAAATATGGATTTTGAATTTTTTAAAATGATTATGCAATTGCTGATTGCTTTGGCAATAACATTAGGACTAATGTTCTTATGTTACAAAGTGCTTGGAACTAAAGTTAATAGCATAAATAGGAATAAATATGTACAAGTATTGGAAAGAACTCAGATTACGAAGGATAATACATTGTTAGTTATTAAACTTGGTAAAAAAGGATATGTGATAACTAGTACTGCTGAACGTGTAGATAAGCTATTAGAATTATCTGAAGAGGAAATTCAAGAAATTGAAAAAAATAAGAGATTATATAATGAAGAAGTATTAGAAGGTTATAATAAAATACTTTCGTTTTCAAAAGATAATTTTTTAAAATTATTAGATAAAATAAGGTCAAAGGAAGAGAATAATGAAGAAAAATAAAAGAAGAATAGTAATTACGTTCTTAGCTGCTTTATCAGTAATGATGTTTTGGACTATAAATGCATATGCGGCACCAAGTACCACTGATATTCCGCAATTGAATATTTCTTTTGGAAATGGTACAAATACGCCTAATGATTATGTTAACAACATAAAAATACTTATATTCTTCACTATTCTTGCACTATTACCATCTATAGTAATAATGGTGACAAGTTTTACAAGAATTGTAGTAGTATTTTCTTTTCTTAAAACGGCAATTGGGCTTACTCAATCAATACCTAATCAGATATTAACTGGATTAGCTATATTTTTAACACTATTTATAATGCACCCTGTATATAATGAAATGAATTCTAATGGAATCCAGCCATATTTAGAAAATCAGATTACACAGGAACAGGCTATAGATGAAATAGCTAAACCACTTAAAGAATTCATGGCAAAACAGACTAGGGAAGATGATTTGGAATTATTTGTAGATATTAATAATGTGGATAAATCTACTCTTGGTGAAGCAAAAGATGTTCCATTTACATGTATTGTACCAGCATTTGCGATAAGTGAATTGAAAACAGCTTTTCAAATAGGATTTCTAATTTTCTTACCTTTCTTAGTTATTGATATGGTTGTTTCAAGTGTATTAATGTCGATGGGTATGTTCATGCTGCCACCGACAACGGTAGCACTTCCGTTCAAACTTATACTATTTGTAATGGTAGATGGATGGCATATATTAGTAGAATCTTTAATAAAAAGTTTTATGTGAGGTGATATAGCATGAGTGAGATAATGCTTAATAGCATAGTGAAGGATACAATTGTGACATCAATGAAAATAGCAGCGCCTATATTAGTAGTAGTTCTTGTGTTGGGATTATTTGTGAGCATAATTCAAGCAACTACACAGATACAGGAACAAACTCTTACATTTCTTCCAAAACTTATTGCGTCAGCTACAGTAGGATTATTGCTTGGAAACTGGATGCTTGAAACGCTTATATCATATACTCACAGGATATTTGATATTATTTCTAGAATTACTACATAAGGAGGTAGGTTATAGTGATAGATACAGCCTACTTTCTTGCTATATTTTTAATTTTTTTAAGAATAATATCATATTTAGTTGCCACAGAAATTTTTTTCCCAAGTGGAACACCAGCAATATTTAAAGGTGCATTTTCATTTATAATATCTTATGGTATAGTAGCAAGTGTTGATTATAACAGTTTACTTAATATTGATAATAATTACTTACTTGTTTTTTATGGAGTAAGTGAGATAATGACAGGATTAATTTTAGGATATATAACAAATTTAATTTTCCAAGTAGTAAAGTTTGCTGGGGCATGGATGGACATACATGCTGGGTTTTCAATGGTTAATATTTTAGATCCAGCAACAAAGATATCATCAACTTTATTAGGAAATTTATCGTATTTTTTGGGTATTGTGTTTTTCTTTATCATAGGAGGACAGAGATTAGTAATTAAATTAATAGTTGAAAGTATACAAATTATTCCACTTGGAAAAACAATAGTTTATCAAGAAACAGCTATGAGTGTAATAGATACTATAGCAAATTATTTTTTACTTGGTGTAAAAATAGCAGTTCCAGTAGTTGTAATAATTGTGATTACAGATGTGTGCCTAGGGTTAATTTCAAGAACAGTACCTACAATTCCTATAATGATTTTTGGAATGCCAATTAAAAATATTCTTGGTTTCATAACATATTTAATTATATTACCTATTATGTTTAATTTGATAGGTACAGCTATATATAATTTGCAAGGAATAATTGAAGATTTAGTTAAGATTATTCCAGCTGTACCAATGGCATTTATCTTTGCTGGTGATGATAAAACGGAAGAGGCAACTCCTAAAAAGAAGGCTGATGCCAGAAAAAAAGGACAGATTGCTAGAAGTAAGGATGTAAATGTTGCTATAACAATGGTTGTATGCACACTTGTTTTATCTGCTTTTTGGGAAAATGTTACTAATAATTTTAAACAAGTTATAGTTTATTTTTTGCAATTTCCAATGATAAATAATTTTGATAGTTTATCATTAACAAGTATAATGATAACAGCAATATTGAAGGTGGCAATAGCATTATTGCCAATAGCATTACCTATAATGATTGGTGGTATTGTGGCAAGTTTACTACAAACTGGTTTTATTATAACAACTGAACCGTTAAAGCCTTCTTTGGGAAAGCTAAATCCATTGTCTGGATTTAAAAATATGGTATCGATGAAAAGCTTGTTGGATTTGAGTAAGAATATTGTTGTAATAACTATTGTTACAATAATTGCTTATAAATACATATGTTCCAATTATGAAAATATAGCAGCTATGTCGAATCTATATTTACCTACATTAGGAATAGAAATAAAAAATTTAGTTATAGGTATATTTAAAAAAATATGTTTGGTACTTGTTATAATAGCTGTTATAGATTATTTTGTACAACTAAAGATGCATAATAAAAACATGAAAATGACTAAACAAGAAGTAAAAGATGAATATAAGATGCAGGAAGGAGATCCTCAGATTAAAGGGAAGATAAAGCAAAGACAGAGAGAAATGAGTAGACAAAGAATGATGAAATCAGTTGCAGATGCTACTGTTGTTATTACAAATCCAACTCATTTAGCTATTGCTTTAAAATATGAGGAAGAAAGCGAAATGGAAGCTCCTAAAGTGGTTGCAAAAGGAGCGGATTATTTAGCTTTGAAAATCAAAACGCTAGCAAAGGATAATGATGTTCCTATTGTTGAAAATAAGCCGCTAGCTAGAATGATGTATGATATGGTTGAAGTAGATCAGGAAATACCTCATGAACTATATCAAGGTGTGGCAGAAATACTTGCAGTAGTAATGAAGTTAAAACATAATAAATAAGTTTATAGTATTATGAAAAATAGCTAAGTTACTAAGAAGTATCTTGTTAAAATAAAATTTAATTAATATATAATTAAATTTTATAATATAAAAAATATGATTATTGAATAGTTGATTAATTAAAAGGGTGTGTGAACTTGTGTTTGGAGAAAAAGGCTTAAATATAAAAGCTAATTTAGATGTTATTATAGCTTTTGGAGTTATAGGGATTGTACTTATGATTATTATTCCTCTGCCTAAGGCTCTTCTTGATTTACTTTTAGCCTTGAATATAACTATATCTATAGTAATTATTTTAATTACTATGTTTACAACTAATGTATTGCAATTATCAGTGTTTCCTACATTACTGCTTGTAACTACATTGTTTAGGTTAGGATTAAATATATCTTCTACTAGATTAATACTTACTGAAGCTGATGCAGGTACTATTGTTTCTGCTTTTGGTAATTTTGTAATACGTGGGAATTATGTTGTTGGAATTATTATATTCCTTATTATAGTTGTTATTCAATTTATGGTTATTACAAATGGTGCAGGAAGAGTATCTGAAGTATCGGCTAGATTTACTCTTGATGCTATGCCTGGTAAACAGATGAGTATAGATGCAGATTTAAACTCAGGGATGATTGATGATACTATGGCAAAAAAGAGAAGACAGGCTCTTCAGGCAGAAGCAGATTTTTATGGGGCTATGGATGGTGCATCTAAGTTCGTAAAAGGTGATGCTGTAGCAGGAATAATTGTTACAATAATTAATATAATAGGTGGAATTATAATAGGAATATTGTTTAATGGTATGAGTGCAGGAGAAGCTGCACAGACATATACTAGACTTACAGTAGGTGATGGTCTTGTAAGTCAGGTACCAGCACTTTTAATTTCAACAGCGTCTGGTATACTTGTAACTCGTTCTGGGGATTCTGAAAACTTTGGAGAAGTTTTATCAAAACAATTAACAGCATTCCCCGTTGCAACAGGTATTGCTAGTGCTATTATGTTATTTTTAGGTATCATACCTAATATGCCTAAAATACCGTTTTTTGTTGCTGCTATAGCAATGGGATGCTTAACATATCTTTTATATAAAGAAGAAGCTTCCAAAACTGTTGAAGAAGTTGTTTCAGAAGAAGAGCAGATAATGGAACAAGAAAGAAAAGAACCAGAAAATGTTATGAATCTTATTTCTGTTGAATCAATGGAAGTTGAAATTGGATATGGACTTATACCTTTAGCTGATGAAAGTAGTGGAGGAGATCTTCTTCAGAGAATTGCATCAGTAAGAAGACAATGTGCGATTGAAATGGGTATTGTAGTACAGCCTATAAGAATTAGAGATAATCTTCAGTTAAAAACTAATGAGTATATTATAAAAATTAGAGGAACTAAAGTTGTGTCATCTGAGCTTATGCCAAGTATGCTATTGTGTATGGATCCAACCGGTGAAAACTCAGATATACCTGGAATAAAAACAATTGAACCTACTTTCGGACTTCCAGCAGTATGGATTAATAAAGATCAGAGAGAAGATGCAGAAATTAAAGGGCTTACAGTAGTTGACCCAACAACTGTTATGGTAACTCATTTAACAGAAACAATTAAACTTCATTCTTATGAATTACTTGGAAGACAGGAAGTTAAGCTTATTGTTGATAATGCTAAGGAAAAATATAGTGCTGTTGTTGAAGAACTTATTCCGGATTTACTTACTATAGGTGAATTGCAAAAAGTATTACAAAATTTATTAAGAGAAAAGGTGCCAATAAAGGATATTGTAACAATAATGGAATCTCTAGCTGATAATGCAAGAAACACTAGGGATTTGGAAGTTCTTACTGAATATGTAAGGTTTGCATTATCGAGAACTATATGTAATCAAGTAATCGATGAAAATAGAACAATTACTGTAGTTACTCTTGATCCTCAGATAGAAGAAATAGTAGGATCTAATATACAAAAGTCGCCACAAGGATCATTCCCAACAGTTGATCCAGATACAACAACAAGAATACTTAATGGAATTAAAGATACTGTGGAAAGTGTATATTTTTATAATAATCAACCAATTATACTGGTTTCACCAAATATTAGACCAGTATTTAGAAAGTTAATAGAAATGGTATTTCCACAAATTATGGTTATATCATTAAATGAAGTACCAAATGATGTTCAGATAAATAGTGAAGGAGTTGTAACAATATAGATGGTCATAAAAAGATATCTCGTAAAAAATGTAAATGAAGCAATGACTCGAATTAGATATGAATTAGGTAAAGATGCTATAATTATAAGTCAGAGAAAAGTTAGAAAACCGGGTATTATAGGATTATTTTCTGGGAAATTAATTGAAGTAACTGCTGCAATTGAAAGTACAGAAGACAAGCATAAACCAGAAGATATTCAAGTTGCTAAAAAAAATATTGTAAGTGATGAGGATGAGTTTAGAAAATCACTTGAAAGTATAAAGAAGTTGATGGAAAATGAAATTTCATCATCCAATGAGAATAAAACTTCAAAGTTAGACAGCATGATAATGGAGCATAATAGCAATGTTTTAAAAGAAAGAAAGAAACATGAAAACAATGCATTACAAACAGATGTTATTAATGAAATTAAGCAAAATGAGAAAATTGATAAAGTAAAAGATCAAGGTACTTTAAGTGTAGAGTCTGTACATAATGAAGTTCTTGAATTAAAAAGTATGCTTAATAAAGTTATTGAAGATAAATCAAAGCTAATTGAAGAAAATCAATCAATACGTAATGTAGAAAATACTAATGCTGATAATTTAAAAAATGAATTTGAAGATATACTAGATGAACTTGATATTGATGAAGAGTTCTTTAAAGAAATAATAAAATCTGCTAACGATTATAATGATGAAGATTTAGAACCTAAAGAAATATTACGAGATATTTTTGAAAGAGATATATTGGTTGCAACCGGCAAATTTAAAGGAAAAGTTGCATTAGTAGGGCCTACAGGAGTTGGTAAGACTACTACTATAGCAAAATTAGCAGGAAGACTGGCTTTAGTTGATAAAAAGAAAGTAGGATTAATAACTATAGATACATATAGAATTGGTGCAATAGAACAGTTAAAGACATATGCGGAAATAATGAATATACCATTTAAAGTTGTTATTACAATTAAAGAAATGGGAGAAGCAATTGAAGAAATGTCAGATTGTGATGTTATTTTAATTGATACAACTGGAAGAAGCAGCAAAAATACAATGCAAATTTCAGAATTAAGAGCATTTATAGAAAAAGCCGATCCAGATTATGTTAACATGGTAGTAAGTGCAACAACTAAAAATAAGGATATAAAAACTATATTGAATGGATATTCAGACTTAGGATATGATAGTGTTATTATAACAAAATTAGATGAAACCACAGTATATGGATCTATATATAATATAGCTAAGAGAGCAAATAAACCTATTAGTTTTATTACTGTAGGACAGAATGTTCCTGATGATATAAAAATTCCTGAAAAAGAAGAGTTAGCTAGATTTATACTTGGGGAGGAAACTTTATGTTAGATCAAGCAGCTTCATTGAGAAGATTAGTTGATGATGATGTAAATAATATAGGAAACAAATCTAGAAAGAGTAAAATAATAACTGTAACTTCAGGGAAAGGCGGAGTTGGTAAAAGTAATTTTGTTGTAAACTTAGGTGTTCTGCTTCAAAGTAAAGGAAAAAAAGTTTTAATTTTTGATGCAGATTTAGGAATGGGTAATGATGACGTATTGATGGGGTTATATCCCAAAAATAATATATTTGATATGATATTTACTGATTTGACATTAAAGGATATAATTATAACAGGAAGTAATGGTGTCAGCCTAATTCCAGGAGGAACAGGACTTAACAAAATAGAAGAACTTACAGAAGAAGAAAGATGCAAATTTCTAGAGAAACTTGAGGAATTAGATGAATATGACTATATATTGATGGATACAGGTGCTGGAGTTAATAAAGATATACTTTCATTTATATCAGCATCTGAAGAACTGGTAATAATTACAACACCTGAGCCTACATCTCTTACAGATGCATATAGTTTAATTAAGGCTACTGATTATTTTAAACTTAAAAATCAAGCCAAAATAATTGTTAATAAAGCTTTTACTCAAGAAGAAGGTTTAGAAACATTTAGTAAATTTAATAAGGCAGTAAGTAAGTTCTTGAAAATTAAGATTGAATATCTTGGGTGTATAATGGATGACAGGAGATTAGTACAAAGTGTAAGACAACAGAAACCATTCGTACTATTATATCCTAATTGTGAAGCTGCAAAATGTGTTGAAAGTATTGCAATGAAGCTAATAGGACAGGAAATAGCTTCATCAGGTGGAGCAAAGGGATTATTTAAACGATTATTTAATTTATTTTCGTAGGGGGAACTTTAGGTGAATAGTTTTGAACTAGAAGTTAATGAGAGAATTGACGTTATTTTTAAAGACAAGGTATATAAAAGCTTAATAATTGATGTTAGTGAAGACTATGATAGTATAAAAATAAATCTTCCAATTTGTGAAGGAGAAAGTCTATTAAAAGATACTGGTGATGAGTTAGATATTAATATATATTCTAAAAATGGAAGATGTTATAATTTTAATAGTGAAATTATAAGCAAAGGTAAGGATGGTTCTATTTCATATTATGAATTATCTTCTCCATATAACATAAGAAGAATTCAAAGAAGGAACTTTTTTAGAGTAGACATTATTAATGATACAAAGTATAAGAATATAACTCATATTGATGATGAAGAAGAAATAGAAAGTATGCCTTTTAATAATGCTTTAATGATAGATTTAAGTGCTGGAGGAATGAGATTAAAATCTAAAGAACCAATAAATAAAGGTGATATATTATTAATAAAGATAGAAGTTAAAAGCCTACAAATGCTTTTAAAAGGTGAAGTAGTAAGAGTGGAAGCGGATGAAGAATTGAATAAGGTATGTGGTATTAAATTCTTAGATATTACAGAAACACAGATAGATAAGATTATTGAAGAATTATTTGAAATTATGAGAAAACAAAAAGAATTGTTATAAATTATTTACATTTTAATTATTAAGTTAAGATAACATTAAATTAAAAAACAAAAGAAAAACTATGATATAAAATTAAGAGATGGTGGTAATACAAATATGAATTCAGTGAAAGCTATTGATGGTAGAGAGCAGATAATTGAACAATATATTCCGCTAGTTAAATACATTGCTTCTAGAGTTATGTTTGGTAAAAACAAATATATGGAATATGAGGATTTAGTGAGTTATGGAATGATTGGTCTTATTGATGCATTAAATAAGTATGATGATACTAAAGGAATGAAATTTTCGTCTTATGCATCAATAAGGATAAAAGGTGCAATGATAGATCAACTTAGAAAAAGTAGACCTATATCTAAAGGCGCTATGGACAAGCTTAATAAATATAATAAAGCTATTGAAGAACTTCATGGGAAATTACTTAGGGAGCCTAATAATAATGAGATAGCTGAATATTTAAATATAACAATTAATGAAGTTGCAGAAATTGAGAATTATATTAATTATATTTCTATGGTATCTTTAGAAAATGTGATTTTTTCAGAAGATGAAGACATTAATTTAATGGGAATTATAGAAGATAAAAATAGTCCAAGCCCTGATTCCTATCTTGAAGATAAAGAAAAGTTAGAAATATTGACAAAAGCAATAGAATTGTTAAAGGAAAAGGATAGGATTGTGTTGAATTTATATTACTATGAAGGTTTAACATTAAAAGAAATTGGGAAAGTACTTAATGTTTCAGAGTCTAGAGTATGTCAATTGCATAGCAGGAGCATAAGAAATTTACGAGAATGTATGAAAAAGTTACATTATGTTTATTAACAGAATAGAGGTGTATTATGCCGTTTATTTTAATAGCAATTGGATTGATATTAATAGTTTTAAATTATAAAGCTATAAAGATAGAAAGTCATTCTTTTGAAATCCAAGATAGAGATAATTCATTTAGTAAGGTATTGGATAATAGTAAGAATGAAATGAGTGATTATAAATTAGAACTTGGATTATTAAGAAGAAATTTAGGTGAAAGTCTTACAGATATTCAAGAAGAAATTTTAGAAATAAAAACAAGATTACATAGAATTGAAAATGGTAATTGTATTAAAGAAGATGTAATAAAGGTTGAAGATAATATTAATGACGATGTTATTTCAGAAATAAGCATTTTGAAAAATGATGATATTGAAACAAGTGTAAAAACAGAAAAGATTAAAGAGTTTCTTCAAATGGGTTTAACAGAAGAAGAAATATGTCATACTTTATCTGTAAGTAAGGGGGAAGTATTATTAGTAAAAGAGTTATTCAAAAAATAAAGAATCAAATGCCCATATTTACTGATAGGAAGATATTATTTGGCATAGGGATAGGACTGATTTTAGGGGTAATTCTAATGACTTTATATAAAAGTACAATAGGGTTATCTGATAGTCAGATAGAAGAAAAAGCTCGCAGTCTTGGAATGATTTACAAAAGTGAGCAGAAATCTATGTTTAATGGTGGAGGAGAATAATAATGATAAGAGGTTTTTATAATTCGGTATCTAGTTTGATAACTTTACAAAATGAGCAGGAAACTATTACAAATAATATTGCTAATATAAATAATAATGGCTATAAGAAAAGATTATTAACAAAACAAAGCTTTGATGATGTTATGATATCTAATAGACAAAAGCTAGTTGGAGATAAATATGTTAGAAATAACATTGGAACTATGAATCTTGGAGTGAAGACATCTGATGTAGAGAATATATTTACTCAAGGAGCGTTTAAATCAACTGAACAAAAGACTGATTTTGCAATTAATGGAAGAGGCTTTTTTGTAGCACGAAATGCGAGTGGGCAGGAAGTGTATACTAGAGATGGAAATTTTAAAATTAATCAGCAAGGATATCTTATAACTAATGATGGATGTACTGTACTTGGTCAAAACAGTGCTACTGGTGCAGGTGAACCAATTTATGTAGGAGATATGAATTTTACAGTAGATAGTGAAAATAATATAAATATTGAAGGAATAGGTACAACGCAAAAAATAATGACAGCTGATTTTAATGATGAGGATTATAAGGCTTTATCACCACTAGGAGATAACTATGTTACTACAGCTAATCCTATATATAATGCAAGAGTAAATGTAGTACAGAGCGTGCTTGAAGCATCAACAGTTAATGCAACTGAAGAAATGACAAAACTTATGGAAGTAAAGAGGCAATTTGAAACAAATCAAAAGTTTGTTAAGATGCAGGATGAAACAGTACAAAAAGCAGCAACAGAAATAGGAAGAGTTTAATTTTGGGATATGTAAATAATGTAGGAAATTAGGAGTGTGAAAATTTATGTTTAATATTTTTGCAACTGGAAAGACTGGTATGGCAGCATATCAAGAAAAAATTGATTATTTAGCTAATGATATGGCTAATATTTCAACAACAGGATATAAGAGTACAGATGTTGGTTTTAAAGATTTATTGACAGAATCACTAGACAGAAAAGGAACACCACTTGTAAATAAAAGTGCAGTTAATGGAACTGGTGTAAGACTTGGAGTTAACTACGCAAAGAATAAAAAAGGAAATATGTTATCTACAGGATTAAAAACAGACTTGGCTATTGATGGAAAAGGATATTTTGCTCTTATGGAACCAGATGGTACTATATCTTATACAAGAGATGGAAATTTTAAAATTGACCTTGATGGTACGTTAGTTACTGCTAATGGAACAAAAGTATATGTAGAGTATACAAATGGTTTTTCAGAAGGAAATCCTGCTCTTGAAATTCAGAATATATCAATAAATCAAAGTGGTGGTATTTCTATGAATGTTGATGGAAATATAGTTGAAATAGGAAGAATACCTGTGTTTACGGCTATTGGAGATAAGGCGTTTATACCAAAGGGCAATAATACATTTGTTGCAAGTGAAGATGCACAGGTTATACCTAGTGAAGAGAATGATTTTGATATAAAGCAAGGATTTTTAGAAGGATCTAATGTTGATACTGCAGAAGTATTTTCAGATTTACTTTTAACTACTAAAGCATTTCAGCTTAATTCCAAGGCTTTAACAGCTGCTGATGATATGTGGTCTATGATTAATAACATGAGATAGAAATTAACAATGAATAATATATAATTAAACAAAAAAGTGGCTATGCCACTTTTTTTTGCACTTTACAATAAAGATTAATACAAGTACAATAAGTAATGTATATATTATGTAAATTTAAGGAGGAAGTATTTTGGAAAATGTAGTTTATGTAACTGGTCATAAAAATCCAGATTCAGATTCAATATGTGCTGCATATAGTTATGCAGAATTTAAAAATAAGACTAGCAATCTTCCAGCAGTACCAGTAAGATTAGGTGAAGTAAATCGCGAAACACAATTTATTTTAGATTATTTTGGAGTTGAAGCACCAAAATTCTTAGAAACAGTAAAATTAAAAGTAGAAGATTTAGATATAGATACTATAGATCCAATTAATTCAAGCATTTCTTTAAAGAGAGCTTGGAATATAATGAGAGATAACCATCTAAAATCTTTACCAGTAGTTGATAATAGTGGTAGATTGGCTGGAATTCTTTCAATTTCTAATTTAACATCATCATATATGGATATTGGAGAAAATGATATTCTAGGAAAGAGTAATACACCTATTGAAAATATCGTTGATACTCTTAATGCAACAGCTTTATACATAAATGAAAAATGTAAATCATTTGTAGGGAAAATAGCAGTAACAGCTATGCTTCCAGAAAGTTTACGAGAAATAATTCAAGAAGGAGATATCGCTATTGTTGGAGACAGACCAGATGTTCAAGAAGCATTAATTGATATCAAAACTTCATTAATTATAATAACTGGTTCACATGTATTAAGTAATGAACTTTTAGATGAGGCAAAGAAAGCAGGAGTTACAGTAATAAGCACTCCTTATGACTCTTTTACAGCTTCAAGATTATTACTTCAAAGTATTCCAGTTGGATACGTAATGGCTACTAAAGACTTAATTTCATTTTCTAATGATGAATTAGTTGAAGATATTAAAGATGTTATGGCTGAAACAAGATATCACAGTTATCCTGTAACTGATAGTGAAGGAAAAGTTATAGGAACTGTTTCAAGATATCATTTAATTTCTAACCATAAGAAAAAAGTTATTCAAGTTGACCATAATGAAAGAGGTCAATCTGTAGATGGATTAGATGAAGCAGAAGTTCTAGAAATAGTAGACCATCATAGAGTTGCTGATATTCAAACAAGTAATCCTATATTCTTCAGAAATGAACCAATAGGAAGCAGTTCAAGTATAGTAGCTAAATGTTATTTTGAAAAAGGAATTACTCCATCTAAAGAAGTAGCAGGACTTTTATGTGGAGCTATAATTTCAGATACATTATTATTCAAGAGTCCTACTTGCACAGAACAAGATAAAGAAATTTGCTTAAAGTTAGCTGAAATAGCAGGAATTAAGAGTGTTGAAGAATTTGCTAAGGAAATGTTTAAAGCAGGTACTTCATTAAAGGGTAAAACTGTTGGAGAAATATTTAATCAAGACTTTAAGCCTTTCACAATGGGAGAAACTAAAGTTGGAGTTGCTCAAGTTAATACTATGGATATTGATGGATTCATGCCTCTTAAGGATGAAATGTTAGAATTCATGGATAGCGAAGCAAAATCTAAAGGCTATGATGTAGTTATGTTGTTATTAACTGATATTTTAGTTGAGGGTTCACAAATTTTAGTCGCTGGTGAAAGAAGTGATTATGTTGAAAAAACATTCAATGTTCAGTTAGAAGATTCAATGGCGTTCTTACCAGGAGTATTATCAAGAAAGAAACAAGTAATACCACCATTAACTGCTGTTGTTAATTCAATGAAATAGAGTTATTAGTGATAATCAAGTTTTTTTAATTATAAAAATATATTTTATTAAAAACGTAGCTTAGGCTACGTTTTTTTATTAGCATTTTTTTAGGTTTCCTAAATATATATAATGTATAGAGTTTTATATAGGGAGGAAAAAATGTGATACAGGAACAGGAATTAACTAGCGGCCTTACTACGAAAGAAGCAGAAAAGCGAATTGAAAAATTTGGTCTTAATGAATTAGAGCATCACAGTAAGGCATCGCCTTTAAAGATATTTTTAGCACAATTTAATGATTTTATAGTGTGGGTTCTTATTGCTGCTACTATAATATCAGGAGTAATTGGTGATAAGGCAGATGCGATAACAATTCTAATTATAGTTGTAATAAATGCATTTTTAGGATTTATTCAAGAGTTTAGAACTGAAAAATCACTTGAAGCATTAAAGGATCTTGCAGCACCAACGTGTAAGGTGTTACGTGATTCGAGTATACAGATTATTAATTCTATTTATTTGACTATAGGCGATATTGTAATATTAGAAGCAGGAGATAGAATTCCAGCAGATGGATTTTTTGTTGAAAGTTCAGGTGTTGTAGTTGATGAGTCATTGCTTACAGGAGAGTCAGTAGGAGTAAATAAGGATGCACTTAAAAAGAACAGTAATAGTGGCTTTATGGGAACAACAGTTGTAAAAGGTAAAGGGTTATTTAAAGTAAGTATAATTGGTATGAAAACTGAAATGGGGAAGATTGCTAATTTGATTCAAAATATTGAGGAGGAAAAATCTCCGTTAAATAAAAAGCTTGATTCTCTAGGAAAAATTTTAGTCGGTGTATGTTTAGTTATATGTGCACTTGTTACAATAATGGGAATAGTAAGAGGTAATGATATAACTGAAATGTTTTTACTTGGTGTAAGTTTAGCTGTTGCTGCAATTCCAGAAGGGTTAGCAGCTATAGTTACTGTAGCATTAGCTTTAGGAGTATCTAGAATGCTTAAAAGAAATGCATTAGTAAGAAAACTTCCAGCAGTTGAAACATTAGGGTGCACATCAGTAATATGTTCTGATAAAACAGGAACTTTGACTCAAAATAGGATGACCGTTAAAGAAGTTTATATAAATGGAAAGATATATGATTTGGAAAAGGAAAAAATAAAAGACAGCTCAAAGTTTATGAAGGCACTTGTATATTGTAACGATTGTAATTATGATTTTAATAAGAAAAAAATGAGTGAAGCACTTCATGGAGATCCTACAGAAACTGCACTTATAAATATGTTTTTTCATGATGTAAAAGAATTAGAAACATTTGTAGGAAAAGTAAATAGAACATATGATATACCTTTTGATTCAACAAGAAAAATGATGTCTGTTATTGTAAGAGAAAATGGACATGATACATGTTATGTAAAGGGTGCGCCAGAAAGAGTAATTGATAAGTGTGACTTTATATTGGAAAATAATAAAATTAAGCCATTCACATATCAAAAGAAAAAGCAGGTAGCACAATTTATTTTGGCCATGTCATCTAGAGCTCTTAGATGTATAGCAGCTGCATATAAGGAAGAAAATCTTGTTAGAAGTGAAAAGCTTGAATCAAATTTGATTTTCTTGGGTGTGGCAGGAAGTATAGATCCTCCTAGAGTAGAAGCTAGGGAGTCTGTACTAAAATGTAAACTTGCAGGAATAAAACCTGTTATGATTACTGGAGATCATCAGAATACAGCACTTGCTATTGCCAAATCACTGAATATATGTAGTAGTGAAGATCAAGTAATGACTGGAGCTGAAATAGAAAAATCTAGCGATTTAGATTTGGAACAAAAGATTAAAAAGATAAGGGTGTTTGCACGAGTTTCGCCTAGTCATAAATTAAGAATTGTAAAAGCTTTTAAGAAGCAAGGGAATATTGTTGCAATGACTGGTGATGGTGTAAATGATGCTCCTGCAATTAAGGAAGCTGATATAGGTGTTGCAATGGGTATTTCTGGTACAGATGTTACTAAAGAAGCATCTTCTATGATACTTATGGATGATAATTTTTCTACTATAGTTTCTGCAGTAGAAGAGGGAAGAATTATATATGATAATATAAGAAAATTTATAAGATATTTATTGTCGTGTAATTTAGGTGAAGTTCTTACAATGTTTTTAGCAACTATATTTTCTTTACCTAATCCATTGAGTCCTATTCAGATATTACTTGTAAACTTAGCTACAGATGGTCTTCCAGCTATTGCTCTTGGTATAGATCCAGCTGAAGAAGATATAATGAGACAAACTCCTAGGGATAAGGATGAAAGTATATTTGCTAGAGGTCTTGTTGAAAAGATTTTAGTAAGAGGTTCACTAATTGGATTGTGTACATTATTATCATTTATGGTAGGAAGATATTATGGAATGAATCTTGATACATGTAGAACATTAGCATTATGTACACTTGTTATGTCACAACTTATTCATGTGTTTGAATGTAGATCTGAAAGACATTCATTATTTGAAATAAAATTATTTACTAATCCATGGCTTGTAGGAGCAGTGTCTGTATCTATAGTATTAATATGCTCAGTGCTATATATACCATTTTTGCAGATGATATTTCATACTGTAGCATTAACACTAAAGCAATGGCTTATAGTTATATTTTTCTCTGGAATAATTGCATTAATTAATAGCGTATATCTATTAATTAAATCTAAATAATATAGTTAAGCAGCAATTAATAAGTTTTTAATTAATTGCTGTCTTTTTATGTGTTTAGTATGTTTTCATTTGTCAAAAACTTTGCATAAATAAAAAGACAATAGAACTTTATTTAAACAGCTATAATAATTTATTTATTATTATAACTGTTTAATAAGTAGCTATTGTCTATTTTGAATTATCTTCTCATAATCATGTTGGTTGCTTGCTGACGAGATTTTTTTATTTGGCTGTGATCTATAGGCACTAAGTCTTTTTTTGTTGTTAAGTTAAGAAGATTCATTATTTGAACTTCTTGAGAGTTTTCTTTTTTGCTATTTTTATCGCCAGTAACTCCCATTACAATAACTTTATGACCTTGCTTTACTGTTATAAATTCAGGCTTTTTAAACCATCTATTTTTTTTATACCAACATTTAACGACTTTTCTGCCGACTTCAGGTTTTACTATCATTTCAATTATAATTCTGTGGAATATAAAATAATTTTTTTCAACTAATTTATAAGATAAAACAGTACCAGAAATACTTGTCATTCTGTCACCATATTTTTGTAAATAAGCATCTTGAAAATAATTATTCATCTTATCTCTGAAACCCATATATAATTACTCCTTTGCAAAATAGTTTTCAATAATATTAATATTATACCATAGCTTGATAAGGATTGGAAATTTAACTTTAAAAGTTTACATTATTAATTTCATGTCATAGTTTTGTCATATTTATATAATACAATTATAATGTTGGTAAAATTAATTAAATTTTAATATTTAGACAATATAAATATAGATAAAAAGTATGATATAATTTTTATAAGAAAACATTTTCATAATTGTTAAAAATGGGGGATACGATGGAAAATAGAATACAAGAGGTTTGTGATTGCACTATAAGTAATTACAGATATGCTGTCAGGAATCTAAGATATGATGGTGATTATATTAATCATTATTCTGCACTTATGAATGGATATTATAAAAAATCAATTAATGATAAAGAAATTAAGGAAATAAGAACATATATAAGGAAAAACACTCCTAATATTTCAGTATTAAGGGGAGATATACTTTACATAGTTTCATTTTTAATAGGATTATGTGATGGAAATAAAATTGGATTCTGTGATGAAATAATAGAAACATTAAAGATGCTCATTGATTTTGGATTTAAGGAATGTGGATATTTAGTATTTGTATCATATTCTTTGGTTAAATATTGTGATAAAAAGGATAGACAAGATAGAATCAAAAGAACTAGGAATATTTTTATTGTAATGAAACAGAAGTATGGAAATTTGACAACTGAAGACGACTATCTTTTATGTGCATTGCTGGCTTTAAATGGAAAAGATTTTGAAAATATATTAGAACATGGAGATTCTATGTTTAAAAGTATGCATGATTTAAGAATGTTTTCAGATAATGGAGCTCAATGTCTTACTAATTCTATGATGCTTAATGAGAATGAAAATATATCAAAAAATGTATCAGAATTTCTTTTAAAATTAAAAACTAAGGGCGTAAAAATTGGCCGTCAGTTTCTACACATGATTGGTATTATGGTTAATAATCAGGATTTGGACAAGAGTATTGAAGAAATGGATGAAGTTATAGAATACTTACGTAATGAAGAAAGTGAATATAGTTTTTATATAGATAAAGATTTTAGAAATATGATTGCATTTATGATTGTATTTATGGATTGTGATAAATATAAAATAAAATATGCAGATGAGCTTCTTGCATTTGGAACTTATGCTTTTATTCTTAGTAAAAATCAAGGTGTTTTAAATGAGGTATTAGCTTAATAGTATGAAAATTCAATAGAATAATAAATAAGTTTTTATGGAAATTTGACTAGGCAACAGATTATGTTATCTAGTCTATTTTTTTAGAAAAGAATTTATGATAAAGTATTTAATAAGATTATGGTTTGTAGAGGTGCAAAATTATTATGGATAATAATATATTACATGTTGATATGGATGCATTTTTTGCATCAGTTGAGCAGAGGGATAATCCAGAATTTAGAGGAAAGCCTGTTATTGTTGGCGGTATGAGTGAAAGAGGCGTTGTTTCTACATGTTCTTATGAAGCTAGAAAATATGGGGTTCATTCAGCAATGCCTATATTTATGGCAAGGGAAAAATGTCCTAATGGAATATTTGTAAGCGGTAGATATGGAAGATATGCAAAGGTTTCGCAGGAGATATTTAAGATACTAAATGAAATAACACCAAGTATTGAACAAGTATCTATAGATGAAGGATATTTGGATATTTTGGAAAGTGAATTTAAAAATGAAATAGAAGCTGCAAGATATATTAAGAATAAAGTATATAAGGAAGCTGGTTTAACAATATCAGTAGGGATTTCATATAATAAGTTTCTTGCAAAACTTGCTTCAGATTGGAATAAGCCTAATGGTATAAAATTAATATCAAAGGATATGGTGCCAGATATTTTGCTTCCACTACCTTTATCTAAAATACATGGATTAGGGAAAGTATCTGTAGGAAAGCTAAATAATATGGGAATATATTATGTACGTGATTTATATAAAATGCCTAAGGAATTTTATATTGAGTATTTAGGGAAAAGTGGTCTTGAAATATATGAAAGAATAAGGGGAATAGATAATAGAAAAATAGAAATTGTTCATGAAAAAAAATCTATTGGTAAAGAAAGAACGTTAAAATTTGATACAGATAACAAAGAAGAATTATTGGAATATATAAAGGAATTTTCATATGAAATTGAAAATATATTAAATAGGAAAAATATTGCTGGAAAAACTATAACTCTTAAATTTAAAACAAAGGATTTTGAAAATCATACGAGAAGCCGTACATTAAATTATTACATATCTACTAATAAAGAAATTTATAATGTTGCAAAAGAGATGCTTGAAAGTGAACAACTTTATCAAAGTTTAAGACTTATAGGAGTGAGTATATCTTCATTTAAAGAAAACGAAATTGAACAGATGACTTTATTGTAAGAAGATAATTTATTTTATTTTGTAAAAAAGTATATCTATTTTAGTATTTAAAGAATATTAATATTATATACTATTAATTTAAGGAGGAGGCTACTTTGGAAAATGCAGCTAATTTTTGGATGAAAAAATTCAAAGTAGAATAAAATATGAAGAGAGAATTAACTCCAAATGAAATAATTTTTTCAGCAGTATGTAATGATGCAACAACGCAGACTGATATTAATAGCATACCTAAAAACAAGAATACCCTTAATAAAATAAAAAAAGCTTTAAGTGTAAAAAAAGATGGTTACAATATTTATTATGTTGATACTTTTTCAAAAGAAAAATTAGAAGATTTAATTAAATATATTGAAAGCATATATGAGAAGAAAGAGAAAGTTCAAGATATATGTTATGCAATAAGTGGAGAATCTATGAATCCAGTACCGTTATTTGTGACAAACGGAAAAGGTAAACTATTAAAGGAAATGCTAGATGACATAAAAGAGAAATATATAGACTGTATAAGTGACTTTTATAGTAGCAGTTCTGATGAAGAAAAGGAAGGAATTATTGAAGAAATAAGTGAAAAAAGAAATAATTATATAACAAGTCTTATGAATATGGCTAAAGCTAAGAATTTTGATATTAAGGCTACAAGTACTGGTTTTGTGTTTGTTCCTTTGAAAGAGCAAGGGGATGAGATGACTAAAGATGAATATGATAATCTTGAAGGTGAAACTCAGGAGAGCATTGAAAAACAAGCGAGTAATTTAAAAAAGGAAGCTGAGATAGTTCTTGAAAAACTTAAAGAAATTGAAACGGACTCAATAGGAAGACTAAAAAATATATATAAAAACTACTTAGGTCATAATATGCAAAAATATAAGGATGATTTTTTGTTAGAATTTATTACTGAAGATAATGTTTATAGATACCTTATTGAAATGTTTGCAGCTATAGATGATGAGGTTGTTGAATGTTACACTATTAACCTTGAAGATGATGAAGAATACATTCAAGATATATTTAAAAAATATGATGTTAATGTACTTGTTGATAATTCTGAAGCAGAACATCCTAGAGTTATTTACGAAGAAGATCCTACTGTTGCAAACCTTATTGGAAATATAGAGTATAGAAATACAAATGGTTCTTATACAACTGATATTTCTCTTATTAATGCTGGAAGTTTAATTAAAGCAAATGGTGGATGTTTAATATTAAGATTAAGTTCGCTAGTGAGTAGTGGAAGTAGTTATTATTATTTAAAAAAATCATTGATTCATGGACGAGTTGATTATAATTACACTAAAAATTATCTAGATGTACTTTCTATTGCGGGATTGAAGCCAGAAAGTATTCCTATTGATGTAAAAGTAATATTGATTGGTGACTATGAAAGTTATGAAATACTATTTGATAAAGATGAAGATTTTAAACGTATATTCCCTATAAAAATTGAAGCTGATGCAGATGTAAAATACGATAGTTTTTCTAGAAATTCAATTATATCTATGATAGAAAGTAAGATAAAAAAAGATAATTTGTTAAAAGTTAGTGAAGATGCTGTTGATGAGATTATTAAGTATCTTGCTAGAATAGCTGGAGAGAGAAAAAAGATTTCGTTAGATGATTATCATATAAATCGTATTTTGTATTTAGCTAATAATAATGCAAAAATAGAAAACAGAAAAGAAATAACAAGAATGGATATTATTGATATAGCTTATGAAGAAGAAAAAATACTTGATGAAGTAATGGAGAATTATAGAAATAAAAAAATACTAATAACTACATCAGGAGAAAAGATAGGAATAGTGAATGCACTTGCAGTTGTAGGGACTGGAAGCTATAGTTTTGGAAAACCTATGAGAGTAACATGTTTGGCACTTCAAGGAGAAGGAAGAATAATTGATATTCAGAATGAGTGTAAATTGAGTGGTAATATTCATGAAAAATCTATTTCAATATTAAGGGGATTATTGAGCAGTCTTATAAGCCCATATGAAAAATTGCCAGTAGATTTACAGTTGAGTTTTGAACAGACTTATGGAATGATTGAAGGGGATAGTGCTTCTGTTGCTGAGATTATATGTATACTATCAGCATTAAGCAAGAGACCAGTAAGACAGAATATTGCTGTTACAGGATCTATAAATCAGTTTGGAGAAATACAGCCTATAGGAGGCGTAAATGAAAAAATTGAGGGATTTTATAGAGTGTGCAGAGAAATAGATACAATTAAAGATAAAGCTGTGCTTATACCAAGTACAAATATAAATGAACTTATTTTAAGCGAACAGGTAGAAGAAGATGTGAAAAATGGTAAATTTCATATTTATACGATGGAAAATCTAGATGATGCTATTGAAGTGTTAATACTAAATAAAGGTGAATCTGTCAAAGGTTTCTTTAAAGAAATAGATGAAGAATTATCTAAATATAGAAATGGTAGAAAAAAGAAATAGTGGTTATGAAACTCAGTGATAAATATTATTTTTCGCTGAGTTTTTTATGTTCATTTAGTATTGGTGCATGTTAATTGGTTAAAAGCGATAAACATGTATTAAATGGATAGAATCATTATAATGTGATAAATGAAATAATTATTTAGTACTTATTTGATTGTAGCAGAATGATTTTTGTTAAAAGAAATAAAATAATTGACGTTACGCCAAAAAATATGTTAATATATGGTAAAAGAGTCTTGCGTGGGGAGGTGAAAAGGAGTATATCTCAATTTATTAATAATTTATTCGATGAGTGAGATACTTCTATAAAAATGTATATAGGTTTTGAGAAAAAGAATAATATTTTAGTTGTGAATTTAAGTGGGGAACTGGATCATGATAGTGCAGAGTCAGTAAGGGTAAAAATAGATGATAAAATTGATGAAGATAACATAATAAAAGTTATATTGAACTTTTCAGGGGTTACATTTATGGATAGTTCAGGGATTGGTGCGGTTGTAGGCCGTTATAAAAAAGTTTCTAATAAAGGTGGAAATTTGTGTATAGTAGAAGCTAATAAAAATGTAGATAGGATTTTTGACCTTGCAGGTTTATATAAAATAATAAAGAAATATAGTACTGTTGATGAAGCAGTAATGAACATTTAATGGAGGGGGCTAATCATGTCTGGTAATAAAATGAATTTAGAATTTTTGAGCAAATCTCAGAATGAAGGTTTTGCCAGGGTTGCAGTTGCTGCATTTGTAGCACAGTTGGATCCGACAATAGATGAAATAAGTGATGTTAAAACTGCTGTATCTGAAGCAGTAACTAACTGCATAATACATGGATATGAAGGTAGAGAGGATGGAATAATAAGAATAGAAACTGAAATTCATGGGAGAGAGATAGTTATAGCTATAGAAGATAAGGGTAAAGGTATTGAGGATATAGCTCAAGCTATGGAACCTTTATATACTTCAAGACCTGACTTAGAAAGATCAGGAATGGGGTTTACAGTAATGGAAACATTTATGGATGAACTAAAAGTTGAAAGCAAAAAAGGAATGGGTACAAGGGTAGTAATTAAGAAGGAATTCAGCGTGGTAAGTTAGGTGGATAATATGGAAAAAGGGAATATTAAACGAGAGGATTATAACTATAACCAAAATGGCGAATTATTATCTTTGGCTAAAAAAGGCGATAATGATGCTATGAACAAATTAATTAAAATGAACCTTCCTTTAGTTGCGTCTATAAGTAAAAAATTCTTAAATAGAGGTTATGAATATGAGGATATATTCCAAATTGGATCTATTGGATTAGTTAAAGCAATTAATAATTTTGATTCCAATTTTAATGTTAAGTTTTCAACTTATGCAGTTCCAATGATAATAGGTGAAATAAAGCGGTTTTTAAGAGATGATGGAATGATAAAAGTAAGCCGTAATGTAAAAAGCCTTGCAAGAAAAATACATTTTTATAAGGAGGAACTTACAAACAAACTAAAAAGACCACCTACAATAGAGGAATTGGCAGAACATGCAGGAGTTGAAATGGAAGAAATAGTATTTGCCATTGAATCATCTAATACTTTGCAGTATTTGTATGATACTATACATCAAGATGATGGGGCTCCAGTTTTACTTATTGACAAATTAAGTGAAAAAAGTTCTGAGGATACTAATTTGATTGAAAAAATAGCACTTAAGGAAGCTCTAAGAAGCTTGGATGAAAAGGCAAGACAAATAATAATGCTTAGATATTTTAAGGACAAAACGCAGGTACAGGTTGCTAATATGCTTGGAATAAGCCAGGTTCAAGTATCGAGAATAGAAAAGAAAGTTCTTCTCCAAATGAAAAAGAAGCTTGAAGATTAACTATTGCAGACAAACATAAAATACTATAAGAAAAAATAATGGAGTTAAATATGAATAATAGCATAATAATAAAGGATTAGAAGAAACTATTTATGTAGCAGTAAGTAGTTTCTTTTTTTATTAAAACTGTAATTATTATAAGGAAGAAACATGATAGATATAGGTTTGTATTAAAAATATTAATTTAACAAATAATAAAAATAATATATAAAGGAGAGTGAGTGTATTGAGCAGTAAAAGCCAAAGAAAAGAAGATGCCTTGAAAAAGAAATATGAAATAATGGCAAATGAGGTTACTCCCAAATCAAAAATATTTAAAGATTGTCTACAGGCATTTTTTGTTGGGGGACTAATATGTGATGTAGGACAATTCGTACATAATATATTTACTAATTTAGGGTTTTCGGAAGAACAAGTAATTAATATTGTTCCCATAATAATGATTTTTTTAGGAGCATTACTTACTGGAACAGGTATATACAGTAAGTTGGCTAACTTTGGAGGAGCAGGTACAGTAGTGCCTATAACAGGTTTTTCTAATGCAGTGGTTTCTCCTGCCATAGAATTTAAAAAAGAGGGATTTGTATTTGGGGTGGCTGCAAAGATGTTTACTATTGCAGGTCCAGTTCTTGTGTATGGAATAGGAAGTTCGGTAATTATAGGAATAGTTTATTATGTGATTTTACTAATACAAGGATAAAAGGAGAACATTATTATGACTATGATGAAAAAGAAGAAAGTTGGAACACAGACAGTAAAATTAGAACATCCTCCTAAGATAATATCAACTTACTCAATAGTTGGACCTAAAGAAGGTAAAGGTCCTTTAAGTTCATATTTTGATGAAATTTTAAACGATGATACCTGTGGAAAGGATAGCTTTGAACAGGCTGAAAGTCAAATGATGTTTACTGCCATAAGTGAAGCAATTAAAAGGGCACAATTAAAGGAAAATGATATAGATTATCTATTTTCAGGTGATTTATTAAACCAGATAATTTCTTCAAGTTTTGCAGCTAGAGAATTTAGTATACCTTTTTTTGGGTTATATGGAGCATGCTCCACAATGTCAGAATCTATAAGTCTCGCATCAATAATAATGGATGGAGGATTTGCTGATTATGTTGTCGCAACAACATCTTCTCACTTTAGTTCAGCAGAAAGACAGTTTAGGTTTCCTTTAGATTATGGTTCTAAAAGAATACAGACATCACAATGGACAGTAACTGGATCAGGTGCAGTTGTTTTGGGACATGAAGGAAATTATCCAGAAGTTACATATGTTACAACAGGAAAGGTAAAAGACTTTGGACAGAAAGATCCAAATAATATGGGAGCAGCAATGGCACCAGCAGCTGTAGATACAATAGTAAATCATTTTAAGGATACAGGAAGAGATCCAAGTTATTATGATGTAATTGCAACAGGTGATCTTGGAAAAATAGGACGTGAGCTTGCTGATAAATTAATTATAGAATATGGATATGATATGAGAAAAAATCATATTGACTGCGGAGAAATAATATTTGACAATGAAAAACAAAATACAGATGCGGGAGGAAGTGGATGTGGCTGTTCAGCTGTGGTTTTTACTGGATATTTATATAAGAAGCTATTAAAAAAAGAAATAAAGAACGTGTTATTGGTATCAACAGGAGCTCTTATGAGTACAACATCATCACTTCAAGGAGAGACAATACCCGGAATTGCACATGCAATTGCTATAGAAATGAATTAAAAATAATATAAAAAGGAGTTTTTTTATGGATTATATAAAGGCATTTATTGTTGGTGGATTAATATGCGTAATAGCTCAGATACTAATTGATCTTACTAAACTGACAGCGGGAAGGATATTGGTTGTTTTTGTGACTATTGGTGCTATATTGGGAGCATTTGGATTGTATGACAAATTAGTAAATATAGGAGGAGCAGGAGCAACAGTTCCTCTGCCAAACTTCGGTAATGCATTAGCAAAAGCAGCTATAAAAGAAGTTAGGGAAATAGGATTGTTAGGTGCTTTTACAGGTGGAATTAAAGGAGGCGCAGCTGGAATAACAGCATCTGTGTTTTTTGGATATTTAATGGCTATGATATTTAATCCTAAAACAAAAAAGTAGAAGTGGAATAAAGTGTATATTATTTATTACGATAAATTAAAATGATTTATATTTTGCCTTTTAAGGTATTAATACGTATAATTAAAATGGAATAGATAATATAGGATGGTGGGGGTTGTGGAAAGATATTGTAATAATTCGTGGAGCCGGATTGTTCAATTGCTTGGAAGTGATGCTGAAAAAGGAATTAGCGAAGAAAAAAGCCGAGTATTAAGAAAGAAGTATGGAAACAATAAAATAGATTTATCTACTAAGAAAAAGATATATGAACATATTTTTAATTCATTAAAAAATAAGAGTATATTAATGTTTATTGCAATTGTAGCCACATTATTTATTATGAACAATTATATTTTAGGTTCTGTAGCTGCAATTATATTGCTTATTAATATAATTTTGTTGGTAGTACATTATGTAAAAAGAGATAGTGAAATTAATAATTTTCAAAAAGTTATATATACTGATACTGTTGTTATAAGAGATGGTATACAAAAAAGTATTAGTAGTGAAGAACTTGTGGTTGGAGATGTAGTTCTTTTATACAAAGATTGCATAGTTCCTGCAGATATAAGAATAATAAATTCTGAAAATCTTAAGGTTAATGAAAAAAATATAACAGGTGAAAAAAATTTAAAAAGTAAAATATGCGACATTATAATTGGAGCTATTGATGATCCTAAACAAATGAAAAACATATTGTTTAAAGGTTCAACAATATGTTCAGGAGAAGCATTAGGTATAGTTATAGCTACAGGTGCAAATACACAGATTGGAAGAATTTTGACTATGCTTATGCATTCAAGTAATAGAAAACATAGTTATGGAAAAATGGTATGTAATAGTATGGAGAAATATTTAGGAATATGTGTTGGGATTATGGCATTGTTTCTTCTATACTTTTTATATAGTGGACAGTTAATTTTTAAAGAATATGTTGAATTGGGATTGTTTATATTAGGATGTTGCCCATTTTTTGTTGTAACCATGTTGGGAGATATATGTGTAAGAAAAAAATTCCTACAGGATAAAATAAAAATAATTAATTTTTCTGTGTTTAATTTAATTAATAATATAAATATATTATTTTTAGATAAAGTTGGTTCTATAAGTAAAAAAGAAATGATTGTGAAAAAACTATATTTTAATGAAGAACTAATATCTACAGATGATCCATATGTTAAAGAAGTTACATTTGACAGAATGATTGAAATAGCACTTATTTGTAATAATGGTGTATATGATACAGTCAAAGATGTTGGAATTGGAGAAATGGACGAAATTGCATTTTTAAAATATGCAGCAAGAAAAAAAATATATAAATCATCTATTGATAATAAAAATAAGAGAATTTTTGATTTGCCAAAAGAAAATGATAAAAGATTTTCTACTATTGTATGTAAGCTTGTTAGAGGATGTAGAGCAAATTCTCGTGGAAATGTAGATGCGGTTCTTGAACAATGCACACATATAATGATAAATGGTGTTGAAAGAGAACTTACTGAAGAATATATAGATAAAATAAAAAAGATAGATATGAATTTATCATTCCAAGGATTAATTACAGAAGGATTTGCATATAGAAATTTCAATTATGAACCTTCAAAGGATGAAAATATTGAAAGTAATATGGTTTTTGTTGGAATAGCAGCTCTTGAAAATCCTTTAGAGGATGATTTGAAAGAGAGTTTAAATAAGATAAAGGATCAGGGAATAATTCCTATAATATTTACTGAAGAAGGAAAGTTGAGTGCTATAGCAAATCTTAAAAAAGCGGGAGTGATTAAAAATAGCAATCAAGTTGTTGCTGGAATTGAAATGGATTCATTAACTCATCGTGAACTTAAGGAACTTCTATGTACGGTAAGAGTATTTTGCAGAGTTACTCCTGATATTAAATCTAAAATTATATCATTGTTTGTAAAAGATGGTTATAATGTTGCAGCTACAGGAGAAAAGTTAGGTGATATGCCTGGAATTAATTTATCAGATGTTGGTATAAGTAAGGATAAGGCATCTTCAGTAGTTCAAAAGGTTTCTGATGTATTTGTTGAAGAAAATTATCTTGATGGATTCTTTAAAATAAAAAATTTTTCTAAAATTATTGATAAAAATATAAATAAAACATTAAGAATGTATTTTATGCTTATACTTTCTGAACTGCTAGTAGTAGTAATTAATGCTATTATAGGACAAAAGGATACATTAGATATGTGGAGTATTTTGGTTATGAATTGCTTTATGTTTATACCGTTGTCTCAGGTTTTGATTTTAAAAGATGGAAGAAAAATGGGAAAGAGAGAGATGGTGGTAAGAGCATTAATGTTATCAGCTTTAAGTTGTATATCTATGTATAAGATACAAGGAAAAGAAACTGGTATTATTCCTTTGATTATAATATCAATAGGTACTATTTTGTATGCTTTACTGTCAAGCAAAATATCTATTAGAAAATTTAGTAATGAACTTTTAAGGTGTTTGATATGCTTATTAGTAGTATTGGTTGCGGTAGCAGTTATTGTTGTTGCAAATAATATAGAATTAAGAGACATAGTAATTGTTGAAATAATAATTTCAAGTATATTTTTACTTGTATTTGAAATTTTATATGGAAAGTGGCAAGACTCTCTAATGAGGTGAGTTTATGCATAATATGAAAAAGATTAATCAAGTAAATAATCCAATAATATATTTATTTCTAGCATTGGGTGTTAGTTCTATTTCTTATGGAATAAGTAGTGAGTTAAGAGGACTGTCTATTTTGTTGACGGTTCTCTTTTTGTTATGGATTTTTCTATTGTGGGGAATGAATTTCACTTTGATTTTAGTGATATTTTTTGTTGTAGGGCTATTTATTAATGTTTCATATTATAATATACCTGATAATGTGCAAGGACAGGTTAGAATAGTAAAAGTAAGTGCATATGAGAGTATTGGAAGTTTTCATAGGAAAAAGTTGCTGATTGAAGACAATGAGAAAATTAAATTGAAATTGGGAGAAATATATAATGTATCAGGACAAATTGATAAGGAAAATCAGAACAAAAACAAGGGGATAGTTGGAAGTATGAAAATTACTTCTGTTTCTAAATGCAATGGAGATTTAATAACTAAACTTTATGAAATTAAGGATAATATTTATGGAAAATTGAAGAAAAATTTAGGAATTAGAAAAGCAGGTTTATTATCATCAATAGCATTTGGATATTCAGATGGACTTGATAATGAAGATAAGAGTGATATGAAAAAATTTGGAGTAATTCATAGTATAAGTGTATCAGGACTACATGTTGCTATTGTTTATGGCTTTTTTAAAATATTTTTAGGAAATAAATTAGGATTGATATTATGTTTTATATATGTAATATTTACAGGAGCAAACTATTCAAGTATAAGAGCATTTATAATGCTTGGAACAGTTGAAGGAGCAGAAATAGTGAAAAGAAATAATAATTCTATTTCTTCACTTTGCCTTTCGGCCATGATTTTAACAATTTATAAACCTTATAGCATATTTGAAACATCTTTTCATTTATCATATTTAGCAACATTGGGAATAATATTAGTGAATAAAAAAGTAAATAATATATTGTATAAATTTCCAGAGAAATTGAGAGAATGTATTTCTGTTGCATTAAGTGCTCAGGTTTTTACAGTTCCATATTTATTGTTGATTTTTAATGAATTGTCTTTAAATTTTATTATTGGAAATTTATGCTTGATTCCATTTGTGAATATACTTGTTATTTTAGGAAATTTATTAATTGTATTTTATAGTTTTAGTGGAGTGTTTAATTTTATATGTTATTTAATATTAAAATCCATTAATTTATTTGATATTGTTTTGAATAGTATTCATAATTTTTCAATGCCGATTATTTATGGAAATGAATATTTGGCCATGATGTATTTCGCAGTTATGACTAGTATTTATTTTATAAAAAAAGGATTTAAAAAATTTGTATATATGCCTGCTGTAGTTTTAATTTTATTAGTAGTTAAATTATATAGTCCAATATTAAGTCTTAAATATTATAAAGAGGGTGCTATACTTGTTTCTTATAGGGGAGAAAGGGTTCTTATATCAAATAAGAAACAAATAGATATGGAAAGACTTGCTGAGATTTCTGAAGCAAGTAGAACTTATAGAAACATAAATAAAATTAATGTATGTGGTAAATGCAGAATAAGGAGTTATGGTAAAAATTATTTGTTGGAATTTCCTGATAAAAAATATTTATTAAAAATGTCTGTAGGTGAAAAAGGAACTGGTGATTATGATATAATAAATTTTAAAGATGGACCGTTTAATAAGATTTTTATTTTGAATAATGATATAATAAAAACTTGTTCATAAGAGTTATATAAAAAAATTAACATTTACTGTGAGAGGATAATTATATTGATTAATTGTGATGTTTATGAAAAAGAAATACAAAAAGGAAATATTAAAAATGGATATATTTTCTGTGGATTAGATGAAGAGTTAATTAAAGATGAAATTGAATTTATATTAAAAAAACAAATTACAGAAGATTTTAAAGAGTTGAATTTAATCAGGATTGATGGGATGAATACTAGTTTTAATGAAATCATGAATGCATGTGAAACTATGCCATTTATGTCAGAAAAGAAAGTTGTAATTATATATAGAGCAAATTTTCTTCAAGAAAAAAGTGATTCACCTAGTACTAAGATCTATAATGATATAAAGAAATATGTTACAGATATGCCTCCATACACAACTCTTATAATGTATTATTTATGCAAAGATAAGAGAGATAAGCCTAATAAAAATAAGAAACTTACACCTATAGAAAAGCATTTTCCTGTAGTTTACTGTGATAAATTAAAAAGAGATAAGTATATTAAAAAAGTTGATGGAATATTCAAAGAAAGAGGAAAAGCTATTGGAAGGACAGAACTTGCATATTTCTGTGAAAAAGTTCAGAATAACTTTAATATTATTAAAAGAGAAGTTGATAAACTTGTAGCTTATTCTGATGGAAGAGAAATAAAAAAGAATGATATAGATATTCTTATTTCAAGTTCCAGTGAACAAGATGTATTTGATCTTGTAGAACTTATAGCACATAAAAAAATTGATAAGGCAATTGATCTTATGAGAGAGATATTGGTTAAATCGGATCAGCATATGCTTATAATAACTGCAATAGAAAAGCATTTTGCTAGATTATATGAAATAAAAGTTGGTATATCTCAAGGAAAAAGAGCTGATAAGTTTATGGCAGAGCTTAAACTTCCACAGTTTGTTTGCGAAAAGCTTATGAGCCAAAGTAGCAGATTTACTCAAAGACAGTTGTGTGAGTTAGTAAAGTTATGTGTTACGACAGAAACTAAGCTGAAATCGTCTGGAGTAGATAAGGATATGGAAATGGAATTTCTTCTTATAAATACACTAACAGTTAAGAAATAAAGTTTAGAGCTATATTATAAAAAGATTTTTGCAGATAAAAGATAATATTAATAAAAAAAGCGCATATGCGCTTTTTTTTATATATGAAAATAACCCATCAGCGAGTGATGGGTTAATCAAATTATGCCATAGCGTTTAACTTAGCAGCTAATCTTGATTTCTTTCTAGCAGCCATGTTCTTGTGAACAACTCCCTTAGAAGCAGCCATATCTAATGACTTAACTACTGATGTAAATAAAGCTTTAGCTTCTTCGTTGTTTTTAGCTTCTACAGCAGCTTCAAACTTCTTTATTACAGTCTTTAAAGCAGATTTGATCATTCTGTTCTTTAAAGTCTTAACTTCAGTAACTTTTATTCTCTTTTTTGCTGATTTAATATTTGCCATTCTTAATTCACCCCCTTAGATTTTTATAGGGTCTCTTGCAGTTTTTTGGGGAAATCTGCGTTCGAGTTCATATTCAACAAACCTTATTATAACATCACAACTTATGTAATTCAAGTATTAAATTAATGGATACAGGAAAAAATAGAGTCAATCAGAAAAATAATAGAGAAAGTTAGTTAAAGAAAGGATTTGTTTATATGATAAATGTAAGAACAGATTTGGCATTAGAAGCTAGGGAGATTTATAAAGAAAATCATAAAGATGAAAAAGATATTGATGGAATCGAAGTGATAGAAGAAAATGATAAAGATATAAAGGTTACGACAGTAAAAGTAAAAAATGATGAAGGAGCTAAAAAGCTAGGAAAGCCAAAAGGAAATTATGTAACTATAGATATACCACATTTTACAGCATATGATGGTGGAACCATGGATAGAGTATCAGAAGTTGTGGCAGAGGTTTTAACTAGAATGATTAAAATTGATATAGATAAAACAGTTCTTGTAGTAGGACTTGGAAATTGGCAGGTGACACCAGATGCTTTAGGACCTAAGGTTACTCAAGGGATTATGGTTACAAGGCATTTAAAAACCGTAATGCCTGAAATTATGGACGATTCTGTAAGACCAGTATGTTCTATAGCACCAGGAGTATTAGGTGTAACAGGTGTAGAAACTGTTGAAATAATAAAGGGAGTTATAGATAGGATTAAACCAGATGTGGTGATATGTATTGATGCTCTAGCAGCAAGAAGAGTAGAAAGGGTTAATACTACAATTCAAATAGGAGATACAGGAATATCACCAGGAGCTGGAGTTGGGAATAATAGAAAACAGATTAATGAGGAAAATTTAGGCGTTAAAGTCATAGCTATAGGTGTTCCTACGGTTGTTGATGCTGTAACAATAGCTAATGATACTATTGATTTAGTTATTGATTCATTGATTCATAATTCTGAAAGTGGAAATGATTTTTATAAAATGCTTAAAAATTTGAATAGAGATGAGAAAGGATCTTTAATAAGGGAGGTTTTATCATCGGAAGCATTAGGTGAAATGATAGTAACACCTAAAGATATAGATTTGGTTATAGAATCATTAGCAAAAATAATTTCAAATGCCATAAATATGGCTGCTCAGCCTAATATGGATATGGAAGATATAAATAAGTTCATGAATTAGAAGAATAATTATGTAAATCTCCTAATATAAATATAAAAGTAAAATGAAAGATGACAATAAGAAAAAGTAATTGAGGTTTTATATAAAATTGTAATTATTAATTTGTAACTTTCATTTTTTATAAAGGTGTTAGAAATTGTATGAATATGAAATAAGATTAGACATACAATATCTAACCAATATTTTGGGGGATTAAAATGATATATATTAAAAAGCCAAATGGTTCGTTAAAGAGGAGTAGGGCAAAGCCTAATGTTAATGTGGGAATATTGGTGTTTATTTTCCTAATATCCATATTGTTTTTCAGATTTGCTATAGTGCTGAAAAATAGTAAAGAACGTGGAGCATTTTTCTATGTACAGCTTTTAAATGTTAGTATGCCTGTAATTGAAAATCAAATATACGATGAAGCTAACTATTCAGAAAACAAATTGTCAGTTGAAAATGTTTTTTTACAAGTTATGGGATTAGACAACATAACTTATAAAGGCATTATAAAAGGTGAATTACCATTAGTTGCTTATGTTAATGTAGGTATACCAGAAAAAAAATATAGTGAAGAAAGTGGAAAGCTTAGTTTTAATCCTTTTATAGTTAGTGAGGATAGTATTTCTAAAACTGCACCAGTTACATGGGAAAGTGATAGTAAGAATACTCAGATATATAATCCTGCATTAAAGAAAACACTTGATAAGTCAAAACCAGAAGTTCTTATATATCATACTCATACAAATGAAAATTATGATGGTAATACGCCAGACAGTTATAATGAGCAAACAAATGTTGTTGGAGCAGGAGACGTTCTTGAAAGAGAACTTCAAGATAATTATGGAATTTCTGTAATTCATGATAAGACAGATCATTGTAGGTCATATAACGATAGTTATAAAAGATCTAATGAAACTGTATGTAATTATCTGAAAAAATATGGAGATTTTAAAATGATAATAGATTTCCATAGAGATTCAGTTGATGATAAGTCTGCAACAACAACAGAAATATATGGGATGAATGCTGCTAAGATAATGTTTGTAAATGCGAAAAATAGCACAAGATATTTAAAAAACAAAGAACTTACAGATAAAGTTTATAATAAGACTTTAGAACTATTTCCTGGTCTTGTAAGAAAAATAACTACTTATAATAGAGGAAAAAATGCATTTAATCAGAGTTTGAGTGATGGATGTATTTTATTTGAAGTAGGATCGCATACGAATACACCAGAAGAAGCAAAGGTTACGGCACAGTGTATGGCTAGAGTTATAGCAGAAATTATTAATGGAAAAAATTAAAAATAATGTGTTTGTAGTAGGGTGTTGTTTACTAAGGTAAGCATCACTCTTTTTTTATAAGATTGATTAAATGAATAGTTTTATGGAAATACTATGACAAGATATTATTGTGGAAAAATAAGGTGGTGTAATAAGTGAATAAGAAAAAGAATAGGTATATATTAAAAAAAATATTACCGTCTATTATTATTCTAATTGCAGTATTTTCAGGATTAATAAAGGTTAACATAATAAATACAAAGGCATTATCTCCACTTGGCAATGGTAATAAAAATTATGAAATTGTAAGTGAACAATTTGGTGATGATTTTTCAAGGTTTATTAAAGATAATTGTTTGTTAAAGATATATTGTAATGAAGGAAAAGAGATTTTAGTAAAGATATATAATAGTGATTTTAAGGTGAAAATCAATGTGGCATTTATAGATAGTATTAGGCAGAAATTTTATGAACTATTAAACAAGGCTAAAAATATATAACCAATGTAATAAATGCATAAGATAAGAATTTAGTATTACTCAAATTTTCATAGCCATGGTAAAGGGTTATATGTTATAATTTAGCTGATTTAATTATAACGGGGGTGAAAAGCTAAGCGTGTTATCAATTAACAGTTAAGAAAATTTTCTAACTAAAAATAGTAAATTGAACCGCTAGTGTAATATGAAAAGTGAAAGACAACAAAATATCAGAAATTTTTCAATAGTAGCACATATTGATCATGGTAAGTCAACCCTTGCAGACAGATTACTTGAAACTACAGGAACCTTGACTAAAAGGGAAATGGAAGAACAAGTTCTAGATAATATGGAGATAGAAAGAGAAAGAGGAATTACAATAAAATCTCAGGCAGCGAGACTTGTATACAGAAGAGACGATGGCGAAGAATTTATTCTGAACTTAATTGATACTCCAGGACATGTAGACTTTAATTATGAAGTTTCAAGAAGTCTTGCTGCATGCGAAGGTGCAGTACTTGTAGTAGATGCAACTCAAGGAATACAGGCTCAAACTTTAGCAAATTGTTATCTTGCATTAGATAACGATTTAGAAATTACGCCTGTAATAAATAAGATTGATTTACCTTCAGCAAGACCAGATGAAGTAAAACAGGAAATTGAAGATGTAATTGGTATAGATGCAGAAGAAGCACCACTTATTTCAGCAAAAACAGGTTTAAACATTAAAGATGTTTTAGAATCAATAGTAAATAATATACCTGCACCAACTGGAGATGAAAATGCTCCCCTAAAAGCCCTTATTTTTGACTCATATTATGACAGCTATAAGGGTGTTGTATGCATAGTTAGAATAAAAGATGGTAAAGTAAAAGTTGGAGATAAGATAAAACTTATGGCAACTGAAAAAGTATACGATGTTACAGAAGTTGGTGTATTTACTCCTAATGTTTTACCAATAGGTTCTTTAAATGCAGGTGATGTTGGATATATTACTGCATCAATAAAAAATGTAAGAGATGCTAGAGTTGGAGATACTATAACTGAAGCAGCTAGACCTACAGAAGAAGCGCTTCCAGGATATAAACCAGCTATTCCAATGGTTTACTCTGGTATATATCCAGTAGACGGATCTAAGTATGATGAATTAAAAGAAGCGTTAGAAAAATTACAGATAAACGATGCAGCATTAAGTTTTGAACCAGAAACTTCTATTGCATTGGGATTTGGATTTAGATGTGGATTTTTAGGGTTATTACATATGGAAATAATTCAAGAAAGAGTTGAAAGGGAATTTAACTTAGATATAATCACTACAGCACCATCGGTTATTTATAAAGTAATAAAAACAGATGGAGAAGTGCTTGATATTACAAATCCAACTAATCTTCCTCCAATGACAGAAGTAGATTATATGGAAGAACCAATAGTAAAGGCATCAATAATAACTCCAAAAGATTATGTTGGAGCTGTTATGGAATTATGCCAAGATCGTAGAGGAACATATATTGATATGCAGTATATTGAAGAAACAAGAGCTGTTGTTAATTATGAGATTCCATTAAATGAAATAATATATGATTTTTTTGATACATTAAAATCAAAGACAAGAGGATATGCTTCATTAGACTACGAATTCAAGGGTTATACAAGAACTAAACTTGTTAAGCTTGATATATTATTAAATGGAGATATTGTCGATGCGTTATCAATGATAGTTCCAGAAGAAAGGGCTTATCATAAAGGAAGAGGAATTGCTGAAAAATTAAAAGAAATAATCCCAAGACAGATGTTTGAAGTTCCGATTCAAGCGGCAGTAGGATCTAAGATTATAGCAAGAGAAACTGTAAAAGCTATGAGAAAAGATGTATTAGCTAAATGTTATGGTGGAGATATATCAAGAAAGAAGAAGCTTCTTGAAAAACAAAAAGAAGGTAAGAAGAGAATGAGACAGGTTGGATCTGTTGAAGTTCCACAAGAGGCATTTATGGCTGTATTAAAAGTTGATTAAGAAAAACTTTAATCTGCTATATAATTTCAATTAAAAGGTTGACCTGTATAAGGTCAGCCTTTTTGAATTTTAGGAGGAAATTTTAATGAAAGAAATGTCTTTATATATACATATTCCATTTTGTAAGCAAAAATGCTTGTATTGTGATTTTCCATCATATTCTGGAAAGGAATTTTTAATAAATGATTATATAGATGCTTTAAGTAAAGAAATATTGAATAAGTCTTGTGAATATAAGATTAGAAGTATATTCATAGGAGGTGGAACGCCATCATATCTTGATGAAAAAAGTATGGAAAAACTTCTTTCTACAATAAATAAACTAGCATTTACAGATGATATTGAATTTACAATGGAATGCAATCCAGGGACATTGAATGAGAAAAAAATCATTATAATGAAAAAGAATAATGTAAATAGATTAAGTTTAGGGCTTCAATCTACTAATGATACGCTTTTAAAACAGATAGGAAGAATACATAGTTTTAATGAATTTAAAGAAAATTATATTCTTGCCAGAAAACATGGATTTAATAATATAAATGTAGATTTGATGTTTGGTCTTCCTGGACAGAGTGTAGAAGATTGGAAAAAGTCATTGGAAGAAATAATAGGATTGGATGTAGATCACATATCAGCATATAGTCTTATTATTGAAGAAGGTACTTGTTTTTATAAGCTTTACGAAAAAGATAAGCTTGATCTTCCAAGTGAAAATGATGAAAGAACTATGTATGCAATAACTAAGGATATATTAAAAAAACATGGGTATCATCAATATGAAATTTCCAATTATGCAAAAGAAGGAAAAGAGTGTTTTCATAATAAAATATATTGGAAATGTGATGAGTATTTAGGATTAGGAGTTTCAGCAAGTTCGTTTGTTAATGAAAAAAGAATAAAAAATATAGATAATATAAAAGAATATATTGAAAAAATAAATAATAATGAAGAGGTTTCTGAAGAGATTCATATTAATGATGTAAAAGATGATATGGAAGAATTTATGTTTATGGGACTTAGAATGCTTGAGGGTATAGATACAGAAAAGTTTAAGAATAAATTTGGAAAAGATATATATGACGTTTATAGAGAACCAATTGAAAAACATATGAAACAAGGTTTATTAATATTTGATTTGGGAAAACTAAAATTAACATCTAAAGGAATTGAACTTTCAAATTATGTAATGAGTGATTTTATATTATAGTATATTATTTTGGTTAGCCTTATTTATTAATTTTTACAATATTAATAAATAAGGCTAGAATACATATTTTTATTATAAAAAATGAATATTATAGAAAAAAGAAGTAAATAGAAGAAAACTAAAGATAAACTTTAAATGATAACTTAATATGAGTAATATTTACAAAAAATAAAAAATAATAGAATTGACAAAAAACCTCATTAATAATATATTAAAAGCATAGTCATTAGCACTCGTTGCTAATGAGTGCTAATAAAGAGGTGAGGTTATGAGTATTGATGATAGAAAAATAAAGATTCTTCAAGCTATTATCAATGATTATATTCGTACTGGAGATCCAGTAGGATCCAGGACTATAGCTAAAAATTATGATTTAGGTATAGGATCTGCAACTATAAGAAATGAAATGGCTGATCTTGAAGATATGGGATATTTAGAGCAGCCTCATGCTTCATCGGGTAGAATTCCATCAAGTAAAGGGTATAGATTATACGTTGATAAGCTTATGCAAAGTCAAGATTTAACTATAGAAGAAGATCTTAAAATCAAACAGTATATAATCGATACAGCAATGCTTGAGGTTGATAAAATTGTAAAACAAACAAGTGCTCTTTTATCAGAACTTACAAAAATGACATGCGTCATAGAAGCACCATCGGTAAAAAAGAGTTTTGTAAAATCTATTCAGCTTATAAAAGTTGATTCTCATAATCTTGTATCAGTATTTTTAACAGATACAGGACTTATAAAAAATCATATTATGAAGCTTAAGGGAGTTGTTCCAACAGCAGATGTTTTAAATAAAATAAATGAGGTCATAAATGAAAGGCTTGTAGGTCTTTCAATTCAAGATATAAACTTAGAAGTTATAAATAATCTAAAAAGTGAACTTGGAGATTATGATGAAATATTCAATGGAATATTACCTCTTTTGTATGAAGCTTTAAATACAGCAGATTCATCAGAAGTATTCATGGAAGGTGCAACAAATATATTCAATTATCCAGAGTACAATGATATAGATAAAGCTAAGGAAATGTTATCATTATTAAATGATAAAGATTCTATAATGGATTTATTAAATCCAAGTGATGATATAACTATCAGCATTGGAGATGAAAACTATAGACCACAGGCTAAAGATTGTAGTATTATTTCTGCAGAATATTCTCTTGGGAATAGGCCTATTGGTAAAATAGGACTTATCGGACCTAGAAGAATAAATTATTCTAAGGTAATAACAATAATGTCTGAAGTAGTTAAAGAATTAAACAAAATACTAAATAATCAAAAGATATAGTCTTATATTTCGAGAGATGAGGTGTAGTTAAGATATATGGAAGAAAATAAAAATGTTAATACTGAAGAAATAAAAGAAGATAAAGCATATGAAGCTGATTCTAATGAAGAAGTAACAACTTCGGAAGAAGCAAATGCAGAAAATACTAGTGAAAGCAAAAAAGATGAATCTGTAGAAGAGGATGAACTAAATATAATGAAAAAGGAAAATGAAAAATTAAAAGAAGAATTAGATGCAACTAAAGATAGACTTCTTAGACTTACAGCAGAATATGATAACTATAGAAAAAGAACTACTAAAGAAAAAGAAGGAATATATAGTGATGCATATGTAGATGTTGTAAAAGAAATTTTACCGATCATAGATAATTTAGAAAGAGCTATTGCGGCAGATGGAAGTCTTGAAGACCTTAAAAAAGGTGTTGAAATGACTATGAAAGGCTGTCAGGATGCATTTGCTAAGTTAGGTATTGAAGAAATAGATGCTACTGGAGAATTTGATCCAAACTTCCATAATGCAGTAATGCATATAGAAGATGAAAACTTAGGTACAAATGTAGTTGCGGAAGTATTCCAAAAAGGATACAAAAAAGATAGCAAAATAATAAGACATACAATGGTTAAAGTAGCTAATTAATAGTAGATTATAAAAATTTTAATAGACATACACTAAAAAATTGTTAATATAAATTGAAAATTAAACTTAGAAGTTTTTAGGAGGAATATATCATGGCAAAGATTATAGGTATTGATTTAGGAACTACAAACTCATGTGTAGCTGTTATGGAAGGTGGAGAACCAACAGTTATAACTAACTCAGAAGGTGCAAGAACTACTCCTTCAGTAGTATCTTTCCAAGCTAATGGTGAAAGATTAGTAGGTCAAGTAGCTAAAAGACAAGCGATTACTAATCCAGATAAGACAGTTATTTCAATAAAGAGACATATGGGAACATCTTATAAGGTAGATATAGATGGAAAACAATATTCACCACAAGAAGTTTCAGCAATGGTTCTTCAAAAGATTAAAGCCGATGCAGAAGCATATTTAGGTGAAACAGTTTCTCAAGCAGTAATTACTGTACCAGCATACTTTAATGATAGCCAAAGACAAGCAACAAAGGATGCAGGTAAAATTGCTGGTCTTGAAGTATTAAGAATAATTAACGAACCAACAGCAGCATCACTTGCTTATGGTTTAGATAAAATGGATGAAGCTCACAAAATTTTAGTATACGACTTAGGTGGTGGTACTTTTGATGTATCTATTCTTGATTTAGGTGATGGAGTATTTGAAGTATTATCTACAAATGGAGATACTAAACTTGGTGGAGATGACTTTGATGAAGCTATTATGAAATATATAGCTGAAACATTTAAAGCAGAAAATGGAATAGATTTATTACAAGATAAAATGGCTGTTCAAAGATTAAAAGAAGCAGCAGAAAAAGCTAAGATAGAATTATCATCATCAATGCAAACAAACATTAACTTACCATTTATAACTGCAGATGCAACTGGTCCAAAACATATAGATTTGACATTAACTAGAGCTAAATTTAATGAATTAACTCATGATTTAGTACAAAGATCTATAGAACCAATGAAGAAAGCATTAGCTGATGCTAAATTATCATTAGGTGATATTGATAAAGTAATTTTAGTTGGTGGATCTACTAGAATTCCAGCAGTTGTAGAAGCTGTTAAGAATTTCACAGGAAAAGAACCATCTAAGGGAGTTAACCCAGATGAATGTGTTGCAATGGGTGCAGCTATTCAAGCTGGAGTACTTACAGGTGAAGTTAAGGATGTAGTATTACTTGATGTTACTCCATTAACATTAGGAATTGAAACTGCTGGTGGAATAGCTACTCCATTAATAGAAAGAAATACAACTATTCCAACTAAGAAGAGCCAAATCTTCTCAACAGCTGCAGATAATCAAACTTCAGTTGAAATCAACGTAGTTCAAGGTGAAAGACAAATGGCTATGGATAACAAGTCACTTGGAAGATTCACATTATCAGGAATAGCTCCAGCTCCAAGAGGAATTCCTCAAATCGAAGTAACATTTGATATAGATGCTAACGGTATTGTTAAAGCATCTGCATTAGATAAGGGAACTGGTAAAGAAGCTAATATTACAATTACAGCTTCAACTAACTTAAGTGATGAAGAAGTAGATAAGGCTGTAAAAGAAGCAGAAAAATTTGCTGAAGAAGATAAGAAGAGAAAAGAAAAGATTGAAGCTCAAAACCAAGCTGACCAAACAATTTATCAAATAGAAAAAGCTTTAACTGAAGCAGGAGATAAAGTAACTGCTGATGAAAAAGCAAACGTAGAAGCTAAGATAGAAGAACTTAAGAAAGTAAAAGATGGTGAAGACGTTGAAGCTATAAAGGCTGCAGTTGAAGCTGTTAACCAATCATTCTATCCAATAGCTACAAAAATGTATCAACAAGCAGGTGGCGCACAAGGTCAAGGATTTGATCCAAACGCTGCAGCAGGTGGAGCACAAGGTCAAAGCGCACCACATGATGACAATGTAGTAGATGCAGATTTCAAAGTAGATGAAGATAAATAGGGTTTACTAAAATCTGATTTAAGATATAATAATACAGGGAAGGCAGATTAGTCTTCCCTTTTCTAAAGTAAAAGTAAAACATTTGATAAGATATAATTATCAACTAATTTAATGGTGGTGAAAATTGACAATGGCAAATAAAGACTATTATGAAGTGCTTGGACTTCAAAAAGGTGCAAGTGAAGATGAAATAAAAAGAGCCTTTAGAAAATTAGCCGTAAAATATCATCCAGATAGAAACCAGGGTAATGCTGAAGCGGAAGAAAAATTTAAGGAAATAAATGAAGCTTATCAAATTCTTTCAGATCCTGATAAGAGAGCTAAATATGATCAATTTGGTTCGGCTGCATTTGATGGAAGCGGTGGTTATGGAGCTGGTGGATTCGGTGGATTCGATGGCTTTGATATGGGAGGCTTTGGAGATATATTCGAATCATTCTTTGGAGGCGGTGGAAGTTCTTCAAGAAGAAGAAATGGTCCAGTAAGAGGTAATGATATTGAATATACAGTAACATTGACTTTTGAAGAAGCTGTTTTTGGAGTAGAAAAAGAAATATCTGTTACTAGAAGTGAAAATTGTGAACATTGTAGTGGTTCAGGAGCAGAACCAGGTACTAATGTTAAGACATGTCCAACATGTGGAGGTTCAGGTCAAGTTAGAGTACAAAGACAAACTCCACTTGGAAGCTTTGTATCTACTTCATCATGTGATCATTGTCATGGAACTGGTAAAATTACTGAAACTCCTTGTAAGGAATGTAGAGGTAAAGGTCATGTAAGAAAAACAAGAAAGATAAAAGTTAATATACCAGCAGGTGTTGATACTGGAAATGTAATGCCTTTAAGAGGACAAGGAGAACATGGATTAAGAGGCGGAAGCCCTGGAGATTTATATGTTAAGATTAATGTTACTCCATCTAAGACATTTACAAGAAAAGGAACTGATGTTTATATAGATGCTCATATTTCTATGGCAAAAGCTGCTTTAGGTACAGAAATAACAGTAGCAACTGTTGATGGAAATGTTAAGTATACTGTACCTGGAGGAACTCAATCTGGAACAATGTTCAGATTAAAAGGTAAGGGTATACAAAGAGTTAATTCAAGTGGAAAAGGAGATCAATACGTAAAAGTTATAGTTGATATTCCTAAGTCATTAAATAAAGCTCAAGAAGAAGCTTTATATGCATTTATGAAAGCTTCTGGTGAAGAACCAGATGTTGCTACAGGAACTCATAAGAAAAAGTTCTTTGGCAAAAATAAATAAAATGTATAAAACAGCTGTTTATGATAAATTTTAAATCATAAACAGCTGTTTTTGAATGGTGATTTAATTTTATGATTATATAAAATTAAGAAGAGCAATTTTCAGGTATTATAGGACATGCTATTATACAATAAAATTTTGCAATATAGATTTATATATGTATAATTATTATGAATGATAAAAGATGGAGTGAAGTGAAATGAGACTTAGGAAAAAACCATGGGCAAGACCTGAACTTGAAAGTTGTGATTTCTTTATAGTGAATCCTAAAGAGTATAAAGGTAAGTGGAAAGAACTGTTTGGAAATGATAAACCTATTTATTTAGAACTTGGATGTGGAAAAGGCACATTTATGGCAGTGCATGGTTCACAGAATCCTGATATAAATTATATTGCAATTGATATAAAAGATGAAGTATTAGTACTTGCAAAGAGAAATATAGAAAAGGCATTTGAGGAAGCAGGAAGACCTGTTGTTGATAATGTTAAACTTATGGCTCAAGAAATACTTATAATAAATGAAATTTTAGGTGAGGATGACTGTATAGATAGAATATATATAAATTTCTGTAATCCATGGCCAAAGGATAGACATAAAAAAAGAAGATTAACACATAATAGACAATTAGATCAATATAGAGCATTCTTAAAGGATAAAGGAGAAATTTATTTTAAAACTGATGATGATGAATTATTTGAAGAATCTCTTGAATATTTTAAGGAAAGTAAGTTTACAATTAAGTATATAACATATGATTTACATAATAGTGACTTTGAAGGTAATGTTGAGACAGAACATGAAAAAATGTTCACTGAACAAGGAATTAAAACAAAATTTTTAATTGCTGTTAAAGAAAATTAGTTAAGCTAATAATTAAATTTTACTTGAAAAATAATTTATGAATCTGATAAAATGCCCAGAATATAAGAATATAAGAATATAAGAATATAAGAATATAAGAATATAGGAAGGAATGTAAATATGGAAGGTATTTGGATAGAAGTATGTGTTGTTACAAAGAGTGAGGCTTTAGAAGCAATTTCGGGAATATTTTATGGGTTAGGATGTCCTAATGTTTCTATAGAAGATCCACAAGATTTATTATCAAGAGAGCAGGGACCATTAACTTGGGATTTTGCTGATATAAATATATTAGAACATAAAGGTAAGGCAGCAGTAGTAAAAGCGTATTTTTCACAAGATGATAAAATTGAAGAAATTGTTAAATATACTAAAGAAAAACTTAAAGAATTAAAAGAAATGGGATTGGATATAGGTGAAGGTGAAGTAACTTATAGAGAAATGCATGAAGAAGACTGGGCAAACAATTGGAAGAAGTATTATAAACCAGTAAAAATAACTGATAAAATAGTTATAAAACCAATTTGGGAAGAGTATTCAAAAAAAGATGGAGAATTAGTTGTTGAATTAGATCCAGGAATGGCATTTGGTACTGGTACACATGAAACTACAAGAATGTGTATTCAAGCTTTAGATAAGTATATAGAAAAAGATACAACAGTATTTGATGTGGGATGCGGTTCAGGTATACTTGCAATAGCAGCTGCTAAACTTGGTGCAAAACATGTTGTAGGTGTAGATTTAGATCCAGTAGCTGTTGATTCATCTAAAGAAAATATTGCTTTTAATGATTTGAATAATATAGAAGTGTTGGAAGGAAATCTTTTAGATGTTGTTGATGGAAAAGCAGATATAGTTGTTGCAAATATTATAGCTGAAATTATATGTGTATTAACTCCAGATGTTAAGAAAGCATTAAATAAAGGCGGATTATTTATAACTTCAGGAATAATTCATGATAGAGTAGAAATGGTTACTGAAAAATTAAAAGAATGTGGATTTGAAGTATTAGAAGTAAATAAAGATGGAGAATGGAACTGCATAGTTGCTAAAACTATAGGTTAAGACAGGAGGTAGTCTTCAAGGTGCATAAATTTTTTACATCTCAAAACAATATTACTGATACTCAAGGGATAATCTTAGGTGATGATGTTAAGCATATTTATAAGGTTTTAAGATTAAATGAAGGTGAAAAAGTAGTATTAAATGACTGTGAAGGCACAGAATATTTAGGAAAAATAAATACTATAACTAAGAGTGAAGTTATAGTGGATATTATAGAAAAGCTTGATATAAATAATGAAAGCAGAGTTAAAATATATCTTTATCAAGGCCTGCCAAAAGGACAGAAGATGGATCTTATAGTTCAAAAAGGAACTGAACTTGGTATATATAAATTTATTCCTACCATAACATCAAGAGTTGATGTTAAGCTTAAAGGAGAATTCAAAAAACTTGATAGATTAAATAGAATAGCACTTGAAGCATCAAAACAGTCAAAAAGAAGCATAATTCCAAAAGTGAGTGGAGTGGTTGATTTTGATAAAGCATTAAATGAATTAAAAGATATGGATATTGTTTTAGTTCCGTATGAAAATGCTGAAAACTTTGGAATAAAGACTTTGATGAAAAAACTGAATGATGAAAAAGTAGATTTAAATTCTATAAAAAATATAGGGATAGTTATAGGACCAGAAGGCGGATTTGAAGAAGAAGAAATTGAAACATTAAAGGAACAAGGTGCATACATAATTACTCTAGGAAATAGAATATTACGTACTGAAACAGCTGGGTTTACAGCAACAGCTTTAGTTCAATATGAGTTAAGTGATTTAGGAGGTACGCTTGCGTAATGGGAGAAAATAAGATAAACATAATAAGAGCAAGTAGTGGAAAGACTGAAATTAAGAATTCGTCTAAAATATCTATAACAAAAAAGAAGAATACTGAAGGTAAGCAGCTTGTGGCATTTGCAACATTAGGATGTAGAGTAAATCACTATGAAACTGAAGCCATGGCTGAAAAGTTCATAAGAGAAGGATATGAAGTTACTGATTTTAATAATTATGCAGATATATATGTAATAAATACATGCTCAGTAACTAATATGAGTGATAAAAAATCAAGGCAGATAATAAGTAGAGCAAGAAGAACTAATAAGGATGCAATAATAGCAGCAGTAGGATGTTATTCTCAAGTGGCACCTGAAGAAGTTGCAAAAATAGAAGGTGTTGATGTAGTTCTTGGAACTAGAAATAAAGGTGATATTGTTTATTATGTAAATAAAGCTAAAGATGAACAAAAACCTCAAATGATGGTTGGAGAAGTTCTTAGAAATAAACAATTTGAAGATTTAAATATAGAAGAATTTCAAGATAAAACAAGAGCATTCTTAAAAATACAGGATGGATGTAATAGATTCTGTGCATATTGTATAATACCTTACACAAGAGGAACTACTTGTTCAAAGGATCCAGAAAAAGTTCTTAGTGAAATAAAACAATTAGCACAACATGGATTTAAGGAAATAATATTATCAGGTATACATACTGCTTCTTATGGTGTGGATTTAGATGGAGATATTACTTTAGTATCTTTATTAGAAGAAATAGAAAAGCTTGACGGTATTGAAAGAGTAAGAATTGGATCTATTGAACCATCATTTTTTACAGATGAAGTTATTGAAAAGATGAGATATATGAAAAAATTATGTCCTCAATTTCATTTGTCACTTCAAAGCGGATGTGATGGTACATTAAAGAGAATGAATAGAAGATATACTGCAAATGAATATGAACAGGCAGTATATAAGATAAGAGAAAATTTAAAAGATGCATCTATTACAACTGATGTTATTGTTGGATTCCCTGGGGAAACTGAAGAAGAATTTAATGAAACATATGAATACTTAAAGAGATTAAAACTTACAAAGACTCATATATTTAAATATAGTCCAAGAAAAGGAACTAAAGCATATGATATGCCTAATCAGATAGATGGTACTATTAAGGAAAAGAGAAGTAAGATATTAATAGAGCTTAATGATAAGAATGAAGCAGATTTTAGTAGAACTTTAGTTGGCAGAGAAATGGATGTTTTAGTTGAGCAGGAAGTTCCAAACAAACCAGGTGTATTTGAAGGATACACTAGAAATTATGTTAAAGTTGAAATACTTGGATGTACTTCAGAAAGCATAGGAAAAATAGTTTCTTGTAAGATTGAAGAAGCAAACGGAGATTATGTAATTGGAAAATTATTATAATAATTTGATATAATAATTTTTGGCAATAATGTGATAGTAAAAATGTATGCAGGTATAGATAATATTTTATGAAAAAGTATATATGTGTAAAATACATAAGACATTTTCTATTTTGACATTATTTTATATGACGTGCTTATAAGAAAGTTGATTTAAAGGAGGTGAATTAATGGAAGAATGTATTTTTTGTAAGATAATAAAAGGAGAAATTCCAAGCAATAAAATATATGAAGATGATAAAGTATATGCGTTTAAAGATATAAATCCAGAAGCTCCTGTCCATTTTTTAGTAATACCTAAAGAGCATATTGAGAGTGCTAATGCTTTAAATGAAAATAATATAGAAATAGTTTCACATATATTTAAGGTTATTAATAAACTAGCAATAGAACAAAATATTTCGCAAACAGGCTATAGAGTAGTAAATAATTGCGGAGAAGATGGAGGACAGACTGTAAAACATTTGCATTTTCATGTACTTGGAGGAAGAAGTCTTCAATGGCCACCAGGCTAATAGTCAAAAAATAGTGAGAAATCTGTAGAGATTTTTTCGTAATTTCTTGACAGTAATTATTTAAATATTGTATAATACAATATGTGTTATTAAGCCCATAGCTGAGTTAATTTAAGCTAGCGGAGGGAGGGATATTAAATGTCAGAAATCAAAGTTGGAGAAAACGAAACACTTGAAAGTGCGTTAAGAAGATTTAAGAGAAAATGTGCTAGAGCTGGTGTTATTTCAGAAGTTAGAAAGAGAGAACACTATGAAAAGCCAAGCGTAAAGAGAAAGAAAAAATCAGAAGCTGCTAGAAAGAGAAAATTCAAATAGTAGATAATGATTTCCTTTGAAAGAGGGTTTAAATATGTCAAGTATTAAAGATAGATTACAAGAAGATTGGAAAGCTGCTTTAAAGACAAAGGATAAATTTACAGCTAACGTAATTAGTACTGCTAAATCTGCTGTATTATTAGTTGAAAAAACTGATAATAGAAAGCTAGAAGATGATGAAGTTATAACTATATTAGCTAAAGAAGTCAAACAAAGACGTGAGTCTATGGTTGAATTTGAAAAAGGAAACAGACAAGATTTAGTTGATGCGTGTAAAGCTGAAATAGAAATTTTGTTAAAATACCTTCCTCAACAGTTAGGTGAAGAAGAGATAAAACAAATAGTAAGAGAATCAGCTGAAGAAGTGGGTGCAAATAGCATTAAAGATATGGGAAAAGTTATGTCAGTTGTTAGACCTAAAGTGGTTGGAAGAGCTGATGGTAAACTTGTAAGTCAAATCGTTAAAGAATATTTAAATAATAAATAATAAAAGAACTCAAGATTTCTTGAGTTCTTTTATTATTTATTGATGTTTTTATAGAAAATAGTTTATTAAATATATATGTTGTGCATTAATTTAATAATCCTATCATAAATTACATTGAAGAAGTTTATGTGGGAGGATTAAAATGGAAGATAAGTTTCGAAAAAGTAAGGAAAAGATATTGAATAAATTAAATTTTCCAAGTGATATATCTTTGGATATGCCTAAAATAGTTGTCATAGGAAATAGAGAGATTACAATAGAAAATCATAAAGGAATAATAGCATTTGAAAATAATATGGTTAAAATAAATTCGAGAATAGGGGCTATAACAATAAATGGACAAAAGTTTGAAATACTATTTATTGGAGAAACAAGCATGACTATAAGCGGGATTTTCAATGGGATTTCATATGAGAGGTAATGGTTATGATGTTTAATAATCTAAAAAAAGGTGAGATAACCATAGAGATAAGTGCATTAAAGCCAGAGAGGATTTTAAATGCTTTATGGAATAGAGGAATTTATACAGGGCGTGTAGTTAAACTAGACTTAACAACTATTAGGTTTATAATACAATATAGGAATTATAAAGAAACTATTGATGTTGTAAAAAATTTAAATGGAAGATTTAAAATTATTCATAAAAATGGGGGAATTCTTTTGTTTATATTGTTTAAAAGAAGAATCTCTCTTATAATAGGTGGAATATTATTTTTTATAAGCATGTATATAATGTCCAATTTTATATGGTCTATTCAGATAGAAACAAGGAATAACATATCGCCATTTGAAATAAGACAGCAACTCACTGGAATTGGAATTAAACCTGGAATAAAAAAAGCAAAAATTAATGTATATGATATAGAGCGTAAGATGGAAAATTTAAATGATCAAATTATGTGGATAAGAACAAGAATAGAAGGTTCTACATTGAAGCTTGTTATAGAAGAAAAAATTAATCCTCCATCAGTAGAAAAAGTTGAAAGTTCAAATGAAGTTGTTGCAAAAATGGATGGAGAAGTAGAAAGGGTGTATACTTATTCTGGAAATGCAGCAGTAAAGCCTGGAGATATAGTTAAAAAAGGTGATATATTAATTCTTGGAATACAAGGAAGGGAAGGCTTTGAAAGAGAAGTTAAGCCTAAAGGAACTGTTATTGCAAATACGTTTTATCAAAAAGAGATGGAAGTACAGGTAGATGGTGATAAGCTTTCTAGAACTGGAAATAAAAAGAGTGAAATATATTTGAATGTATTTGGTAAAAAATTTTACTTGAAAAAAATTATAGATGGATATAAATATTATGATAAAATAGAAGAAAACAATGTTTTTTTTAACAAAACAATATATTTTGAAAAGAAAGCTGAAAAAGTAAATGTTGATAAAGAAAAAGCAGTTACTGAAGCCAGCAACAAATTAGAACAGTCATTAAGCAAAACATTAAGTAATGATACTAAAATAGTGGATAAAAAAATTACTGTAGATAATATTGATGAAAACAATATTATGGTAAGAGTTTTGTTTACTGTACAGCAGGATATTGCTAAAGGAATCTCATAAATTATTTGATGTAAGATGAAAAGGTGAGTAACATGAATAATAGAGAAAATAATGCAAAAACAAGAAGTAATAGATTTAAGAGAAATTTATTATTTATAGGTGTTTTTTTAATTGCGTATATAATAATTATGACGGCAGTAACACCAAAGCAGTATAATTTAGAAGTTGGTCAGATACCTATGCAGGACATAAAGGCTCCTAGAGATACAATTGATGAAAATTCTACAAATGAAAGGGAAAAGCAGGCTGTAGCTGATGTTGATAAGCAGTATACTCAGAAGACAGAGGTAAAGAAAAATGCTGAAGACAATATAAAAGATTTATTTGAAAAATTAATTAGCTCAAATAGCAATGAGAATAATACTAGTAATGTTTCTGAAAATGATAAAGCATCTCAGATAAAAGGAACTGGGGCAATTACACTATCAGATAAGCAATATTCAATACTATCGAATGTGCCTAAAGGTGAACTTGAAGATATTGAGAAAAAAATTTTACAGATTATCGATAAAGTATATGAAAAGAATATAGGTGAAGATGAAGAAACTGAATTAAAACCAGCAAGAAGAAGTGCAGTTAGTGAAGTAGAAAAACTTAATCTTAATGCAGCTTTGATTGGAGTATTAGGAGAAGTTGTTGAAAATCAGGTACATCCTAATTTCTTTTATGATGATGAAAAGACTCAGAAGATGATTGATGAAGCAAAAAAGAATGTTAATAAAGTTGTCATAAAGCAAAATCAGATAATTGTTAAAGAAGGAGTACCAGTTACTCAGGAACAACTTGATGTATTATCAGATTTAGGAATGCTTGATAATGATAAGGGTTCTAAATATACCTATGTATATATGGTTTTGGCTTTATTTATATCAGCGATATTGTTTATGCAGTATAACTATGTATATAGAAATTATAAAGATATTTATAACAATACTAAAAAGCTTATATTAATAAGTGTGATAAATTTAGGTTCATTAGCGTTAGGAAGAGTGATTGGAAGTTTTTCTCCATATTTAATTCCTTTTGCATGTGCACCAATGCTTATTACTTTGCTTTTAAATTATAAAATTTCAATATTTACAAGTATATTAAATATAATACTTATAAGTGCTGTAAATAGTTTTGATGTTCAAGTTATAATAGTTGGAATAGTAAGTTCGTTATTAGGAGCGACTTTGCTAAAAAAAATGCAACAGAGAAATGATCTTATTTATTCTACTGGTTATATAGCAGTAGTTGGTGCGGTACTTACATTGTCTACTGGAATACTTATTTCAAGTAATATTATCGAAGTATTTACAAAAAGTGGTTTGGCTATTGTGGGTGGTATTTTATCTGGCATATTAGCATTAGGTATTTTACCATTTTTAGAAGGATCGTTTAATGAAGTTACAACATTAAAGCTTCTAGAATTATCAAATCCTAATAATGTGCTTTTGAAGAAACTATTAATGGATGCACCAGGAACATATCATCACAGTATGCTTGTAGCAAATCTGGCAGAAATGGCTTCAGAAGAAGTTGGAGCAAATTCCGTTGTAACAAGAATAGGGGCTTACTATCATGATATAGGGAAAACGCAGAAACCATATTTCTTTGCAGAGAATCAGATGGGAGGCGATAACCCTCATAATAATCTTAATCCAGAATTGAGTGCAAAAATAATAATTTCTCATGTTAAGGATGGAATTGAACTTGCTAAGAAATATAATATACCAAATGTGATTCAGGATATTATTGCACAACATCATGGGACTACACTTGTAAAATATTTTTACTATACTGTAAAAAATAATGCTGAAAATCCTGATGACGTAAAGGAGGATAATTTCAGATATCCAGGACCAATTCCAAGTAGTAAAGAGTCAGGAATAATAATGCTTGCAGATAGTGTTGAAGCAGCAGTGCGTTCAATAAAGGAACCTACTGAAGAAAAAATAAAAGAAATGGTTGGTAATATAGTTAATGATAAATTAGCTTCAGGGCAATTAAATAACTGCAATCTGACTATAAATGATATTGAAAAGATAAAAAAATGTTTTCTTACAGCTTTAAATGGAATATATCATCACAGAGTTGAATATCCAAAAGAAAAAGTGAAAGAATTAAATGATACAGAGGAGAATTTAAAGTAATGATTTATGTAGATAATAGACAAGAAAAAATAGAAGCTGATGAAAAATTAGTTGATTTACTAAAGAGTGTAATAGAATTTGCTCTTAAAGAAGAAGAGGTTGATGTTAATTGTGAAGTATCACTGCTTTTTGTTGATAATGATGAAATAAGAGAGATAAACAATGAAACAAGAGGCATAGATAGGGCTACGGATGTTCTTTCATTTCCAATGCTAGACTATGAAAATAAAAAAGTATTTAAAGAAATGTATAAAGGTTATGAATTTTCACAAAGTGATTGTGATGGAGAAGAACTTGTTTTGGGAGATATTGTACTTTCTTTAGAAAGAGCGTTAGAGCAGTCAAAAGAATTTAATCATTCTTTTGAAAGAGAAGCTTCGTATCTTGTAGTACATTCTGTATTACATCTTTTAGGATATGATCATATGGAAGATGATGATAAAGTGATTATGAGAAAAAGAGAAGAAGAAATTTTAAATAAATTAAATATAACAAGAGAAGCATAAAAACAGTTAGTGGTTAATTGCTGTTTGTTAAACTTAGCTAGTGGGGTGTTTGAGATGAAAATGAAGAAAGTTCTAGACAGTTTTAACAATGCTATAAATGGAATAATAGATACAGTAAGAACTGAAAGAAACATGAGGATACATCTTGTGGTATCACTTGCAGTTTTAATAGCCTGTTTTCTATTTGATATAACAAAATATGAGTTTTTAGCATTAGCTATAACTATAACTATGGTTATAAGTGCTGAGCTTGTTAATACAGCTGTTGAAGCAACAATAGACATGACTACAAATTACTATCATCCATTAGCTAAGATCGCTAAAAATGCGGCAGCAGGTGCTGTATTTGTGACAGCATTGAATGCAGTTTTAGTTGGATATGTGATATTTTGGGATAAGTTATCTAATATTTCATATGCTTTAATTAATACTGTTAAGAATTCAAAACCATATACAATACTTATTGTATTAGTTATAGTGTGTATTGTTACAATTATAGTAAAAGCTATTTTTGGAGAAGGAACACCTCTTAAAGGGGGAATGCCTAGTGGCCATAGTGCTTTAGGATTTTCCATAGCTACTGCAATTTCACTTATTACGGAAGAACCTACATGTATACTTTTGAGTTTTATATTAGCTATAATAACTGCTCAGAGCAGAGTAGATTCAGAAGTTCATACTGTATTTGAGGTGGTTGTGGGTGCTACTTTTGGTGTGCTTTTAACGTTGTTTATATTTACAGTATTTAGATTATAGAAATAAATATAGATATAATATATAAAAGATATGCAGTACATATCTTTTTATTTTTGTGTAAAAGAATACCACAAGTTTGCTTTGTGGTTCTAGAAAGCTTTTAGCTATGCGTAGAAAAAGAAATTTTATAAATATGTGCAAAAGCAGTAGTACAGCCAGTAACAAAGCCCTTTAGACGCACAGCAGATTATAGAAAAAAGATGTCTAATGATATATAAATAAACATTCTATGTATTGTTGTTAATTGTAAATTGAAAATAAATAGAGTATACTATTTATAAACTAGCATAATATAAAGATTAAGAAGAAATTTAAAATCTTACAAAAGAAGCTTGGCTTGATTTTGAAATAAAAAAGCTATTTAAGGAGGAAAAATGTTTAAATCAGGATTTATATCTATAGTGGGCAGACCTAATGTAGGAAAGTCGACTTTATTAAATTACATAATGGGTGAAAAACTGTCTATAGTTTCTAATAAACCTCAAACAACTAGAAATAATATTCAGACAATTTTAACTGGTGATGATTTTCAAATGATTTTTGTTGATACTCCAGGAATACATAAACCTAAGCATAAGTTAGGTGAATTTATGGTTAGTGCAGCAAAAGAATCAACAAAAGATGTGGATTTAGTTTTATTTTTAACTAATCCAGATGATGAAATAGGAAGAGGAGATAAATTTATATTAGAAACTCTAAAAAGCAAAAAGTGTCCTGTATTTTTAGTGCTAAATAAAGTGGACGAAAATACACAAGATAGAGTAGCAAAGAGTCTTGCAATGTATTCACAAGCATTTGAATTTGATGAAATAATACCTATATCAGCAATAAAAGGTAAAAATGTAGATACTCTTCTTGAGTTAATGAAGAAAGCTATGCCTGAAGGTCCTAAATATTATCCAGACGATATGATAACAGATGTTCAAGAAAAATTTGTAGTTTCTGAAATTGTCAGGGAAAAAGCTTTAAGAACATTAAGAGATGAAGTTCCACATGGAATTGCTGTAGATATAATACAAATGAAGCAGAAAGAAAATGGAACATATCATATAGAAGTAGACCTTATATGTGAAAAAGATTCTCATAAGGGCATAATAATAGGTAAGAATGGTCAGACTCTAAAGAAGATAGGTGAAACTTCAAGGTATGAACTTGAAAGATTCTTACATGCAAAAGTAAATATAAAGATATGGGTTAAAGTTAGAAAAGAGTGGAGAGATAATCAGCTTTTATTAAAGGAATTAGGATATAAGAAAAATAAATAGGAGATGATTAATCTGGCAGTTTTTGAAACTAAAGCTGTTGTGATAAAAACTCAAGATTATAGAGAAAATGACAAGATAGTTTGGTTTTATACTGAAAAATTAGGCAAGATAACATCAATAGTAAGAGGAGCTAAAAAAAGTAAAAGTAAGTTTTTGGCTCTTACTTTGCCTTTATGCTATGGTGATTACGTGGTTTATCAAGGAAGAAATTTATATAGCCTTCAAGAAGGTAAAATAATGAATTCATTTCAAGGTTTGTTAAATAATCTAGATAAACTTACTTATTCATCATATTTATGTGAATTGATTGATATTGCATGTGTAGACAATGAAACTAATGTACAGTTATTCAGAGATTTAATCACAACACTGTATCTACTTAACACTGATGCTCTAGATTATGAATTGCTTGTTAGAGCTTTTGAGTTAAAATTATTAAAGGCAACAGGATATAATTTGATGATGGATACCTGTAGTGTATGCAGAAAAAAGATATCTGTTTCAAACTATATTAGTCTTTCTTATTATGGAGGAGTATGCGAGGAATGTCCAAAGGAACATGGATTATATGTATCAAAAGGTGCATATAATGCTCTAAGGTTTTTAAAGAATATGAATATGGATAAACTTTACAGACTAAACTTAAATAAGGAGATAAAAGCAGAGATAGAGAAAGTTACTACATTCTTAATATCTAATAATTATGCTAAAAAACCCAAGAGTTTAGAAATGCTTAAATTTATTAAGGAGTGATGGAGAATGGAAAAAATAACTTTAGAAAAAGTTGATATGGTTAGAGATAGGACAAAGGTGACATATGCTAAAGCTAAAGAAGCGTTAGAAGCATGTGATGGAGATGTTTTAGAAGCGTTAATTTACATTGAAAAAAATAGTGAAAACAAAACAGAAGAGTCTTTCGCTGAATTTAAGAATGACTTTAAAAATGCTATTTCTATTGGAGAATTAAAAGCTTGGTTTAAAGAATTAATTGCAAAAGGAAATGTGACAAGAATAAAGATAAAGAAAGATGAAGAGGAACTAGTTGATATTCCTGTAAATGCAGGAATAGCAGCAGGAGTTATTGCAGTTATTATACCACCAATACTTGCAGCAGGAGTTATTACAGCTATAGCTACTCAGATAACTATTGAGATTACAAAAGAAGATGGAACTGTTGAAGTTGTAAATAAATATGTATCAAAAGTAACAGATAAGGTTAAAGCTAAGGCTACTGATTTTGCTGATAAAATGAAAAATAAAGTAAATGAAGAAAATATGGGGTATAACGACAACTATACAAAAAGCAGTAAGAGTCAGGATGATGGTGTAGTATATACTTATACAGTAAATTTTGATAATGAAACAGAAATGAAAAATGAAGATTCTAAAGATATAGAATAGAATGAATTTATAAGAAATATAAAGATAAAAAACTAATAAAATAAATTTAAATTACTATATGAGAAATATTTGTGGAATTTGTTTGATTTTTCAGAAAATTTAATCTAGTAAAAAAAATATTACATGATATAATAAAAGTGTAATCCAAATTAAAGTATAATTCTCAAATATTTCTTGTATTTATAGAAAGAGGGATATAGGTTGAAGTTATCACCTAGACAGGAAGAAATAATACATTTAGTAAAAGAAAATCAACCAATAACAAGTGAGGCGTTAGCTGAAAGACTTGGGGTTACAAGAGCGGCACTTAGAGCAGATCTTGCGGTGCTTACTATGATAGGAACATTAGATGCTAGACCTAAGGTGGGTTATGTATATCTTGGAAAATCATCTAGTGGTTTGGTTTATCAGCACATAAGTAAAATAAAAGTGTCAGAAATAATGTCAAAACCTACTACAGTAAGCGAAGATACAATGGTGTACGATGCAATCGTATTCTTGTTTTTAAATGATGTAGGAACTTTATTTATTGAAAATAATGGGGTGCTTACAGGTGCTGTATCAAGAAAGGATTTCTTGAAAATATCAATTGGAGGAACTGATATCCATAAGGTTCCAGTAGGTGTAATAATGACAAGAATGCCTAATATAATATGTGCATCAAAAGATGATAATGCATATGATTTAGCAAAAAAAATAATAGAACATGAAATTGATAGTATACCAGTAGTTGAAACAATAGACAACGAAGATGAAAAAGAACAAGTAAAAATAATTGGCAAGGTTTCCAAAACAAATATTACAAAATTGTTTGTTAAACTTGGAAGCAATGGAGAATAAAATTTTAAAAAATGGGAATTATTTATTAGGGTAGCTGCAATGTACAAAAATACATTGTTGGTATATATTGAGAAATTTATAAGAAAAGAGGGAGTATTGAGATGACAAAGAAATACGTATATCTTTTTAGCGAAGGAAATGCTTCAATGAGAAACTTGCTTGGAGGTAAGGGCGCTAATTTAGCAGAAATGACTAACTTAGGAATACCAGTTCCTCATGGTTTTACAGTAACTACTGAAGCATGTACAAGATACCATGAGGATGGAAAGGCAATTTCACCTGAAATTCTAGATGAGGTATATGCAAGTTTGAAAAAACTTGAAGAAGCTACAGGTAAGAAATTTGGTGATAATACAAATCCTCTATTAGTCTCAGTAAGATCTGGTGCAAGAGTATCAATGCCTGGCATGATGGATACTATATTAAATTTAGGATTAAACGATGTAGCTGTTGAAGCTATGGCAAGTTTAACAAATAATCCTAGATTTGCATATGACTCATACAGAAGATTTATTCAAATGTTCTCTGATGTTGTTATGGGAATAGATAAGAGATTGTTTGAAGATAAAATTGATGAAATGAAAGAAAATAAACATGTTCAATATGATACAGAATTAGATGCTGATGATTTGAAAACATTAGCTACATTATTTAAAGAAATATACAAGAAAGAAAAAGGTGAAGATTTTCCACAAGAACCAAAAACTCAATTAGTAGAATCTATTAAGGCAGTATTTAGATCATGGGAAAATCCTAGAGCTATAGTGTATAGAAGATTAAATGATATTCCTGGTGAATGGGGAACTGCTGTTAATGTTCAACAGATGGTTTTTGGTAATAAAGGTAATACATCTGGTACTGGAGTTATATTCTCTAGAAATCCTGCTACAGGTGAAAAAGGTATATTTGGTGAATATTTAATGAATGCTCAAGGTGAAGATGTTGTTGCTGGTATAAGAACACCACTTCCAATTAGAAAATTAGAAGAACAGAATCCAGAAATATATAAAGAATTAGTTGGTATTATTGATAAGCTTGAAAATCACTATAAAGATATGCAAGATATGGAAATAACTATAGAAGAAGGAAAACTATACTTCTTGCAAACTAGAAATGGTAAGAGAACAGCTCCTGCTGCATTAAAGATAGCTGTTGATTTAGTTGCTGAAGGAATGTTAAGTAAAGAAGAAGCTATTTTAAAAGTTGAACCAAAGCAATTAGATACTTTACTTCACCCAGCATTTTTAAGTGAAGATTTAAAGAATGCAAAGCCTATTGCTAAGGGGTTACCTGCATCTCCAGGAGCAGCATGTGGTAAGATAGCATTTAGTGCAGATGAAGCAAAAGAAAGAGCTGCTGCAGGTGAAGATGTAGTTTTAGTAAGATTAGAAACATCTCCTGAAGATATCGAAGGTATGATTGCTGCTAAAGGAATACTTACTGTAAGAGGTGGTATGACTTCCCATGCTGCAGTTGTAGCTAGAGGAATGGGTGCATGTTGTGTAGCAGGATGTGGCGCTATTAAAGTAGATGAAACATCAAGAACAATAGAAGTTGCAGGAAAGACTTATACTGATAAAGATTTTATATCATTAGACGGTACTACTGGTAATGTATATGGAGAAAAGATAAAAACTGTTACTCCAGAAATTTCAGGACATTTTGCAACATTTATGTCTTGGGCTGATGAAATAAGAAAATTGAAAGTTAGAACTAATGCAGATACACCAAGAGATGCTAAACAGGCAGTTGAATTTGGTGCAGAAGGTGTAGGACTTTGCAGAACTGAGCATATGTTCTTTGCTGAAGATAGAATTATGGCAGTAAGACAAATGATTACATCAAAAGATGTTGAACAAAGAAAAATAGCATTAGCTAAGATTCTTCCAATGCAGAAATCAGATTTTAAGGGTATTTATGAAGCACTTGAAGGAAGACCAGTAACAATAAGATTATTGGATCCACCATTACATGAATTTTTACCAAGTGCTGATAATGATATTGAAGCTTTGGCTAAAGAAATGGGAATTACTTTTGAAGAATTAAAAGCTACTGTAGCAGAACTTCATGAATTCAATCCTATGATGGGTCATAGAGGATGCCGTCTTGCAGTAACTTATCCAGAAATAGCAGAGATGCAGGCTAGAGCTATTATTGAAGCCGCTATTGAAGTTAATAAAGAAAAAGGATACAATATAGTTCCAGAAATAATGGTTCCATTAGTTGGTGAAGTAAAAGAATTAAAATATGTTAAAGATGTTATAGTTCAAACTGCTGATAAAGTAATTAAAGAAAATAATGTTGATATGAAATATAAAGTTGGTACTATGATTGAAATACCAAGAGCAGCTCTTACAGCTGATAAAATAGCAAAAGAAGCTGAATTCTTCTCATTTGGTACAAATGATTTGACTCAAATGACATTTGGATTTTCAAGAGATGATGCAGCTAAGTTCTTAACTTCTTATTATGATACTAAGATTTATGAACAAGATCCATTTGCTAAATTAGATCAGACTGGTGTTGGTCAGTTAGTTAAGATAGCAGCTGAAAAAGGAAGAGAAACTCGTCCAGATATTCATCTTGGAATCTGTGGTGAGCATGGTGGAGATCCATCATCAATTGAATTCTGTCATAATGTTGGATTAGATTATGTATCTTGTTCACCATTTAGAGTTCCATTAGCAAGACTTGCAGCAGCACAGGCACAAGTTAAAAATCCAAGATAGTAAGTTCAAGAAAGTACTAATTTAAGTTATGAAAGCCTATGAGATTTTATCATTTGATCTCATAGGCTTTTTAAATTTAAATATTTGAAAAACATATTTTAAGTACTCAATGTTAAATGTTTATTAAACTCAATATTTATTTGATTAAGCAGATTAATAGCAAATTCATATTGATTATCGGTTTTGCTTATTGAATTATTTAAAAGAGTTAAAAAAGCTGATTTATTGCATTTGTGTATGTTTTTATAATAATCTCTTGATACTTTCCAATATTTTTGAGGAAATGATATATACGATAATATATAGTAAATATCTGAATCAGTTAATGGAGATGTGTTATTATATGTTTTTAGGATTAAAATTGCAAGTGAAACATCCCAACGGGTATTTTCGCGTTTTAAGAGTCTTCTCATAAAATATCCTAAATCTTTCATTGAGTAATCCATTTTACATTTATCAAAATCAATAATCCATGGACTTAAATCTTCTGGGAAAATTAAATTTTTGTTTACGTAATCTCCATGGCATAATGAACAGCTTAACTTGTCTGTATCTATTTTAGAGGCGAAATCTAAAGAAATTTGAGCGAGTTTAAGGCTGGATTCAAAGTTTGAAATAAATTGTCTTGAAAATTTATCTCTGTATTTAAATGCAAAATTGGATGCTTTTAATAAATCTTCAAAGTGTTTAAGGGTAGATATGTAATAATTATCGAATCCCTTTCTTGAAGAACTGCCTAAAATAGGTATGAAAGATCTTGTTTTTGAATGTATTTCAGAAAGTTTTTTTATGGAAATAATAACATGATTTAAATCATCGAAATTGCAGCGTATTCCATCTACCCATGGAGATAATATAAAAAGCATATCATTATATTTTACAAAACGACTATTGTCAATTGTAGGTAGAAGTTTGGGAACACGTATATTATTTCGGTAAAGCCATTCGCATGCAGAATATACGTAGAGAAGGTCTTCTTTACTGTAATATACTTTTTTTAAACAATAACTTTTATTTTTATAATCAACTTTATATACAGCTCTCTGCTTATCTGTATTCTTAAATTTAATTATAGAAATTTCAGCATTGAATAAATCATATTTTGGAAGTACTGTCTGTTTTATTATTTCAGGAGAAAGACTTGTATTGTTCAGTTGGATAAAGTCTTTGTTCATAAATACACTCCTTTTCAAATTGGTAGTGTTAAATAATGTTAGAAGTTTTCATTATTAATAATATTAATAATAAGTCAGTAATATACATATAGAATTAAAGAAAAATATCAAAAAAGTAGGTTTTAGTATATTATTTTTCTAATTACTGCAAATAATAAAAGAGGGATATAATTAAAGGAATATAGTGATAAGTATAGAATAAATAAAAAAGAGGTGATATATATGAATGTGAAAGAAAAAATTGAAAGTTTTGAAAACTTGACATTAATTAAAGAAGCTTCTTTTTCAGCAAAGTCATTAGGACGTGAGATAAAAGAACAGGATGAGGAAATGAGAACTTGCTATATGATTGATAGAGATAGAATAATTCAAAGCAAGTCATTTAGAAGATTAAAACATAAAACACAAGTGTATATAAAAACCTCTGGTGATCATTATAGAACAAGGCTTACACATACTTTAGAAGTATCTCAGGTTGCAAGAAATATAGGTGTAGGAATTGGATTGAATGAAAATCTTATTGAAGCTATAGCACTTGGTCATGATTTAGGGCATGTGGCTTTTGCGCATACAGGAGAAGAAGTTCTGAATGAATATTTAGAAGAAGGATTTAGACATAATGAACAAAGTGTGAGAGTAGTAACAAAACTTGAAAATGCAGGTATGGGACTTAATCTTACAAAGGAAGTTATAAATGGAATACTTCAGCATAGTGGACTTGGAACGATAAGGGATATAATAACTCTTGAAGGGATTGTAGTTAAGTATAGTGATAAAATGGCTTACCTAAATCATGATATTGATGATTCAATCAGAGCAGGATTACTTGATTTAGATGATATCCCCAAAGATATTGTAAAAGCACTTGGAAGTACATCAAGCCAGAGACTTAATATACTTATAAGTGATTTTATAAAAACTTCTAATCGCAATTTAGAAGAAGGAAGAAGGGAAATAGGATTAAGTAATGAAATAAATGAGGCAATGGTAGAACTTAGAAAGTTTATGTTTAAAAATGTATATTTAGGTAATACATTAAAAGCTGAAAGAAATAAAGGTAAATTTATTCTTCAAGAACTTATTGAGTATTTTGAAATACATCCAGAACAAATGCCGAAACTTTATAGAGATATAGCAGAAAAAGAAGGATTGAAGAGAGGAGTCGCTGATTATATTGCAGGTATGAGTGATGATTACTGTCTGTTATTGTTTAACAAATTATTTATTCCGAAAATGGTTATTGATTATTAAATATTAATATTAGGTATAATAATAGTATTTGTAGAAGAATAAAATTTGAAAATTAAAGAGGATTTTATAATAAAAAAAAGAATAAATAAAAATAGCATAAATATATTATTATTTTAGGACTTTAATTATTATGCAGCAAAATTATTTAGAAATTTTTTTGTGCAAATAGGAAGGAAAAAAAAATATGATGTCGAATAATATATATTTGTTGAAAAAACAGTAGGGAGGGAGATGTCTCCTTGCAGATACGAGAAGAAACAATAGAAAAAATTAAAGAACAAAATGACATTGTTGATATTATTTCAGAAAATGTAAGACTTAAGAAGTCAGGTAGAAATTTTACTGGCTTATGTCCATTTCATAATGATAAATCACCATCATTTAGTGTTTCTCCTGAAAAGCAGATTTACAAATGTTTTTCATGTGGGGAAGCAGGAAATGTAATTACATTTGTAATGAAATATAAAAAACTTACATTTCAAGAAGCAGTAAAATATTTGGCGGATAAAGCTGGAATTCCATTAGAAATAAGAGGACATAAAGATAATAAAATATCTCAAAAAAGAGATTTATTATTTAAAGTCAATGTAGAGGCAGCAAGATATTTCTTTATAAATCTTCAGAAAACCAAAATGGCCAAAGATTATTTCTTGAGAAGAGGAATAAAGGAAGAAGTAATAAAGAGGTTTGGACTGGGATATGCATTTGACAGCTGGCATGGATTAATTACCCATCTTCATAACAAAGGATTTAAGGATAACTTATTATTAGAAGCTGGTCTTATTTCAAAAAGTGAAAAGACTGGTAATACTTATGATAGATTTAGAAATAGGGTTATTTTTCCGGTTTTTGATGTAAGAGGAAGAGTCATTGGTTTTGGAGGCAGGGTTTTAGATGATTCAAAACCAAAATATTTAAATTCACCAGAAACCATGATATTTCAAAAGGGAACAAATCTGTATGGTTTAAATTTTGCTGTAAAAAATAAATTGGAACAAGATTATATAATTATAGTTGAAGGATATATGGATTTAATATCTCTTCATCAGCATGGAATTACTAATACAGTAGCTTCACTTGGTACAGCATTAACAGTAAATCAGGCAAGGCTTTTAAAGCGTTATGTAAGCAAAGTTATAATATCTTATGATGCTGATATTGCTGGTCAAACAGCTACCCTAAGGGGATTAGAAATTTTAAGAAATACAGGATTTGAAGTTAAAGTACTGAAGGTTCCTCAGGGAAAGGATCCAGATGAATTTGTAAGAAACAATGGAAAAGAAGCATTTTTAAAATTGGTTAAAAATGCATTACCTTTAATTGAATACAGAATAAAAAGAGCAGCTGAGGGAATTGACTTAAAAGATGGCAGTCAGCTGATTAAATTTGCAGAGAAGTTTGCAGAAATATTAGCAGAACTGAATCCAATTGAAAAAGATGTTTATATAAAGAAGATTTCAGAGCAAACATCCATTAAAGAACAGGCTTTATATGACCTTCTTTCAGAAGTTATGGCGAAAGGTCAAAAAGAAAATAACTTCATGAATAAAAAGGAAGAAAATGGAACAAAATTATATGTAGAGCCAGGTTATTTAAAAGCCGAAAGAGCTTTGATTAAAATGATTCTAGAAGATGATTTTTATGATGAATTAAAAGAGGTAATAAAACAAGGAGATTTTATAGTTGAATCTCATAATAAAATTTATTCTTTAATATTACAAGGCAAAAATGAAAATACTAATAATATAATATCTTACATAGAAAGCCGTTGTGATGATGTAGAAAGTTCTAAAGAACTGATAAAAATCAAAGAACAAAATATTTTAGATTTAAGTAATAAGGATAAATTAATAAATGATTATTTAAAACAGCTAGAAAGTTTTAAGATTAAAAACAAAATTGAGGATTTGAAAAGAAAGCAGAGACAGTTAGAGAAGGAAGGAAAATTTGAAGAAAGTATTCAGATAGCAAGAGAATTACTTAACTATCAGCATAGATAAAAGGGAAGAGGTTAAAGGTTGTAACGGAAGGAGGTAATTTAGAATGGAACAAAAAACAAAAGTAACTAATTCTAAAAAGAGCAAAAATGATAAAAATGATAAAAATGCTAAAATGTCAGTAGTTAAAGATTTATTAGATAAAGGTAAGAAAAATGGTTCGTTAACATATAAAGAAATTATGGAAACAATGGATCATATAGATTTAACAACAGAACAAATAGAAAAAATATATGAAGTTCTTGAAATGATGAACATTGAAGTCATAGGAGAAAATCCTGAGGTAGAAGTTGAACATGAACAAGAAATAGATTTATCTGTTCCAGAAGGAATAGCTATAGATGATCCAGTTAGAATGTATTTAAAAGAAATTGGTAAAGTACCTCTACTATCTTCTGAACAAGAAATAGAATATGCCAAGCAAATTGAAGAAGGAAATCAAAGAGCTAAGAAGAAACTTGCAGAAGCAAATTTAAGACTTGTTGTAAGTATAGCTAAAAGATATGTAGGAAGAGGTATGCTTTTCTTAGATTTAATTCAAGAAGGAAACTTAGGACTTATAAAAGCTGTTGAAAAGTTTGATTATAGAAAAGGGTATAAATTTTCAACATATGCTACATGGTGGATTAGACAGGCAATAACAAGAGCTATAGCAGACCAAGCTAGAACTATAAGAATACCTGTACATATGGTTGAAACTATTAATAAATTAATAAGAGTTCAAAGACAATTATTACAAGAACTTGGTAGAGATCCATTTCCAGAAGAAATATCAAAAGTTATGGATCTTCCAGTAGATAAGGTTCGTGAAATTCAAAAAATAGCACAAGAGCCAGTATCTTTAGAAACACCAATAGGTGAAGAAGAAGATTCCCATTTAGGAGATTTTATACCAGATGATGAAGCTCCAGCACCAGCTGAAGCTGCTGCATTTACAATGTTAAAAGAACAATTAATTAATGTTTTAGATACATTAACTCCAAGAGAAGAAAAGGTATTAAGATTAAGATTTGGTCTTGATGATGGAAGAGCAAGAACTCTTGAAGAAGTTGGTAAAGAATTTAACGTTACAAGAGAAAGAATAAGACAAATTGAAGCTAAAGCGTTAAGAAAGTTGAGACATCCATCAAGAAGTAAAAAGTTAAAAGATTACTTAGATTAAGCACCTATTTTTTAGGTGCTTCTTCCTTATAATTGAAATAAAAATAAAGAATTAAAGAAAATAACAGTTAACTGTATAAAGTGGTGGTAAAAATGGATTTAAGCAGAAGATTAAAATGGATAGTAGAAAAATTAGATAAATGCCAAGTAATAATGGATATAGGTACAGATCACGGATATATACCTATATATTTAATAAAAAACAATATAGCTCAAAAGGTTATAGCATCAGATATAAATAAAGAACCGTTGAAAAAGGCCAAAATAAATGTAAGTCTTGATGGTGTAAGTGAATTTGTAGATCTTAGATTAGGAGGAGGATTACAGCCTCTAAATAATAATGAAGCTCAAGGAATAATAATTGCAGGTATGGGAGGGAATCTTATACGTGATATATTAGAGCATGATTTGCATAAAGTAAAGAATTTAGATTATCTTGTATTACAGCCGGCTCAAAATCCTGAAGTATTAAGAGAATATTTATATACTAATGATTACGAAATTATAGAAGAAGATGTGTGTATAGATGAAGGCAAATATTATGAGTTGTTTAAAGTAAGATATAAAAAAGGAGAATATACTAAATTAGAACCTATATTTTATGAGATAAGTCCTTATCTTTTAAAAAACAAAACTAATGAATTTAAAGCTTATTTAGAGTATAAAGTAGAACAGTATAGTAAAATACTTGGTTTTATTAAAGATGATACAGAGCATGCTCAGCATAGAAAAAAAGAACTTCAAGATAAAATAGATATGATTGAAAATGTACTTAAGACTTTTTAGGAGGTATTTAATTGAGTAAAATACAAGCAATTATTGATGAAATTGAAAAAGTAGCACCAAAATTTCTTAAAGAAGATTATGATAATGTTGGGATGATGGTAGGAGATAAAGATACAGAAGTTACTAAAGTATTGATGGCTTTAGATTGCACTAAAAAGGTCATAGAAGAGGCGTTAAGTTTAGGGTGTGAAATGATAATAACTCATCATCCATTATTCTTTAGAAAACCTAATAGAATAGTTAAAGGAGAACTTACAGGAGATAAAGTTCTTGAACTTATAAAAAATAACATAAATCTTTATTCGTGTCATACCAATCTTGATTCAGCACAAGATGGAATAAATGAAACAGTTGTAAGAATTCTTGGTTATGAAAGTCAAAGTATTATGGAAACTAACAAAATAAAAGGTTATGAAAATTGTGGAATAGGTAGAATTATTGAACTTGAAAAATCTGTTAAATTAGATGATGTTATAGATAATGTAAAGAAAAGTTTAAATATTGAAAATTTAAGAGTTGCACGAGGTTGTGAAAATGTAAAAATTATTGCAATAATTAATGGAAGTGGTCATGATTACTTTGAAATGGCAAAGAACAGTGGAGCGGATTGTATAATAACAGGAGATACAACTTATCATTTTGTATCAGATTATAAGGAAATGGGAATAAGTATAATTGATGCAGGTCACTTTGGTACTGAATATATTGCATTTATTAAGACATTAGAGTTTTTAAAAGATAAGTTTAAGGATGTGGAATTTATTATATCAAAAGAATCAAAAGATCCATATGAATTTGTTTAAAATAATATAATTTATATAGTGAAAGTGCAGTTAATAGTGTGCTTTCAAATTGTTTATATTATTAATTTAAAGTTTTTGGATTTAATATAATAAAAATATATAATTGATTATTAAAAAGAGCAAGAAATATCCAATGAGGGTATTTCTTGTTTTTTGTGCAAATAAGCATATATAAAAGCATATAAATAATTATGGTAAATAAAATTTTGTGCAAAAAGTAAAAAGGGGTGAACTTATGGGGAAGGCTTACCATGACATAAAAAAGAAAATTAAAAAAATGATTAAACATTTAAAAAAAAATGATGGTGGCTGTTTTGGAGGGAGTGGAAGCTGTAAAATAGGTAATCGGTTTGCAAATAATAATGGAATGCCTCCCAATGGATGGGGGTGGTATCCGCCTTTTTTTAGATGGAAGTCTCCATGGTGTGTAATATTTTTATGTCCTAAGGCAATTGTGCTTTATATAATATTGATAGTATTATTATTGTGTGGAGTGAGTTTTTATGGATTAGTTATATTGGTTCTACTTACAATAATTTTTATTTTAATATAATTAAAAAATAATTTGCACAAACAAAAAAAATATGTTAAGATATGTTTTGCGAGCAAGACGTGCAATCGCTGCTAGACTAGATCTAGGAGAGGAAAGTCCGGGCTCCATAGGGCAGGGTGCTGGATAACGTCCAGTCAAGGTGACTTGAAGGATAGTGCAACAGAGATATACCGCCTGATTTATCAGGTAAGGGTGGAAAGGCGAGGTAAGAGCTCACCAGCGTGATGGCGACTTCACGGCTATGTAAACCCCACTTGGAGCAAGACCGAATAGAGAGGCATATAGGGGCTGCCCGTTCCGCCTCTGGGTGCGTCGCTTGAGCTTATTGGCAACAATAAGACTAGATAGATGATTGCTTAATACAGAACCCGGCTTATGGCTTGTCTCGTATACGTGGAAAACACTAGGTTAATGCCTAGTGTTTTTCTTTTTATATAAATTTGTTTTATATATTCTTACAAAAAACATAAGTTAGTTTTGTAATTATTTAATATGGATATTAAAGGATTACATGGTGTAAAATAGAGACATGAAGAAGATGAAACATACGAAGACAGACATTAGAATTTAAGATTAATTTTAATAATTAACATATTGATGGAGGGAATAAAAAATGGCAGATTTATCATTAAGACATATTTATAAAATTTATGACGGAGGCGTTGAAGCAGTAAAAGATTTCAATTTGGAAATTGAAGATAAAGAATTTATCGTATTTGTTGGTCCTTCTGGTTGTGGTAAGTCAACAACTTTAAGAATGATTGCAGGTCTAGAAGAAATATCTAAAGGTGAATTATATATTGGTGGAAAATTAGTTAATGATGTAGAACCTAAGGAAAGAGATATTGCAATGGTTTTCCAAAACTATGCATTATATCCTCACATGACAGTATATGATAACATGGCATTTGCATTAAAGCTAAGAAAGGAACCTAAAGAAGAAATTGATAGAAAAGTTAAAGATGCAGCGAAGAGACTTGATATTGAACATTTATTAGATAGAAAACCAAAGGCTTTATCAGGTGGTCAAAGACAAAGAGTTGCACTTGGACGTGCTATTGTAAGAAATCCTAAAGTATTCCTTATGGATGAACCTTTATCAAACCTTGATGCAAAACTTAGAGTTCAAATGAGAACTGAAATATCTAAATTATATCAAAGTTTACAAACAACATTTATATATGTAACACATGACCAAGTGGAAGCTTTAACAATGGGTACTAGAATAGTAGTTATGAAAGATGGTATAATTCAACAAGTTGATACTCCACTTAACATTTACAATACTCCAAGCAACTTATTTGTAGCAGGATTTATTGGAAGTCCTCAAATGAATTTATTAAATGGTATTGCTATAGAAGAAAACGGAAAAGTATACTGCAAGATTGAACATAATAAGATATTATTACCAGAAGAAAAGGCTAAAGTATTAAAAGATAAAGGTTATATAAACAAAGAAGTAATTTTTGGTATAAGACCAGAACATTTAAGTGATGAACAAGAATTAGTGTCAGAAAGTCCAGAAACTATAATATCTGGTGAAGTAGATGTTGTTGAAAGAATGGGTGCAGAAAGCTACATTTACTTTAAATCAGGAAGTAATAATATGACTGCTAAAGTTGAAGGTAGTACTAAATTTGAAAATAAAGACAATATAACATTACATGTAAAAAATCAAAATATTCATGTATTTGATAAAGATTCAGAATTAAGAATATGTTAATATAAAACATAGTAACATAAGAAAATGTGTTGAGGTGAAGTGATGAAAGGATTAGCTGAATACTTAGAAAACATATATGCTAGTTGCAAAATTCCATTTGAAGTATATGTAAACAATAATATAATATATAAAGCTGATCCTAAATTGCTTAAAGGTGAAGTTAAAGAAATAAACTTTGTAGTAGGAAGCAATAATTATATATTACGTGTATTAGAGGGACATGACGATTTTGTAAATTTAATAAGATTCTTTATTAGGGATAAGTTTATAGATGGTAATACAAATTCTCAAAAGATTTTTGTTGAAATGCTGAATAACAGCGAGGTTTCAAGAGAAAGAATAGAGGGGTATATGCCAGAATTAAATTCAGAAACATTTATAATAGTTATAAATGTTTCTGAAAAGATTGGTGAAGCATTTGAAATAATTAAAAATGTATATCATAACACAAAAACGTTAATTGTACTAAATAAAGAATACATAGTTTTACTTGGAAATTTTGAAAATGTAGTAGAACACACATCTAGTATAAATGAAACCCTATATACGTCTATTTATGAAAAATGTTATATAGGATATTTAAATGTACAATCATATGATAAAATAAAAATATTTTATGATGAAATAATTAATAATATAGAGCTTGCTAAAAAATATAAAATATCAAAAATGATTTTAGATGAAAACAGTGTTATTTTCGAAAGATTTATAGATGGCTTAGATGAAAATATAAGAAAGAGCATAATGCAAAGATTTAATGAAGGATTTTCGAAATTTGATAATGATATGATAAAAACAATTGATGTATTTTTTGAATTTAATCTTAATCTTAGTGAAGCTGCTAAAAATTTATACGTTCATAGAAATACTTTAATTTATAGGTTGGATAAGATTGAAAAGTATACTAAATATGATATAAGGAAATTTAAAGACGCTGTAATATTTAAAATTGCATTCTCTATATGGAAACAAAAATATAATGAATAATTTAATAATTATATAATTCAGCTGGTTATTAATAAGAATAACCAGCTGAATTTTTTATTAATAATTTAAATTTTGATATTTTTCATTGTATGTTTAGGGGAAATTTGTTAACATATTATTGTAGAATATCAAAAAATATACAATAAAATCATTATTAAAAAATATTTAGAATATATTAATTATATATTATATATATATATTATAAAATTTTATTATATTAATTATTTTAATCAAAAGACAAATATTTTTTATTGGGTAAAAGGGAGAATATATTACTAAATATGGAGGTATATAGGTATTGGTAATGGATAGAGGCAGTGGCATAATCATGCATATTACATCTTTGCCTGGAAAATATGGCATAGGAACTTTTGGGAAAGAAGCATATAAGTTCTGTGATTTTTTAAGAAAATCAGGACAAAAATATTGGCAAATACTTCCCTTGGGACCAACAAGTTATGGTGATTCACCTTATCAGTCATTTTCAGCTTTTGCAGGAAATCCATATCTAATTGATTTGGATATACTACAAGAAGAAAATTTATTGAAAAAAGAAGACTATGAAAATAAGAATTTTGGAAATAATTCTGAAGTGGTTGATTATGGCTTGATGTTTACGGAAAAAATGAGTGTTTTAAGAATTTCATTTAATAACTTTTCTAGGGAAATTCACAAGGACTTTGAAAAATTTAAAGAGGAAGAAAAAGAATGGCTTGATGATTACAGTTTATTTATGTCCATAAAATATAAATATAACTTTAAAGCTTGGAATTCGTGGGATGAAAAGTTAAAAAAGCGAGATAAAGATGAAATAGACAGATATAAAACTGAACTCAAAGATGAAATAGAGTATTGGAAGTATTTGCAGTATGAATTTTTTAAACAATGGAATAAATTAAAGAAATATGCTAATGAAAAAGAAATAAAAATAATTGGAGATATACCTATATATGTAGCAGAAGATAGTTCTGATGTATGGAGTAATCCTAAAGTATTTCTTTTAGATGAAAATACGCTTGAGCCAATAAGTGTAGCAGGGTGTCCTCCTGATGCATTTTCAGAAGATGGTCAGCTTTGGGGAAATCCAGTTTATAATTGGCAGTATCTAGATGAAACAAAGTATGAATGGTGGATAAAAAGAATTAAGCAGAGCTTAAGACTTTATGATGTATTAAGGCTAGATCATTTCAGAGGCTTTGAAACATTTTGGACAGTAAAACATGGAGAAAAAACAGCTAAAAATGGAAAATGGGTAAAAGGACCTGGAATGAAATTGTTTGATGCATTAAATAAACAATTTAAAAATTTAGAGATAATAGCAGAAGATCTAGGTTTCCTTACTAAAGAAACAGTGAAGCTTAGAGAAGATACTGGATTTCCAGGAATGAAGGTATTGGAATTTGCTTTTGGTGGAGATCCAAAGAACACATATCTTCCTCATAATTATGAAAAGAATTGTGTTGCATATACAGGAACTCATGATAATGATACTGTAAAGGGTTGGGTTGAAACTACTGGAAGTAAGGAAGAAATAGATAATGCAGTTAAATATCTAAATCTGACAAATGAAGAAGGATATAATTGGGGAATTATTAGAGGAGTATGGAGCAGTGTAGCCGATACTTCCATAGGATTAATGCAGGATTTTTTAAATCTTGGTAATGAAGCACGTATGAATATGCCTTCAACTTTAAATAATAACTGGAGTTGGAGGGCAAAAAACGATGTATTTACTGATGAGCTTGCAAATAAAATTTATAGAATAACAAAAATGTATGGAAGGTGTGAATAGAAGTGGACAAACAAAAAATAAAAGAAGGAATTAAGAGATACTTAAAAGTAAAACATGGTGTTTCTTTAAAAGAAGCAAAAGATTATGAAATATTCAATGCAGTATCATTGACCATATTAGAAAGCATAGTTGATGACTGGAATGAAACCAAAGAAACATATAACAGAGGCAGGATGGCATATTATCTATCAGCAGAATATCTTATGGGAAGAGCTCTTGGAAATAATCTTATGAATTTAGGGCTTTACGATGAGGTAAAAGAAGTTTTAGAAGAATTGAAAATTGATATAAATAAAATAGAAGAAGTAGAGGAAGATGCAGGACTTGGTAATGGAGGTCTTGGAAGACTTGCTGCATGTTTTGTAGAGTCAGCAGCAACATTAGATATGCCTCTTATGGGATATGGAATAAGATATAGCAATGGGTTGTTTAAACAAAATATAGAAAATGGATTTCAGACTGAATGTGAAGATACATGGCTTAAATATGGAGAAGTCTGGGGTATAAGAAAAGATGATGAAACTCAGATAATAAAATTTTCAGATATGACAGTAAAGGCTGTACCATATGATATACCTATAATAGGATATGGTACAAAAAATATAAATACATTAAGACTTTGGCAGTGTGAAGCATTAAGAGAATTTGATTTTAATTTGTTTAATAATCAGCAATATATAGAGGCTGTATCTGCAAGAAATAAAGCAGAGGATATTTCGAGAGTATTATATCCAAATGATACTGCTGAAGCTGGAAAAATATTAAGACTTCGTCAACAGTATTTCTTCTCAAGTGCTTCTATGAAAGATATTATAAAGAAGCATAAACAAAAATATGGCAGTGATTTTTCAGAGTTTGCAAAATATAATGTGGCTCAGTTAAATGATACACATCCAACTATATCTATTCTTGAATTTATAAGAATTTTAGTTGATGAGGAAAATGTGGATTTTTGGAATGCTTTAAATATTGCAAAAGAATTCTTTGCGTATACTAACCATACAATTCTTGCAGAAGCATTAGAAAAATGGAATATTAAATTCTTTGATAGGTTATTCCCTAGATTATTACAAATTGCATATCAAGTAGATGATGCACTTATGAATGAACTTAGACAAAAGGGTTATGATGAAGGTGCAATATGGAACTTTAGAATAGTTGCTAATGATCAAATAAGAATGGCTAATTTGGCTATATTTGTAGGTCGTGCTGTTAACGGTGTTGCTGCACTTCATACAGAAATTTTAAAGAAAGTAGAATTAAGACAATGGTACAATGTTTATCCAAATAAGTTCCAAAATAAAACTAATGGAATTACACCAAGAAGATGGCTTAGACTATGTAATAAAGAATTATCAGAATTTATTACTGAACTTCTAGGAACTGAGGAATGGGTAAAGAAATTAACATTATTAAAGGGACTTGAAAAGTATAAGGATGATGAAAAAGTACTTCAAAAATTAATGGATATAAAACATACTAAGAAAGTTCAATTAGCCTCATATATCAAACAAGAAGAAGGAATAATTATAGATCCTAATTCATTCTTTGATATTCAAATAAAGAGACTTCATGAATATAAGAGACAACTTTTAAATGCTTTATATATTTTAGATTTATATTATAGAGTAAAGGAAAATCCAAATTTAGATATGCCTAAGACAACATTCATTTTTGGAGCAAAAGCATTCCCAGGATATAGAAGAGCAAAAGGAATAATTAAGTTTATAAACGAAATAGCAAGATTAATAGATAGTGATGAAGAAGCATCAAAGAAGATGAAAGTTGTGTTTGTTCATAACTATAGAATTTCTTATGCTGAAAAACTTTTCCCAGGTTCAGATTTATCAAAACAGATATCAACTGCAGGTAAAGAAGCATCTGGTACTGGAAATATGAAGTTTATGTTAAATGCGACTCCTACATTTGGTACTTATGATGGAGCAAATATAGAAATAGTTCAACAAAGTGGTGAAGAAAATAACTATATATTTGGTCTTAGAGTAGAAGATATAGAAAAAATAAAGCATAGCTATGATCCAAAGGGATTATATTTACAGAATCCATCTATAAAGAGAGTTGTTGATACATTAATTAATGGAACTTTAGATGATGGTGGAACTGGATATTTTGAGGACTTATATAATGCATTGATTGAAGAAAGAGATCAATATTATGTATTGGCTGATTTTGAGGCATTTAAACAAGCTGAAGAAAAGGTATTTGAAGATTACAAGGATAAAAAGAAATGGGCTCAGAAATGTCTTGCAAATCTTGCTAATGTAGGAGAATTTTCTAGTGACAGAACTATAAGTCAATATGCAGATGAGATATGGGATATAAAACCAGTATCTGTTGAATAAAATAATAACAAATATAATTTAGATAATAGACCTATATGAAGTATAAATATACTTCTGTAGGTCTTGTATTTTAATATGTGATATTATTATTTCTATTGAATTTTTTTTTATAGGTAATTAAACTATAATTTATCTGCATATGTTATGTTAGGTACGATAATTAATGTGTAGGTAAGTATGTTTTGAAAAGAGGGGTAGTTATGAAGAAGATAGTAGTCTTAGATGGAAAGACATTAGGTAATGTAGATTATATTAAGCTTAATGAATTTGGACAAGTGATTTATTATGATACTACATTAAATGATGAAGTTTCTGAAAGAATAAAGGATGCAGATGTAGTATTGACAAATAAAGTTATATTAAATGAGGATAATTTGAAAGATGCAAATAATGTTGAATTAATATGTGAAATGGCTACTGGTTATAATAATATAGATATAAAGTATGCTAAAAAAAGAAAGATTGCGGTTACAAATGTTGCAGGATATTCAACTAATACTGTTGCACAGCATACATTTGCAATGCTTCTTCATTTATATAATAATCTTAATTATTATGACAATTACGTAAAATCTGGAGAGTATTCGAAATGTGGGATGTTTACAAATCTTGATGTTACGTATAATGATTTGTGTGGGAAAATATGGGGCATAGTAGGGCTTGGTGCTATAGGTAAAAGAGTTGCAAGAATAGCACAAGCTTTTGGCGCAAGGGTTTTATATTACTCTACATCAGGACAGAATTCAAATCAAGATTTTGCAAGGGTTGAATTTGATGAATTGTTAAGTACATGTGATGTAATCTCAATACATGCTCCATTAACTGATAAAACAAAAGGGTTATTTAATTACGAAGCTTTTACTAAGATGAAGAAAGAGGCTATATTAGTTAATGTTGGCAGAGGACCTATAGTAGTTGATGAAGATCTTGCACAAGCCCTTGAGGAAGAAATAATTGGCGGAGCTGCATTAGATGTATTTGATATTGAACCATTAAATGATGACAATCCACTTATGAGAGTTAGAAATAAAGAACGACTATTATTAACACCTCATGTGGCTTGGGCTAGTATAGAAGCTAGAAATAGGCTTTTTGAAGATGTGCTAGAAAATATAAGTGCATATTATAGGGGAGAACAAAGAAATAGAATAGTTTAATAAAACTATATTCAGTTTATAACTGGAGGTATGTTTATACTTCCAGTTATTTTATATGTAATCTAAATTAAAGAGCATATTCAACAATAGCTTTAAGTACACCATGTTTGATATTACTTTCAGCAATGTAGTTTCCATATTGTTTCATATCTTCAGGAGCATTTTTCATAACAAAGGGGAATGTGGAGAGATTTGTGTAAATAAATCTTTCCACATTCTTTTTTTGTATGGTTTGATGGAAGATTTGGAATAATATACTTCAAACTGATAAGGGAGGATTCCAAATGAAAGAACCAAAAATAAATTATGAAGAAGA
>SVCE01000013.1 GCA_015058525.1 Clostridium butyricum
AATAAAGAATTGCTGGTTTACTTAAATGTATTTATATTATTCTGTTCAATTTTCAAAGACCATTTTCTTTCACAACTTTCGTTGTTACTTTTTGTTTTTTTCTGTCACCCTCAAGCGACTCGTTCAGTATATCACTTGATTCAGACACTGTCAACAACTTTTTTCAAAACTTTCTAAATTTTTTCTTAAAAAGATTAAAAAAGTATGTTTGTCAATTGCTATCGCTCTCGACAACGTGTTTTATCTTAACATATGCTTAAAATTTGTAGTATCAATAAATTTTGATTTTTATATGTTTATTTATAGTTTATGTTAATTTTTATGAATTATCTCTATTTTTCTATTATAGATACACAAGGATAGGTTTTTGTTTATGTATAATATTTCTTATCTATTTGCATTTAACCATATGTAATTTCCCTTACTATATATAAATACAAATACTTATTAATTTATATAAATTTAATATCTTATGATTATTGTACATATAAACTGTATTTAATTTGCTTTTGATGTTTATATTATTATTGATTTTTACTACAAATAATATTATTTTTTAAATATCTTAATTTATTGACACAAAACCATTACCTAATATATAATATTAATCAACGTGTTACTGTTAAATCAGGCATAAGTTTACTACATCAATATGGTAGAAAACTTATGCCTTTTTGGGTATTTTCTACTTTTAATTGTTATAATTTATAAAAAATCAACTAAAAATATAAATATTATTAATTATAAGGAAGGATGTGACTTATCCTGAATTATTCAGGATGCATATTATGTTTGAATTTTTTAAAAATTTATTCAAAAAACACACAGAAGAAGAAAGAACTACTACTTCTAACACTACTAAAATTCCAAATACTGATGTTAGAGAATCTACAAAAACTTTTAAATTAGTAGCTCCTATGACAGGTAAATCTTTACCACTATCTGAAACTCCAGATCCTGTTTTTGCTCAAAAAATGGCTGGTGACGGATTAGCAATGATGCCTGAAGCTGATATTGTAGTAGCTCCTGCTGATGGAGAATTAACATTAGTTTTCAATACAAAGCATGCTTTTGCAATGACTTTAGAAAATGGTGTTGAATTATTAGTTCATATAGGAATTGAAACTGTTACTCTAAATGGTGAAGGCTTTGAACAACTAGTTGAAGCAGGAACAAAAGTAAAAGCTGGAGATCCAATAATTAAAGTAGATAGAGAATTTATAAAATCAAAGGGACTTCCATTAATCACCCCATTACTAATTACAAACCCAGATATATTAAAATCAATTACTGCTGTTGAAAATGTTGCAACAGTTGCTGGTGAAACTACAGTTTTAGAATATACAATATAATTTTTCTGAAAAACTTCTATTTTCTTATTCTATATGTAAATAAAAAGGATGTGTAACTGTTTTAACAGTACAACATCCTTTTTATTTCATATATTAACTTGGCATAATTTGAAATTAAAATTCATCAATTGAAATATATATAATTGTTAATATTAATATATTTATTTACTTTCTAATATATCATTAAGTGCATTTTTATATCCCTCTGCTTTAGCACCAAAAATAGCCTGAATTCCATTACCAACTTCCATAACTCCTAATGCTCCTAATGTTTTTAATTCATCTTTATCAACTTTTGACTTATCTTTAACTTCTACTCTAAGTCTTGTAACGCATGAATCTACGCTTATTACATTCAATTTACCACCAAAAGCCTCTAATACAGCTGGTGCTTTTTCTTTAATCTCAACTTTAACTCTTGTAAATTTCCCAACTGGAATCGAACCTTCTTTTGTATTTTTCCCATGAAAATCTGCCTCATAATGTAATTTGGTTTCCTGTTCATTTTTATCTCTACCTGGAGTTTTTAAATCAAACTTGTTTATAATAAATGTAAATAGAAAATAATATATAAAAGCATATACTACTCCAACAATTAATACCATTTCCCATCTAGTAGGTACTCCTACTCCTGCTGGCAAAAGTCCAAATAAACAAAAATCAATTAATCCTCCAGAAAAAGTCATTCCTATAAATACTCTAAGAAAATCCATAATCACAAACGATAAACCGGCTAACAAACAATGAACTCCATATAATACAGGAGCAACAAATATAAATGTAAATTCTAATGGTTCAGTTATTCCTGTAAGTAATGATGTAATACCTGCTGCTAACAAAATAGATCCAACATTCTTTTTATTACTTGGTTCTGCACATCTATACATAGCAAATGCTGCAGCTGGCAAGCCAAACATCATAAATGGAAATTTACCTGCCATAAACTTTGTAGTACCAGAAATAATTGTAGTCATTGTTTCTGGCGAAGCTCCAACCAAATTAGTCATGCTAGATAACTGAGCAAAGTATGATGTATTAGCTCCTGCTATTGACTGCCAAGAATCATTTATCAATACTTTCCCATCTACAAATGATCCAAACCAAAATGGAGTATAAAAAACATGATGTAATCCAAATGGTATTAATGCTCTTTCTATAACTCCAAAAAAAAATATTCCAATACCCCCAGCATTTCTAACTAAATTAGCAATAACTCCTATACAATTTTGTATTGCAGGCCATATAAAAGCTAATATAGCTCCTACAAAAGCCATAGTTATAGCTGTAACTACATGAACAAATCTTGATCCCGCAAAAAAGCCCATAACTTGTGGTAACTGAATGTCATGAAATCTATCATGAAGTATTGCAGTAATAATTCCTGTAATAATTCCTCCAAATACAGACATATTTAATGTAAATATACCTAGATTAGTTGTAACATATGCACCAAATTCTCTAACATTATCTGGTGTAATAACGCCTAACTGAGTAACTCCCAATTCTAATAATGTTGAAATAACCTGATTCATCACTATAAATCCAAGTACAGAAGCTAACGCTGCAGTCCCCCTATCCTTTTTAGCCACTCCTACCGCTACACCAACTGCAAATAGAATCGGTAAATTTTTAAATACACAATTCCCCATATCACTCATAACCTTAAGTATACTTCTTACAAATGAAATATTTATAAATTCAATTATAGGCTTATAAAGTGCTGGAGCATTAGTCAACTCTGAAATTCCAAGCAATGCACCACCAATGCCTAATAAAATTCCTGCTATTGGCAAAGCTGCTATTGGAAGCATTATTGCTTTACCTATTCTTTGTAAATATTGTATCATCATAATTCCTCCTGAATTATCAACTCATGTTAGCTAAAACTATTTTTCTCTTTATAACAAAAAAGACTTAAAATAATCCAAAAACCTTATATACATAAGGTTTTTTTTAAAGGATTATATTAAGTCTTGCCCGCATTACCAGTTACACCTTAATTTTCCATGAAACCATTTTATCATAATCCATAATTCATGTAAATGTTTTACATGGATATTTGTATAAACTTATTTTGTATTAATTCTAAATCTTTCTATATGAATTGCTAAAAATGCTATTTCATCTTCTGTAACTTGAACATCTAATTCTTCTTCTATTATTTTTGAAATTCCTTCTGAAATTCTATATGATTCTTTATATGTCTTTTTAATAACTTTTATTAAATCATTTTTATTTTTTATATGTTTGGATATTCTTTCAATCACAAATTTGATATGCGTGCAGAATCTAGCATAATCCAATGATGTTCTATCAATCTCTCGTCCTAATTCCTGTTCTACATACTCAACTATAGCTGTACTTAAATAAGTATTTTTCATTGTATTAGACATTTTTCCATCATTTAATGCAGTATGAATATGTAATGCTATAAAGCCAAGCTCCCCATCAGGTATATTCATTTTGAAATACTTCTCAATTTTATTTGCAACAATCTTACTTAACTCAAATTCTTTTGCATATAATATCTGAGTTTCTATCAAAAACGGATTTTCAATCTCTTCCCCATTCTTAAGTCTCTTAACTGAAAAAAATAAATGATCAATAAGTCCTATATGTATGCGTTCATTAAGTTCTGTTTTTATTTTACTTGAAACTTCATAAATTGCCTCTTCACATACCGCAAAAAATTCCTTATCTACCAATTCAACAACATTTTTTAAATCGCATATATTTTGTTCATTTTCTATTGTAAATACCTTATCAATTACTGTTCCCTTTGGAATTACATACCCCTGTTTCTTTCCAAAGCCAATTCCCTTAGCAAATAAAATTTTTTCACTTTTCCCCGAACTAACTAATATAATATTATTATTAAATACTTTCAACAATATCTCATCTTTACTAAGTACTACACTCATTATCTCACTCCTCATATAGAATAGACACATATTTCATGTAAAAAGCACTTTCTATATACATTACCAAATAACTACATAGGAAATATTTTAACATAGCCAAAAGGGAAGAGTCTATGATTTCTATATATTATAATACTTTTCTTTTGTTAAATAATATGTAGCATGATCTCTCCAAGCACCATTAATCAATAGATACTTTTCATTTATTCCTACAAGTTTAAATCCACATGCACTAAGTACATTTCTAGATTTAATATTTTCAACCATAGCAGAAGCTTCTATTCTATGAAGATCACATTCTTCAAAAGCATATTTTAAAAATAAATTCACGCTTTCCCTCATATATCCATTTCCTTGTTTTTCTTCATCTATTGAATAACCTAAAATACCACTTTTAAGTGAACCATAAACTATATTAGACAGTTTCAATTTTCCTATTAACTTGTTATTTTTAAAAATTCCTAAATCTATACTCGTTCCATTTAACAACTGTTTATAACTTTCATTTAATAAACTAATTTGATTTTCAAGTGTATAAAAACTGCTGTCTCTAGCAGGTTCAAACGGAGATAAGTATTCTTTATTCCTTACATAATAATCAAGAAGTATTTCCGCATCTCCTGGCGTAAAATTTCTTAAAGTAATATTCTCTCCATACAATTCAACTAATGAAAATCTTTCTGGATTATTATAATCATTACTTGTGATTCCAAATGAAACTTCATCTCTGTATTCACCTTTTGAATATTCATTTTGACTGAATATTCCTTCCAATATAAATCCCATTTCAAGGAATGCTTCAAAATTTATATCCTCACATACTCTTATATTAATTTTATGTATTTTCCCATCTTTAAATATTGTTTTCAAAAGCAGTTTTAGAGTATCTTTCAATAGCTCATATTTATTTTTTCTATAAAAATTAAGTTTAACATCACATTTTCTAGTTTCAGTATTTAATTCAATTATAAGAACTCTTCCTATTATTATGTCATTAATGTCCTTTACTATATATTCATTAAAATTTGATTTGTTAGATTCTATCTTCACATATAATTTTGATTTCATATAATACTCTCCTAAATCATAGATACTCATTTTGATGATTGTTTTAAATTTATTATTATACTTTAAGCATAGTATTTCATATTAAATTACTTTTATTATTATACTCTTTAAAATGTTCAGATAAAATAGACGTTTTATGAATATTAATTAATGATTTTTATCAAAGCCTTCTATAGATTTAATATTTATATAAATTTCCACACAAATTATATGAAACGTTAAGTTATACACATAATCCACAATATATTGTGGATTATTTTTTAAACCATTCAATATATTGTGGATTTTATTCCGTAAATAATAATTATTTTTTATAATAATATTGCTAAATTGTATTTTATTATATACCTAATATATCTCTTACAACCTCACCTGCTATTATCATACCTGCAACTGGAGGTACAAACGATATACTTCCTGGACTCTGCTTATTAACTTTTAATCGTCCATGTTCACTATCTTGTTCTGTTTCTTTTTGTTCAAAACCAAGTTCTATAGGTGACAATGGTTTTAAAGGTACTTCTTCTGAATATACGACCTTTAACTTATCCACACCTCTCTTTTTTAATTCACGTCTCATAACTTTAGCTAAAGGGCATACCTTTGTTTTGAAAACATCAGTAACTTTAAATTGAGTTGGATCCAATTTATTTCCTGTTCCCATACAACTCATTATTTTTATATTGTTCTTATAGCAATATTCAGCTAAGCCTAATTTGGCAGTAACTGTATCTATAGCATCAACTACATAATCTACATCTTTAGGAACTAATTCTTCTATATTATCATTATTAACAAATACTCTATGTATTATTACATTACACTCTTTATTTATAGATAATATTCTTTCCTTCATAATATCAACTTTAGGTTTACCTACTGTTTCATATGTTGCATGAATCTGTCTGTTTAAGTTTGATATATCAACAGTATCATTATCAATAAGAGTAATTTCTCCAACACCAACTCTTGCAAGAGCTTCTACAGTAAAGCTTCCAACTCCCCCTACTCCAAAAACAATTACTCTACTATTTTTTAATTTTTCTATACCATCTGCACCTATTAAAAATCCAGTTCTTATTAAAGTATCTTGTACTTCCATATATTTTTCTCCTTGCTTAATATTTACTTCAACTTCAATTTTATATACTTTTTAATCTATGCTATTATAACATAAATTCATAGTTTTTTTATAAGAATACCAACTTATAGAGTTTTAAATATAATTTCCTATCAAAATTTCTCTTTAATGTTTATAATATAAAGTGAATTATTATTTATATAAATAAAAGTTATAAATTATATTACTGTTTTTTAGCAGTTTTATATTCAATAAAATTATAATAATAGGAGGATTTAAATTATGACTATAGGAATAATTGCTGCAATGACAGAAGAATTAGAAATATTATTAAAAGATATTTCTCTTGAAGAAAAGAAAACCAAAGCTAATATGACTTTCCACAAAGGAACACTTTATGGAAAAAATGTTATAGCTGTAGTATGCGGAATTGGAAAAGTTAACTCTGCAGTGTGTACTCAGATTTTAATATCTGAATATAATGTAGACAAAGTTATCAACGTTGGAGTTGCTGGAGGCATAGGAAAGAGTATATATCCTGGTGATGTTGTTGTCGCAGAAAATCTTGTACAACATGATATGGACACCACTGCTTTTGGCGATAGGATTGGACAAATTCCAAGACTTGACACTTTTGATTTCAAGTGTGATAAAGAATTAGTTGCTGTAGCAAAAAAAGCATGTGAAGAAATATGTGACATAAATAGCTTTACTGGAAGAATAGTTTCAGGTGATCAATTCGTTGCAAATCTTGAAAAAATTCAATGGCTCGAAAAAGAATTTGGAGCTATTTCATGTGAAATGGAAGGTGCAAGCATAGCTCAAGTATGTTACTTAAATAATATTCCATTTGTAGTTATAAGATCAATTTCTGATAATGCTAATAATGGTGCACATATGGATTATGAAAAATTCACACCAATTGCAGTTAAAAACTCAACTAGAATATTAAAAGCAATGCTAAAAAAAATGTAATTGCTTTTCAAAAAATCTTAAATTATTTTATTAAAATCTAAGACTGTTACCAGCTAAACTTAAAACAAAGTTAGTTGGTAACAGTCTAAACATTGCAAAGTTAACACACCTATTTTAGCTTATGAATGAACAAGCCACTTCTAAGCTTAGGTTCAAACCAAGTTGATTTAGGAGGCATTACTTCACCAATATCTGCTACATCCATAATATCATGCACTTCTGTTGGATACATTGAAAATGCAATTTTCATATCAGTATTTACTCTCTTTTCTAATTCTTTTATTCCTCTAATTCCCCCTATAAAATCAATTCTATCTGATGTTCTTATATCTTCTATTCCTAAAATAGGAGTAAGTACATTATTTTGAAGAATAGCAACATCAAGTTGTTCTATAGGATCTTCAGCATTAAATGAGCCATCTCTTGCTTCAAGCATATACCAGTCATTTTCTATATCCATTCCAAAAGTATGCTTTCTTTCAGGCTTAACTGGCACATTATTATCTGATTTAGTTACTATAAAATCTTTTTCTAATTTTTCTAAAAACTCTTCTTTGGTCATTCCATTTAAGTCCTTAACAACTCTGTTATAATCCATTACCATCAAATCATTATCTGGAAAAGCAACAGCTAAGAAATAATTAAATTCCTCATCACCAGTATAATCTGGATTTTCCTTTCTTCTCTTTAATCCAACTTTAACTGCCGATGCAGATCTATGATGTCCATCTGCTATATAAAGATAATCTACTTCCTTGAACAAATCTACTAATTCACTTATGATAATATCATTGTCAATAACCCATACTATATGAGTTATTCCATCTTCAGCAGTGAAATTATATATTGGTTTTCTTTTACTCTCGTTTTCAATCCAAGCCTCTATTATTTCTGATGCAAGCTGTTCTTCCTTATAAGTTAAAAATATAGGTCCTGTATTTGCATCACAATAATCAACATGGTTTATTCTATCCAGTTCCTTATCTGCTCTTGTAAATTCATGCTTTTTTATTACATTATTTAAGTAATCATCAATAGATGCACAAAATACTATACCCGTCTGAACTCTTCCATTCATTATCTGTCTATAAATATACAGACACGGCATTTCATCCTGAATATATTCACCGTTTTCAATCATTTTATCTAAATTTTCCCTAGCTTTTTCATAAACTTTTTTATCATGAACATCTATCGCTGGATCTAAGTCTACTTCAGCTCTATCTACATGAAGAAAAGAATGTGGATTGCCTTCTACCATTTTTCTTGCTTCATCACTATTCATAACATCATAAGGCAGCGCTGCTATTTTAGAAGCTAGTTCTTTAACTGGTCTTATGCCTTTAAATGGTCTTATTGTTGCCATTTTAAAAACCTCCAAACAAATACGATTTTAAAATAAATTTAACTTTCATTTCTCATATTATTGTATTTAATATGTAGATTTGCTGATACAAACATACGCTAAATTTATATAATTTTTTATTTTTATACAGCTTAGTAGAGTTTATAACCCCCACTAAGCTGATATTGTGCCTAAAACTTTTCAAATTATAATATTATCATAATTTAAAAAATTCTTTAATTGCCAAAACTACTTCTTCTCCAATTCTAGTCTGAGCTTCAATTGTTGATGCTCCAATATGTGGAGTTACACTAACTTTAGGATGATTAATTAAAGTTGTATTCTTTGTTGGTTCTTCTTCATAAACATCAAGTCCTGCTCCCGCTATAGAATCATTATCAAGTGCCTCAAGTAAAGCTTCTTCTTCTACTACCTTTCCTCTTGCACAATCAATTAAATAAGCAGTCTTTTTCATCAAAGCAAACTCCTTCTTACCAATTAGTGAACCTGCATTCTTATCATATGGTACATGAAGTGAGATGAAATCTGAAACTTTTAATAAATCATTTAATTCCATAAATTCATAATTTAATGAATCATTTTGCCCAAATAAATCTGTATAAACAACCTTCATTCCTAATGCTGAAGCTTTTTGAGCTAAACATTGACCTATTCTGCCCATTCCAATTATTCCAAGCGTCTTACCAGTTATTTCAGTTCCTTGATATTTCTTTTTATTCCATTCACCATTTCTCATTGTTGCATTAGATATCCCAATAAATCTAGCAACAGATAACATATGTGCAAGTGCTAATTCTGCTACTGAATTTGAACTTGCTACTGGTGTATTTTTTACTGTAACTCCAATATTATTTGCTGCTAAAATATCAATATTGTCAACACCAACTCCAGCTCTTATTACAAGTTTTAAATTACCACCCTTTTCAGCATTAAATACATCAGCAGTAAGTTTTGATGCTGATCTTATAACAACAGCATCAAAATCCTTTAACTTTTCACCTAATTCATCTTGTTCTATATGTTCATTAACAACTTCTACCCCTAAAGCTTTTAATGCATCTATTGATGCCTCTTGAAGGCCATCGTTAGTTAAAACTCTAACCATATTATATAATCCCCCTTAACAATGCTTATACTTAATAAATTATTCTGCATTTTTATAATATACTTACATACTAAAAACTTTATTAATACACAACTAGTAAATTTTTTTAATTTTACTTCAGCTTAACTTATTTTCAGCTTCAAATTTCTTCATAAATTCAACTAGATATTTAACTCCTTCAATTGGCATTGCATTATATATACTAGCTCTCATTCCTCCAACAGTTCTATGCCCCTTAATATTTTCAATTCCAGCCTTTTTAGCTTCAGCCACAAATTTAGCATCTAAATCTTTATCCCCAGTTACAAACGGAACATTCATAAGTGAACGATCTTCTTTAACAACTGTTCCTTTAAATAATTCACTCTGGTCTAAAAAATCATAAAGGATTTTTGCCTTTTCTTCATTTTTCTTTTTCATTATTTCAAGTCCTCCCATCTTTTTAAGATGTTTGAACACTTTTCCACATATATAAATACCATATGCAGGTGGTGTATTATATAAAGATTTTGCATCTGCATGTATCTTATACGTTAACATTGTTGGTGTACCTTCAAGTACATCTTCTGTAATTAAATCTTCACGAATTATTACAATAACAGTTCCTGCTGGTCCAATATTCTTTTGAACTCCTGCAAATATTAATCCGTATTTAGTAACATCTATTGGCTGTGACAAAATATCCGACGACATATCAGCTACCAATACTTTCCCCTTAGTATCTGGTATATCATGATATGTAGTTCCATAAATTGTATTGTTATGACAGATGTATACATAATCTGCATCCTCACTAATTTTTAAATTTTTCAAGTCAGGAATATAATTAAATGTCTTATCAGCTGAAGATGCTATTCTATTTACTTTTCCATATTTTTCGGCTTCTGCTGCTGCTTTTTTTGCCCATTGCCCTGTAATTATATAATCTGCAGATCTATTTTTCATCAAGTTCATTGGAATCATTGCAAATTGTGTTGATCCTCCACCTTGAAGAAATAAAACCTTATAATTATTTGGAATATTTAATAAATCTCTTAAGTCTTTTTCAGCTTCTTCTATAATTTCTTCAAATGCCTTAGAACGATGACTCATTTCCATTACTGACATTCCAGTACCCTTATAATTTAACATTTCATCTGCTGCTTCTTTTAAAACCGCTTCCGGTAATACTGCTGGACCAGCCGCGAAATTATATACTCTTTCCATAAATTTGCCCCCAATTATTATATTTTATTAGTATTATAACACATTTTAAATATTTAGGAATATTATTCCAATAAAAATATTCTATTTTTTTATTAATGTGTTATCTTACTAAGTATTTTTTTGCAAAATGTTTTTTTCTACTTTCTTTTTTTTATTTAATTCAAAATAACACATTTTCTATCATTTCTAAACAAAATATACTTATTATCTTGTCATATAATATGCTTAACTTTTAAGTTTATTGCTAATAAAATTTTTATTCATAAGAATAATTCTAATAAAGTTGTTATAATAACAATATTATCAAAAATAAAAATGCTAGAAATTTTATTTCTAGCATTTTAATCTAAATCATCATATTCATCATCAAAAAATAATACAGACTCAGTTTCCCTACAATACTTAACACACATACATTGTGCAAGTTTTCTTGGACATTTATAACAAAGACAAGTCAAATCTTTTCCATCACACCTGCCTTTTTTTAGTTCTAAACAATCACTACAATTTACTCCATTACCTGCTGCCATATAAGTTACAACTCCTTCATTAATTTAAATCTAATACATAAAATATTAACTCAAAAAAGTATATTGTCAACTTTATAGCTAATAATTGGGTTCATCCAGATATATATAACCATATAAATATTCTGTAGAATATATTTCTTTATACGCAAAACAATCTCCATGCCACATAGATTCCGATATATATATCTTTCCATTTTCAATTTTTTCTACAACCGCAACATGTCCACATCCTCCTGATCCTGGAAGACTTGATTTCCATACAGCAATTGCACCTTCTTTAGGTTCTGATCCATATTTGTATTTTTTACTACACTTATTCGCATTCCACCATTCACATGCATTTCCTGTAAACCCCGCTTCTAAAGGTTTCTTTCCTGTTATTTCCCACGTACGTCCCCATGCGTACCATGTACAATTACCCTTTATCTTGCTTCCATCACTCTTTTTAAATGGTGGAGCTAATTTTACTTTATAAAAAATATTATCATTTGAGTAGTAGTGATTATCATCTAAATTAGGTTGATTTATTCTTGGAGTAAAATTTTTCTTTGTTTCTTTATCTATTTTTTCTATAGATTTCTCATTAACAGATTTCTCACTAGTAACTACTTCATCATTCTTATAAACGCCATCCTTTTCGGGTATGGAAGTATTTATAGCAAGAACATTATTATCACTAAAATCATTATACGTATCATTTTCAATCATTGTTCCATCACTAAAAAAATTATACGTTATACCATTAAGAGTAATTTTATCTGTTTCTAAATCACCAGAAGTTTTTGCATAATACCATTTATTATTCTCAAATATCCATCCTGTAATCATACTTCCACTATCACTAAGCTTGTACCACTTATCGTTATCTTTAAGCCATCCAATATGCATATTCCCATCTTTATTAAAGTAATACCATGATCCATCTATTAGCTTCCATCCAGTAGTTATTAAATCGTTTTCTAGCCAGCTCCATGTATTATTTTCTTTATTTTTTTTCCACTCTGCCGAAACACCTAAACTACTCATTCCATTTAATGCAACCATAATAGCTCCAATAACTGCTGTTTTTTTAATCACTTTATTTCTCACGTATTTTTCTCCTTTAAATATATATGTATAGCAATAACCTTTTCATATTATTCCATATTTAAAATATTAACTCATTTTTTTCCATTTAACAATAAAAAATACTCAGCATTATAAATTCACTCAAAAAATTTATAATACTGAGTATAATTTCAAATTTATAAAAATAACAATATTAATATAATAACTATAACCCCTGGTATCCCAAGAAATCCTGCAATTAAAGCCGTTATTGCATTAATAGGTACTGAGAAATGCGTATTAATCCCTATTATACTTAGATTTGCTATAAGAAAATTCACTACATATAACAATATAACTCCAGCTATTCCATTTATTAAAATTTTTATAGGCCATTTTAAAAGTTTAATAACTAAAAAAAGTGCTATAATACCTATTAATCCATATATCAAATATTGTGCATCCATTTCAATTTCCCCTATCTATATAATTCCTTTATTCGGCTATCTGTAAATTTTTTTCTATAATATAATCATAACTTACATTTATACCCTTAGCTTTTGCTATTGATAAAAGATAATCATATCGTTTTCTTGCAACATTTTCCGAATATATTGCAACCTCTATTAAATCCTGATCATCAACATTATTAAACATGCTACGTGCTACATTTATTTCAGCCTTAGCTGTTTCTATATCATCTAATAACTTTCTATGACTCTTAGAATCATAAACCTCGTCTACTAGGTATTCAAGAATACTTTTCCTATTCATGTAAATCCCTCCATAAAACTTCTTAATATATTTTTATCCACGTTTTGGTAATAATATACATAGTTTTAATTTTTATAAGGATTTACATTGTAACATTTTTATAATTAATGCATAGACTATTATTATAAGAAGCTTTTCACTCATGTCAAACAAAAACTTCTAACTCCCATCTATGTAACACCTTTTTCTGGGAACTCATTGTTTTTTGGGTTCCCTTATTTTTATAATTCAGTTCTTCCTTCTAATGCTTTAGATAAAGTTATTTCATCAGCATATTCAAGATCGCCACCAACTGGTATACCCGCTGCTATTCTTGTTACTTTCACATCTAATGGCTTCAATACTTTTGATATATACATAGCAGTAGCTTCCCCTTCAATATTAGGGTTAGTTGCAAGTATTACTTCTTTTACATCTTCATTCATTCTCGCAACAAGTTCTCTTATTCTAATATCTTGTGGTCCTCTTCCTTGCATCGGTGATATATTTCCATGAAGCACATGATATACTCCATTGTATTCTTTTACTTTTTCCATAGTCATAACATCTTTTGGCTGTTCAACTACACATATAATTCCTTTATCCCTATTAGGATTTGAACATAATGCACAGGGATCTTTGTCTGTAAAATTTCCGCATATTGAGCAGTATTTAATTGTACCTCTTGCCTGAACTAAAGCATTTGCAAATTCTTTTACTTCATCTTGCGGAAGATTTAAAATATGTAATGTAAGTCTTTGGGCCGTTTTTTGCCCAATGCTTGGCAATTTTGCAAATTCTTCTATTAATTTTTCTATCGCTACTGGATAAAAGTCCATCATAACTCACATATCTCCTTTTTAAATAATTTAATTGAAGATTCTTATATTCTTATATTCTTATATTCTTATATTCTTATATTCTTATATTCTTATATTCTTATATTCTTATATTCTTATATTCTTATATTCTTATATTCTTATATTCTTATATTCTTATATTCTGGGTATTTTACTCCTATCAATAAATCCATGTCAACAATATAATTTACTACAATTCTAAAAAAAGCATACAGTTTGAAGGATAATCCAACAATCCTGTATGCTGAATAATGGTTATCCTAATCTTCTAGAATAATCCACCCATTCCACCAGTTAATTTACCCATTTTACTTGAAGTTTCTTCATCAGCTTTTTTCATTGCTTCATTAACAGCTGTAAGAACTAAATCTTCTAACATTTCTACATCATCAGGATCTACTACTTCAGGTTTTATATTAATAGATGTAACTTCTTTTTTACCAGTAACCTTTACAACTACTGCTCCACCACCTACAGAAGCCTCAAATTCCTTAGCTTCAAGTTCTTTTTGCATGTCTTCCATTTGCTTTTGAAGTTTTTGAGCCTGCTTCATAAGATTATTCATATTTCCGCCCCCAAAACCTCCTGGGAATCCACCTCTTGCCATAAAAAAATCCTCCTCTTTTTGTAAACATTATTTTTTAATTATAAAACAACTTGCTTGAATTTACAATGAACTTATTATTACTATTCATCATATACTTCAAAAGGCACACCGTTCATTTTATCCTTTAATAACTGCTCTTTATTCTGTATATCTTGTTTATCTTGTGTAACTATATAATTTACTATTATTTTTTCTTTTAATATGCTACTAAATGTTTCATTTACCAATTCCCTATATTCAGCTTTTTCAAGTCTTGGCTTGCTTTGAGAATATAATGGATTGAACTCTATTGTAAGAACTCCATTCTTTAAACTATATGGTTTACCTGTCATAAGTGAAGCATGTATTATCATAGCTCTCTTATCTTTGAATGCTTGAAGTATTTCAGCCCATGCTCTTCCTACATCATCTATAGTTAATGAAGAATTAGGATTTGCTTCATTATTAACCACTGTTGCTTCAACATATTCTTTTTTTTCAGTTACAACTCTTGCTGAACTTTGTGCATTTACTTTGCTTTCAGAAAATTTTGTTTGCCCTCCAGATATGTTTGTATTCACAGCAGCAACTTGTATAGCACCACTTTTTAATGATTCCTCAAGTCTATTCATTCTTGCAAGAATAACTTCATTAGAAGTATCATATTCAATTTTACACATTTTTATTATAGAAAGCTCTAGATAAAGTCTACTCTGTTTACTCATTTTTGAATTAGTTTCAGCTTCCTGAAGTATTCTTATAGCTCTCATTATCTCTTCAACTCTTATTTTACGTCCCTGTTCCTTTACTAAAGTAATATTTTCAAGAGACATATCTAATACTTCTTCTGGATTAGTAGTAACCTTTGCCATAAGAAGATTTCTAAAATGAGATATAAGATCTTTTATAAATAACTGCATATCCTTACCTGAATAAACAAGCTTATCTACTATAACCATAGCCTTTTCTACATTTCTTTCTATTACTGCATCTGTAACATCAAAAAGATATTCATTAGTAACAAGACCAAGTATACTTACTAGATCATTATAATTTATTTCATTATCTCCTACAGCAATTGCCTGATCCAAAATACTAAGAGCATCTCTCATTGCTCCATCACATACTCTTGCTATAAGATCAAGACTCTTTTCCTCACACGCTATACCTTGTGCGTCTATAATTCTTCTAAGTCTTGCAGATATTTGCTTTTGATTTATTCTCTTAAAGTCAAATCTCTGACATCTAGATAATATTGTTATAGGAAGCTTTTGAGGATCTGTAGTTGCCAAAATAAATATTACATTTTTAGGCGGTTCCTCTAAAGTCTTCAAAAATGCATTTACCGCGCCAACTGAAAGCATGTGAACTTCATCCATTATATATACTTTATATTTTGCTTCCTGTGGCGGATATTTTGTATCATCTATAATATCTCTAATTTTATCTATACCATTATTAGATGCCGCATCCAATTCTGTTACATCTATAGCTAAACCTTCATTGATTTTTCTACACATTTCACATTCATTGCATGGCTCTCCATCATGAGGATTAAGACAGTTTAAAGCCTTTGCCATTACTTTTGCAGTCGATGTCTTTCCTGTTCCTCTAGTACCGCAAAAAAGATATGCATGTGCTATTCTATCATTTAATATTTCATTTTTTAATGTGGTAGTTATATGCTCTTGACCGACTACATCATCAAAAGTCTTTGGTCTCCACTCTCTATACAGTGCTGTATAAGCCAAAGGCCCTCACCTCGCTATTTTTCTTAAATATAACCTTATTATACACCATTGATACTTCAATTTAAAATATCTAATAATTAGTCTTTGTAATAGATTAATTGAAAATAAATTTTTATTTAAATTAAAAACTCTGTACGCAAGTTAAATTCAATTTGTATACAGATTAATAATGTAAATACAACTTTACATATAACAAGAATTTATTTATATTTATAAATAGAATTTTAAATCTATTTATAATAATAAATTTAAATACGAAATGGAGATGATATTATTATGAGTACATATGATGATAAATATTTAGCTATTTCCAAAGATATATTAGAAAATGGATATTTTGACACAAACAGAACTGGCGTATCAACATATAAATTACCACACCAAGTAATGCAATTTAATCTAGAAAAAGAATTTCCTATTTTAACCACAAAACGTGTAGCATTTAAAACAGCAGTAAGAGAAATATTGTGGATAATGCAAAAACAAAGTAACAATATAAATGACTTGCAAGGACATATTTGGGATGAATGGGCAGATGAAGATGGTTCTATAGGTAAAGCTTACGGATACCAAGTAAAAAAATATCACCAAATAGATAACCTTATAAAATCATTAAAAGAAAATCCTCAAGATAGAAGAATGATGATAAATATATGGAACTGGGAAGACCTTCCTGAAATGAACTTAGCACCATGTTGCTTTTTAAGTATGTGGGATGTTACAAATGGAAGACTTAATTGTATGCTTATTCAAAGATCTGGAGATATTCCATTAGGAGTACCTTTCAATTCTAGTCAATATGCAGTATTAACACACTTATTAGCACAGGTTACAGGATTAAAACCTGGATTATTCACTCATGTTATAAATAATGCACACATCTATGAAAATCAAGTTGAAGGTATGAAACTTCAATTAACTAGAAAAGATGAAGCATATGATGCGCCAAAACTTTGGATTAATCCAGATATAAAAGATTTTTATGATTTCACAGAAGATGATATTAAACTTATTGATTATAAACACCATGAAACAATAAAAATGCCTGTATCTGTTTAATATTTAATAGAAATTATATAGGGGGAATTTATATATGTTATCCTTAATAGTAGCAATAGCAGATAACAATGTTATCGGAAAAAATAACAAACTTATATGGCATATTCCAGAAGATCTTAAAAGATTTAAAACAATAACTTCTGGTCACAAAATGCTTATGGGAAGAAAAACTTTTGAATCACTTCCTGATGTTCTTCCAAATAGAGAACATATAATAATCACCAGGAATAAAAATTTTAGCATCAATTCTGATAAAGTATCCATAATACATAATTTAAATAATTTCATTAACAAATATGAAAATTCTGATGAAGAAATTTTTGTAATTGGTGGAGCTGAAATATATAAAGAACTTCTTCCATTCTGTAAAAAAATTTACCTTACTAGAATATATAATTCATTCGATGGGGATACATTCTTCCCAGAAATAAATATAAAAAACTATACAGTTGTTTATGAATCTGAAAAATTTACAGATAAAAAAAGTAACATATCATATAAATTTATTAATTTGCTAAAGAATTAATTTGAATTATTCACAAAAAATAGCGACTTTAATTCTTAATAAATATCAAAATATATAAATAATTTTAACTTTTCAATTAATAAAATAGGCTAACATTTGTTAGTCTATTTTATTAATTGATTTTTTATTTTACATATATTATACTTTTATAAAATATTATCCACAAAAAAGAATTATAACTCGGGGGATTCAGAAATGAAATTTTTGACGTATAAATTAAATAATAATGAACAGTTAGGATTATTAAGTAATGATGGGCACAACATTTATCCTTTAAAGACACTAGGCTTACACTTTAATACAATGAATGAACTTATTATTAATATAACAAAAGAACAATTAAGCTATTTAAAAAACATAAAACTTTTCAATATAAATAAAAAAGATATTCTTTCAATAGATAATATTGAAAAATGCGCCCCTATCCCAAAACCTAATCAAGATATAATATGCCTTGGTATAAATTATATGGCTCATGCAGAAGAATCAGCACGATATAAAAAAGAAGCATTTGAAAGAGATAGAAAATATCCTGTATATTTTTCAAAAAGAGTAAATAAAGCTACAGCAGACGGTGAATTTATTCCTGCTTATGAAGGACTTGTAGACAGCTTAGATTATGAATGTGAACTTGCTGTAATATTATGTAAAGACGCAAAAAATGTATGTCCTGAAAATGCTTTTGATTATATCTTTGGATATACAATTATAAATGATGTGAGCGCAAGAAATCTTCAGACAAGACATAAACAATGGTATATTGGAAAAAGTTTAGATGGATTCACTCCAATGGGACCATGCATTGTAACAAAGGATGAATTTGAAAATCCTCCAGTTCTTAACTTATATTCAAGAGTAAATGGTGAATTAAGACAAAACAGTAATACCAGCCTTATGATTACAGGAATAGCAGACGCTATATCTGAATTATCTCAAGGTATGACCTTAAAAGCTGGTACAATTATCTCTATGGGCACACCTGCTGGTGTTGGAATGGGATTTAATCCTCCAAAATTTTTGAAACCTGGAGATACTATTGAATGTGAAATTGAAGGCATAGGATGTTTAAAAAATATAATAAAATAAGAAAATGAGGGTTTTCATTACTGATTACCCTCATTTTCTTATCCTATTGATTGTGTCCTATATTGTTAATCCTATTGAAGAATAACCTATTTAATTCTGTAAATCATCTTCATTTCTCTATGAAGAATTTATGTATTATATAAACTACGCACCTCGTGTCGTTACTAGCTCTCCATACGTTACTTCTGCAGTTAGCTCAGACCAGATTGATCCACGGCACACGAAAGTAACCACTTATTGCTGCTTCCTTCCGGACCTGACAAGGTTCATGGGCTTCCATTGCGTGGGACCCAGTCATCAACACCACTTACAAAAGTCAGACTATAGATTACTAGTACCTAAACGAGGAATTCAATCCTGCTATAGCGGATTGCAGGTTACAGGGCACCGCTATCTCCCCATCTAGCGTAGCAATGGTGGAATGAAGAGGAATTGAACCTCCAAACTTTTCTTAATTTCTCTCAAGAAAAAGCCTAGTCCCCAAAACTGGACATCAGACCATATTAACATTGCCTAAGTATATTAGTAATCATCTTATATACTATATGCAAATCATATATCATTTATTGTTTTGATACTTGTTAATGATAACATATAAAATATTTAAATTCAAGATTATAATATTTAAATTTTTTCTAAAAACCTTTGGAATTGTTGTTTATAATATACTAAATATTTTTAAATTACTCATTTATTATTTTTAACCAATTGTCAAGCTAAGTGCAACACTTAGCTTGCTCTTCGTTAAACACTTCTAAGGGAGTCTTGTATCCAAGACATTTCCGTGGCCTATTATTTAAAATCTTCTCAACAATATCAACATCATCTTACGTAATAGTAGAAAAATCAAATTTCTTAAGAAAAAATTCTCGAATTAATCCATTAGTGTTTTCATTAGTACCTCTTTACCATGAACGTGCCCGTATGGGTTATTTTTTTAACTAATTAGTGTTACACTTGATATTGTAATTTATCTTTTATAAAAATTAACAGTATCTTTTATGCTTAGTATTATCAAATTGATTTTTCATAAAATATTATAAAAAGCAAAAGTAGTACTCTAAATTACAGTACTACTTTTTATAAAATACTTAACTATATTTTTTGGCGGAGAGAAGGGGATTTGAACCCCTGATAGAATTGCTCCTATACACACTTTCCAGGCGTGCTCCTTCAACCACTCGGACATCTCTCCTTGTTAGAATTAAGCACTCTAATTCGTTCTCATTCTAACATAAATGCTATATCATCTCAATAAAAGACTTTAATTTTATCATTTTCTATTCAATTTAAAAAATTCCTCAAGAATCTTAGAACATTCATTATCATAAATCCATTTTACATCTACAAATGAATTTATTCTCCTGTTGTCTAATAAATTTATAATTGATCCACAAGCTCCCATATCTTTGTTAAAAGTTCCTACATATACTCTATCTATTCTACTTTGCCCTATAGCACTTGCACACATTGGACATGGTTCTAATGTTACATACATGTCACACCCATCAAGTCTCCAGTCTCCTATAACTTCACAAGCTTTTCTTATAGCAAGAATTTCGGCATGAGCAGTTGGATCATGTTGCTGTTCCTTTAAATTATGTGATCTAGCTATAATTTCTCCATCTTTAACTATAACCGCTCCAACAGGTATTTCCCCTTCATTTAGTGCTGCATATGCTTCTTCCTTAGCAATATCAATAAACTCCACACCAATATGCCTCCCCTCATATGTTAAAAAGACTGCTTTATTATATTAGCAGTCTTTTAAAATTATGCTTCAGTTTCTCGTATATTTTGTTCTTTTTCATTTTCTATAAACATTCTCACTTTTAATATTCTATTCTTTTCAATTTCTTCAGCAACAAGTCTTATGTTTCCTATTACTACTTCTTCATTCTGTTCTGGCATTCTTCCAAGTTCGCCAATCATAAGACCTCCTACCGAATCAAATTCTTCTGATTCCATATTTACACCTATGATATCACTAATATCATGAAGCCTTAAACTTCCATCAAATATATATTCATTATCACTTACTACTTGAACAGACGATTTATCTTCATCATATTCATCTTCTATTTCACCAACAATTTCTTCAACTAAATCTTCAATTGTTACTATTCCTACAGTTCCACCATATTCATCAAGTACTACTGCAATATGATTTCTTGTTTTTTTCATTTCTTTAAATAATTCTACTATTTTCTTAAATTCAAAAGTGTAATATGGTTCTCGCATATACTTTTGAATATCAAAATTATCTCTTGGATTTTCTACCATCACAAGATCTTTTACATTTAAAACTCCTATAATATTATCTATTGTTTGATTATATACAGGAATTCTAGAAAATTGCTCACTTTGAATTACTTCCATAACTTGATCATAAGTAGCTTCTTTATCTACAGATACAATATCTACCCTTTGAACCATTATATCTTTTACCTGCTGATCAGCAAACTCAAAAACATTAAATATCATTTCTTTTTCAACATTTTCTAAAACGCCTTCTTCTTCACTCACATCAACCATTGTTTTTAATTCTTCTTCTGTAATAAATGATTCTGTTGCATTTGGATCACAGCCTAAAAGCTTAATGAATAAAGATGATATTCCTGTAAATATATTTACAAATGGTTTAAAAATAAAAACAATAAATTTTATTGTCTTTGCCACTTTTAAGGCAACCACCTCAGATTTCTGCTTTGCTATTGATTTTGGAGTAATTTCTCCAAAAATAAGTACAAGTACAGTCATTATTCCTGTTGCAATTCCTACACCACTGCTGCCAAATATATTAGTTGCAAGTATTGTTGCTAATGATGATGCTCCTATATTAACTATATTATTACCAATTAAAATTGCACCTAAAAGTTTACTAGGATCTTCTAGAAGTTTATCAACCAACTTTGCATTAGATACTTCTTCTTCAACCATATGCCTTAATCGTATTTTACTTATAGACATAAGTGCAGTTTCTGACATTGAAAAAAAACTAGACATTGCAATTAAGATAAGTAATACAATTATCTGCCACGTATAACTAGGGTCCAACAATAATCACTCTCCTAAAAATCTAAAATATTGTATTACTAAATATTATACCATAGTAAAAAATATTATAAATAACTTTCCAGTATTTATTAAATCATTAACTCATATTTTATCTTTTCATTAATTAAAATATTGTATTATACTATTGTAATATCCTTGTTTTGAATTAATTATTCATATATTATTTGTTATATAAAAAGAACCGCTGTATTTTACAACGGTTCTAATGAAAAATGTCTTATGTAATAAGGTTATATTACTTTCTCTTATTTTCTTTTTTACTTTCATTTTTTGAAGCTTTTACTGTATCAAATGCATTTATGTACATTTCCTTTAATTCTCTCATTAATGGATATCTTGGATTAGCTCCTGTACATTGGTCATTAAATGCCTGTTCAACCATTTCATCTAATTCTGCATAGAATTTTTCTTCATCTACCCCAGCTTCTTTTATAGTCATTGGCATGTTAACTTTTCTTTGTAATTCTTCTATAGCCTTAATTAGTAATTCTACTTTTTCAGCATCTGTGTTTCCACCTAATCTTAAATAATCAGCAATCTTAGCATATCTATGAATTGCTTCTGGATATTTGTATTGTGCAAATATTCCTTGTTTAGTTGGTGCGTCTGTAGAATTAAATTTAATTACTTCTTTTAATAATAATGAATTAGCCATACCGTGTGGTAAATGATGGAATGCACCTAATTTATGAGCCATTGAGTGACAAATTCCTAAGAATGCATTAGAGAATGCCATACCAGCCATACATGATGCATGAGCCATTCTTTCTCTAGCTTCTACATTAGTAGTTCCTTCATTATACGCTATTGGTAAATAATCAAATACTAATCTTATTGCTTCAAGTGCCATACCGTTTGTGAAATCTGAGGCCATTACAGAAACATAAGCTTCCATAGCATGAACTAATACGTCTATACCTGCACATGCAGTTAATCCTTTTGGTGAAGTCATCATTAATTCTGGATCAACAATAGCCATATCTGGAGTTAATTCATAGTCAGCAAGTGGATATTTAACACCTGTATCTTGATCAGTTATAACCGCAAATGGTGTTACTTCTGATCCAGTACCAGCAGAAGTAGCTATTGATACCATCATTGCTTTTTCACCCATTGTTGGGAATTTGTATATTCTCTTTCTTATATCCATAAATGTCATAGCCAAATCTTGGAATGATACTTCTGGATGTTCATACATTACCCACATAATCTTAGCTGCATCCATTGCTGATCCACCACCAAGTGAAATTACAACATCTGGATTGAAGCTTAACATTTCTTTAGCTCCAGCCTTAGCACATCTTAAAGTTGGATCTGGTTCAACATCACAGAATACTTTATATTGGATTCCATTTGCTGATAATACATCTGTAATCTTATTAGTATATCCTAATTCAAATAATACTTTATCTGTTACAATAAATGCTTTCTTTTTACCCATATCAGCTAATTCTTGTAAAGCTACTGGTAAACAACCATATTTAAAGTAAGTTTTTTCTGGAACTCTGAACCAAAGCATGTTTTCTCTCCTTTTAGCTATAGACTTAACATTTATTAAATGTTTTGGACCAACATTTTCAGAAACTGAGTTTCCTCCCCATGATCCACATCCTAAAGTTAATGATGGTGCTAATTTGAAGTTAAATAAATCTCCAATAGCTCCTTGAGATGCTGGCATATTTATTAATGTTCTAGCAGTTTTCATTTTGTGTCCAAATGTCATTATTCTATCTTTGCATTTAACTTCATCAGTATAAAGAATTGATGTATGACCTAATCCACCTAATTCTATTAATCTATCAGCTTTTTCTAAACCTTCTTCAAAATTCTTAACTTTATACATAGCAAGTACTGGAGATAATTTTTCATGTGAGAATGGTTCTTCTAATTCTACAGAAGTAACTTCTCCAACTAAAACTTTAGCAGTTTCAGGAACTGTAACTCCTGCCATTTTAGCTATGTTGTAAGCAGATTGACCAACAATATTAGCATTTAATCCACCTTTTTCATTTAAGATAACCTTTCTTACCTTATCTATTTCTTCACCTTTAAGGATGTATGCTCCTCTATAAGCTAATTGATTTTTAACTTCTTCATATTTTTCTTCTACAACTAAAATTGATTGCTCAGAAGCACAGATAACTCCATTATCAAAAGTTTTAGACATTAAAATTGAATTTACAGCCATGTTTATATCAGCATTTTCATCAATAATTGCTGGAGTATTTCCTGCTCCAACTCCTAATGCTGGTTTTCCTGATGAATAAGCAGCTTTTACCATTCCAGGACCACCTGTTGCTAAAATTATATCTGATTCAGCCATAACATTTTGTGATAATTCTAATGATGGTTCATCTATCCATCCGATTATTCCTTCTGGTGCTCCAGCTTTAACTGCTGCTTCTAAAACAACTCTTGCTGCTTCAATAGTAGACTTCTTAGCTCTTGGATGTGGCGAAATAATTATTGCATTTCTAGTTTTTAAAGCTATTAAAGTTTTAAATATTGCTGTTGATGTTGGGTTAGTTGTTGGAATAATAGCAGAAATAACACCTATTGGTTCAGCTATTTTTATAATGCCTGATGTAGTATCTTCCTCTAATACTCCACAAGTTTTCATGTTTTTATATTTGTTATATATATATTCAGCGGCGAAGTGGTTTTTTATAACCTTATCTTCAACGATTCCCATTCCTGTTTCTTCTACAGCCATTTTAGCTAATCTAATTCTATTATGATTAGCAGCTAATGCTGATTGTCTAAATATTTCATCTACTTGTTCTTGTGTAAATTCTGCAAATTGTTTTTGAGCTTTTCTTAACTCTTCAATTTTTTTTGTTAATTCTTTAGCATTTGTAACTTTCATCGTTCTTCCTCCTAAAACAAATGCTTATATTGCATTTGTATTATTTGTTCAATTTCTTTTACTTTAGTATATGTATTTTATTTATTAAATAGTTAATCTTATATATACAATTTGTTTTGTTATTTTTTTAACAACCTATGAGTTAATTTTAATACATTGTTTATTTTTTGTCAAACTTTTTCTCATATTTTTTTATTTATTTTTAATAAAATTAGAAATTTCTTTTATATGAATATGTTTGCACACCTGCTATAATAGGGTTTTGTATGATTTAATAACATTTCATCTTCATATATTTTTTTATTCATTGTTAAATATGTGACATCTTTATTTTTGAAGCCCTTACATTTTTATTCAATTTTGTTATTGTTTTATCAAACATTCTTTGTCCTACTTTTAATTATTCAAAAATATATTCAATAAAAAGAATCATAAAACTAATACTAACTCATTATTTTTTAGAAACTAATATATAAGAAAAAGCCTGTATACAACATGATATACAGACTTAATTTAATGTAATACTCCTATTTAATTGCATTTACTTCGCTTAAAGTTGGCATTGATGCTATAGCACCATAATTTGTACATGTAATTGCTCCAACTTTATTAGCAAAAGCGATTATTTCTTTCCATTTATCCATACTTATATTCTTTTTATCTTCAATATCTGAAACTTGCTTTAATACAGCTCCAACAAATGAATCTCCAGCTCCAGTTGAATCCACTTGTTTTATCTTTATTGAAGGTATTATTGTATTTTCTCCCTCAACACTTAAATAAGTTCCCTTAGATCCTAAAGTTATAGTAACAACTTTAACTCCTAAATCATGTAATACCTTAACTCCATCATCTAAATCTTTTTCTCCAGTAATTAAAGTTAATTCTTCATCGCTTAATTTAGTAAAATCACTATGTCTTAAGAATGATTTACTATCTTCAACAAACTGAAGTAACATTTTATCATCAGTATAAAATGCATCTCTATAATTAGGATCAAATGAAACATATATATTATTTGCTTTTGCATAATCTAATAATTTAAAATATGTCTTCTTTAATTCTCCATCTAAAAATCCTGTTGCAGACCCAAAATGAATTATATCTGTAGAAGTTATCTTTGAAGTATCAACATTTTCAAATGAATATTCTCCATCGCTTCCTCTTAAAAAATCAAAATTACGCTCTCCATCAGCATCTATTCCAACTAATGCCATTGTAGTACTTCCTTTTTCTACAGTCATATCTGTATTTATATTTAAATCCCTTAATACTTGAACTAAGAATTTACCAAAAAAGTCATCTCCAACTTGACCTAAAAATGCTGCATTTCCTTCTAATTTTGTTATTGCAGCAGCAACATTTGCAGGTGCTCCACCAGCTTTCTTTTCAAATTTTTCTCCATCTTTTAATCCTTTATTATCAACACATACCATGTCGATTAAAAGTTCACCAATACAAAAAACATTTTTATTCATATTTTACACCTCTTAAATTCCAAATAGATAATTCGTTAATATTAACATTATTATCATTTTGTATTTCTATTTTAAAATCATCTGATTTAGGGAAATACATGAAAGTAGTTGTTTCTAAACCATCTTCATAATATATTTCCATAACAGAATTATCTATAAACATATGTAAATCTAAACTATTATTAGTTTTTAATTTAAATTTTCTTATTCCTCTTCCGCCTAGTTTCATATTATTTCTGTTTATAGTACAAACTTCACTTAACTTATCATAAGTTATTGATATATACTCATCATTAAATTTAAATCTTAAATCCACAAAATTATTTTCTTCAAGACTTAAATTCAACTTTATTTCAGTATTTCTACTATCTAATTTTAATTCATACTTATCTTTTACTATATTTTTAACATCAACAATTTTATCAGCTCTTAAATTTTCAATTTCTTTAAGAGGCTTCTGATATATTACATTATTTCTATATTCTAAAACTCTAGGCATTGTTAATGCAAACATCCATCCTCCATTTTGTGCACTTGGATATTCAGCATCCTTATCAGGCATACCAATCCATCCAATCATTACATTCTGTCCGTTGTGAACAAAAACTTGTGGAGCATAGAAATCAAATCCCATATCTAATTCTTTAAATTCTGAATTATTTTTTAATTCAACCTTTTCTAGATCTAATTCACCAATCATATATCCTGATTGATATATATTTTGATTTTTCAATTCTTCAGCTTCTAATCCTTGAGGCGAAAATAATAATGCATACTTATCATCGCTTACCTTAATTATATTAGGACACTCCCACATGTAACCGAAGTTTTCTTTATCTGTTTTTAATTCACCTAAAAGCTCCCAATTTTCAATATCATCTGATTTGTATATTAAAACAGTCCCTGTTAAATTTTTTCTTTGAACTCCAAGTACCATGTAATAAGTTCCATCTTTAACAAATATCATTGGATCTCTAAAATGAGCAGTATATCCTTCAGGCTGTCTATGTATAACTGGTCCTTTCTTTTTAAAACTACCATCTTTATGATAATCAACTATGCATTGATATGATTCTCTGTTGTTGTTTTCATCTTTTACATTTCCAGTATAAAATAACTTTAATGTATCATCTTTAATATAAGCTCCTCCAGAATAACATCCATTTTTATCAAACCAGTCTTCTGGTTTTAATATTATTTGTGGTTTAGTAAAATTAACAAAATCTGATGTTTTTACTAACCCCCAATGTTTTGTCTTATGCTCACATCCAAAAGGATTCCATTGATAAAATATGTGATACTTTCCATTATAGTAGCTTAATCCATTAGGATCATTTATAAGTCCAAATGGCATTTCTATATGATTTTTATTTCTCCATATATTGTTGTCACCATTTTCATAATAACAATTTAAATCTTGGTTTATCTTTATGTAAATATCTTCATTAGTCATAACATGATTTCTCCTTAAAATTTATAATACTATATGAATTAACAGCATATCAATAAATCCTTTAAAAATTAAAGTTTCTTAACACTTTTTCTTTCTATAAACTTTAATGATACAGTACTGTCTTCTCTTATTTTCTTTCCCTCTATTAATTCTAAGATTCCATCCGCTGTTTTCTTTCCTATCAATTCATAATTAAACTCTACTGTAGTTAGTGTAGGATAGGATACACATCCCACATCATAACCTCCAAATCCAGCTATAGATATATCTTCTGGCACATTAATATTCTTTTCATGTAAATAACGAAGTATTCCTAAACATATATTATCCGTTGCGCATACTATTCCCGTTGGATTATACTTCAATATCTCTTCTGCTCTTAAATAAGCTCCTTTAAAAGAAAAATCAGTCTCAACAAATTCTACTGTTGCACCTTCATTTTCTAATAAAAACTCATCTATAAATCCTTGTTTACGTTCTACGCCTACTGCAATATCTTTTTCATTTACACCTGCAAAAACAATATTTTTATGATTATTGTTTTTAAAATATTCTCCCATCATTTTACCTGCAACATAATCATCAATCTTTATATAATTAGTAAACTCATTTTTTTGTCCTGTAAATATAACTGGAATGTTTAATCTATTTATCAATTTAATATGTTCTTCTGTTATTGCAATTGAATTTACTATTATTCCGTCAACCCCTTGTTGAGCCAAACTAGTTATATTAGCAATTTCTTTTTGTATACTAAGATTACTAACTAAAATAATACCTTGATAATTATTTTCTTCTAATTTCTCAGTTATACCTGCAAGAAGATGCCCAACAGTAAATGAATTAATTCTTGGAAGAATAATTCCTATAAGTCCACTTCTTTTAGTCTTTAATCTTTTAGCAAAAAAATTTGTTTCAAAACCTGTCTTTTCAATTGCTTCTTTTATCTTTTTAGCATTTTCTTCACTAACATAACCATTATTCAAATATCTAGAAACACTACTTTTAGATACATTGACCATATTAGCTATATCTTGAATTGTTACTTTTCTCTTCATCAAATCCTCCACTCAAATATTAATTAATAATATTATAACACCCTATAATACTAAAAATAATATGTCAATTTTCAGAAGACACTTTAACTAAAATCAATTATAAAAATAATTAGAACATTTATAGTTCAATAATTATTTTTCCACATAACTAGATAGATTTAGTAAAAACATAACTAAAGTTTCTACTAAATCTATCAAAATGTCCTATGTTACTCATTTCCAACTTTTTATGTACTAAAATTGAAAATTGAATTAAGTATCTTTATATTAATTAATTCTATTCTTCTGTTTTAAATAAGAAGAATGTCAAACAGAACGCAACTGCCATTGATATTCCATTTATTATAAGATATCCAACTATATTATTCATATATAATAATATTCCTGGAAGTGCTGTAATTCCCATTCCAGTACCAGCCATATTAAGTATTCCTGCAAATACTCCACCAGCAGCTCCACCTATACATCCAAATATAAATGGTTTAATGAATCTTAAGTTAATTCCGAATATTGCTGGTTCAGTAATTCCTAAAAATGCTGGAACTGCTGATGATATATATAATGAACGTTTTTTCTTATCTTTAGTCTTTAATGCTACTGCAAAAGCTGCGGCACCTTGTGCAACTATACCACAAGTAATCATAGCATTAAACGGATTTACTCCTGTAGTAGATAATAATTCTACTTCTAATGCACTAAATGCATGATGAATACCAGTAACAACTATTACTTGATGTACTCCTCCAACTACAGCTCCACCTATTCCATAAGGCAATAACATAAAGTTCTTAATTGCTCCAAATACCCAAATTTCTACTGTATGCATTATTGGTCCAACTATTAATAAACCTAAAATCATAGATATTAATAATGTTAAGAATGGTGTAACTATTAAATCAATTACATCTGGAACAAACTTCTTTAATAACTTTTCAGTTTTAGAAGCTATAATTCCAAGAACTAATGCTGGTAATACTGATCCTTGATATCCTACAACTGGGACATCTAATCCAAATAATGATAACATTATTGGTTGTGCATCTCCTGACGCTATATTATAGGCATTTGGTAATTGAGGTGCTACTAGCATTAATCCTACTACTATACCTATAACAGGTGTTCCACCAAATTTTTTCATTGTTGACCAAGCTACCAATGCAGGTAAAAATGCAAATGCTGTATCTGTTAATATTTCACTAAATAAATAGAAATTAGTTCCTGTCTGCAATAAACCTAAGTTAGTTAATAAACCTCTTACTCCCATAAATAATCCTGTTGCTACTAATACAGGTATTATAGGAACAAATACATCTCCAAATGTTCTTGATACTTTTTGTAATAATGACATATTAGCATACGCATCTTCTTTTGCACTGCTTGTTGCTAAAGCTTCTGATCCATTAACAATTTCTGCATATACTTTATTTACAAATCCTGTTCCTAAAATTATTTGATACTGTGCTGCAGCAAAGAATTGACCTTTTACTCCATCTATATTTTCAATGGCTTTCTCATTAATCTTTTCTTTATCATTAAGAATTATTCTTAATCTAGTTGCACAATGCTCTATTGATTTGATATTTTCTTTACCACCAATATGTTCTAAAATCTCTTTTGCTACTCTTTGCTCTTTGTTCATAACATATCCTCCTTATTAAAAATCTTTCTAAATCGTTTTCATGTTCTTATGATACCAGTTCCATACTATAGATGTCAATATATTTTTTATATATATAACAAAAAATATATTTATTAATCAAATTGACAATTAAATTTTTCTTATAAATATATTACCATTATATATTTCCCTATATCTTGCTTATTATTCCTAATATATTTTGTTTAAAGTTAATGTGAAAAAAATTATAGAATTTCTATTTGTGATACCAATTCCACAAAGTACTATAAAAACTATATTAAATCAACTTTTACACAAGTTTAATACTAGCCTATAAAAAAGAGAATTCATAAATTTGAATTCTCTTTTTTGTACACAATATTATAATATTATTTTAGATCTATAAATTATTTTTATTACTTTTTCAAGCTCTTCATTTAATGCCACTTGAACTTTTTTAGAATTTTTAAGTTTAATAGTATAAATAACAAGATTTTTTATATTTGAATTAAAAAATACTTTAGCACCATTTTTCCCAATTTGACTACTTTGTGTAACCCATATTTCTTCAACATCTTCTACTTTTATTCTTTGAACCATTTTTCTTTTTGTACATGAATATATTTTGCTTATATCAATATTTCCATTATATAATTCATATTCATAATCAACATATGAAAATCTACGTATATATAATAATATTACTCCCAATAATAAAATAATTATTCCTATTGGTTTAAAAAATATCATTGATAAAATAAGTCCTAAAAGTATTAATCCATAACTTATATTTCTTAATATAATTAAAATATTTTTCGATTTGTCTGATGAAATAAATTGTTCTAATGCCACTTCCATAATGCTCACCTCTCAAAAAAATATACATACTTAAATTTTATCTTATTTTATTTTAATATCAACCAAATAATCTACTATTTGTATAAATTTATAAATTTATTATCATTTTTGTTTTATATACATTCATAATATTTTTTACTTAACTGCATTCTTTATGATATAATATACATATATTTCCAATTAATATTATAGGGGTGTGAAAATGTATGGGAGTAAATGACATAATAAAAGTTGGCAGCAACATAAAAAGAATCCGCAAAAACAAAAAACTATCTCAAAAAGATATGGCAAAAATTCTTAATATACCAAGTTCAACATATTCTAATTATGAAAATAACAATAGAGAACCTAGTGCAGAATTATTAAAAAAAGTTGCTCAAATTCTTGGTGTCGATCTTAGTGATCTTTTATCCATAAATATTCCAAAAAAAAGCATTTCTAATTCAAAAAAATATTTATTAGATAATAATAACACTATAGAAACAATAGAAAAACTTATAAAACTATGTGAATTTAATATTAAATTTAATGAGTTTCCATGTGACAATAGTGGCATAGAAGAATCATTAAAATTAGCAGTAGAAAACAATGCAATTCCCCTAACATATATAAGCAATGGTACTGGCACTTTAAATATGACTAATGCTGAATTTATGAAATTAACAGATAAAGTATTACGTTTTGTAAAATTTGAATTGAATAGTCTCATTTCTCAAAACTTATAAAAATAATACAAAATTATTTTCTCTTAATAAATTGCAATAATTTATCTAACAATTTACAAGTTTGACTCATAATTAAAATATTTTTTTCTTAAAATTATATAATAAATTAAATCAATTAGTTTAAAAAGTGCCATGGTAATCCATGACACTTTTTATTAATACTGGTACTCCTAGCCAGAATCGAACTGGCATCTATCCCTTAGGAGGGGATTGTTCTATCCATTAAACTATAGAAGCTCATATCTTATTATCTTTTACACTAATAAATTTTATTATACTTATTTAAGATTGTCAAATTTGTCTACTTGTAATTTAAAATCTAGTTTTTCCTTTTACTTTATTGATTATAAAACAATAAATAGAGAGTGTAGATATTATGTTAATTTATTATTTCTGATCATCTATTAATCTACACCTCTTAAATACTTTATATTTTTAATGATTAAAAAATTAATTGGTTTTTACTTTAAACTTCCTGTTTATTCTTAATCTAAATATATCAACGAATTTAGTTATTACTGGTCCTGATAATACTATAACAGCTAACGCTTCTATCCAATGTCTCAAACTTAACTTAGTAAAACTGAAAACATATCTGCCTATTGGTGTAACAAATGCAAGAACAATTATTCCAAACATAGATACACATAATATAGTTTTAAATGTAGTAAGCGGTTTTGCTACTCTAAATAATATTATCATATTAATTCCAGCAAACAGCAATACCGATAAAGTCCTACTATAATCTATGTCAGCTCCAAAACCTAATGCAATTAAAAATGTCACTGTTGTAAATCCAGCAAGTATTATTCCATTAGGTATACTTACAGTTAATATTCTTGGTAAAAATCCCTTTTTAACTCCACCTGTACTTGGAAGCATTGCTAAGAAAAATGCTGGAATTCCTATAGCACAACTTCCTACTAAAGATAACTGAATAGGTAAAATAGGATATGGCAATAACAGTATTGAACATGCAAATGCTAAAATTATTGAATAAACTGTTTTTGACAAAAATAATTCTGAAACTCTTTCTAAATTATTAATCTGCTTTCTTCCCTCTTCTACTACTTTAGGCAATGCTGTAAAATCAGATTTCATTAATACAAGCTGCGCAACTGCTTTTGTTGCATCAGATCCATTTGCCATTGCTATTCCACAGTCTGAAGCTTTTAACGCAAGAACATCATTTACTCCATCACCCGTCATTGCAACTGTATGCCCTAATTCCTGAAGCGCAGTTACTATTCTCTTTTTCTGATGAGGTGTAACTCTTCCAAACACAACAGTTTTTTTCACTATTTCATTAAATTCATCATGATCTTCTGGTAAAGTTCTCGCATCAACATATTTCTGCCATTCCTTTACTCCTGCTCTTCTAGCTACCTCCGAAACAGTTACAGGACTATCTCCTGATATTATTTTTACTTCTACATTTTGCCTATTAAAGTATTCTAAAACTTTAGGTGCTGCTCCTCTAATAATATCTTCAATTAAAACCAATGCTACACTTTCTATTTTCCCACTAATTTTTTCACCTGCAAAATCTCCATGAATCTTAGCTAATAATAAAACTCTTTTTCCCTTCTGTGCTTCTTCTTCAACAGAACTTCTTATTAAATTATATTGTTTATCTAATATTACTTCAGGTGCCCCCAATACCCAGCTTCCAAATTTCTCAAAAGATGCTCCAGACCATTTTCTCTTTGATGAAAACGGAATCTTGTGTATGCACTTAATACTTTCATCATAAATATTATATCTTTCTAATATTGCCTTTTGCGTTGGATTATTGCTTGGAAGATTGTTTACTAATAAAGCTAAAACATTATTTATTGTTTCATCAGATTCTACTCCAAAATTTTGTACCTCTGAAAGTCTTAAATCTCCTTGAGTAAGTGTACCAGTTTTATCTAAACATAATACATCAACTCTTGCTAATACTTCAGTAGCACATAATTCTTGTACTAATGTATCAAATTTAGACAGTTTTATTATTGAAACTATAAAGGTAGCACTAGTTAAAAGAACAAGCCCTTCTGGTATCATTCCAATAATACCAGATACAGTTCCTATTGCTGCAGTCTGCCATGTAGCATCTGGCACTTTAAGTTGTGTTAATGTAAGCAATACAGTTAATGGTATTATAATCCATATTAATACCTTAAATATTTTATTTATTGCTGTCTGTAATTCTGAATTTGTAATTTTAAACTGCTTTGCCTCTTCTGCAAGACTCGATGAATATGTTTCTTTTCCAACTTTTCTGACTACTGCATATCCTTCTCCAGCCACAACAAAACTGCCCGAATACAATTTATCATTATTTCGTTTCACTATAGCATCTGCTTCTCCAGTAAGCATTGATTCATCAACTTCAAGTCCATCTGAATGTATAACCTGTGAATCTGCTAATATCTGAAGCCCTGTCTCTAAATATAAAACATCATCCAAAACTATCTCTTCAATTGATATTTTCTTTATCTGTCCATCTCTTAAAACTTTAGCATGAGCCATACTTATTACTGACAATTTTTCCAATGTCTTTTTTGCTTTAAGTTCTTGGAATATTCCTATTAGAGTATTAACTACTATTACTCCTACAAATATAGCGTTTTTAGGAGATCCTGCTATTATTATAATTGCTGCTAAAATAAAATTTATAGCATTAAAACTAGTAAATAAATTTGCTCGGCATATCTGCCAAAACGTTCTTGATGGTGCCTTAGGAATATAATTTACCTTTCCCTGCCTAATCCGTTCCTTTACTTCCTTTGAAGATAAACCATATATTTTTAAATTGCTATTTTGTTCATTATTTACTTCTAATATATTTTCTACTTGATTCCCTGTCAAATTATTCAACTCCATTAAACTTCCTCTGCTCTATTCCATGTAAAAATTTTAATTTCAATTTTTTATAATAAATTTATTTTCCTTAATAATATAGTATTTCATTGATATACATTTTTTATTATATCTTTAATTTACCTTAGATGTATAGAATAAAATACCATTTAACTTGTTTATAATTTTAATTATATCCTTATTTTTATAGTTTATTATTAACTAAAGATTAAAATTTTATAAAATTTATCCTAATATTACTCTTATTGTATATGTTTTATAAATACTTTCAAAAATAAAATATTTATATTATACTGATTAGTGAAACTTAATAATAAGGATGTGTAATAATGAGAAGTATAATATTTTATCCTGGATTAATATTCAGACTAATATTATGTAGCTTTTATAAAATTAAAATAGCCAGATTAATAAAAAAAGGTGATATCGAAGAAAAAAACAAACTTATTCATAAAGTTGTAACTAATTGGGCAAAAAATGTTATGAAACTTGCAGGAGCAAGGATAACAGTAATTGGAAAAGAAAATATACCAATAGACAAAACATCATTATTTGTTGCAAATCATCAAAGTAATTTTGATATTCCATTAATAATTAGTTCAATTGATGTCCCTAAAGGTTTTATTGCAAAAAAAGAATTAGAAAAAGTTCCAATAATAAATACATGGATGAAATATATTAACTGCATATTTATGGATAGAAGTAACCTTAGAAAATCTGCCGAAGCAATTGTACAAGGAACAAAATTATTAAAGAGCGGTTATTCTATGGTTATATTCCCTGAAGGAACTAGAAGTAAAGGCGGACCTATAAAAAACTTTAAAGCTGGAAGTTTCAAACTTGCAACAAAATCTGGTTCTCTTATAGTTCCTGTTACTATTAATGGTACGTATAAATTATTAGAAGCTAATAAAAATAAAATTAAATCAGCAGATATTGAAATAGTAATTCACCCTGCAATTGATCCAAAAAAATTAGATAAAGACCAGCTAGATAAATTAAATGAAACAGTATTTAATATTGTACGTAGTTCATATAAAGCAAACTAAAAATAAGTACTTCGTTAATATCGAAGTACTTATTTTTTATTCATTTTTACATACTTAATTAAAATATATATTTAATCCATTAATTACCAACGTTTTATATTAACGTATAGTAAATATATTACTTAAAAAACAAAAATAATATATGTATATGTACATCTTTTTAGCAGCAAATTATTATTATAATAAAAATATTCACTAAAATTATTTATTACTGTTTTTGACATATACATATTATTTCTGTTATACTTATTTTATTTGCTTATAGATAAAATTTAAAAATAAAAATTTTATAAATCTATTCAAGATAAAAATCAATCAATTTTAAAATAAAGAAACGAGGATATTTAATGAGTGATAATAAATTTACTACATTAGGTCTTAAAGAGAGTGTTGTTCGTGCAATATCAGACCTAGGTTTTACAAACCCATCTCAAATCCAAGAGCAAAGTATTCCTGTTACATTAAGTGGTGCTGATCTTATAGGGCAGGCACAAACTGGTACTGGAAAAACTGCTGCATATAGCTTACCTATAATAACTAAGCTTAGCAATAAAGAAGGAATAAAAGCTCTTATCCTAGCTCCAACTAGAGAACTTGCTGTTCAAGTTAAAGATGAAATCACAAGACTTTCTAAATATGAAAAATTAAATATTTTAGCTGTTTATGGTGGTGACTCAATAGACAGACAAATCAAATCATTAAAAAGAGGAGTAGATATAGTTGTTGGTACTCCTGGAAGAATGCTTGATCTTATAAAAAGAAAATGCCTTCATTTAGAAAACATAGAATTTTTAGTATTAGATGAGGCTGACGAAATGCTTAATATGGGATTTATCGATGATATCGAAGCTATACTTAGCCATACACCAGAAGAAAGACAGACTTTATTATTCTCAGCAACAATGCCAGAACCAATAGCTAAGCTCGCAAAAAGATACATGAAACCAGATGCCAAATTAGTAAGTATCAAAAAAAGTTCACTAACTGTATCAAAAATTGAACAAAGCTACTTCATGATTAATAATAAGCATAGATTAGAAGCTCTTTGCAGATTATTAGATTTAGATAACCCAAGCTCAGCAATTATATTCTGCAGAACTAAGAGAGGCGTTGATGAATTAGTTCACGAATTACAAGCAAAAGGCTACATGGTTGAAGGTATGCACGGTGATATGACTCAAGCTCATAGATTAACTACTTTAAAGAAATTTAAAGAAGGTACATTAAATCTATTAATAGCTACAGACGTTGCCGCTAGAGGGATAGACGTAGACAGCGTTACTCACGTATTTAATTATGATTTACCACAAGATGTTGAATCATATGTTCATAGAATTGGTAGAACTGGAAGAGCTAATAGAGAAGGAACTGCTTATTCGTTAGTTACTCCTAAAGATTTCTCAATGCTAAAACAAATTCAAAAGGTAACTAAGAGTGCAATAACTCAAAAACCAATTCCAACAGCAGAACAAATAAAAAATAAAAAATTTAATGATATGATTTCTGAAATAGAAAATACTATAAATGAAGGTCAATTAAACAAATTTACATCTAATGCAATTCAATTAACTGAATCTTACGATCCAATTTCAGTAATTGCTGCATTAATGAAAATGAAATATGATACTGAAAGCATATTTGATTACAGTTCAAATAAATTAGAATCACCTAAAAAAGAAGATGTACGTTTATTCTTTTCTGTAGGAAAAAGAGATGGATTAACTCCTAAAGTACTAATCAACTACATAAAGGATAAAACTAAAATAAATGCTTCTACTATAGGCCAAATAGATCTTATGGAAAACTTTTCTTTTGTATCTGTAGATGAATCTGTATCTAAAAAGATTTTATCTAAATGTCCAGGTGGAAAAATCAATAAGAAAAAAGTAAATGTTGAAATTGCTAATAAGCGTAAAAAGAAATAATAACATAATAAATGAGCCATAACTAATTTATCTTATGGCTCATTTATATAAGGAAGATTTGCTTGGAAAAACTCCATTATTAATCTTCCTTTTCTAATTCAACAACTTCAATTTTATCTGGTTTAGATTGAACTGAATAACTATCAATATCTATTATCTTAGACTGACCATCTATTATATATTTTTTAGGCATATTTAAAGTATAAACTCCATTATCTATATTCTTATATACTCTTGAAATATCAATCTCTTCTATATTATCAAATATTTTTTCATAATTTCTTTTTACTATCCGTTGGTTTCCATATAAAAAATATCCTGATCCGCTTTGTAATTCAGCTCTTTTTAAAGTAACCTTAATTATTCCTGGATCATACTTAATACTCAATTCTCTTAAATCTATCCCACTTAAATCTATCCTTAATAAGTATAAATCCTGAAATTCTTCAAACTTAATAAAATTACATTCTTCTTTTTCTATAAGTTCTTCATTTATATCATTTAAGGCTTTATTATACTCACTATAAATCTCATCAAAATCTACACCTTCTAAAAAATCAGACATTATATTTTCAAATTCATTAGTTAGATTATTGAATCTATTATTAAAATTAAATTTATCTTGTCCAAAAAAACCTGTAATGTTTGTATAACTTGTAAAATTACACCCAGTAAATATTTGTGTAAAACTGAACGGAAACATATTATCCTCCAAAACCTATTTTTTATACTTATATAATATTTTACACTGTAGAAAATGTTAATTTAAATTAGATTTATAAATAATAATGCCTTATATAGAGAACCCTTCTACATAAGACATTATTATTCATATTTTATGAATTAATTATAACTTTTTTAAATTTCTCAATATCTTTGATAATTTGCTCACGTTCACTATCAGAAGAGTTCCCTCTTCCAAGTCTATCAGCAGTAGCAACCAAAATTATTTCATTTTTATCTACATCTTTAAGCATATCATTTATATTTTTGAATCGACTATTATTCTTGGATACAAATAAACTCTGCATATGCCACCTTATAAGTCCAGTTATTTCCTTAATAACTTCTTCATCTTCATTAAAATACTCTAAAAATTTTCTTGCCATATCTTTTCCTACTATATCATGATTATAGGATGTTAATCTTCCATTTCTCATTTTAGTAGTTGGCTTTTTACCTATGTCATGCAGTAATAATGTCCACATAAAAACTCTCTTATTATTACTTCTTTGTCTATTTTGCGCTCCTTCATCAACTACCATCATAGTATGATTAAACACACTTCCTTCTGGATGATACTTAGGATTTTGTCCTACTGTTTTTAAATCTCCAATTATAGAAAATGGGTACTTAGAAAGAGTTCCTTTTTTTAATAAGTCCTTTAAATATAGAGATGGTTTTTTATCATTTAAAAGATGATTTTCTATATCCATAAAAATCTTCTTTTCCTTTTCAGTCATATCTTTACCTCTCTTTTCTTTATAAACTATTCTTCATTTGAGTTTTTTCCTATATATTTATTATATCAAATAAATATATTCCTAAACAAAATAGACTGCCAATAATTTCTGACAATCTATCTTATAATCAACATATTTACTTACCATTCAATAGCATTTTCTAATTCTGGTATAGATTCAGCCTTAAATACAGGATCTTTTATACCAGCTTTTTTCTGCCTTGTATAATCCTCTAATGTCTTAAATGCAAATTTGCTTAGCATAGTTATTGCAATTAAATTTATAATCGCCATAATAGCCATAAACACATCAGCTAGATTCCATACTACATCAAGACTAGCTATAGATCCAAAAAGAACCATTACAGCTACTCCAGCTCTATAAATCATTAGATATAATTTATTTTCCGTAAGGAATTCAATATTTGATTCCCCATAATAGTAATTACCAACTATTGAGCTAAATGCAAATAATAATATACATATCGCTATGAACACACTTCCTAAACTTCCTATCTGAGAACTTAAAGCATTTTGTGTAAGCTGTATTCCAGTAAGCCCTCCTGCAAGATCAACATCTGAAAGTAATATTATGAATGCTGTACAGCTACATATTAAAAGTGTATCATTAAATACCGCTAATGTCTGTATCAAACCTTGTTTAACCGGATGTGATACTGTTGCCGCTGCCGCAGCATTTGGAGCACTTCCCATACCAGCTTCATTAGAAAATAATCCTCTTTTTATTCCTACAAGCATTATTCCACCTAAACCGCCGCCTACAGTCTGTCTAATACCAAATGCATTTTCAAAAATTAAAGCAATTATTCTAGGAATTTCAGTATAATTTTTTACCATAACAAATAATGCAACCAATATATATAATGCCGCCATAACAGGAACTAAAATTCCAGATACTTTAGCAACTCTTTGAACGCCCCCTATAATAACCACTGCTGTTATTACTGTTAAAATAATTCCTACTGTTAATCTGCTAACCCCAAATGCCTCATTTACTGCAATAGAAATTGTATTAGCTTGAACTGAATTGAATATCAATCCAAAACTTAATGTAATAAGAATTGAAAATAAAACTCCAAGCCATTTTTTCTTAAGACCTTTTTCTATGTAATACGCCGGTCCACCTTTATAAGCTCCACTAGAATCCTTTTCTTTATATATCTGAGCTAATGTAGATTCTACAAAACTTGATCCTGCCCCAATTAATGCTATAAGCCACATCCAAAAAATAGCTCCTGGTCCTCCTATTGAAATAGCAATTGCTATACCAGCAAGATTTCCTGTACCAACTCTTGATGCTGTGCTTATACAAAATGCTTGAAATGATGATACATGACCTTTCCCTTTATTTGCCGTACCACTGTCCCCTAATAATCTAAACATTTCTTTTATATACCGAAATTGAACAAAATTACTTTTAAGTGTAAAGTATAATCCAAGTATTATCAATATTGCAATAAGAATATATGTATATAAAAAATTACTTATAGATTCTACTACACCTGCAAAATTAAGCATATGTTTTTCCACCCCCATTTATTAAGTTTTTCAATACTTAACTTTCATTTTAATTTGTAATAAATTTTTCACATAATGCAAAACTTATATATTATAATATATTTCAACTGATTATTTTGCAACTTTGAAAATTATAGTTTCACTTTCTGTTATTTTTGACAGATTTGTTTTATATGTTAGCAAAAATTTTATTCTCGCAAAAGCCTGATTTATACACAGATAATCAAATAAAATATTTTTTTAGTATAGTTGGATTACAATTTGTTTTTGCAAGTTACTCAAAGTCAAACTTGCATTTTAAAAACTTATTTTGTAATAATTTATAATATATGTTATTCTTTTTACCATTTTTAACTACATATTAATCTTCTTAATCACAAAAACTAATTTTTATATTAAATAGGCATATTGCACTTAATATAATTAAGCTAATATATTGCTTTACAATATATTATTATGTTTTTCCATATTATTTATTATCAAACAAAAAAATAAGCTTAATCTTAAGCTTATTTTTTATCTAAATCTGCATTAAAACAACTAATCCTTAAATACAAATTTTTCTATTATAGTTTTTATATCACTATATTTATTAGGCATTTCTTCATTTCTTCCTATAATCTGAAGCAAGCTGATTAAATCTAATATTTTACTTATCCTATACCATTCATCAATTAATAAATAATCTGATGCTTTTTCATATTCATTTTTAAATTCATTTATTAATTCCATATCAAAATATTCTTCATATCTAAAAAACTGTCCTATATCCATCAAAGGACAACCAGACATACACAATTCCCAATCTATTATTGCTGATACATTATCATCATCTATAACTATATTAGTCCCTTGATAATCCCCATGAATAAGTCTTGGATCAGCTTTTAAATTTTCTAATATTTCCACATTTTCTTTTACTATTGCTTTAATATTATTTACAACATCATTTCCTAACCTCATTACTACATTTTCATTAATATATTTATCATAAAGATTTATTATAGATATAATCTTATTTTTTACTTGTAGATTTTCATCCAATTTACCCATAATATTAAATTTAATACTATGTATCTTTCCAAGATTATGTGCTACTGATCTTATAATATTCTTATTTATTTTATTTCCAGCTCTCAAATTTTCACTTATAGTTTTCCCTTCAACATATTCATAGATAATATACTTTCTTCCATCCATACTATTTATTCCTGTTGAACATATTTTTTGCATAGAAACATACTCTCGTAATTTCTCATATATTTTAATTTGCGTTTTATAATTCTCATCTTCATGAAAGAATATTTTTAATACATATTTTTTGTTATTTATAGTACTTACTAAATAATTTGTTGTCCTACATCCTTCATTTAGCAATTGTATATTCAAAATATTATCTGGATACTCAATATCACAGAAAAGTTCTTTTACTATATTGTCATCTACTTTTATTATTGGAAGAGTTCTTTCCCATCCATTTTCCATTAATATTCCTCCTAAAGATAGATATTTTATTAATCGTACAGTTCATTTATTTTTATTATATATGAAAAATACAATATTAATCTATGTAAAAATATCTTTCTAGTATTCTGTAGAAAATGTTATTAATCCAATTCATGCATATATTTATCTTATAAAAATACATACTTTCACTAATTATAAATACATAAAAAAAGAGATTTTAAAATATTAATAATTTTAAAATCTCTTTTTGCTTATGTAATTATTTCACTTCAAAAGACTGGCAATCTGTACATTTAGATTCTTTAGGATGTTGTTCATGTGTTCCAACTTTAATTGCATTTAATGTGCAATAATCCTTAGCATCTGCATGATACTTACAACTTTCTACAGAACATTTAATATTAGAATTAATATCCATTATTAATCCCTCCTATTCTTTATTCTGTATTATTATGTGTTAAAATCAAGATTATATTCTAAGTTAAGTTTGTTAAATAATCATAAGCATCTTCAATTGCTTCTGTCTTTGTTTTAAATATGTTGTTTTCTCCAACCTTAATTGAGAATCCCATCTTATCTAAAGCTCTCATGGGTTGTTCTTGAACATGAGTTAAATATAACTTTATATTTAGCTTATTACACTGTCTAAGCAATTTTGTCATAGCATCCACTGCTGATGCATCAACAGCATGAGTGTGTCTCATATCAAGTATTACTACCTCTGTAGTAGATTCTAATTCTTTCATTTTACTTATAAAATCTTGAACAACTCCAAAGAACATTGGCCCATTAACTTGATATACGTTTATCTTTCCATCTGCTTTTTCTAACACCTTAGTTATTTCATCATCAAACACTTCTTCATCAACTAAATCTCTTATTTCAGTAGTATCTGATACTCTCTTCATAAATAAAGCCATTGTAGCAACCATACCAAATCCAATAGCAACAACTAAATCAAATATCACTGTACATCCAAAAGTAATTAAAAGAACTGCTATATCACTCTTAGGAGCATTTAACAATGATTTAAACACTCTCCACTCACTCATATTATAAGCAACTACAATCAATATTGCAGATAATGCAGTCATTGGAATCATTTTAGCTAATGGCATCAATACAAGCATTATAACTAACAATGTTATTGCATGTACCATTCCAGCTACAGGACTTCTTCCTCCAGATTTAACGTTAGACGCTGTTCTTGCTATAGCTCCTGTTGCTGGAATCCCTCCAAATAGTCCTGATGCTATATTAGCTAAACCTTGAGCTACAAGTTCCATATTAGAATCGTGAGTATCTCCCACCATTTCATCTGCAACAACTGCTGATAAAAGAGATTCTAAAGCTCCTAAAATAGCAATTGTTACTGCAGGAACAAATAACTTATTTATAGTTGCTATACTAAATGAAGGCATAACAGGTACTGGAACAGATGATGATATTTCACTAAATCTGCTTCCAATTGTATCTATAGGTATATCTAAAAACTTTACTAATAATGTTGCTACTATTAAAGCAATCATTGAACCAGGTATTGTTCTATTTACTTTTGGCCATAACACAATTATAGCAATACACAAAATTCCTATTGCTACAGACCATAAATTAACTGTATTAATATGCGCAAAATAACATTCCCACTTAGGAATAAATTCTGAAGGTACTTCTAAAATCTGAAGACCTAAGAAATCTTTAAGCTGAGTAGATACTAATGTTAAAGCTATACCTGCTGTAAATCCAACTGTTATAGTTTTTGGTATAAATTTAATTAAACTTCCAAACTTCAACAGTCCCATAATAACAAGCATTACACCTGCCATAATTAATGCTGTGATTAATCCATCTAATCCATGTTCTTGGATTATAGAATATATAATAGTAACAAAAGCAGCTGTTGGCCCACCAATCTGAACTTTACTGCCCCCTAAAAAAGATATTACAAATCCTGCAAAAATCGCTGTTATAAGTCCCTTTTCTGGTGATACACCTGAAGCTATAGCAAGTGCTATAGATAATGGTAACGCAATAACAGCTACAATTATTCCAGATATAATATCCTTAGTAATTTGTTGTTTAGTAATTTCCTTGTTCTTAATCATCGAAAAGAACTTGGGCATCATTATTAATCACTTCCTTATTTAATTTTATCATTCTTTATAATACTCTCAAATATTATTGCCGTCAAAGTATTTTTTCTTTATCTCTAATTAAATTTTATAATTCACTTTAAATTTTGCTTCGGTAAACGTTTTTTTGTTCAAATATAAAAATTTAAAGAAAAAAATAAATTTTTATAAGGTATTTTATCCCTATATGAAGAAAAATTTAATTATAATTATTTTTCCTAAGCAATCCACATTATTCAATAATTATTCACATATTAATATATATTTATAATAAATATCAGTATAATCTGTGGATAATTTCTTAATTTTTTTCTGAACGCTAAAAAGGATAGTTATTTCTAACTATCCTTATACTTACCTGGCAA
>SVCE01000014.1 GCA_015058525.1 Clostridium butyricum
CCAGTTTTTTAAGCAAACTAAATACAGTAAAATACTTAGTTTTAGTATTTCTAAAAATCTTAAAAATATAACTGGAAAGAAAATTTCCAGTTATATAAAAAAGTAAATTATTCAATTTACACAATTCTTATGACATTCTCCCTCTACTTTGGCCTTTCAACCTTACTTCAATTAAAATATTACTTATTTAGTTTACAGAAAATTATTAACAAACTACATGAAACATATTTATTTTTTTAATTATTGAATATACTTTTCTTTGTTTTTTGATAAAAGCGCTAAAATATCAGATACTCCATCCTCAACATCCTTATAACTTAAATACAAAGACATGTGAATATATGACAAATCATCACTTATTTCTTTTATTACTCCATATACATAACGCTCTGATTGTATTAAGTTACTTAAAATATCATCAATTGGTTTTTCAATATATCCTATAATATATCCATTTGAAGTACATACTACTGTTGAAAAAGTGCTTTTTTCAATAGGATTATTCATAATGTACGTAACTGCATTTTCATTTAACAGTGCTTGAATTTTAGCCCTATTAAATTCATCCTCACCTAAAATATTTGTATCAAGTAAAAATGTATCTTTAGGATTTATTTGAATAGTTTCTGGTTTCTTCGACACTATTTCTTCTCTATTGAATTGGTTAATATCATTCTCAACCAAACACTTCAACTTTCTTCTTATACTTGGAATAACTTCTCTATTTATACACCTATAAATTACTTTTCTATCCTGTTCAGTCATAATATTTTTTATCACAATAAGATTATTAATACACTCTTCTCTTATCTCATTCAATGAGCATTCTAACCCTATTAAATTTATACTCTTATATTCATCTATGTCATCATTAAAATCCTCTAATTGGCTATTTTTAACCAATATATAAAAGCATATATATGATATATCTTCATAAGTTATATTTTCAATTTTAAAATCTTCAGCTCCTGTTGCCATCTCTTGAATCGGCAAATTTTTAACTCCAAGCCTAAATGCAGTTTTTCGTATAGCCTTGTTTCCTACACATAATGCATATTTATATAATAAAGGACTAAAATAATTTCTTTTTAATATATTTTCATATTCCTTCTTTTTTAATTTATACCCTGTCTTTTCAATACAAGTTATTAATACATCAGGTTCTATTTCAATATTATTTATTTCTTCTTTAATTATATCTTGCCAATAAGGTTCATTGCATATATGAGTGCATAATTCAATTATTCTTGTATATTCAGTGTAATTAACTAATGTATCTATATTTTTCTTTTCTTTATAATACTCTATTATTATTCCATCTATAGAATATAGTATTGATACTACTGCATATAAAGAATATATTTTTCCACCAACTTCATTTATTATTTCTAATATTTTTTTACATACATTTATTTTATCATCAAGCTCATATAATCCATAATCCGAAAGCATTACACTAAATGTTTTGGCAAATACATCTATACTAGAACTAGTGAATTCCACTCTATTTAAATATTCCAAAATATTTACAGCCAATATACTATATTCAGTAATTTCAGGTATTCCATAATTATCAATACATCCATTTTCAACAAGCCAATTTTCCATTTCATTGGTTACAACTTTTAAATAAGCAATACCAAAAAATTTACCATAAGATTTTGAATTCTTAACTATTTCAAATATTTTATTGTTTTTACCTTCCATATGTGAATAATCATTAATTACATAAAATATAAAATCATTATGAATAGAAAAAACATCTAATATTTTTTCTAAATTTTCAATTTCAACAATTTGACATATTATTAATGCAAGCTTAATTATTTCTTCATTTCTGCTGGTTAATATAATGTTCTCAGCCAATTGTTTAAAAAACGTCTTTTTTTCATTATCATTTTCAATTACTGCATTTAATGTGTCCCTAAAACTTTCGTAATAATAAATAATCTTATTTAACTTTAAATATTTCTCTATGCACTTATATTCCTTTTGATTATTATTTACTTTTAATAAAATCTTTACTAATCCCGCAGCTATTTTATTTTGTCTGAATTCTTTAAGAGGTTTGACTTTTCCAGTAAATACTCTATATTCATAATTTCCAGCCATCTCAAGGTCTTGAAAACTATAAAGTTCTCCCTGATTATTTTCATAGAATTCCTTTAATTCTATATAATATGACTTTTCCGCATTGCTCCTTGTCATACAAATCTCACCCCCTATTTCTAAGTCCAATATTATTTTACCATATTTTTCAACATTTCAACTAATATTTTTCTCATATCCCCTATCATATACAATGACCCACTTATTAATATAAGATCATCTTTCTCTGCTTCATTTATTGCTTTTATTGCTGCATCCTTATAATTTTCTATAGCTTCTACATTTTTATTATATTTAATTATTTTATCTTTCAATTCTTCACTAAGCTGTGCTCTATCACTATGCGGAGTTAAAGCATATACCTTTTCAGCATAAGGAACTATTTCTTGTATCATTTCATCAACCTGCTTATCTGCTAAAATTCCTAGAAGAAGAATTATTTTTTTGTATTCAAAATATTTCTTAATATTATATGTAAGTGATTTTATACCATCAATATTATGTGCTCCATCTATCACAATAAGAGGCTTTCTATTTAATACTTCAAGTCTGCCTTTCCACTTAACATCTTCTAAAGACTTTTCAACTAATTCAATATTTAAATTTTCAGTCTGACCTTCAAAAATAACCTCTATTGTATTTAACACAACTGCAAGATTAAACATTTGATGTGCTCCTAAAAGAGGCAATTTTACTTTATATTCATTTTTCATTGTGCTTACTTGTATTTCTTGATATATATTATCTTTATTTATATCCAATAATTTTACACTGCTTTTCTGCACAAGTCTTATTTTAGAATTCATTTCTTCTGCCTTTTTTACAATAACGTTTTGAACACTCTTTTCAGCAGGATAAACTACTACAGGCACTCCTTCTTTTATTATTCCAGCCTTCTGTTCTGCAATTTCTTCTATGGTATTACCTAAAATATTCATATGATCATAACTTATTGACGTTATTACACTTACTAAAGGTGTCAATACATTAGTAGAATCAAGAGTTCCTCCAAGTCCCACTTCAATAACTCCATAATCTACTTTTTCCCTATAAAAATATAAAAACATAATTACTGTTAAAATTTCAAATTCAGTAGGATGATCATATCCTTCTTCTATTACCTTTTCAACAGTTTCTTTAACTTCTATTAATAAAGATACAAATTTATCTTTAGGAATATTCTCTCCATTAATCTGTATTCTCTCTTCAAATTCTTCAATATATGGTGAAGTATACATTCCCACCTTATAGCCCATTCCATATAAAATTTTTGTTATCATTGCTGTAGTAGAACCTTTTCCATTTGTTCCTGCTACGTGAATTAACTTAAGATTTTCATGTGGATTTCCTAACAATTCCAAAAGTCTAAATGTTCTCTTAAGTCCATAATTTGATCCAAACTTTCCAACACTGCTTATATACTTCATTGCTTCTTCATAAGTCATAATTTTTAACCTCTTTTTCATTATTTTTATTAAGTAAATTTTATCCTAATTAAGTTTTTACTTCAACTAAAACATAATATTTAAAATGTAAGCTTTTTAACAAAAAAAGAATCTAATTTTCAAACTAAGAAAATCAAACTCTTTTTTACTCAATTTCTATAAATTGATTACCTATTTCAAACATTTTATTAATCAAATTGTTTATTATGAATATTTTTATTTATTAATCTTTTTCTTTCTTGCAAAAAACTCATCAAACAATAAGGATAATAAAACACTAATAAATAAAATTATCATTATTATTAATACAGAATTTGTAACAGAAATTTCTATGCCAAATAGTACTATAAATAGCTTTAATCCTGTAAACATAAGTATTACACCTACACCATATTTCATAAATCTAAACTTATCATTTAATTTTTCTAATATATAGTACATACTTCTCAATCCTAATATAGCAAAAATATTAGATGTATATACTATCATTGTATCTGTAGTTATAGAAAATATTGCTGGTATAGAGTCTATTGCAAATAGCACATCAGAAAATTCTATTACCACAAGCACTGCCAAAAGTGGTGTTGCATATATTTTCCTATTCTTTTTTACAAAAAACTTATTTCCATGAAGCACTGTTGTTACTGGCATAACCTTTTCTAATGCTTTTACTGCAAAATTATTATGGAATTCAATTTTTTCATCTTTTTTAAATATCATATTTAAACCACTATATAACAATATTATGCCAAATAGAGAAAGTATTGAATGAAATTTATTTACTATACTTACTCCAAGTAAAATAAATATAAGCCTTAAGCCCATTGCACCTAATACTCCGTATAATAGCACTCTTTCCTGATATTCTTCTCTTATACCAAAGCTTGAAAATATCATTAAGAATAGAAATAAGTTATCCAAGCTCAGGGACATTTCCACTATATATCCGCCAAAATATTCTACGGCTGATGTTTCTCCTTTCGTTATATAAATAAATATGTTAAAAATTATTGATAATGATACCCAGAATATAAGATTAAACAAATACTTCTTTTCTTTCAAATAAACACCCCACTTTATTCATTTAACAATTAACAGTTAAAATAAAAAATCTATTTAGGTAATTTTTGTTTTATAGTTATTTTTCTATAGTATATAACTAGCTGCTATAAACATAACCTTTATTTCGTTTTACTCTTCTTTCTATATATATTATTATGAATTGCCTATTATCCATCTTTTCACTATTTTTATATGCACTTTATAAGTATTACAATATACATAAGTACTTTATTACTAATTTATATCTTCCATAATAAATCATTTCTTTTCTAAAACATATATAAAACATAATCACTAATCTAATAAAAAATATGATATCTTATTTTTATATTTTATAAAAATCAAAGAATATAATTTAACAAATATATATGAGGTAATGATTATGAGTAAAAACAAAACGTATAAAATAGAACAAAAAAAACAAATCAAAAAGCCAAGTCATAAAAGGCGGATATGTTTCATCTTTAGCTGGAGTATCTCAAACAGATAGAGCAGAATTATTTAAAGAACAAAGAAGATGTTCTGGAATATTTGAAAATCAAAAAAATCTATACTAAAACCAAAGCACAAGAAAGTTAATTATCAAAATGATAGTTACCATTCTTGTGCTTCTATATTATCTAATATTAATTAACAGTTAAATCATCAATTTTTTTTGCTATCTATTGCTACTTCATTTTGATTATCAGCATAATACTGTGCCTGAGCATTCCACATCTTTGCGTACAAACCATCTTCTGCTTTTACAAGCTCTTCATGACTTCCACGTTGGACTACATTTCCATCATTAAATACTGCAATATCATCACAAAATCTGCATGAAGACAATCTATGAGAAATATATATTGCTGTCTTATTTCCTATCATTTTGTTAAATCCTGAATATACTTCATACTCAGCTATTGGATCTAATGCTGCTGTAGGCTCATCCATTATTATAAAAGGTCTGTCCTGATATATTGCTCTTGCAATCTCCATTCTCTGAGCCTCTCCCCCTGATATCTCTACTCCGTCTCTGTCAAAATTCTTATAAACATAAGTATTAATTCCCTGAGGCAATTTTTCAAGTAACTTGCTTAACCCTGCCATTACTAATGACTTTTTAACACGTTCTTCATCTACCTCTTCTGCTGCTGCAATATTATTTCCTACTGAAAATGAGTAAATCTTAGAATCCTGGAACACTACAGAAAATTGCTTTAAATATTCATCATAATCATAATCATTTATATTAACACCATTTAATAAAATTTCTCCCTTTGTAGGTTTATATAACTTACATAAAAGCTTTATAAATGTGCTCTTTCCAGAACCATTTCTTCCTACAACAGCCATACGTCCATTTATATCAAAAGTCATATTTAAATCTTTTATAACATAATCCTTTGTACCTGGATATTTAAAGGACACATGACGAAATTCAAATACAAACTTCTTTTTATCTTCTTCCTTTATCTTCACTGTTCCATTATGCTCTGCTGTATTTAGATTAAGTAAATAAATCATTTCTTCCATATATAAATTATTAAAACGCATTGCTGATAAGTTAGTTAAAAACTCAGCAAATGCATTTATAAACTGCATTATACATCCAGCATAGCTTACTACATTACCAATTGTTATAGCACCTACTATTGAACGTAAACCAACAAATAAATATACTAAACCTCCTGTAAGTGTTGATATTGGTTGATTAATAAGTTCAAAATGCCATTTTAATTTTTCCATACTCTTACCATAATCTTTTGAATTATTTAATAAGTTATCATTTTCTTTTGAAATTATATTTTTCATATTAAATATTCTTACATCTTTACCTTTTTCATATCCATCTAAAAAGTTGTTAAAATAGTAAAAGAATTTTCTATCCATACTCATCATGTTTTCCTGCAATTTAACTGAAGTATCTTGAGTTTTCTTAGTTGCACGAATTGATATGCACATTCCAACCCCAATTAAAATAACAAGCCCAACTGAAAAGAAATGAGAGTTAATAAATTTTTCTAATGATGTAGATGATTGTCCTGTTTTTAAAAATAATGGAATAACTACAAAAACAGAAGCAATAATAGCAAAAGCATCTTTAACCACAATACGAAGTGCATTAAACATTGTATAATAAACACCACCAAAAGCTTGGCTATATTCCATTTGTTTTCTCACAAGATTTTGAGTTTCTTCATCTTCTATATATTCATAATCTATATTCATCATCTTATCACTTAGCAAAGCACTTTGATAATAATAAAGATTCCTAAGTTTTGTCCATACTTCTTTACCAAAATAACAACCCAGTAATTCAAATACCAACCTAATAGATATACCAATAATAGCATATGTTATCATAGTATAAAAATCTTTACCTTCATACAAAGAATCAAGTAACAAACCAGATAATAAAATCAAAATATATGGCTTTAATGCTTCTAATATGCTATCTACCAAAAGTGCTGGCACCAAAACTTTATCAATTCTATTATACAATTTTAATCCTTTTATAATAATTTTAAAGTCTTTTATAAATCCATTTTTCCCGTTTTTCTTAAACCCAACAGAATTAGACATATGCTTCTCCACCTTCTCTCATATCTATTTTCTTTTTATAATAACGACTTTGAATATCATACATATGAGCATAACGTCCTTTTAAATCCATCAAGCTGTCATGAGTGCCTTCTTCTGCTATATTTCCATTTTCAAGCAAAATAATTCTGTCACAGAAACGAGTACTTGAAAGTCTATGTGAAATAAATAAAGACATCATTCCTTTTGTCAAACTATTATATTTTAAATATATTTCATTTTCTGCTATTGGATCTAATGCTGCAGTTGGTTCGTCTAGAACTATTATTTGAGACTGCTTGTATAAAGCTCTAGCTAAAAGAAGCTTTTGCTTTTCTCCTCCTGAAAGATCAATAGCCTTAGAAGATAATTCACGTACTAGGAATGTATCTTTTCCATCTTTAAGCTTTTCTATTTTTTCATTTAATCCAGAAAGCTTAAGACATAAGTTTACTCTTTGCATATCTGTATTTTCTTTAGGCTGTGACGAAATATTTTCTGCAATAGATACTGGTAGAATCTGTGCATCCTGAAATACTGCTGATATCATTGAATAATATTCTTCTCTTTCATATTCACGAATTGATTTTCCATTTACAAGTATTTCTCCTTCTGTAGGCTCATAAAATCCACACAATAGTTTAACAAGTGTAGTCTTACCAGCACCATTCAAACCAACTAAAGCAATCTTTTCACCACTATTAATATTAAGATTAAGATGTGAAATTGTAGGTTTTTCCTTTTCATTATAGTAGAAAGAAACATCTTTAAATTCTATTGATTTTACTATCTCATTATTTTTTGATATAGCATGATCTTTTTTGTCGCTTGCATTCCACTTATTTTCTACATCAAAGCACTTTCTTATAGCAAAGAAAGCATAACTACCTCTTACAAGATACTGAATTTCATCAATTCCTCTTGAAATCCAAACATTAAACCCTGCAACAAGACTTGTATACAATATAAAATCAGATACTGTTAACCTTTTATTGGCTATTTCATAAATCAAATAAATATATGCTGCTGAATCCCTTATAAATACCATTACTGCATTTATTCCACATGCAATACCATATCGTGCTTGAATCTTATTTATATATGCTTCACTTATCTTTAAGAAAGTTCTGTACATTTTCCTAAACCAGCTTTGCATATTATAAAGTCTTATGTCTTTGCCAACTGCAAAATCCATAGCCTGATTATTAATGTATCCCATTTTTCTTCTTTCTTTAACATTTTTAGACCACATTGTATTTTCAAAGGCAATTGCATCCTCATGAAGTTTTACCCAAATAAAAACTGAAACAACTATGAATATCATAAGTATTGTGCTTTGCTTTGCAAGTGCTATTCCATATGCTAAGCTTCCCAAAATACACGCTGTTAATACTCCAATACTACTTATGCATCTCTCAATAGGTTCAGACCATTCTGCTATCCAGTGAAATGCATATTTTTGTTTATTTTGAAAGTCTTGAGATTCTAAAATATCATAGTCTACATCCATTTTTTTATCACATAATAACTGTAAATATCTAAATCTATAATTATCTTTTTCAGATTGAAGTATTGCTTGCATTTTAGCATTAATAAGATTAAATATAAGCATTATTGTCATAAGTCCTCCAACATAAAGTATGAACTTATTAACATCCCATCTTTGCTCGAGACCTTTTACAACCATAGTTGGAAGAATAATGCCAAATACAGGAATAAGTGTATCTGGTATAATTCTAAAAATTCCGATAAAAAATAATTTAGGAGTCCAATTATATAAATTCCTATAATGATATTTTAAACTGCTTACTAGGTCTTTAAATGTTGCTCCATCTGCTTGATCACGTTGTTTTCCTAGAATACGTTTCTTTATCTCATATAACTTTTGCTTAATAAAATTATTATTCTCTTTTTTCTTTTTCATAAAAATCTCACCTCTCAAACTGCAACTTTTTCCGTCCACTACAAACGTTTACTTAAATCCGAAAATTCCACACCAATAATAGCACATTATTACTTTTTTTTACAATATAAAGAATTTTTATACAAAAAAATCTCCTTTATATAATCTACGGATATGAACAATCCCAACTATATAAAGGAAATTAAATTATTTTCTATTTATTTTTAGTTTAAAGCATTAATTCTTATTTTTACTGCTTCAAGCATTTCAACGTATTTAACTCTTTTTTCTTTTTCCGCATTAACTACAGCTTCTGGAGCTTTAGCTACGAAACCTTGATTTCCAAGCTTCTTATCGATTCTTTCGATTTCTCCTTCAAGCTTCTTAACTTCTTTATTTAATCTTTCAAGTTCCTTATCCTTATCAACTAAGTCTAATAGTGGCATGAATAATTCTCCACCCTTAACTACTAATGATACTGCATTTGCAGGAACTACAGATTTGTCTTCAATAAATTCAACTTCTGAAGCTGAAGCAAGTTTTTCAATATAAGAAACACCGTTTGTAAATGCTTCTTTAGTATCTGAACTAATGTAAGCTATAACTTTAGCTTTTCTTGATGGTGGTACATTCATTTCAGCTCTTACATTTCTTAATCCTTTGATTGCTTCAATAACGTATGCCATATCTTCTTCTGCTTTTGTATCAACTAAAGCTTCATCAAATTCTGGCCATGCTGCATTTACTATTGTTTCTTCATCAGTTAAGTGAGTGAAGATTTCTTCTGTAATAAATGGCATTGCTGGGTGTAATAATTTAAGTCCTGTAACAAGTACAGTATTTAAAACATTATAAACTACTCCCTTAGCTTTTTCATCTTCACCATAGAATACTGGTTTGATTAATTCTATATACCAGTCACAGAATTCTGTCCACATGAAGTCATAAACCTTAGACATTGCAATTCCAAGTTCATATTTTTCCATGTTTTCAGTAACTTCTTTAACTAATGTATTCATTTCTGATAATATCCACTTATCAGCTAATGAATATTCTTTACAGTCTTTATATTTATTCATTATGTCCTTATCAAGGTTCATCATAACGAATCTTGAAGCATTCCAAATCTTATTAGCAAAATTTCTTGAAGCTTCAACTCTTTCTGGGTAGTATCTCATATCATTTCCTGGAGCATTACCAGTAGCTATCATAAATCTTAATGCATCTGCACCATATTGATCTATAACTTCAAGTGGATCTACCCCATTTCCTAAAGACTTACTCATCTTTCTACCTTGACTGTCTCTTATTAATCCATGAATTAATACAGTATGGAATGGAGTTTCTCCCATACAGTGTAAGCCTGAGAATATCATTCTAGCAACCCAGAAGAAAATTATATCATGCCCTGTAACTAAAACACTGTTTGGATAAAAATAATCTAAATCTTCTGTCTTGTTTGGCCAACCAAGTGTTGAAAAAGGCCATAGTGCAGAAGAAAACCATGTATCAAGTACATCTGGATCTTGTTCTATATGAGTACTTCCACATTTAGTACATTTTGTTGGAGCTTCTTCAAGTACCATCATTTCACCACAATCTTGGCAATAGTAAACTGGTATTCTGTGTCCCCACCATAATTGTCTTGAAATACACCAGTCTTGTATATTTTCCATCCAGTTGAAGTATGTCTTATCAAATCTTTCTGGAACAAATTTAGTCTTTCCATTTCTAACTACTTCTATAGCTGGTTTTGCTAATTTATCCATTTTAACATACCATTGTTTTGATATAATTGGTTCTACAGTAGTTCCACATCTATCATGAGTACCTACATTATGAACATGTTCTTTAACCTTAACTAATAATCCTGCTTCCTCTAAATCCTTAACTATAGCTTTTCTAGCTTCATATCTATCTAATCCTTGATACTTTCCACCATTTTCATTAATTATACCCTTATCATCCATAACTCTAATTATTTCAAGGTTGTGTCTCTTACCAACTTCAAAGTCATTAGGATCATGAGCTGGAGTCATCTTAACTGCACCAGTACCAAATTCTAAGTCAACATACTCATCACCAACTATTGGAATTTCTCTGCCTACTAATGGTAATATTACAGTTTTACCTATAAGATGTTTGTACCTTTCATCATTAGGATTAACTGCTACACCACTATCTCCAAGTAATGTTTCAGGTCTAGTTGTTGCAATTTCTAAATATCCACTTCCATCAGCTAATGGATAATTAATATGCCAAAAATGTCCTGTTTGTTCTTCATATTCAATTTCTGCATCAGATAAAGCAGTTTGACAATGTGTACACCAATTAGTTATTCTACTTCCTTGATATATTAATCCTTCATTGTATAACTTAACAAATACATGCTTTACTGCTGCACTTAAGTTTTCATCCATAGTAAATGCTTCTCTTGTAAAGTCAGCAGATACTCCAAGCTTCTTAACTTGATTTCTTATAGTAGCTCTGTACTTATCACTCCACTCATATACTTTTTCAAGGAATGCTTCTCTACCCATTTTTTTCTTATCGTAACCTTCATCTGCAAGCTTGTTAGCAACTTTAACTTCTGTTGCAATTGAAGCATGATCTTCACCTGGAAGCCACAATGTACAATAACCTTGCATTCTCTTAAATCTTATAAGCATATCTTGTAAAGTATCATCAAATGCATGACCTAAGTGAAGCTGTCCTGTTATATTTGGAGGTGGCATCACAATAGTAAATGGTTTTTTACTTCTATCTACTTTTGGTGTAAAATAGCCTTTTTCCTCCCAATGTTTATATATTCTGTCTTCAAATTCTTTTGGATCATATGTAGTTGAAATATTTTTTGTTTCTGACATTTTTTCTCCTCCTATAAAATAAAAGAGCCTTCATCCTTAAAAGGACGAAGACTCGCGTTACCACCTTTATTTCCACATAGCATACATAAAATGCTTTAATGGACTCTTAATTCAAATAACGGTTTAGAAAAACCGTCTTTAGCTACTAAAATTTCACTAAAGAAACTCAAAAGCTACCTTCAGAACCTTCCATATAAGGGTTTTCAGCTACTCCCTCTCTCTTTTCACATTTTAAATAACTTTCATTTAAAACTGCTCATGTACCATAGAGCATTAATACTTTCAGTTCTTACTCCTCTTTATCAATGTCTTTAAAATATTAATTTATTTCATGATATATTAGTAATTTTATTTTGTCAATATTAATTTATTTTTCTTTTCTAAATTTTTTATTAATTGAGATTATTGTTTCTACTTTATCTTGTGGAATCTCTGGAGGTATAAATTCAGGTCTACTAAAGTAATACCCTTGTAAGAAATCAACTCCAAGTTCAATTAATTTTTCTAATTCCTCTACATACTCAACACCTTCAGCAACTACTTTTATATCTCTCTGCTTAGCATATGAAACTAAATTTTTGCATATCTGCTGCCTATTTAAATCGTTATTTATTCCTCTTACAATTTCCATATCAATCTTCACATAATCTGGTGTCATTGCAAGAAGTATTGCCTCATTGTTATATCCAGATCCAAAATCATCAATAGCCACCTGACTTTTCCAGCTAGAGATGAGTTTTGCTTTTTTCGATGTTCCTTGAATATTGGATTGCTCATTTTCCAATATTTCAACAACTATATTATCCAAATATCTTTTATACATTTTTTCAAATCTTTCCAAATCTTCATTTGCCAGCACATAGTTAGGAATAGAGTTAATAAATAATTTTCTATTTTTAAAATATTTCCTATTTTTCACATAACACTCAAGTGATTTAAAAAATGTAAGTTTCTCAACTTCATATAGTCTTGAATCTGCTGTAGCTAATTTTATTATATGAAGCGGATTCTTTAATGTCTCAAGTTCAGATCTCATAAGAGCCTCATACGCAAATATTTCTCCATTATCAGCACGTATTATAGGTTGAAAAGCATATCTTACAAGTTCTTCATCCAATAGTTTATTTAAATCTTCTTGACTACTTAATAAGAAATAATCATTCTCATATTCTTTTTTATTAAATTCACTTATGCTCCCTTTAACAGTCTTTTTTATTTTATACATTGCAAAATCAGAGAATTTTGCCAAATTTTCAAAAGTAACAGCATCTTTTGGATACCATGCAATTCCAGTGGAAGCTCTTAGTTTTAATTTTCTTCCATTAGGAACATTAATAAATGCATTTTCCATATCATTATGAACTCTCTCTACAATTTTTCTTATTTCATCTTCATTATTAAATCCATATAAAAATACCAAAAATTCATCTCCAGATCTTCTAGCTACAAATCCCCTATACTGTTCAAATTTCTTAAGTATAACCGCTGCTTTTCTAATATAATCATCACCACAATCATGTCCATAAGTATCATTAACATACTTAAGATTATCAAGATCCCACATTACAAATGCACCTATTTTCAAATTATTTTCTATAAGCTTATCTGTAACTTTATTATAAAAAGCTCTTCTATTTAAAATATTAGTAAGAATATCATAATCTCTTTCATACTTTATCTTTCGTTTGTCAATAACTTCCTGTGTAACATCTATTACTACTCCAAACTTTTTTTTCTTTTCTTCGTTAATCTTTAATTTAATCCAAATCCTATCACTATTTGATTTATCTATTCTATATATTTCTTTCATTTCTGGTTCTGGTTTGTTAGTTATTTCTTCAATTATTTCTTCAAAAAAACTTTTATCAAAATATGTAGCTTTGTTACCTAAAGAATCGACACCAATAACCCTAAAGAAACCTTCAGTACAATATACTAAACTATCATTTTTTGTATATTCGAATGCACCTATAGGCATATTTAAGAGATTTATTATTTGGCTTAATTTTGAAGATGAATCTGCTACTTTTTCGCTAAGTTCTTCTATTGCATCTACTAAATTATCTATTTCTTCAATGTTAGTTTTTTTTATTTTTAAATGTTTACTTGGATCACTGTTTTTTACTTTCTCGGATAGAAGCCTTAATGGTTTTATTAATTTATAATCAGTACAAAAAAATATAAGAACACCAAATAAATTAATAATTATAAATAAAAATATTAACGTTTCTCTACTAAAATCTAATAACAACATAACATTTAATATAATTATCTGCATTACACTGCCATTAATTACTGAATATACTCTTCTCTTTAATATAGATTTTTTTTTATTTTTCACATTAATCATCCCGTCTCCTTTGTGGAATTTTAATAACAAATAAATAAACATTTATTTTATTATAAATTAATCTCCTCATTTTTTCCATATATTTTCATAATTTTATATTGTTTTTTATTTTTATTAACACTTCAGCATATATTTTACCCCAATAAAAAATCGGTCTGACAATAGAAAAAACTATCTATAATCAGACCAATAAAATCATAATATTTTTATACACTCAAAAATAAAAGATAAAATTATAAGACCTATGAAATTATATATACTAAAACACTTAATATATTCCTTACTTCTTTCAAAATTTTCATTTACATAAAGCTTATATGAAATTATGCTTGCAAGCGAAGCAATTAATGTCCCAAGTCCACCTACATTTACTCCTAAAAGCAACTCTTCATAGTGATTTGTAAAACCTGATAAAAGCATAGTTGATGGTACATTGCTTATAAACTGACTTGCAATAAGCCCACTAAAATATGTGGTTTGTGGACTTGATAATAAAGCTTCCAATATATTTTTTACATACGTCATATTAGATATATTCCCAATAAAGATAAAGAATCCTGCAAATGTAAGAAGAAGAGAATAATCAACTCTTTTAAACAAACTTCGATCTAGAAACATAACACCAATTAATGTTACTATAAATGCTATTCTATAATCCAATACTTTAAACACAGAAGCAAGTATTATTAACAAAATTATTGTATACAAAATTGCTTTAATTTTGCCTTCTATAGAATTTCTATTAAGGTCTATTATTTTTATATCTGTACTTTTCATTTTATAAATTACGATTATAAGTAATATAGATGAAACAATTACTAGAGGCAGCGTTATCTTAAGAAACTCATATGGCGATAAATTATAAAAACTATATATAAATAAATTCTGAGGATTTCCCATAGGAGTAAGAGCACTTCCTAAATTTGCACCTATAGTCTGCAAAATAACCAATTTCATTATATCAATATTTAGCTTTCTTCCTACAATTAATGTAATTGGTACAAATGTAATAAGTGCAACATCATTTGTTACAACCATTGCTCCAATAAATGTTACAAATACTAATACATAAGTGATACCTCTAACAGTCGTACATTTTTGTACCAAATAAGCTGCTATATAATCTAATATTTTAAGTTTCTTAAAAGCTGCTACAATTATCATAAGATTAAATAAAAGTATAATAACCTTAAAATCTATATATTCTAACTTAGGAATTGAAATAAATGATGTTATTATTGCTAAAAGAAGTGCAGTTACCATTACACACTCTTTTTTCAAGTATTCTCTAATCTTTTCTCTTTTTAATAAATGTTCTTGTACTCCTGTTTCCATAATTAATGAACAATATTATGTTCCTTTCACCATCCTAACTCTTTATTCTTATCTATGTAAATTTTTATCTTTTCTCCTATTACAATGCATTTTGAATTTTTTCCATAGTTTATACACTTGTTTTTATAATAGACATATTTTCATCATTAATAATACTTTTTGCAACAATTCCCACGTTATCATCCTTAGTAAGTAATTTCATTTATTTTCCTCCTATTATCAAAAAATAATTTCACATTTAGTTATATATTATTTTTATACTATAATCAATTAGTATAACAGTTTAAATTCTTTGATCTTATTAGAAATTCTACAAAAAATTCAATTTAATAAAAAACAAGATTCATCCATAATCCTTAACTCATTGTCAATTATAGGTTTAAAATCCATCAATTCAATTATATTGTTTTCCAAATCAATACCTGGTGCAATTTCAATCAAATGTAATCCATCTTTAAATAATTTAAATACACATCTTTCAGTTACATATAAGACATCTTTACTATTTTCTGCTGCATATTTTCCGCTAAATGTTATTTGAGACACTTGATTCACGAATTTTTTATTCTTTCCTTCATTTAAAATTTCAAGTTTTCCATGTTCTACATTTATAACTAATCCTCCAGCAGTAAATGTTCCACAAAAAACAACTCTCTTTGAATTTTGTGTAATGTTTATAAATCCACCGCATCCTGGTATTTTGCTTGCAAACCTGCTTACATTTATGTTTCCATATTTATCACACTGTGCCATTCCTAAAAAACTTATATCAAGACCTCCGCCATCATAAAAGTCAAATTGTGACACCTGATCTATTATACATTCAGGATTATATGATGAACCAAATCTAATTCCACTTTGAGGAACTCCACCTATAGCTCCTGGCTCTACAGTAAGAGTAATGAATTCATTAAATTTCTTTCTATCCGCTTCTTTTGAAACCTCTTCTGGAACCCCTATACCAATGTTTACAATCTCATTTTTTCTTAATTCCAAAAATGCTCTTTTACCTATAATTTGTCTAGCATTTAATTTTTCTTTTATATTAATGATATTTTCTTTAGTTTTTGTTGTCTTTGATTTACTATATTTTATTTTTTGTGCTCCACATAAACCTAATTCACATTCAGTTCCTAAAATTTGAGCCTTTTCATTTTTCTTTTCAACTTTTACTACATAATCAACATATATTCCTGGTATCTTAACTTTCTGACATGATACCTTCTGATCTTCTAAAATATCATCTACTTGAACAATTACAATTCCTCCACAGTTTTTAACTGCTTGAGCTATAAGAAACGCTTCTGAATAAGTTGCTTCCTTTTCCATTGATATATTACCACTTTTATCACAAAATGTTCCCTTTATAAATGCAACATCAATATTTACATTCTTAAACAGAAGAAACTCTTCATCATTTATATTTATTAGTTTCACATAATCATCTTTAGTTATATCATTTGCTTTTCCCCCTTCATTTCTAGGGTCTACAAATGTTCCAAGACCAATCCTGCTTAAAGTATATCCAGCTTTTCTAGCAGTATCTCTAAATATATTACACATTACACCTTGAGGAAAATTATAAGCCTGTACTTTATTATTAAGTATTAAATTTCCTAGTTTAGGAGCAAGATTAAAATGTGCTCCAACTATCTTTTTTATAAGTCCTTCATAAGCAATATGATTAAGCCCTTTGTCCTTTCCATCTCCTTGACCTGCAGCAAACATAAGCGTAATATCTCTTGGATTATCTTCATTTAAAAACCTTTCTCCCAATTCCTTTAAAAGACATTCTGGAACAGCTACAGCTGCAAATCCTGAAACAGCAAGAGTATCACCTGATTTTATTAATTTAACAGCATTTTTAGAATCGATTACTTTCATGAAAATCTCCTTATAAATTAATATTTACTTAAAGTCTATTCTGCCGCTTATCAATTTCAATCTGATTGTTATTTAATTAACACTTATAAATATAATACTTTATCTTAAAAAATAAATATATTTCCATTATGAATGTTTCTATTTTAATTTTTAAATCACTTCAAAAATCATTTCATTATTTAAAAATATACTCAAAAAAATAAAAACGAATGAAATTATTTTACTTAATCATTCGTTTTAAACAGTACATATTATTTCATATTTGGCATTTTAATTGTCATATGAGTTTTGTGATCATGGTGATGATCGTGACTACATACAATATTCTTATCTACTAATTCACCACTTATATAAGAAGCTACAATATCATCTATACTACCAGAAGCACCTCTTATAACATCAAGATTTTGACTCTTAAGACCATCTATTGCTCCTTGACCTATACCTCCAGTAATTACGACTGATACTCCTTCTTCTTTTAATAACGTTGCTAATCCACCATGATTATGCTGTAAAGATTCAGAATTAATTTCCTTTTTTTCTAAAATCTTATTATCTTCAATAGTTATTATTTCAAAACTTCTGCTTTTTCCAAAATGTTGATTAATTTCATTTTCATTTTTAGGTAACGCTATTTTCATAATATCCTCCAACTCTATTTATATTATTTTTAGTGTTTAAACTAAATTTATCCACTAATAGCATTACTATTTTAACACAAAATTATCACTTTTATAATATTTTATTTTACATACATAAAAATTACTTCCTAATGCCATCTTTAAGTTCATCAGAATTTATTCTCAGAGGTTCCTTAAACTGATTTAACACAAGAACCTTATAATATATTTCAGCTACGTCCTCCACATATCTAGCTTTTATTACTACATCATCTATCTTATCACTTATTATTACAACCCCATGACGTTCTAATAAACATGCATCATTTTTACTCAACGGTTCTATGACGCTTTTAGCAAGTTCTATAGTCTGTGCTTTTTCATATGGTGCAACATATATATATCCTCCATAATGCCTTGAATCTGATACTATTGGAGGGATAACTTTATTAGCTACTGCAAAAACTGTAGCATAAAGAGAATGAGTATACATAACAGCTCGTATATTTTTCTTATTTTTATATATTTCTAAATGAAGCATCTTTTCTCTACTTGGTTTTATTCCTTTTTGAACTTCGATTTCATTTCCTTCAATGTCAAGTATACATATATTTTCTGGTTTTAAATCTTTCCTACTTATCTGCGAAGGAGTAATTAAAATATATCCCGTACTCTTATCCTTTATGCTAAAATTTCCCGTCTTTTCTTTACATAATCCAAATTTTTCAGCATCTTTTGCTATTTTAACAAGTTTAATTCTTAAATTATCAAGCATATTATCCCCCCAGTTTATTCTATTATTAAAATTCAATTTATATTCCTATTTCATTTATTGTTATTTTTTTGTCAATCATATATATTAGTTTCTCTTTACATTACAACATATGTTTATACACTCATTTATGACACAAAAAAAACTGTCCATAAGACAGTTTTTATAAAAATACTATATATATATATATATATATATATATATATATTACTCAATATCTTTTTTGCTATATAAATTTGAGCATATAAAATATGAAATTGTAGTTAGTATTATACTTACAATTATAAATATTAACTCTAACCTTTCAATTGACATATTAACAATTAAATTAAATACATTAGGGAGAATAGTTAATATATTCGAAAAACCTAATAATAATAAACCTAATAATACTATAATCACTCTTGCTTTATTAAATCCAACGACAAATGCTATTGGAAATACTATTGAAACTATAAAAAAACCAATTGACATTATAGAAAGATTTAATATTCCTAAACTTACAATCTCAGAATCAATCATATTAAAGAGTTTTAAGCCTATATAAATTAAATTAACAAGTAATATACATACAAAAACATTTATTACTCCATAAATATATTTAGACAATACAAATTCCTTAGGTTTTATGGGAAGAGAGTATATCATATAATTAAATTTACTATTATCTTCATATGCAAGTGTACTATAATTTAGAAGCATCAGAACAATTGCTGCTCCAAATGGAAGCATGGAAACATTCTTATTTATTATTATAATAAAAATTGAAAGTGCAACCGCAATAATAGTAGATTTTTTTAATACTAAAACCGAAGTATAGTGAAGCTTAATTAAATTAATCATATTTTTCATATTCCTTACACTCCTTATCTTACATAATAAATTAAAATATCATCTAATGAACATTTTTCATAAATCGCTTCATTTCCAAAAATTTCATAAGCCTTGTGTTTATTATTCATAAGTCCTTCATATCCAAAAGCATTTTCTTTTAGTGAAATAAATTGTTTTTTTATGTCTACATTATATAAATCTTTCTTAAACTTAACTAATATATGATTTTCTAATATTTCATCTTTTTCACCTTGTAAAAATATCTTTCCATTGTATATACAAACAATGTAATCTGCATACTTTTCAATATCTGTTGTTATGTGTGATGAATAAAACACTGTAATTTCTTCATTAGCCATATTGTTACTTATAATTTCTAATATTTCATTTCTTACAACAGGATCAAGATTTGCTGTAGGTTCATCCATAATTAATATTTTAGGATGATGGGAAAATGCCATAACAAGCTGAAACTGTTTCTGTTTCCCTTTTGATAGTTTCTTAAATTCCATATTTTCATTCAGTTCAAATTGGTTCATATATTTTCTATACAACTTTTCATCCCAATTAGAATAAAACCCACAGATACTATTCTTTATATGTTTTAATTTATTCTCCTGTAAAAATCCCGAAATATCACCAACATATCCAATATCATTTTTAATATTTCCATTATTAAAAATGTTTTTTCCAAGAACCATAATTTCACCATAATTAGGCTTTATCATACCCATTATAGATTTTATTGTAGTTGTTTTGCCGCTTCCATTTGGTCCTATAAACCCTGTTATAAATCCAGTCTTAACTTTTAAATTTTCTATATCAAGTGAAAAATTTTTATAATTCTTTTTTAAATTTTTTAATTCAATAGCTTCCATTTTTATTTAAACCTCCTCATATATTTCCTTAAAAATCTCAACACATTCATCCAGTCCTAGCCCTAATGACTTAGCTGTAACTATCACTTCTTCAAGTCTACTTTCCATTTCTGCCATTGCTGCTTCCTTAAGTCTTTCTGAATTTGCACCAGAAACAAAAGATCCTTTACCTACTACTGTCTCAATAAATCCTTCTTTTTCAAGTTCTTCATAAGCTCTTTTTGTTGTTATTATGCTTACTCTCAATTCCTTTGCAAGCATTCTAATTGAAGGAAGCATTTCACCACATTTTAAATGACCATTTAAAATCTCATTTTTAATTTGATTTTCTATTTGCTCATATAATTTAACTGGTGAATCATTACTAATTAAAATGTCCAACTGTGCACCTCCATGTATAAGTGTATATATCATCTATACACATATATTATCACCGTTTTCTATTTTTGTAAATACCTACCATGATTTTTTTTAATTTATACATATTTATCATTTTGCTATTACCTCTAATATTAAATAAAATTTATTTTTATTTCACAGTAAATTCTGCATTGTATAATGATAACAATTAATTTGTCATTTATCTTAAATCCCGTTAAATATAAACATTTTTTATCATTAACAACTAATTATAAAAAAAACAGTAGATGGATTTGTTTTTCACTAAAATCCTATCTACTGTACAAAGTAAAGTTGAATCATCTTAACTTTATTTAAACTAAAATATTACCAAACCATAGCCCCATTAGATCCTAAATAATATCTATCTACATAAGTATTGGCAGCCATTTCTCCGTTTTCATATAAATAATACCATGTTCCAACATCATTAATCCATCCAGTTTGCATAATTCCATTGGAATTCATATAATACCACTTTCCATTTACCAATTTCCAACCTGTTTGAGGCACTCCATTTTCAAGCAGCATCCATGTTTTATCTGCCATTCTAGCCCAATATAGTCCTCTATTCCCCCATGTATTTTCAACTGCATTTTGAGTTATTGGTCCAATCTGATCAAATGATGCTGTTGTTTGTCCATCGCTAATATCATTATCATCTTCCTTAGTTGGCGATTGTTTACTTGAGAATGTATTCTTAAATGAATTCACTCTATAATCACTCTTATCTTTGTCTTTCCAAGACCAACCTGGTTGAATATTATCTAGTTCCTCCTTAGTATATCCATTTGAACCTGATTCTGCAAAACTTACACAAGTTCCCTGCATTATTAAGCCTGCTAAAACTAAAGAAAATATCTTTAATCGCTTTGATTTCATTTTTCTAATCCTCCAACTATTTTATAGAATTATTAATCATTTGTAGATCACTTTATTTTCGTTAAAAATTTGAAAAGCTTAAGAAAAGTTAAGTTATTTTTCAAAAGTTGTTTAACATATTATCAATTTTACTATTATTTTTTCATAATATTTCCATTTGGCAAACTTTACTTAATATATTAAGAAAATTTTATTTATCAAACAATTATATTTATTAGCTTATTACATTTCTAATTTAAACAATTTGTACAAAATAAAAAGCATATTATTTTTGCCGTTTTCTTTTAAATTCCTTAAAATTATTGATTTAACTGGTTTCTACAATTAAATAAAGGATTTCTAGTTTGTATCCACACTTCACCAGGTCCCTTAAATTTACATACTATACCTTCCCCTCCTGTTATAGAAGTAAATAAACCAGATGCAGTTTCTATAGTGTAACTCATCCTGCTATCCCATAAAACTAAATGATTTGTATCCACTATATATTCTTCATCAGTAGAAAGAAATTTTTTGTGTATTGCTCCATAAGCACTTATAAATAAAGTACCCTCACCGCTTGCTTCCATTTGAATTAATCCTTCACCTGATAATAATCCATTAAGCCCTCCTGATTTTGTATTTATTTCTATTTCTGAAGTTGAAGCTAAAAAGCTTGACCGTCCAAGCCTATAATTTTTAGTTCCATCCATATCTATTATTTCTATATCACCTGAATATTCTGGTGCAAGTAATAATTCTCCCTGACTTTCTGCAAAAAACCTCTGAACAAATAAACTTTCTCCAGAAAAGAGCCTTCCTATAGTTTTTCCCAATCCTCCAGTTTTTGATTTAATTTTAAAAACATTACTCATGGCAACCATAGCACCAGCTTCAACTATATAACACTCTCCCTTCTGAGCATTAATTTTTAGTACCTTATTTGTGTTTCCATACAGCAACTCATATTTACTGTTCATATATTTCTCGATCCCCTTTATATTTTTTCTTACTTTTCCATTTTTTGATGTTATAAAGTAAAATGTATGCAAACTATCCTTTTCTATTATGTATACAATTAAATTGATTAAAATATACTATATAAATAAAAAAGCTTCTTAAAATTATATAATAATCTTGTGCATTCTGCTGTACCACTACAAATATATTTCCTATAGGTAAAATGGTAAAAATATAATAACTATTATTTGTTGATATACAATTATTAATAAAAATTCAAAATAAAAAGCATCTTACTTTAAAGATGCTTTTTATTTTGAACTAGTTTTTCAATGTTTTCTACACTATCTTTTATTGTAAAAATAATATTTTCATCAATTCTTAATTTTGTAACATTATTATTTGTTTTAAGCAAGTTTAATGATAAATTATTAGGCATTAATTCCTTATATTTTGTAGGTGCAATATTTACAGAAAATTTTTTATTATTTAATCCTGTAATTTTTACAGGTATACTTTCTTTATCTTTGTTATTAATGCTTAAATCAATAATATTATCCTTACCACCACCACATTTACATGCCGCTTCAGATGGCACTTTCACTATAGATACAGGTCCTGTAATAGTCATCCATCCACCACTTAAATTTGATTTAATTAGTATGTCTAATTGGCCTTTTTCCCCTATTGTTTTCAATAACTTTCCAAGCTCATAAACTGTTAATTCTAAATTCATAGTTTCAACCCCTGTTTTTCTTAATAATAGTCAATTCATTAATAATAATCCTTAGTATCGATTCCAAGTCCCTTTTTTCTTAATCTTCCTTCTACAACTTCTTTTAGTAGTGAATAAACCACAGCAAACAGTGGCACTCCTATTATCATTCCTACAATACCAAGGAACTTTCCTGCAACAAGTATTGCAAAAAGAATCCAAAATGCTGAAATCCCAATTGAATCTCCTAAAATCTTTGGTCCTATAAGATTACCATCAAGCTGCTGTATAAAAAGTATTATCACAAGAAACCATACGGCTTTCATAGGAGACAAGAATAAAATAATTATAAATGATGGTATAGCACCTATAAATGGCCCAAAAAATGGAATTATATTAGTTATGCCTACAATTACTGAAATAAGTATTGTATATGGCATTTTACACACAGTTAATATAAGGAAAGTCAAAACTCCTATTATACATGAATCCACTATTTTTCCCACTAGAAATTTACCAAAAGTCATATTACTTCTATGAGTAATTTCTATAGTTTTTTCTGCTGCAAAACTTGGAAGAATAGCATATACTATCTTTTTGCTCAACGCACAAAATCTTTCTTTATCTATTAATAAGTAAATAGATATAATAAGACCTAATATTATATTCCATATACTAGCTGCTATACTTGTAATTGCTGTTCCTAATACAGGAAGCAAATTTGAAGCAAACTTAATTATATATTCTATAAACTTATTAAAATTATCATTAATCAACACCATATATTCTTTTCCAATATTCAAATTGTTCAATGTATCATTTATAAATTTAGTAGTTTCATTTATATACATAGGTATATCATTAACAAGACCTATTATACTATCAACCAGTTGAGGTAAAACGAATATTATAAATAGGTATATTATCAAAAATGTAACAATATATGTAATAAATATAGAAATTACCCTTCTACCTTTACTTTTTAATCTAATCTTCTCACAAACAGAATCATTAATAACTTTAATTTCAAAAAACTTAAGTACAAAATTTAATATGTATGCAATAGCAAATCCCATTATAAATGGCTGAAGTATTCCTATTACACCACTTATTTTACTTAATACTATCCCAATTTGAGATAATGACAAATAAAATAATATTATAGCACATGCTACTATAAACACATATGCGGCAATTGTAGTATATTTATTATTCCATTCAATTTTCATAAAACAACCTCTTTTAATTTTTACTATAATGTAGTTTGTGTAATACACTCATATTTTAATTATAGTTTATTAATAAAAAAATTACCAATGCTTTTAAGAATGAATAATAATTTCTTTTCTATTTTAATTTATCTTTTAATAAAAAAAAGTCATGAAATTCCATGACTTTTTTATGTATAAATATTTTAATGTTCTAATATGAAACATCTAATTTTTTGAAGAAGCATATTTAATGCAACATCATTAGCTCCACCTTCTGGAATTATTATATCTGCTCTTTTTTTGCTTGGCTCAACAAACTCTTCATGCATAGGCTTAACTGTTCCTAGATATTGAGTAACTACAGAATCAAGATCTCTTCCTCTTTCCTGAACATCTCTTAATAATCTTCTTATTATTCTTACATCAGAATCTGTATCTACAAATACTTTAATATCCATTAAATCACATAATTCTCTATTTTCAAATATTAATATACCTTCAACAAGAATTACTTTTGCAGGCTTAACTTCAACTGTTTCTTCTAATCTTGTATGTTCAACAAAAGAATAAACGGGATGCTTTATAGTTTTTCCTTCTTTTAAAGTTTTAAGTTGACTAATTAAAAGATCTGTATCAAAAGAATTTGGGTGATCATAATTAAGTTTTTTTCTTTCTTCTAAAGAAATTCCATTATTAGATTTATAATAATAATCATGACAAAGAATAACAATTTCTTCGCCAAAAACATCTTTAATCTTTTGAGCTATTGTAGTCTTACCTGAACCACTTCCACCAGCAATACCTATAATCATTACATCTTTCATATTATCCTCCATTAAATAAGTTACTTAAATATAACTTAATTTATTTATTTTATATGTATAAATACAAATATTTATCAAAACTTATTGGTTGTATCAATATACAACATTTTATAACACAGTTATATACATTATAAAATTCACTTATATGATTTTATTATATATTTTGCAAAAAAACAACTCCTATTAATTATTAGTATAATAAAATACTTAACTATAATAGAAGTTTTTTCAGCATCTTAATTAATTATTTAAATTTAATTTATAAAGCATTATTTTGTTGCAAATCTGATGATTTCTTATATAGATAAACCGTAAGTTTATCGTCTTTTCCATGTCTATTACTCTTTAACACAACTGCATCAGTTTTTTCTCCATCTTTATTTTCATTATCAAAAAATTCTATGGCTCTGTTAATTTTCTTTATTTCACCATCTTCATTTTTGTAAACAAAAGAAAATTTGCCATTTATATCTTTGCAGTAATCCTTTACTTTATTTTTGAAATATCCATCATTATTAGAATTATTTTGTTCTATATTACATTTTGCCGGTTCCTCTACCACACTTGTTGGCTTGTATGTTTTCATTTTAGTTATTAAGTATTCAATTTTTGTAATAAACGTTTCATACTTATCTACCATATAAACTAATTTTTCATATTCCACAACATCTTCACCATATTTATCTTTAAAGTCTTCAATAAGACCTTGTATCTTTCCTTTATCATAAATTCCTTTATATGCAAGATCTTTTCCTAATATATTAACAATAGAGTTAATATTTCTATATTTAATAAATTGTAACATCTTAATTAAAAATACCACTGAAGCTATACAACATGGCATAGATATAAGTGGAAAACTTATTAATATAATACTAAAAAACATTACTAACATAAAGTTTCTGTTTGCATCTTTATATTTTTCAATACCTTCTAATAATTCTGGACTATATGCTAATATCTTGTCCACAATTAACTTCTTATTTTGTCTATTGATACTTTTGTCAGTACATTCGCTAACCTTTTTTTTTAGTTTCCTCACAAGGTTTTCTTTCATTTTACAACCTCCTCTTTTTGTAATTATTTACTTTATTTTACAACTGAAATTATTTATTATCAACGTTTCTATTTATATATATCTCTATATTTTTCTTCATATTGTTTTAAACTTCAATTTGAAGTTCAATATTTGTATATCAATTATTTTATTATTTTGTCTGTTTTTCTCTTTATTTTTGTTGCAATTTTATTTATTAAATTTAATATACATATATCAATTTATACATTTTATAACTAACTGTGAATATGTAAAAAATATCATTGAAATAATAATAAAAAATATATGAATCATTTATATGTGTAGTATTGAAATGCTATTATTAGAGTTTTTATTGATGTGAAAAAATTAAAGAATTTATTACTAAATATAAAATAAAAGCTATAAAAGTAACCTTTTATAGCTTTGCTAACAATTTTAATTATTTATTGTTATTTCTTTGTTGTTTTCTTGCTCTTCTACAATCTGGACATCTAACTGGATCATTTTCAAATCCTTTTTCTTTATAGAATTCTTGTTCTCCTACTGTGAATACGAATTCTTTTCCACAATCTTTACATACAATAGTCTTATCTTCCATTTTACAATTCCTCCAAATACAAAGACTTAGTTAACTAATACTTTCCCATAAGGAGAAATCTTAATATAATTAAATCTTGTTTTTAATATTTTTTTGTTCCTTTGGAACATTTTTAGTATATCATCAAATTAAAACAATTACAATACTTTATTTTTATATTTTTAAACAATTTTCAGAAGATTTCTAATTTTTTTGACATTTATTATTTTATTTCTGTTTTTAAAATGATCAACACTTTTATTTATAAATAACATTATACCATCTACAACTTCAAAAATTATTATATAAAAATGACATTACATTATTTTACCAAGTCAATACTTTTAGTAGCCACAATATCTACCCCTGTATCTAATACGTTTTTTATTATCACATCACCAATTTCAACAGGTGCTTTTATTGTAATCTTATTAATTTCCTCCATACACTTAAAATTCAATTCTTTTGGAATATATCCTTTTGTCTTTACTGGAATTACTGGAAATGATCCATTTTCAACTTTTACTGTTGATGTTATTACTCTTACAGGATGAGTCACTTCACTAATTCCATACTCCTCTCCTCTCTTACACTTATTTCCTCTAATTTCCCTATTATCTATATCTACTTTTAAATGACACCCATTAGGACAGCATATACAAATTAATTCCTTTTCCATATTATCCTCCTATATTAGCTGCTACTTATAATTATTGCATGTTATCTTCAAGTGAAATAGTAATATTTCCATTAATCTTATTAAGTATTTTTTTTGGCAAAATTACTTTTTCCATTTCTGATGGTGCTAAATATTCTCTCTTAAACTTAGCTATTACCTCTTTACCACATCTAACTACAAGTACTTTATTATGATAAATATTATTTACTCTCATAAATATAGTTAATTTATCTGATACTGCATCTATATTCAATCTTTGAGGCAAAGTATAATTTATATTTGCTCCATTTACTATATTTACATAATGCTCTCTATTAAGTTGTCCTTTAATATATTTAGCTGCAGATTCACCTGCATTTTTAGATTCTTCAGTAACAAAATCTACAAGATCATGTACATGAACTACATTCCCACATGCAAATATTCCTTCTGCCGATGTTTCCATACTTTCACTTACTTTTAATCCATTTGTTCTTTTATCAAGTTCAAGTCCTACATTATGAGAAAGTTCATTTTCCGGAATAAGTCCTACTGATAATAATAATGTATCAACATTAAATTCTATTTCTGTACCCTTTATATAACGTTTATTTTCATCAACTTTTGCAATTATTACTTTTTCTACTCTTTCCTTACCTACTATATCAACTACTGTATATGATAAATATAGTGGAATATCATAATCATTTAAGCATTGTACTATGTTTCTTTTTAATCCATTAGAGTATGGACATAATTCAACTACAGCTTTTACTTCTGCCCCTTCAAGAGTCATTCTCCTTGCCATTATAAGTCCAATATCACCTGATCCTAATATAAGCACCTTTTTCCCAGGCATATATCCCTCTACATTTATATACCTTTGAGCTGTTCCAGCTGTAAATACTCCTGCTGGTCTGTCTCCTGGAATATTTATAGCACCTCTTGTCCTTTCTCTGCAACCCATTGCTAATATTATTGCTTTGGTTTTTAATTCCATATAGCCTTCTTTACTATTTATAGCATGTACAGTTTTATCTTTTTCTATATCTAATACCATAGTGTCTAATTTTACTTCAATGTTTGTGTTATTTACCATTTTTATAAATCTATCTGCATATTCTGGTCCTGTTAATTCTTCCTTAAATGTATGAATACCAAATCCATTGTGAATACATTGATTTAATATTCCGCCTAATTCCTTATCTCTTTCTAAAATCAATATATTCTTTACTCCATTTTTATATGCTTCATAGGCAGCTGCAAGTCCAGCAGGACCTCCACCAACTACTATTAATTCATAATCCCTCACATTCATCTTCATTTTTATCAGCTATAATGATGATTTTGAAATTGCTTTATTCTGCAGTCTTTAAATAATAAAAATTTGTCAAATGTGTCTCAAATATTCTCAATTGAATTTCTCCATCAACTCTACTGATATCCTCCCTTCCATTACTATATTTCAACTTTATTTCCTACTATTTTGTTTTTCCAAATAATATATATGAACCACTCTTATCAAGAACTACATCATCAAAAGGAATATTATATTCTCTTGCTATTATTTCCTGCACTCTTGGTCCACAGAATCCACCTTGGCATCTTCCCATTCCCGGTCTGCATCTTCTCTTTATTCCATCTATCGAAAGAACTCCAAAGCTCCTATGAATTGCATCTACTATTTCACCTTCTGTTATATTTTCACATCTACATATTATTCTTCCATACTGAGGATTTTTCTTTATTAATTTAGCTTTTTCACTATTTGATAATTCCATAAACTTAATTTGTTCTCTTTTTCCATTAAAGTTAGAATTCTTTTCTAGTTTACAACCAGCATTTTTAAGAATTTCAATAACATCTACAGCAATAGCTGGTGCTGAAGACAAGCCTGGAGATTTCATCCCCGCAACATCTATAAATCTTTTTACTTTATTATTTTCTTCTACTATAAAATCTCCTGTACTAGGCTGAGCCCTAAGACCTGCAAAATTTCTAATCGTATCTCCAAAATTAATTTTTTTAGTTATTCTCAACAAAGATTCTTTTACTGCATTAAGACCTTCTCCAGTTGTTCCTAAGTCTTCTTTATCATCTATATTAATAGCATCTGGTCCTACAAGAAGATTTCCATTGACTGTAGGCGTTACTAATACACCTTTTCCAAATTTTGATGGACATTGGAATATTATATGTTCCACTACAGCCCCTTGACTTTTATCAAGTACAAAATATTCTCCACTTATGGGATTTATCTTAAAGCTTTCCTGACAAATCATATTATGAATTTTATCTGCATACACTCCTGCTGCATTTATTAAAAATCTACTTTCAACAACTTCTCCATCTTTTAAAAATATTTTGAAGTTATCATCTTTTTCAATTTTAATTACTTCTTTATCAAGTTTTATTTCACCGCCATTTTGTACACCATTCTCCACTAAAGCAATTGTAAATTCAAATGGTCCTACAATTCCTCCAGTTGGTGCAAATAATCCCCCTTTTATTTCTTGATTTAAATTAGGTTCCATTTCCAACACTTCATCTCTACTTAGAATCTTCAAACCTATTACGCCATTTTTATTCCCATTGTTATAAAGATATTCTATTGTTTTCATATCGTTATCATCAAATCCAATTACAAGAGAGCCATTCCTCTTAAAAGGCACATTCAATTCCCTACATATATCTTCAAACATTTCATTGCCTTTTACATTATATTTTGCCATAAGTGTTCCATGTTTTGGATCATAACCTGCATGAACTATAGCTGAGTTAGCTTTGCTTGTCCCCATTGATACATCTCTTTCTTTTTCTAATATAGCTACTTTTAAATTGTATTTAGTCAATTCTCTAAATATTGAACTTCCTATTACTCCCGCCCCAATTATTACCACATCATACATATTACCCCTCCTTATTATATGCAAAAAGCTAAGTACCAGCGTTTATCAACATTTATATCTTATCAATTCCCTATACACTGTAAATAACCAAAAAACTATCTTAATAAATTATTTATACTTACTCCTCATTACTTCAATTTCTAGTACATTGATTAAACAACCATTTTTTAACTTAATCATTCCACAAAAGGAAATTGTTGTCAATCAGGTTTTAACAATTCATATAAAAATTTAATAATTCTACTTCATTAGTAATAATACTATCTGCACCAGCCTCTATTACACTTTTTATTTCTTCTTCAGTATTCACTGTATAAGGATTTATTTTTATTCCTGCCTCTCTTATTCGCTTATTATATTTTTTGTTCAATATACTTGGAAAAAATGGATGATAACATTGAACACCTATATAATTCAAATATTTAGGTACATTGGCTAATGTAGAATCTGTAAGCGCTCCTAGAATTATATTTTTATCCATCTTTCTTATTTTCACAAGACTCATATGATTAAATGAAGATATTATAATTTTATCTTTCAATCCAAATTCATTTATCATATCTAAAACTTTTTCTTCCATTCCCTCATATTCAAAAATGCTATTCTTCAACTCTAAATTAAGTATTTTAAGATTTGATGATACCACAAGTTTAAATAATTCTCTTAATGATGGAATTTCTTCACCTTCACTATTCTTAAAATAATCTATTTCTTCCTTAGTATAGTTTTCTTCATATTTTTCTTTTCTAGCAACTACACTTCCTACACTTTTAGTTCTAAATTTTTTTAGTTCTTCAAAAGTATAATCCTTTAAAAATCCATATCCATCAGTTGTCCTATCTAATGTTTCATCATGCATAATTACTGGGATTCCATCCTTTGAAAGCTGTACGTCAGTTTCTATTCCATCTGCACCATATTCTATTGCTTTTTTAAATGCAATCATTGTATTTTCATCAAACTTTCCACTATATCCCCTATGAGCTATATTTAAAATTTTCATATTTAATCCTTCCCTCTCTACTATAACTAAATATAATAACAAATTATGTTATTAATCTATTTTTAACACATATTTTTTAAATTAAATAGGTCATACAAATTCAGTATGACCTATTTAATATAATTAATATGCTATTTTTCTTTAAAATCTTCAATTCTTATTATATTATCTATTTCTTTAACTCCATTAAGCTTCTTTATTTCCCTTATTGAATCCATAAACTGTTTTTCATAAGTTTTATGAGTTACAAGTACAATTGTTACAAACCCATCTTCTTCTTCACCTTTTTGAATTACTGAACGTAAACTTACATTATTCTTACCAAGAAGAGCTGTTATCTGGCTTAACACACCAGGTTTATCTAAAACTGTAGCTCTTAAATAATATTTACTTTCAATAGTACTTATATCAACAATTTCTCTTTTCCATAGGTTATTTTTAACTACTGGATTTTCATTTTCTGTATTAACATTACTTCTTACAATAGATACTATATCACTTACAACTGCACTTCCTGTAGGAAGATCTCCTGCCCCTCTTCCATAAAACATCAAATCCCCTACAGCATTTCCTTTAATAAATACAGCATTATATGAATCATACACATTAGCTAAAGGATGCTTCTTTGGAATCATTGTTGGATGCACTCTAAGCTGAACCTTTCCATTAACTTCTTTTGCTATAGCCAAAAGTTTTATAGCCATTTTTAATTCACTTGCATATTTCATATCTACAGCTTGTATTTTAGTTATACCTTCTCTATATACATTTTTAACATCAATTTTAGTACCAAATGCTAATGAAGCAAGTATTGCAAGCTTATATTGTGCATCGTAGCTTTCAATATCAGAAGTTGGATTTGCTTCTGCATATCCTTTTTCTTGTGCCTCTTTTAATACATCATCAAAGGCTGCTCCTTCTGTTTCCATCTTACTTAAAATATAATTTGTAGTACCATTTACTATCCCATATAAAGTTTCAATTTTATTAGCAGTAAGACTTTCATCTATTCCTTTAATTATTGGAATTCCACCAGCTACACTTGCTTCATATTGAAACATTATTCCCAATTCATCTGCCTTCTGAAATAATTCATCTCCTCCAGTGGCAAGAAGCATTTTATTTGCAGTAACTATATGTTTTTTCTTATCCATACATTTAAGAATATATTCTCTAGCAGATTCCGTTCCTCCCATAACTTCAACAACAATTTTAATACTGTCATCATTAAGAATTTCATTAAAATCAGTTGTAATTATATTATCAGGAATTTTAACTGCTCTCTTTTTATTTTTGTTTCTTACAAGAACCTTAGCTATTTCAACTTCATATCCACATCTTTTACTTACTTCTTCTTTATTTGAATTTAATATCATCCATACACCACGACCAACATTCCCCAATCCTAGTAGTGCTATCTTTATCTTTTTCATGTTCTGCCCCCTTAAATATTTACTTAAAAATAATATTATTCTAGTTAATTATAATTCCAATTATAATATTTTGCTATATTTTTAAAAATTTTTATTAATTTAATAATTTTATATACAATAGAAAACACTTTCAAATAAAGTTGAAAGTGTCTAATGAACCATTTTTTAAACAATGTTTATGTAAAAACAATCCTGTTGTAACTGCAATTACTATTATATTTTATAGTTAGCTTTTATTAAATTTTCAATAAAATTAAGGCGAATTTTTAGAACACTCTGAAAATCCACCTTATCCATTACTTCTTTAATTTATTATAATAGCTTTAATACTTTTTATTTATAACTCATTATTACTTAATGATTTATAATAATTTGCATAAGTAACACTAATATAAGGAGTTACCCACAATAATGCAATACCAAATGTAATAATTGATAAAATTACCCACAATATAAAACTTAATTGAAGAACAAAAAATTCCCATTTATGTCCCTTCATCATTTCTGCACTTTCCTTCATGCACTCAATTACACCTTTATCATTGTCTTCAATGAGTATAAAATATACCTGTGAATATCTCAATGCTAATATAATGCCAGGTACTATGAAAAAGATTATACCAATAATCACTATAATGCTAACTAATAAACTTAAACCTAATATTTTTAAATATACCTTTCTATTAAACCCTGCAAAAATATCACTAATTTGAACTTCATCATTATTAGCAAAATTTAAAGAAATATTACTTAATCCATAAGACATAGCTCCTGTAACAAAACAATTCGATATCTTTAGTATGACTTTCAAACTACCTGATTCAACAAAATTATCAATCGAAACAAATATACTTGAAATAATAATGCCAATAAGAAATGCTATAACTGCAATTCCCCATTTACCTTTTAACTGATTCTTTGCGTTACTTTTTAATACTGATCTCTCCATTTATAAATGTCCTCCTATTATTAGTATATAAAAATTAATTATTTCTACAATTAATGTATATTCTCACTATAATTAATATATGTTTGTTATTTTATGTAATTCTGCAAACAAATTTCAATTTATTTACACTAATCAAAATATTTAATTTCTATATATTACTAATTATAGCATCCATTAACAACAACATCAATTAATCCTTTATACCAGAAGTGTTTTACCATTTTTTATGAGCAGAATGAAAGAACCATAAAATAATAAAAACAATACTGAAATATCCTGCAACTATCTCACCCATATATCTACCAGCTTTCTTAATTATTAATAGTAAAAGTTAGTATGTTTATTATAATTGTTATGAATACAATAACAAGGTATTGGCAATTCTAAATATTATATAAATAAAATATATTTAATTAAATATTCATATATAAGATCTATCTAAAATAACTGAAACGCCTATATAACATCTAAAATTTCATTTATATTAACCATAATATACTCTAACTAGCTTATATATTATGTAATACCTATTATGACCTTATAACTATATTAATTAATACTAAAAATTTAACATTACTTTTTCCTTTACATTTAATATATATTCTTATAATTATATAAATATGACTACATAACATTTTTTATTTTAATCACATATATTTTACTATTTACAGAATATAATTTTATAAACAATAATATAAGGAGTTCTAAATTGTCAGATAATAAGTATAATCAAAAGATGAACATTAATACTAATAATAAAAAGAAATATATAAAATACTTTTTAATTCTAATACTTTTTTTAATACTAGGAATTTGTTCTGTTTGTGCACTAACAATAAATAATTACTTAAACAAAATTAATAAAATAACATCAGATGATAACAATAATATACAATCAAATATAAATCTAGAATCTGAAGACTTATTAAATTCATCAGATTCTCATATAGAAAATACAATTCCAAGAAACACTGATATAAAGAATTTAGCCATATTCGGAATAGATGGAACAGATGGAGAACTCTGTCGTTCTGACTGTATTATGATACTTACAATAGATAACATACATGATAAAATAAAGCTCAGTTCTATAATAAGAGATTCATATGTAAATATTCCTACTAAACAAAAAAAAGACAAAATTAATCACGCTTATGCCTTTGGAGGTCCCTCTCTTGCTGTAGAAACATTAAATAAAAATTTTGATATAGATATAAGCAAATTTGTTTCTGTAAATTTTTCATCATTTCCTAAAATAATAGATTCTGTAGGTGGAATTTCTTTATATCTAACTGATGATGAAACAAAATATATTAACCAATATATTAATCAAATAAACTCCTTAAACGGAACTTCTTCACCTAACATCAAAAATTCCGGATCACAACCTATAGATGGTACTCAGGCTCTAGCCTACTCAAGAATAAGATATACTGAAGGTGGAGATTTTGAAAGAAGTCATAGGCAAAGAATAGTAATAGAGCATATATTCGAAAAGCTAAAAACACTTTCCCTAAAAGACTATCCAAATATTTTAAACGAACTTCTTCCATTAATAAATACAAATCTCAGCAATAAAGAAATTCTTTCTATTTGCATGGATATAAATGCATTAAAAAGTAATGGAATTACTCAAGCAAGATTTCCTGAAAATGAGGATGCTGAAGGTAAATTGATTAATGAAGTTTATTATTATGTATTTGATGAAAATGCCACTAAAAACAAGATTCATAAATTTATTTATAATTAAAAAAAATAAAATGGTTAAAATATTAACCATTTTATTTTTTTTATTTTTTTCCCTATAAAAACTACTTTTTCATTATTAAACACTTTTTCATTATTATCTTCAAGAATACTTAAATACATATTGTTTCTTTTCTGTATGACCTTTAAAGCCTTACCCATATTTAATTTTCTATTTCCATCATTATGTGCATCACTTCCTATAAAGTTATATATATTATTATTTAAAAGAATTTTTGCAGTCCTTTTTATATCTAATCCAAATTTTCCCTCTAAACTTCCAGAATTAAGCTGAAATAAATACCCTTCATGTATAAATTTATTAATAAATGCAGTATTATCAATTATATAAGAGTATCTTTCTGGATGTGCTATAATAGGAATAATGCCTAAAATCTGAAGTTCATATAAATTTCTTATTATAGTATCATCAAAATTTTCCAAATCAAACTCTATAAGCATATATCGACTTTCATTTATTGTTCCAATATGTCCACTTTTATACTGAGTTATAATGTTATTTGAATAATAAATTTCCTGTCCTGGATATACTTTAATGTTTAATCCTTTATTATATATTAATTTATTTAAGATTTTCACACTGGATTTTACTTTTTTATACTCATTTTCATAACATCCAACATAATAATGAGGGGTTGCTGCAATTTTACTTACTCCACAATTTACTGCTTCATTTAACATGTTAAATGTAATTTTTAAATTAGGTGATCCATCATCTAATCCTGGTAAAATATGAGTATGGATATCATTCATAACCTGCTCCTATATAAATTTTCTCTCTTTTTAAATAATTAATTATTTTTAATTTTAAAATTCTGAAAATTCTCTTTTTTATATTTGACTCACACAATTCTGAAGTATCAAAATAAATTTTATCATTTAAAGACTCTTTCAAAAATTTAAGCTGCTCCTGAAATTCTATATTATGTTGGTTTTCTTCATCTACAATACTACTTATAATTCGTTGATTTACTCCATCAATTAATATTTTTTCTAACAATCCACATACTGTAAAATTATTATTTTCATTACTATATGAATCTTCTACTGTATTGTAATTATATATTCCTATAGGCATTCCACTTACAACATTCATACTTATAGTTGTAACTCCTTCATTAGAGCACGTTAATACTGATCCTGCTGTCGCAATAGCCGCATCCATATATTTAAAAATCTTTCTAGGAATTGGATAAATAAATCCACTAACATATATATCTAAGTTAGATATATCCTTTACTATTTTTAGAACCTTATTAAATCTATTATTATCCATTGTTCCACCAATTAAAAATAATTGAACTTTTTTATCTTTATGAATATTGCAAAATTCTGCAACTCCTTCTAACATGGTTTTTACATATATTTTTTCTAATCTACCAACTGTACATATGTGATAATCTGCAGCAAAATCTATTTTTTTACATATATCTGTATCTATATCTTCTACTGAATTTTCACATACAGCTTCAAGATGATAACACTGATCTTTATTCAAATTTATAAGATTTTTAAAAAGTATAGGCAGTGAATCTTTTGAAATGCCAGCCAATTCTTTCCTTAATAATTTAAAATAAAAAAATTCTAAAACATCATTATTTTTTATGTTAAAATTCTCTTGAAGCAAAAAAGCGAAATGTTTTCCTTTAGTTTTACTTGCTAGTAATTCAGCCCAACATGCACATATATACGTATGGGATTCTATAATAATCTCATCACCATTCTTTATGTTTAATTTTAATTTCATTTTATCTAAAATGCCTTCAATTTTTTTCTTATTAAAATATGCAGGATAATATGATAATTCTGGATAATAATTATTAATATTTAAAAATTCTCGTATATACCTTTTTCCTTCAATAGCGTAAAAAATATATACTTCATATCCATTCTCCTCCAAAAAATTTTTCTTATTTCTTGTATATATCTGCCCTCCTCCTACATTAGATAATGTTCCTGTAAAGAAAATATATTTTTTCATTATATACTCCTCATGGCACTTGATTTTAAAATAATAAGCTAAAACTCGTACACTTTTTAGCTTACTATTTTTATATACTTTATTTTCTTTTTAATATTTCTCTTATAGCATTTATTATAAATCTTGTTTCTTCTATTTTTAATGAACCATATAAAGGAAGAGTTAATATTCTATCTGCAACATATTTTGCATTTGGTATATTAGAATCATCAAATTCACCTTTATAGCAGTCAAATTCTGTTGTTAATGGATAAAAATACTTTCTTGTATATATATTATATTTTTTAAGTTCCTCATATAACTCATTTCGCGTAATTTTAGTAATACTTTCTTCTATAAGTATTGGAAAATAAGCGTAATTATATTTTATATTTTTCTTTTCTTTTAATAATTTTATCCCTTTAATTTCTCCTAATCCATTCCTATATTCATTTGTTATTTTTCTTCTATTATCCATTTCATTATCTACGTATCTCAAATTCACTATTCCCATAGCCGCTTGAAATTCGTTCATTTTAGCATTTACCCCTATAGATTCAACATGCTCTTCATCCACAATTCCAAAGTTCTTAATCATTTCAAACTTTTTATTTAAATTCAACTGAGAAGTTGCTAATAATCCACCTTCAATAGTATTATAAACTTTTGTGGCATGCATTGAGCACATTGAAATATCTCCAAAACTTCCAATTCCTCTTCCATTTACTTCAACACCAAATACATGAGCAGCATCATATATTACTTTTAAATTATATTTCTTAGCTATATTTTCTATTTTTTCTGTATTGCATGGACATCCAAATACATGAACTGGTATTATTGCACACGTTTTTTCATTTATAAGCGCCTCAATTTTATTTTCGTCAATAGTATAGTCATCCATTTTTATATCGCAAAACCTGGGTGTTAAGTTATTATTTACTATTGCATGTGTAGTTGAAGCAAATGTAAATGGTGTTGTAATAACTTCACCTTTTAAATCCAATGATTTTATTGCTATTTCCATAGCTGAATGTCCATTTGTGAATAATGCTATTTTTTTGACTTTTAAATATTTTTGCAGTTCTCTTTGTAATTTATCATGGATCTTTCCGTTATTAGTAAGCCAGTTATCTTCCCATATACTTTTTATCTCGTTAATATATTCATTCATCGGCGGTAAAAATGCTTTAGTAACTTGAATCTTATTTTCAAATTTTCTCATTTATGCTCCTTTTTCATAAATTACTTATATAAGCTCATACATAGTGAGCATTTTCTTAATTGATTCCTTTGAATTAAACATCATAATATCTAATATTGATAAATTTGGAACAAATATTTCATTATATTGTTTGTAATATATTTTTTTTGTATTAAGGAAATACAGCTTTATATTATTTTTTCTAAACACTTCTTTTGAATATAATTTTTGTCCTCCTATACTATTAATATAAATATCACCTTTTAATTCTTTGACAATATCAATTATTTTATCCTGACTTCTCAATGTACAATTTTTATTAATCTGAGATGATACAATGATTTCAGTCTCTATATTTAAATAATCACATATATGAATTAAGCTGTTTTCCAAAAATTCTGCTATATTTATTTTAATATCATATTTAAAAATGTCCTCTATTATAGGCATTACAGTATTAAACATTGGAGCTTTCTTATAGGCTCTTTCTATACTCCTAAATAATTTTGAAATATGTCTTTCTATATCATCACAAAAATATCTTTCATTTATATTTAAATTTCCTAAATCTTTTTTAACTCCCAAATAAAATATTGATTCTTTATTATTTATAAGCATCTTATTTTTATTTATCCAGCCTCTATTTATATATTTGACATCATCATATACAACAAATTTATCTACTGACTTAATTAACTGAAAATATCCTATATAAGGCAAAAAATATGGTTGCATTATTCCAACTTTCCTCATACCATTCTCCTTTTAAATCAACAACTTATTCAAGTATATATTCATTTAACATTCCTTTAATTTTTTCAATAGAATTAAACATCATAACATCAATAATTGATAAGTTTGGAACAAATTCATCTTCATATTGCTTGTACCTAATATTATTATTTTTTACAAAAAATAAATCTATATTATTATTTTTAAAATTTTCCTTTGAATAAAGCTTTTTTCCCCCAATGCTATTTATATAAACATCTCCATCTAATTTCTTAACTATATCTATCACTTTATCTTGACACTTTAATTTATTATCTTTTGTAATTTGAGAAGATATTAAAAATTTAGTATTTATATTAAATACTCCACATAATATTTTTAATGAATTACAAATATACTTACTTATATCAATATCAATATCACAATTTAAAATATCTAAAAGTAGTGAAATTACTTTATTATAGTAAGGTGCTCTTTTATATGAATATTTAATTGTTTTTAAAAATTTATCTTTTTCACTCTTAAAATTAGAACCAAAATATCTTTCATTAATTTTAAGAGCTTGATGCCCTTTCTTTAAACTAAATACAAACAATTTAGGCTGTCCATTTATAAGTATTCTATTTCTATTTATCCAGCCTTGTTTTATATACTGAACATCATCACAAACAACAAACTTATCAACACTTTTTATAAGCTGAAAATATCCTATATACGGAAATAAATATGGCTGCATTATCCCAATTTTCATTTTACTGTCTCCTTATATTTTTTAATTGCATTAATTATTAAATTCAGAAAAATATTTAACTCCTCACTTTTAAAAATTAATCCCTCAATAATATATATTATTATTCCTATCATAATTTGACTTACAAGCATTAATATATTTGGTAATGAAATATAGTGTTCAAATAAGCACACAGCCATTCCCATGATAAATGTCATAACAAAACTAGGCATAAGATCCCTTACTTGCTCTTTAAAAGAGTAATTTATTAAGTATTTAGAATAAAATGAATTTATATAATAAGATATATATGAATCTATAACTGCTACTCCTAATATTCCATATATACCGGTCTTTAAATACAATGCTGCTATTATAAGTAGTAAACCAAGGCCCTTTTTTATTATTTCTAATTTTAAAAATAAATCACTCCTGCCTTTAACTTGTAAAATATTTAAGTTTATAACATGAAGAGGATATAACATAGCTTCAAAACATAATATTTGAAAATAAAAAATTGAATCAATCCATTTTTCACCTAAAACTATTGTTATTAACAATTTTCCTGATGAGGCTAAGCCAATCATTACTGGAAAAATAATAAATGCAGTACATTTTAATATTTTCTTATATCCATTTTTTAATCTAACTGAATCATCATTATTCAATTGACTTAGTACTGGATAAGTCACTTTTTGAACAGCTCCTGTCATTGATTTACTTGCAGCATCTTTTAATTTGCAGGCATTCGTATAATATCCCAAATCCAATACTGAAAAAAACTTTCCAATAATTATATAATATAAATTACTATATAATGTATCCATCAAGCTAGAAATAAGCATTTTCCAACCAAAATTAAAAAGCTTTTTAAAATCACATATATCAAATACTAATCTCGGAATCCATTTATTATAAACAAAAAGGAGTATTGACTGAATTAAACTCATAAAAATTGCACGTATAATAAGACTCCATACTCCAAGTCCCATTCTAGCAGCAATTATTCCAATTATTCCAGATATAACAGATGCTAGTATACTTATTTTAGTTTGAGTTTTAAAATCTATCTTTCTTGTTAATAATATCCTCTGAATAATTCCAAATGCATCAATTATTATATTTACAGCTAAAATTCTAAGTATATATATTAATCTATTTTCATTAAAAAAATGTCCCACATATGGAGCAACTAAAAATAATATTATATAAACTAAAACTGAAATAATAAGATTGAAATAAAATACTGTTGAACATTCTTTATCATTAATTTTTTCTTCCCTTATTAAAGCATTGCTAAGTCCACTGTCAATTATTGATGTAGATATAGATATAAATATTGTAATCATGCCTATCAAGCCAAAATCTTCTGGAAGAAGTAACCTTGCTAAAATAACTTGTATTATAACAGAAAATCCTTGATTCATTATTAACTCAGAAAAACTCCATATCAATCCATTAATTGTTTTGCTTGTTAAATTTTTCGATTTATTCATGCTTATATTACCTAATTATTTTTTATTAATGTTCATTTTCTGCTATATTAATTAAATACTTTCCATAGCTTGTTTTAGCTAATGGATAAGATAATTCCAACAATTGCTCTTTAGTTATCCATCCATTTCTATATGATATCTCTTCCAAACACGCAATATGAATTCCCTGCACATCTTCTATTGCCTGTACAAAATTTGATGCTTGAAGCAGTGATCTGTGAGTCCCCATATCCAGCCAGGCTAATCCTCTTCCTAAAACTTGAACTTTTAATGTCCCTTCTTTCATATATAATTTATTTAAATCTGTTATTTCTAATTCATTTCTTTCAGATGGTTTAAGAGATCTAGCCTTTTCAATAACAGTATTATCATAAAAATATAATCCAGGAACTATAAACTTTGATTTAGGATGCTCAGGCTTTTCTTCCAGTGAAATAACATTATTGTTCTCATCAAACTCTACAACTCCAAAATTACTAGGATTTTGCATATAATATGCAAAAATACATGCCCCACTTTGAATTTCAGATGCTATTTTAAGATCTGATGAAAAGCCTTGCCCATAAAAAATATTGTCTCCTAAAATAAGTGCTACTTTATCATCTTTTATAAAATCTTCTCCAATAATGAATGCCTGAGCAAGCCCTTCTGGTCGTTCTTGAATTTTATATTTAATATTTAATCCTATCTGTTTTCCATCTCTAAAAAGCTTTTTAAAATTACTCATATTGTTATAATCAGAAATTATTAAAATATCTCTTATACCTGCTAACATAAGTATTGATATTGGATAATAAATCATAGGTTTATCATAAATAGGTATCATTTGTTTTGATATGGTTTTTGTTGCAGGATATAATCGAGTTCCAAGTCCTCCTGCTAATACAATACCTTTCATTTATACCTCCTACATTTAATTAATAAGTTCATGTTTAATTGAATACATAACGTTATCTACAAAAAATTCATCAGCCTTTCTAAATGAATTTTTCTTGAATGTGTTAATCACATCTTTGTTTTTAACAATAAACTCCATTTTGTTATATAAATCATCAAAGTTTTTATATTCATGTATAAGCCCTACTTCATTATCATCTACAAATTCATGAGCAAACTTCCAATTAGATACTAATACTGCAAGACCTGAAATATATGCATCTATTAGTGCTCCTGGAAGCCCTTCTCCACAATGATAAGTTGGCAATACAAATACATCATACTGTGATAAAATCTCATATTCACTTTCTCCATCTGGCTCTATTAATCCTCTATAGCATATTCCTTCACCAAATTGATTTTTTAAACTTTTTAAATAATCTTCATTCACTTGTCCATAAATATCTAACCTTATATCTTTGCATTTAATTTTTAATCTTTTAAATTCTCTTATTAGTTCTTCAATTCCCTTTTCCTTAACAACTCTTGAATAAAATACAAATTTTACAATATCTCCAACATTTTTTACCTTTGGTCTTTTAATTATATTTCTAAAATTATTTTTTCTTTGCACACTATTAATTCCACATTTTTTTATTTTTTCAACCATCTCTTCCGATTCGCAATACATCATAGTTATCTTCTTATATACTTTAATATTTAGCTTTTTTTCTTGAAACCAGTCTCCAAGCATTCCTCCTGCAACAAAATAATATACAGGCTTTTTGTTATTTATATAATATAAAAAGTTTAGTAAAATATATGCTCCTCTTGATGAAGAGCAAATTATAATCTTATCTGATTTAATATAATTTTTTAATATTCTTGCTATTATTCTAATACACTTTTTCTGCCAGTTATCTACATCTACTGTTTTAATATTAAATTCATTTTGTCTTTTTAAATATTTTTCTAATACTGTAGACTTTACAGTAACTCCATCAAGTCTTCTATTTTCTTTTGAAAGACTTCCTATATATAAGATATTTATCTTCCTTTCCAAAAGACTTTTATACAAACGAATATGATTTTCAGCACATTCTACAATATCAAATTTTTTATATATGGTTCTATTGTTTAAATAAAACTTTCTTCTCATTTCTACATTATTAATAAGCTTATATAATGCATCTGCCATCATATAATAATTTCCCTTTTCAACTAAGCAACCATTATCTTTTTTCACAATTTCTGAATTACTTCCAACATCTGTACATACAATGCTTATTCCAGATGCTAATGCTTCCATCAAAGATAAGGATAAACCTTCATAAGCTGAACTCATTACATAAACTTCATTATTACTTAATACTTTAGGAATTTGATTATTAACACCATAAAACTTAACTTCTTTTAAATTATTTTGATAAGCAAATTTTTCTAATGCTTCTCTTAATTCCCCATCCCCAACTATATTTAAATTAGGAACATCCTGTCCATTTTCAATACATTTTTCCTTAAGAATTTTAAATGCTTTTAGCAATGTAACATGATCTTTCTGCTCTGATAATCTACCAATACAAACTATATTATTTACCTTTTCTTTAAATTTCAAAACCTTTTCAAACGGTTTAATATCAATGCCATTATAAATTGTTTCTATTTTATCTTCAGGAACTTTTAATTCTGATTTTATGATAGCTTCGACCTTTTTAGATATAGCTACATATTTAAAAATTTTTCTATCTAAAATAAACTTATGAATGTTTTTATGGTTAATTTTTATATTATGAATTGTTTCTATTATTTTTACTTTTTTAAATAATAAACTTAATACAACATGAAAAGTGACTGTTTCCAAATGGCAATGTATAATATCTGGCTTAAAATCCGAATAAAATTTTCGTAAATTTCTCATCATAGAAATTCTTCCAATTATTCCTGAATTCTTTTTAGCTATCTTTACAGTTATATTTTTATTTTCAAGTTGAGCCTTATAAACTTTTTCAAATTCTTCTGCACTTGGCAATTTGTTAAATAAAACCGAAGCCTCATAAATGACCCATAATTCTATTTCAAAACTGCTATCTAAATTCTTTATACTAGTAATTATTGATTTTGCCAGAACCTCAGCACCTCCAGCTGAACAGCAATGAATAACATGTACTAATTTCATATTTATTTTCCTCTCATTTATATTTTCATATTAATTCTAAGCATCCAAAAAAATATTTTTTTCCAATATACCCATTATTAACAACAACAAGAAGTAAAAATAATTAGTTAACATACTATGGAGGCTAATCCCGGTAATCATAAACATAATCAATGGAGTAAAACTTAAGAAACTACGCTTTTTTCGCAAAAAATAAATTACTCTGTACGCTAATAATCCCAAAAATATACATAATCCTATTATTCCAAATAGTACTGTACATTCTAAATAAATATTATGAGCACATATTCCATTAGTTCCTGTTACCCTCCACGGAATCAAATACCTATAAAATCCTGCTCCAAAATACCAGTAAAATATATTATTATTTAATAACTTAATAAAATATTTAAATACCTCTAATCTTCCTGTTGAAAGATCCTTGGATTTAAATCTTATTAAATAATTAGTTATTAAACTACTATGTGCATTATCTATTATAAATTTCCCAATTAATATACTTATAATTATGCAGGATAATATTATAAAAAATAATCTTATTACATTAATTTTTTTCTTAACACTTCTATATAAACCATATAAAATAACCAATGTAAAAAATATACATATCCCTATAAGATACATCTTAGAATAAGTCATAACTCCAAAAACTATTAATAGACCACTTATAATTAACTTTTTCATAACATCTCTTATATTCTTACAGTAAATCATACTTATAATGTTTACTATAAGAAGAATAAGATTAACCTGTGCATACCCATTTGTTTCTCCAATTAATCCTACAAATCTATAAGTTATATTCCATTTATTAAAAACAACACCTAAATCTACAGGCAATATATCTACCCTTCCATGTTTTATAACAATATATCCTAAAACAGAGGATATAACAAATGATATTGTATACCAATTTATACATTTTTTAAGTTTAAAGTGTTTATCATTATAAACAAATATGAAATATACTGTTAATATAAGCCAACTTATATATCTTTTATTTTCAAGAGAAAATAAGTTTCTAATAGTGCATATAAAAATTAATAAGCTTATAAAATATTTATTAATAAGTTGATTCAAATTATTCTCTTTAATCTTCTCCATAATAAATTTAATAAAATATATTATTATTATTAAATAAACATAACTAAACTGTCCTAACTTTATAGTTATCAAATAAAAAAAAGGTACACATATAAAGCAAATAATAATAATATTTTCAATTGTAGTTATTGCAGTTATTACTAAAATACTTATTATTGAAACCATAACCACACTTTTTATTGAAAAATAATAACCAATAAAGTCCAAAATAACTAATGCCATAACTGCAATAGGAATTAATTTTCTATTTTTCATCTTCTATTTCCTTAACTTATTAAATATTTTTTTAAGGTATATTCTCTTTTTACATGCATTATAAGAATAACCCACAAAATAAAATCCTGATTTAATTAAAGATAATTTTTCTACCTTCCTATATACATACCACGTACCTTTAACAGCTTTAATTTTATTGGAAGACAATGAATTTCTAGTACGTCTATATTGACCCAATACTTGATTTACTGCATAAGCTGTTTCTCCATTTTTTAATATTTTAAGCCAACATGCAAAATCTTGTCTTCTTTTCAATAAAGGCATATATATTTCGTCTATATACTTTCTGTCAATCATAACAGTTAATGTCTGAATTATTGGATTTTTTAAATATGCTTCATAATTTATTTTATGAGGCATCTGTACTACTTTAAGAATTTCTCCATCATCACTTATTACTTCATAATCACTGAAAGAAAAATGAATATTATTTTTCTTCATATAATCTACTTGTATTTTAAGCTTGTCTTTTACCCATATATCATCTGAATCTAAAAATGCTATAAATCTTCCTTTTGCCATGTGAATTGCTTTATTTCTTGCTTCAGCAGCACCTCTATTTTTATCAAATTTAAAATATATTATTTTATTATTGCAGGAAGCAATCATATTTTCTATAATTTCTTTGGTATTATCTGTTGAATTATCGTCTACTATAATAAGTTCCCAATTATAATAAGACTGATTAATTACTGATTTTATAGTATCTAGTATATATCTTTCTGAATTGAATACAGGCATTATTATTGATACCAAATTTTCACAATCCACTATTTCCACACCTTTACCAAGATATTTTCAAAGCAAACTTACTGTCTTAACACCGGTTTTCTTCCGATTGAATAATATTCTATATCTGCTTCTTGTACTTGTTTTAAATCAAAACAATTTCTGCCATCAAATACTATTGGAGTTTTCATTAACTTCTTAAACTCATTTAATCTACTATGTTTTATTTCATCCCATTCTGTAAAAATAAATGCTGCATCACAATATCTTATACAATCTTCTACGGACTTTTTATATTGTATTTTATCTTTAAATATTTCATAACATTTTTCTTCACCTTTAGGATCATATACTGAAACATCTGCACCTTCATCTAATAATCTTTCAATATTGTATATAGCCGGACTTTCTCTTAAGTCATCTGTTTCAGGCTTAAATGTTAATCCTAATACTGCAATCTTCTTATTACTTATTTTCCCAAACCTTTTTTTAGCTTTCCTAAATAATTCAAACCTCTGATTTTGATTGACTTCAATAGTAGCTTTTATAGTTTTTAGTTCATATCCATGGTTATTTGCTAACCAGTGAAGTGCCTTTGTATCTTTAGGAAAACATGATCCTCCATATCCAATACCTGCTTTTAGAAATTTATTTCCTATTCTTGTATCATATTTCATTCCTTCAACTACATCATTAATATCAGCCCCAATAACTTCACAAAAATTTGCTATTTCATTTATAAAAGATATTTTTAAAGCTAAAAAATCATTACATGCATACTTAATCATTTCTGCACTTCTCCTGTCTGTTACTATAATAGGCTGATTGTAATCCTTATAAATTTCTTTTAATTTATTTTCTGCTTTCCTTGAATTAACTCCTATTACTATTCTTTCTCCATTCAAAGTATCTCGTACAGCTGTGCCTTGTGCTAAAAACTCTGGATTTGATGCAAGTTCAACATTAATGTTTCTTTTTAAAATTTTTTTCAAATACTCTTCTATCCTATCATTAGTTCCTACTGGTACTGTTGATTTTATAACTATTAATATATCATCTTGAGCTTTTTCATAGATTCTTCTGCACGCCCCATAAATATAATCTAGATTTACAGAACCATCCTCCCTTTCAGGAGTTCCAACACCAACAAATACAACTTTACAGTCTTTGAGTGCACTTTCATAATCTGTTGTAAAATTTAAATTTCCACTAATATAATTTTTGCTTATTAATTCTTGCAATCCTTGTTCATATATTATTGTTACTCCTCTTTTTAATTTTTCTATTTTGCTTTCATCTACATCAACACATATAACATTATGACCCTTTTCAGCAAAACACGCCCCTGTAACCAACCCTACATACCCCGTGCCAATCATAGCAATATTCAAATTCTCACCCTCTTATAATTAATAGCTTTAATTATCTATATACTTAATGTTATGTATCTTTTAATTAATAAATTACTTAATATAAATATTTACTTTTTCAAATCTATAAAACAAAAACAGGGTATACCCTGCTTCTAAATTTTATTTAAATTTCTGGCAGACTTATCATATTTCCAAGAAATAAATCACCATATTCTGTTAATGTATTATCTAAACCTGCACAAGGAGTAAAAGTCATTTCTCCTAATATGACCTTATTTTCATATTCATAAAAATCAACTCTTACAAAGGGGAAACTAGCACTTAATTTTTCAGCATAAAAAATCATCTTGTCAAAAGTGTATGGCTTTTTTATATAATATTTTTTTTCCTCATTATAAATACCTTTATAACTTTTATCTATAGGCAGCATTTTCCAGTTGTTATCAAAATAATAAAATTTTGTTTTTTCTTCTTCATAACGTCCTTTACAGACCATAGTTAATCTTACATGACCATTAAAGCAAAAAATTTTATAGTCTAATGGAACTTTTTCTTGTTCATTACCTAAATACTTCTCTATTATAATTCTAGGTTTTATTTCATCATATTGTAATTCTGCTGCTATTACTGAATACCGACTCTTCATCCACTTATCCAATTTCTTTCTAACTTGCTGTAAATTAAGACTGTGTTTATCTGTGCAGATTATATTATAGCCAGATCCATGAGTACACTTTATTACAAACTTTTCAGGAAGTGTATCAAAATCTATATTTTCTGCATTTTCATAAATTCCATAAATCTCATTAAGTATGTCCTGTAATCCTAATTTTTCTGCATACTCTCGCAACATATATTTATCTGCACACTTTCCTATCAATGGATTTTTGTAATACAATTTAAGCCACTGTATTTTTTCATTAAATGTTTTAGGATTAGACAAATTAAGTTTTTTATTCATTGCAAACCTATATACAATTTTTGTTTCTAATAGTGGTGATATGTGATAAAACACACTGCATATTTTCATCCATATACTTTTTTTTATTTTTCTTATACTCATATCTTTATATGCTCCATTATTATAAAATTATCTATATGAATAATATTTTTTTGTATTAATTTTTTTATAATTTAATACGACTCCAAGTATATTTGCCCCAACATTATTTAAAAGCTGTTTTACTTCCATAATATCATCCAATTTACTTTTAGCTTCTCTTGCTACAATAATAGTACCATCTACTTTCTTAGATAATATCTGAGCATCACTAACCAATGTTATAGGTGGCGTATCTAATATTACAATCTCAAACATAGAATTCAATACATCAAGTAATCTTGTCATTGCTCTTGAACTTAACATTTCACATGGATCAGGAGGTACTTTACCTGTAGGAAGTACGTGCAAATAGTCGTTATACCTTACAACTGCTTCATCTACATTGCATTTTCCTATTAATATTTCTGATATTCCAGTTTCATTAGATATTTTAAATAATTTATGCTGAGAGGGATTTCTTAAATCACAATCAACAACTATGGTATTTATACTACTTTTTGAAAAAGATAACGCTAAATTAGCTGATATTGTAGATTTTCCATCTCCACTTTCTCCACTAGTTAAAATTATTGACTTAATCTTCTTATCAAAAGATGAATACATTATATTAGTTCTAAGCATTTTATATGCTTCATTTGTGAAAAAATTAGACTTTTTTTCTAATTCAAGCAAATACATCACCCCTTTTTACTTTCATTAGGAATAACTCCTATAACAGGAATTTTGATGAATTTTTCTATGGTTTCTTTATTCCTTACGGTTTTATTGATTGTTTCCAAAAATAATACTATCCCAAATCCAACTAATATACTCACTATAAAACTTATAATTATATTGCTTATCTTTTTAGGTTTTATATAAGTTTTAGGTAGTTTAGAATGTTCTATAATCTTTATATTACCATTTGGCACCAACTGATTAGCTTCTTTTATAAATTCTGCTGTTATATCTTCCACAATGTTCTTTGCTAAATACTTATCATTACTTTTATACTTAATTTCAATTATTTGAGAATCATCACTTTGATTTACAGTAAGATTATCAAGAATATTTGAAGTTTCCATATTTATATCATTTTTCCTCAATGCATTTTCTATTAAATCATTTGTATTTATTAATTTTATATAACTCTGTATCAAATTCTTATACATTTCAATATCATTACTAGTATAGTTATCATTATCAGATGCTGATTTTCCAGCAAACACCATAGTACTTACTTCATACATAGGTGTAGATAAAAATAAGTTATTTATAGTTACAATCATTACTGTAACAATTGTTATGAAATACATTAGTTTAAATCTTTTGCCAATAATATCAAACAAATCTTTTAAACTGATATTTTGATCTTCCATATAAATTTCTCCTCTTTCTACTCTATACTAATATAAATTGAATGCTTATTATTAGCTGTAATAATATCTTTTTATGAAATTATATGCCTTAATAATTTTGTATATTCTACTTTTATAATAAAAGGAATGATATTATTCATGTATTTTATTAATGAAACATATCATCCCTGTTTTTCAATTCTAATTTCAATTTAATTTAATTAAATACTTTAATTCACCATAATAAAGATTTATATTCTTTAATATTATATCTTTTACATACAACTTGGTTAATTCATCTACTGGAAACATAGAATTATAGAATATAGAAAATGCATTTAAAGAATATTTGTTTTTTTTGTTTCTTATAAATTCAATATTTTCAGCATGAACTTGTCCTTTAAAATTATCACTTAATCGTATTACTTCCGTATTTCTTTTAAAGCTTATCCCAACAACAAACTTTAATTTTTTTAAATATACCTCATCCCATTGTCCATATAACATTAATGCTATTGCTCCACTATTATTTGTATTATCGATATTATTATACTCAATATTTTCTAATATTAGCTTTTCAACAGGTCCAAACGCATCTTGATCACCTTTAAATGCTCCTGATATTTTTCCGTTTTTTATTAAAATAGTTCCAAAACCTGCATTAGTATCCTCTAGCGCTAACAGTTTATATATATTTCTAAATTCAAAATTATTTATAGTTAAACAATCACATTTTCCTTCAAATGCATGAACAATTCCACCGTATTCTCTATTTTGATTTTCAACATAAACATTTTCAAATGTTATATCCTTTGTTTCACTGTTAAATCCAACTAATTGGCCTATATTTTTAGCTTTAATATTTCTAATTTTAATATTTTTATCCTCAAATCCTACTGTTCCAATTGGAGGATATGCCCCTACAGTCGTATAGTCAAATCTATTAAAATGAATAACATCTCCTGGGCAGTTATCTACTTGCAAATTATCTATTGTTATATTTTGAGATCTAGGTCTTAAATAAATTGCAACATTGGGTACATCATTCTCATCTTCATTAGTAACATTTATTTTTATATTTTCAGCATCCCATTTTTCAATATTACATATATGCATAAAACAGCTTACATTTTCACCTGATACATTATTAGTAACTAAATGTTTAACTGTATTTTGTTCACTTAGTTTATCACTATTCTTAAAATTTATTTTTAGTCCATAATCTGCATTATCTAATGATACATTATTCAAAATTACTTCATCCGCATTTTCTATTTCAATATAACATCTATGACCATAAGTACCGCTAGATACATCTTTAGTATTAAATCTTATATTTTCAACATCAAACTTCTTTATATTTACTATATAAAATAAATTCTCATATTCATCTGCTTTTTTTACATTAAACTTACTTTGATTTCCTTTTAATTTAAGTTCTATTTCTTCCATATCAAGATATATCTGTTTATCAAATAAATAACTACCACCATCAGGAAAAAATAAAGTACCTCCTTTTTCAGGTTTATAATTCAAATAATTAATCATATCATATAATAATTTAGAATTATCAGTCTTTCCATCATTAACTAAAGGCTTTACACCCTCTGGTGGATTTAGTACATCAATAAAATTATTTTCTAATATATGAGCACATCTGCTACAATATCTGACCATAATTATTCCTCCTATAGTTAATACAATCATTATAATCATTATTAAAATTTTTTTATTTTTCTTCATTATACTTTTCATAAATCATGTTGCACACAAACTTTCTTTATTATATTCACCTGTTTTCCATTATGTTTAATAAAATTCATTTACTATTAATAAAAATATATTTCTATAATTTAAACTATATGCATATTAATTAAATATAAAATAAAAAAGAAAGGTCGTTTGAATATAGTGAAAAATAAACATAAATATATTATAAATTTTACCTTAATTATCTTAACATTAATTTTATTAATTTTACTTGGATTGGGTTTCCATAAAGACTTTTTGTTAAAACAAAAAGATAATGAAGATTATATTGAATGGTCAAAGTCTAATTCTTTTTATTCTTCTAATAACTGCTTTTATAATATGTATTCATCATTTAAAGAAAAAATTAAAAATAAAGAAGAAATTAAAATTTTAATATTAAGTGATAATTTCATTCTAAAAGATAATTCATGGACAGAAAAAATTTCAAAATGGTTCGAATCTCGCTATGGAAATAATATAAATTTAATTTATATTAATGCCGATAGCAATAATATACTTGATGGAATTACTCTTCTAGACAATTCTCAAACATTGGATTTTGATTTAGCTATAATATCCTTTGGATTATATGATTCAATTAATAATTCTCCTGTGGATACCTTTGGTCAATCATACACTAATTTAATCTGTAGCTTAAAATCTAAAAATTACAATTCATCCATAATATCAATCATCCCACCTGTAATTAATCAAAATAGTGAATATGTATCAACAATAAAATCATTATGTAGTTCCAACAACATTGGATTTATAGCTCCATTTTTTGAATCTAACAATAAATCTGACGCTTTTTATTCAGATACATCACCAACAGAAAAAGAATATAATTACTTAACTAAATGCTTTGAAAACCTTATTTTACAGGAACTAGAATAAAACAACCATTAAAATTATTTTCTATAAAAATAAGCTCTGCTTAACTTCCGCAGAGTTTATTTCTTATATACATAAATTATTACTAAATCAATTCACATTCTTTCACAATATGATCCTTTGAATCAAACAAAAACACATCTATAAAATAATTAGTAACAAAAGCCATCTTTATAATTCACTGAAAAATAAAATTGAAAAAATAATAGAAATATCTTTTCATATGCTTTCCTTATAAGTTAAAACAGTATACATGAAATGTATTCCTGTCTTAATCAAAAATTCTATCATTATGAAAAGATATTCTCCCATTTTATTAAATTTAAAAAAATATATATATACTAAAAACTTCAACAAATCAGATTGTACATTTTTTATAAATAACAGCTATACACTAGCTTGCATTCTTATCCCCTAACAATACAAAAAATGTTTTAAAAACGAGCTTTAAATCTACCCAAAAACATCTATCCTTAATATACTCTATATCAAGCTTCATCCAATCTTCAAATTCAATATTATCTCTTCCCTGAACCTGCCAGTAGCATGTAAGACCTGGCTTAACATTTAGTCTTGTAAGCATCCATGGTTCAAATTGTGCAACTTCTTTTGGAAGTGATGGTCTTGGACCAACTATGCTCATTTCCCCTTTTAATACATTTACAAGCTGCGGTAATTCATCTATACTTGTCCTTCTTATGAAATATCCTACTTTTGTTACTCTTGGATCATTCTTGATTTTAAACATAGGACCATTTCTTTGATTCTCTTTCATTAAATCATCTTTAAATTTTTCTGCATCAGCTATCATAGACCTAAACTTATACATTTTAAACGGCTTACCATTAGCTCCTATCCTTTCCTGTTTAAATATTACAGGTCCTGGTGATTCTGCTTTGATAATTATTGCAACCAATAATAATATTGGGCATAAAAATATCAATGCTATAAGTGAAAATATTATATCAAACAGCCGTTTTATAAAATCGTACATTTCATAATACATTCTTTGCTTGTTTATTATAGCTCTTCTTTCATTTACTTTTATCTCATGCACTCTACTCCCCTCCATCTAATAATCAATTCATTTATATTTAATCTTATGTATATTAAAATTGTTTTATTACTAAAAAAATTCAAAATGTATTACAATCTAACTTTTTCCTTTTTATTTAACCAATTATTTCTTTACATAATATGATTTATTATCTTTTAAAAAGTATATTTTATTCTCATATTTCCTTGCAAAATACCTTATTTCAATAATATATACATATTATTGGTGTTTATGTAAAATTCTATAGATAATCTACATCTAAATATTAGTTATACTCACATTTGCAAAACCTTCTATATAAATGTATACTTTGTATAAATAAGTTTTTTATTGTAAAAATATTATGTTTAGGAGGAACTACTTATGAAAAGTAGAATACATATAACAGCTGAAAAGCATTTAAAAGGATATAATTGCGCTCAAGCAATCCTTTGTACTTATTGTGATTTATTTGGGATGGATGAAGAAACTGCATTCAGAATTTCTGAAGGATTTGGACTTGGAATGGGTGCTATGCAAAGTACATGCGGTGCTCTTACTGGAGTTCTTATGCTTGCAGGATTAAAAAATAGCAATGGTTTAGTTGCTCCAGGTTCTACAAAAACATCAACTTACAACATAACCAAAAATTTAGCTGAAGAATTTAGAGAAATGAATACTACAACCATATGTAAAGAACTTAAGGGAATCGAAGATGGAATTGTAAAAAGACCTTGTTCAGGCTGCATAGAAGACGCAGCAAAACTAGTTGAAAAATACTTAGTTAATGATAATTAAAATATTTTAATTATAAATTTTAAGCCCATATAGTATTATCCATGTGTGAATTAATACTATATGGGCTTGTTTTATTTTATAAATTTAATATTCATTTATCCATTGTTTACTATCAACTGAGCATATAACATTTATTATATTTATTATTTTTAAATATTTTAAAAAAATTTCATGAAAACATCTATTATTATAGGAATAAAAATTGCAGGTAATAAATTAGCTACTTTAATATCTGTCGCTCCTACTACATTCAATCCAAGTCCTAAAATTAATAGACTTCCAATTGCTGACATACTTGTTATAACAGATTCAGTAAGTATCGTTGATATACATCCTGCAAGAAGTGTAATACCTCCTTGATATATTAATATTGTAACTGATGAAAGCATAACTCCTATTCCTAATGTTGATGTAAAAATTATTGATGATACTCCATCAAGTACAGATTTAGCAAAAAGAGTTGTATAATTTCCTTGTAAGCCACTTTCAAGTGACCCTACTACAGCCATTGCACCTACACAAAATAGAAGACTTGATGTTACAAATCCTTCTGCAATTGATACTTTTTCTTTAAAATCACCTTTTTTATGCTTATTTATCTTATTTTCTATCTTCTGGCCTAAATTATTTAACTTAACATCTAAATCTAAAATTTCTCCTATAAGACCACCTACCGCTATGCACAGTATAATTTTAAGGGGATCTTGTCCTTTAAGTGCTCCTGATATACCTATATATATAACACATAAGCCAAGTCCTTTCATTATAGTAGCACACATTTTTTCTGTAAGTCTGTCTTTTACCACTAATCCAACTAAACACCCAGCTATTACTGCTAACGCATTTATTATTGTTCCTAACATTTTTATCCTCCAACAGTAAAATTTCATTGATAATTATAACATATTTCTATTTTTTATCACATATAAAAAAATTTCAATAATTATATAACTTAAAATCCTTTATAAATTTGTAATAAAGCTTTTCTGATACATAATACCCTTTTTTTCAGTAAAAAATATTATTAGCCCAGCATAAAAATCTTATCAAATGATATTAATTTTCATTTACTTTCGATGGATTATGTGTTATATTATCTATGGGCTTAATTTTATCGCGGCAAATCTACAAATTACAATGGAGATGATAAATTATGGCAAAAATGATGGGACCAAGATTTAAGCAATGTAGAAGATTAGGACTTAATGTAATTGGTCATCCAAAAGCAATGAAAAGAGCTGGTAATGGTACTGCAAGAGACGCAAAAAAACTTTCCCCTTATGGTACTCAGTTACTAGAAAAGCAAAGACTTAAAGCTTATTATGGGGTAATGGAAAAACAATTTGTAAATTATGCAAGAAAAGCATTTAAAGCACCTGAACAAACAGGTTATGCTCTTATTAAGTTATTAGAATGCAGACTTGATAACATAGTTTATAGATTAGGATTTGCTAGCTCACTTGCTCAAGCTCGTCAAATGGTCGTTCACGGACATATCTTAGTTAATGGAAGTAAAGTAAATATTCCTTCATACAATGTAAATGTAGGTGATACTGTTTCTTTAAGAGAAAAGTCTCAAAAGAACCAAATGTTCGCTGACAACTTTGCAGCTAACATGCTTAATGTATACCCTTACTTAAGCAAAAATGAATCGGAATTCTCTGGTGTATTAACTAGATTCCCAGAAAGAAATGAAGTTCCTATTCAAATTAATGATTCATTAGTAGTAGAATACTACTCAAAATTCTTCTAATAAATTTTAGGTATTAACCAACCATAAAATTTAGAACAAAAATCATCGGGAAGTCTTCTCTCTTCTTTATGATTTAAACAACAAAGATATTAGTGGTCATCTGATTCATTAATATAAAATTCAAAAAATCGCACTATTTATACGACTATCAGCCAGTAAATTGTATAGATAGAAATTACACAAACTCCTAAATAAGAAAATCCGAAATAATTTTGTAGCACAGCAAAATTGTTTCGGATTTCTTTCTAATTAACATAAATAATATATAAATAAAATAAGCATTGCAAAAATACAATGCTTATTTTAAATATAATAGAAACTATTTTTCAGCTTTTTCTTCCGATATTGGAGCTACTGAAATTCCAAGGTCAGTTAATTGTTTATCTTCAACTACGTTTGGAGCTTCACTTAAGTAACAAAATGCATTTTGATTCTTAGGGAATGCAATAACATCTTTGATATTTTCAGTTCCAGCAAGAAACATAACCATTCTGTCTAATCCAAATGCTAAGCCGCCATGTGGTGGTGCTCCAAATTTTAATGCTTGTAATAAGAATCCAAATGATTCCCAAGCTCTTTCTTGAGTAAATCCTAATGCTTTAAGCATTCTTTCTTGAATAGCCATATCGTGGATTCTAATTGATCCTCCACCTAATTCTTCACCATTTAATACTAAGTCATAAGCTTTAGCTCTAACTCTAGCCGGATCAGACTCAACAAACTCTAAATCCTCATCCATTGGCGCTGTGAATGGGTGGTGACAAGCCTTAAATCTTTCTTCTTCTTCACTGTATTCAAAGAATGGGAATTCAGTAACCCAAGTAAAGTTAAATTCATTCTTATCTTCTATTAAATCAAATTCTTTAGCTAAGTGAAGTCTTAATGCACCTAAGCTTTGTAATACTACAGAATCCTTATCTGCAACTATTAAAATAGCATCTCCTTGTTCTGCATTCATTGTCTTAACTATTGCTTCTGTAACATCATCAGTTAAAAATTTAGCTATTGAAGATTTAAGTCCATCTTCTTTTAATTGAATCCATGCAAGACCTTTAGCCTTGTAAGTTTTAACGAATTCTCCTAACTTATCAAGAGGTTTTCTTCCAAGAGAAGCTCCTCCCTTTAAACATAATGCCCTAACTGATCCACCTGCTTCAATTGCTGATTTGAATACTACAAAATCCATTTTCTTAACATCTTCAGTGATGTTTGTAATTTCCATACCGAATCTTAAATCCGGTTTGTCTGAACCATATTTTTCCATAGCTTCTTTAAATGTCATTCTCTTAATTGGAAGCTTAACATCTACTCCAGCTACTTTCTTGAATACATATTGAATTAAGCCTTCGTTTAATTCCATTATGTCCTCTTGTTCTACGAAACTTAATTCCATATCTACTTGAGTAAATTCTGGCTGTCTGTTTGCTCTTAAATCTTCATCTCTAAAACATTTAGCTATTTGATAATATCTATCAAATCCAGACATCATTAATAACTGCTTATATAATTGTGGAGATTGTGGAAGCGCATAGAACTTACCTGGATAATTTCTAGAAGGTACTAAATAGTCTCTAGCACCTTCTGGAGTAGATTTTCCTAGTACTGGAGTTTCTACATCTAAGAAGTTATGTTCTTCTAAGTAATCTCTTATAGCCTTAGTTGTCTTACTTCTTATGTTAAAGATTCTGTACATATCAGGTCTTCTTAAATCTAAGTATCTATATTTTAATCTGATATCTTCTGCAGTATCAAGATTTTCTTTTATTATTATTGTTGGTGTATCTGATTCTGAAAGAACCTTTATAGATTCACATTTTAATTCAACATAACCTGTAGGCATATTTTCATTAATGCTTTCTCTTTTTACAACTTCACCAGTTACTGCAATACAGTATTCTGGTTTAACGCTTTTAGCTATTTCAAAAGCTTCAGCATTTATTTCTTCACCAAAAACAACTTGCATGATACCTGTTTTATCTCTTAAATCGATAAATTCAAGTCCACCAAGTTTTCTGTTTCTTTGAACCCAGCCCATTAAGGTAATCTTTTGACCTACATGGCTTTCTCTAGGTTCGCCACACATCATTGTACGCTTTAAGCCGTTTAAAGCTTCACCCATTGTTACTTCCTCCTTTATTCAGTTCACAGTTGATGCAAACAGTTAACAATTATGTATACATTTTATAGAATATTATAAATTTGCTTCAAAATGTTCATAAATTAATTTTCTGAAAAACACATTTAAATAAACATTAATCAAAACAAATAAATTTACCATAATCTATAACTATTATTTCAAACTGAAACTGGCAAGCTACTTTTATATTATTAATTTTGCAGCTTTGAAAAACATCATTCTCTTTATTGTATAATAGAAATCAAAAATTTACAATTAACAATATTATTTTATCTTTAAAACTATGATTTTACAATTAAATTTAAGGAAAATCCCTAAAAAAATGAACTCTACATCCATTTCTAAGAAATCTTCCTTAAAATATATCTACTACATATTACTTTTTTATTCTGCAGTTACAGTATTTACTATTCCTTGCACATCATCTAATGCTAATTCAAATACTTGACCATCGCCCATTCTCTTTAAATTTATTTTTTTATTTGCTAATTCATCTTCACCTAAAATAGTTGTGAATCTAGCTCCTAATTTATTAGCAAACTTCATTTCAGCTTTTACACTTCTTCCCATATGGTTAATTTCACACTTAACACCTAATACTCTAAGTTCACTAGCAAGCTTGAAAGCATATTTCTTTTCTTCTTCTCCTCTTGCTCCAATATAAAGATCAATTAGATTTTCATTTGGAATTTCTATTCCCTCGTTTTCAAGAGTCATTATCAATCTTTCAACACCCATTCCAAATCCTACTGCAGGCATATTAGGGCCACCAAGTTCACCTATAAGCTTATCATATCTTCCTCCGCCACATACAGTGAAATCTGAGCTTATAATTTCAAATATAGTTTTAGTATAATAATCAAGACCTCTTACAATACCTGGATCCACTACATATGGTATGCCTAATACATCAAGATATTCCTTTACTGTATTAAAGTGAGTTTCGCATTCTTCACATACATAATCTAATATTTGTGGTGCATTCTTTGTTATTTCATTACATTTTCTTTCTTTACAATCTAATATTCTCATTGGATTCTTTTCAAATCTTGATTTACAAGTATCGCAAAGATCATTATAGTTTTCTTGTAAGAATTTCTTTAACGCTTCATTATACTTAGCTCTACAAGTATGGCATCCTAAGTTGTTAATATGTAAGCTTAAACTTTCTAAACCTAATTTATTTAAAGTGTCCATAGCTACTTTTATTACTTCAACATCCATTGTTGGCTCTTTAGATCCAAACATTTCAATTCCACATTGATGAAATTGTCTAAGTCTTCCTTTTTGAACATTTTCATATCTAAATGCTGGTGTTACATAATAAAGCTTTGTAGGCTGTGCTTCATTGAATAATCTGCTCTCAATAAAAGCTCTAACTGCTGGTGCAGTTCCTTCTGGTTTTAAAGTAATGCTTCTGTTACCTTTATCATTAAAAGTATACATTTCCTTTTGAACTATATCAGTTGTATCACCAACACCTCTTAAAAATAATTCTGTATGTTCAAATATAGGTGTTCTTATTTCTCTTATTCCATATGTTTTAGTTACATTTCTAAATATGTTCTCAATATAATGCCATTTATAAGCATCTTGAGGAAGCATATCTTTTGTACCTTTTGGTGCTTGAATTTCATTTGCCATTTATATATCCCTCCAAAATCAGTTATCAATTAACATGTAACAGTTAACTGTTATATAACGTATTTAATAATTCTTTCTTTCCTTCAATCATTTCATCTATTCTTGTAACATATTCATGAAGATCCTTAAGGTTAGGAAATCTTTCAAGTCTATCTTCATCCAAGAATACAACCTTACTGACAGCAGCTGCTCCAAGTGCAATAATTGTCTGTCTTTCTTCTATCATTTGAATGTTATATATACATTCCTTACCTTCTTTAGCATACCCCAAATTCTCCATATTTCCAACCATATTTTTTTGCCTATACATATAATATGGTGAAATACCTAAGTCTTTAGCTAATTTTCTGCTTTCTTCGTACATTTTCGCAATTTCATCATGTGGTGTCACTTCTATTCCTTTTTCAAGAACAAATTTTTCATACATTCTTGAACCTCTTTTAAGTGCTAACCCATGAACTGTTATACTGTCCGGTTTAAGCTTTTTAAGTTCTTCACATGTATGGATCATTTCTTTGTGTCCTTCTCCTGGAAGTCCAATTATAATATCCATATTTATATCTTCAAATCCTAGTTCCCTTGCCATTTCAAATTTTTCTTTTATATCTTCACTTGTATGTGTTCTTCCAATAAGCTTTAATGTTTCATCATTCATAGTCTGAGGATTGATACTTATTCTAGTAACATTACAATCCTTCATAGTCTGAAGCTTACTCCTATTTAAAGTATCAGGTCTTCCACACTCTACTGTAAATTCACGTACATTTCCATCTTTAATAAAATCATTATATATTTCGTCCATAACCATCATGAATTCACCATCACTTACAGATGTAGGAGTACCCCCACCAAAATAAATTGTTTCAACATTAAGTTCTTTTTCCTTAACATACTTGCTTATACCCTTTATTTCTTTCATAAGGCTTTCAACATAAGGCATAACCATTTTCTTATATGTACCTATTGGATTTGCCGTAAAAGAACAATAAAGACATCTTGTTGGGCAAAATGCCATGCCTATATATACCGAAACAGTCTTACTATCTTTATTTACTATTCTTTCTTCAGCTTTTGCAACATCAATACAAAGTCTTGCTTTATCTTCATGAGCATAATAATGATTTTTAAATATTTGTATTACTTCTTCTTCACTATTTCCTTCATTTAACAACTTCAAAGCTATTTTTGAAGGTCTTATACCAATTAATGTTCCCCAAGGATGAATTTCACCTGTTATGTCTTTTAAACACACAAAAAGGAATCTTCTAAGGGACTGTTTAAGTTCTTCCCCTAAAGTTCCTTCTTTAAAATAATCCTTATGAGCAAAGCTTAATTTACCAGTACTTTCATCAATACAAAAACTATAATCCGCTTCATTTTCTTGTACAAATTGAATCTCATGCATTGGAAAATACACATTAATTAATTGATATACCTCATATCTAAATTTCATATCACTCAAATAAACTTTAACTTCCATAATATAATCCTTTCTCCAATCACTAATCAACATAAGAAGTTAACCGTCAACTGCTATAAGTATGGATTTCTAATCTTTTCAAATCCTATTGTAGATGATGGCCCATGTCCTGGAAATACTTTAACATCATCACCTAGTGGAAAAAGCTTAGTCTTAATACTATTTATTATTTCACCCATATCTCCACCAATAAAATCTGTTCTTCCTACTGCTCCTTGAAATAAAGTATCTCCTGTGAACAATAAATCATCTACTAAAAAGCATAATCCACCCTTGGTATGTCCTGGTGTTTCTATAACTTTTATAGTATGAGTTCCAAGAATTACTGTATCACCTTCTTTTAAATACCCTGTTGCCTTTGGAAGAGTCCCAAAAACCATATCATCTTTTTCCATGTATTGTTCATCAACTTTACTAATATAAAATGGTATATTTAAATCTTGCGCTATTTCTTCTACACCATTAACATGATCAGCATGACCATGAGTTATTAAGATGAATTTTGGTATTAATCCTTTAGAATCAATTATATTTTCAATTCTTTTAGCATTTCCACCTGGATCTATTATTCCACACTCTTTTGTATTATCATCTATTAGTAAATAACAATTTTCTTCATACATTCCTGCTATAATTGCTTCCACTACCATAATCCATACTCCCTTCGCACATAAAAATAGGTATAAGTAACAAATACTTTTACCTATCTTAAAAATTTCTTTTGCTATCTAACAATATAGTAACAGGTCCATCATTATGAATTTCAACCTTCATATCAGCTCCAAATTCACCTGTTTCAACTTTAAGGCCTGTAGACTTAAGCATTTTAACAAACTCATCATAAAGTTTAACTGCTTCAACTCCACCTAATGCTTCCATAAAATTAGGGCGTCTTCCCTTTCTACAATCACCATACAAAGTAAACTGAGAAATTATAAGTACTTCACCTTTAACATCTAATAATGATAAATTCATCTTATCATTTTCATCTTCAAATACTCTTAAATTTATTATTTTTTGTTTTATGTAATTCAAATCATCTGTAGTATCATCTTTAGCAATTCCTATAAGTACATTAAATCCTCTTCCTATTGAACCTATAACTCTGCCATCAACACTTACACTTGATGCTGTTACTCTTTGCACTACTGCCCTCATGGCACAAGCCCCCATTGTTTTAAATTTTATAAACTAATAATATAGTGTAAATCCAAAGCTGAAAATTTAGATATACATCCTTATATTTTAGCAAAAACTAATGAATTATTTATAAAAACTAATTATTAACTCTATATACATCAACTACACCTTTAAGATTTTTAATTCTCTTCATCAAATCATGCAAAGTATCTACACATTGAATTTTAACTTTTACATTTATATAAGCGTAATTTTCTTTAGCTAAATTTGCATTAATAGCACTTAACTGCAGCTTTAGATCAGTAATTACACTCATAATATCAGAAAGAAGTCCTTCCCTCTCATCAGCCATAACCTGAATTTCAGCAGAATATGAATTTCCTTTTGATGTTCCCCAGCTTACTTCTACTACTTTTTCACCATCTGTTTCTATTAAATTCTTTAGATTTTGACAGTCTTTTCTATGAACAGATACACCTCTTCCCTTAGTTATATATCCAAGTATATCATCTCCTGGAACTGGTGTACAACATTTCGCAAATCTAACCATAAGATTGCTCTCACCTTTTACAGTTATTCCATAGTTATTATTTGATTCACTCTGCCTTGCGGTTTTTGCTATCTGTTCTTCTATTGACTTATTTAATATTTCTTTATTATCTTTTTCTATTCCATTGTCTTCTTTTAATCTTAGAACAAAAGTAGAAGCAGAAATACCACTTACTCCAAAAAGTGCATACACATCATCCATATTATGAATGTTATATCTTTTTACTAATCTTTCATAGAAGTCACCTTTAGCTATATCAGAATAATTAACACCTTGCTTTTTAAGCTCTCTATCAAGTAAATCCTTACCTTTTAGTATATTTTCTTCCTTTTTAGCTTTTTTAAACCATTGTTTAATTTTACTCTTTGCCTGATTACTCTTTGCAATATTAAGCCAATCCATATTAGGTCCTTTAGCATTTGATGAAGTTAATATTTCAACAATTTCTCCTGTCTTTAAAGTGTAATCAAGAGGAACTATCTTACCATTAACTTTAGCACCAACACATTTATTTCCTATATCAGTATGAATTCTATAAGCAAAATCTATAGGTGTGGCTCCGCTGCATAAGTTAATAACAACTCCTTTTGGGGTAAATACAAAAACTTCATCCGAAAATAAATCTATCTTAAATCCTTCTATAAATTCTTCTGCATCTGAAGTTTCTTTCTGCCATTCAAGCATATCCCTAAGCCAAACAAGTTTTTTTTCAAAATCTTTCTGCTTATCTTGTTCAGTACTACCTGTATCTCCTTCTTTGTACTTCCAGTGAGCTGCAATACCATATTCAGCCGTTCTATGCATTTCAAATGTTCTAATTTGAATTTCAAATGTCTTCCCTTGTGAACCTATAACCGTAGTATGAAGCGACTGATACATGTTAGGTTTAGGCATTGCTATATAATCTTTAAATCTGCCTGGAATTGGTGTATAAATTGTATGCACTATTCCCAACACTCCATAACAATCTTTGACTGAATTAACAAGAACTCTTATTGCAGTCAAATCAAATATTTCATCAATTGTTTTATTCTTATTAACCATCTTTTTATAAATACTATAGAAATGCTTTGGTCTTCCGTCAATATCCGAATCAATTCCTGACGCTTCCAATTTCTTGTATAAATCTTCTACTATCTTTTTTATGTAATCTTCTCTTTCAACTCTTTTTTCAGCAATATCTCTCACAAGATCATAGTATTCTTTTTCATGCAAATATCTAAAGCATAAATCTTCAAGCTCCCATTTAATCTTAGACATACCAAGTCTATGAGCTAATGGTGCATAAATATCAAGAGTTTCCTTTGCCTTACTTTTTTGTTTATTAGCAGGCATAAACTTAAGCGTTCTCATGTTATGTAATCTATCGGCTAATTTGATTATTATTACCCTTATATCTTTTGCCATTGCAAGGAGCATTTTTCTTACATTATCTGCTTGCTGCTCTTCTTTACTCTTATATTCCATTTCCCCAAGTTTAGTTAATTTGGTTACTCCATCAATAAGATTTGCTATTTCAGCATTAAACTTATTCACTACATCATCATAAGTATATTTTGTATCTTCAATAACATCATGAAGTAATCCAGCCACAATAGTGTCTGTATCCATGCCAAGTTCAGCCAAATTTTCTGCTACTGCTATTGGATGAATTATATATGGTTCACCAGACTCTCTTTTTTGTTCCTTATGAGCTTCCTTTGCAAAGTAATACGCCTTTTTAACCATATCCTCGTCGACATTGTGACAATTTTTATGAATTTTTTCCATTAATTCATCAATCATGAGGACTGCTCTCCTTCTATATAAACTAAATTTAATTTAAATTCAAAGGCTGGTTTTCTAACCAGCCTAACTTTTTAATAATTATATATTATTTTACTATTATTTTCAACCCTGATAAACCACCTATAAATTAATGAATCTTGTTATACTTAAAAAATATTTTATTTCTACAATACAATGAAAAAAAATCATTATTATTGAATATTTTCATATAAGTTTTTAAAATAAAAAAATCAACAGGATACACAGGTATTCTGCTGATTAACATTTTTATATAATATTAAACATCATACTCAACTAATGACATTACATCATAATTTTTTAACTTATCTCTTCCTTTAAGTTCAGTTAATTCAGTCACAAAATCTAATGAAACAACTACTCCACCCGCTTGTTCTATCAAGTCAGCTACAGCCTGAACAGTTCCTCCTGTTGCAAGCAAGTCATCTACTACTGCAACCCTTTGTCCTGGCTTTATAGCATCCTTATGCATTTCAATTGTATCACTACCATATTCTAAGTCATAAGTTACAGATATAGTTTCAGCTGGTAACTTACCTGGCTTTCTTACTGGAATAAATCCAACTCCTAAAGCATAAGCTACAGGAACACCAAATATAAATCCTCTTGCTTCTGGACCAACTATAGCATCAATATTTTTATCTTTTAAATAATCAACTATTGCATCAATAGATCCTTTTAATCCTTCAGGATCTCCAATTAATGTAGTTATGTCTTTGAAACTAATACCTTCCTTTGGGAAATCTTCAATTACTCTTATTTTTTCTTTAAAATCCATTTTTAATTCCTCCACAGTACTTATTTTAATATAAAACACAAATTTATGATTAAATAGCACATAATATTAAACATGTTTGACTTGTTTTAAATGATTATTTCTCTTTAAGCTATATAAATACTTCACAATTTGATTCGCTCTGTCTTTATCATTAGTTGTTAAGAGTTCTAACACTATTCTAGCATTATCCATAACACCAACTGCACCTATAGGCGGTATTATGAATTCAATTATTCTGCTTATGCCATAATCATCAAATTCTTCAATATTATAAAATTCTATTATTGACCTTAACCCATTATTATTAGTATTCATTAAGAACTTATTACCTTCCTTAATAAATACTGCATTTTCACCCTTAGCCGAAACATTTGACCACTGCACTCCTATAAGAATCAAGTCTAAATACTTATTTATACTTTTCATATTATAATAAATTGCAATAGCCTGCATTAGTTTAAAAGCTAATCCACTTGTAGATAAATTTTTGTACCTATACTGACACCCCTTTTGATTTGGATTAATATAAATATAATCACTTACCATATCACTTTCTTCGTTTTCAAGAACAATAAGATCAATACCAAGTTCTTTACACAAATCAACTTCTTTTTGTGACTTTAATCCAACACCTAAAGTTATTAACAGTTCAGCACCTAAAAAATCTACATTATCTTTAATATCTGATGAATTTATCCTAGCATCACTTTCCTGTCTGTCATATATTAAATACTCTACATCAGCATTTAAATATTTTAAAACAAGTATCAGGGATGACACCGCACAAATTCCATCGACATTATATGTACCATAGACAACAATTTTCTGTCTATTATTAACAGCTAAGATTAATCTCTCTATTGCTTTGTTCATACCTTTAAGTATAAATGGGTTATATCCAGTAATATAATTTGGACAATATATACTCTCCCAGAATTTACGCATGGCCTTTCTTCCTCCATAAAATTAGAAAACACATAATATTATAAATGATAATATAGTATTTTACAATTACTTTATGAACAAAATAGAAAACCTTCGTAATAATACTGAAGGTTTTCCCTATTTTAGTTCAAGTAATTAGGCTTTTTTACTTACCTTTACCTTATTTCCAATTTTATTTCTTAACATAACCCATACAGGTGAAGCTATGAATATTGAAGAATATGTTCCACTTAATATACCAACCATTAATGGAATAGTAAATTCTCTTACAGATGGAACTAATATATTTATAGCTATAATTGTAATTAATGTTGATAATGAAGTATATATTGATCTTGTCATTGTTTCATTTATACTTACATTAGCAGTTTCTGCTGCATTAGCACGTCTTAACTTCTTACTATTTTCTCTTATTCTATCGAATACAACTATAGTATCATTCATAGAATAACCTACTACAGTAAGTATAGCAGCAATAAATGGAGTATTTACTGGTATATTAAATATAGCATAAACACTTAGTGTGATTAATATATCATGGAATAATGCTATTAAAGCTGCAATACCAAACTTAAATTCAAATCTAATTGCTACATAAATTAACATTACTATAAATGCTGCTAATAAAGCCATTAATGAATCTCTAGTTAATTCCTTACCAACAGAAGCACCAATTTCATCTTGTGAAATTAAATCTGATTCTTTTAATGAATATTTTTCTTCAAGTGCTTTCATTATATTTGAAACTTGTTCACTATCAAGTTCAGCTGCTTTTATTTCATATTCATCCTTATCAGAAAGATTTGTACTTGCATTTTGTACAAATTCTTTAACCACTTCATCAGCTTGCTCTTTGCTAATGTTATCATTTAATTGAATTGATACTTGAGTACCACCTTTGAAATCTATACCAAAATTTAATCCTCTAAAACATGTGAATCCTAATCCAATTACTATTATTGTTAAGGAAATTGAAATCCATATCTTAGATTTTTCTATTATCTTAAGCATGTTTTTCAGCCTCCTTTTTAACACCAAAATGTGCTGGTTTGCTTAGTATTCCACATTGTACAGCTAAATTAATAAGTAATCTTGTTACAACTAAAGCTGTAAATAAACTTACTAAAATACCAATCATAAGAGTAATAGCAAATCCTCTTACTGAACCAGAACCTACAAAGTATAAAATTAATGCACAAAGAATTGTTGTTACATTTGAGTCAACAATTGAAGATAAAGCATTTTCCGAACCATTCTTAATAGCTTTTCCAATTGAAACCCCTCTTCTAAGTTCTTCTTTTGTTCTTTCAAATATTAATATATTAGCATCAACTGCCATACCTATAGTAAGAAGTAATGCTGCAATACCTGGAAGTGTTAATGTTACCCCTACTTCTACAAACACAAATAAGTTAATTACTATATATAATAGTAAAGCTATATCTGCAAAAACACCTTGACGTCTGTATATTAATATCATAAATAGGAATACTAATCCTATCCCAATTGCTCCCGCCTTTATAGCATTAGGAAATGCTGTAGCACCAAGCTGAGCTCCTACGTTCTTAACTTGAACAGCTTTTACACTAACTGGAAGTGCTCCTGCGTTAATCATAGCTGCTAAAGATTTATTTTCTTCTAAAGTAGTCAATCCGCCACTTATACTAGCTTTACCATCTGTGATAGGCATTTTAACGTTTGGATCTGATATTTGTTGATCATCTAGGTAAATTATTATCTTTTTACCTACAAGTCTGCTTGTAGCATCAGCAAATTTTTGAGTTCCTTCATCTGTAAATTCAAGACCAACTTCATATTTACCAGTTTCCGGATTAAGCTGTGCTTGAGCTTTTTTAACATCTTGACCAGTTAATATAACATTTCCTTCTTCGTCTTTGAATGCCAAATTACCAGCCTGACTTAAATTCTTAATTATTTCATTAGAATCAGATGCACCTGGCACATCAACTCTTACTCTTTTAGTTCCTTCAGTAGTTACAACTGTTTCTGCAACACCTAATTTGTTTACTCTTAATTCTAAGTGCTGTTTAACACTATCTAATTGTTCTTGAGTAACTTCGTCTTCCTGTATTTCCATAAGTGCAGAAACACCACCTTGAAGATCAAGTCCTCTAGTTAAAACCTTATCGAATGACTTAAATTCATATCCACATAGGACAAATCCTTTAAATCCTGCAAAAGCTAAGAATCCTATTACAGCAACAATAAGAACCAAAAGTGCTGCACTTTTGCCTTTTGTCTTTTTCATCTTATCTCCCTCCATACATTCTGTCTTTTCATTCACGTACTCTCATATTAAAGTACGTTCTAGGGTAACTTTTTTCTTTGTTATGTAAAATAGCAAAACTATGAATCACTACAGCTGACAATATTATGTAATATGTACTTAATAATACTATCTAAATAAAACATATTTTTCATTACTCATATAATAATCAGCTATATATAAAATATTAGCTATGTTATTGCATCCTTTCTTAAAATAAGCAAAGAATCAAATATACAATATACATAAAATACTCTTTTAATTCAAAATTTATTTACACTTCCCTTATTAACACACTAGTCATTATATCACACTATATTTTCTTAATAAAGTTTTTATTGGTACTTTTTACATCACAAAAATTGTAAATAACATTTTAAAATCAATATTTAAATACGACTTCAGAATACGTTTAACATATGTATAATACTTTCTAATCTTCTTTAACTTATATGTGTAAAGGCAGCGCCTTAATCACTCTTATTTATACATCAAAAATAAGGGTATACACTCCCTCCTAAGATTGCCACAAGTTAACTCCTAAAATTCCTGATAAAGCACCAGTCATAATTAATATAACCATTTTAATCAATTCATACACTGTAAAACTCAAACTTGCACCTAATATAGAAACACTAAGAAAATAAACACCATAAAATACAAATCCCACACACATTCCTACAAGCATGCCTTTAGCCCCATTTTTCCTTGCTGCTGTAATACTTCCTGCACTAAGACTTAATAAAACAGTAATTACTATAACCATACTTCGAATGTTGCTGCTCACCTTGCATTTTGTCATAATTGCTGAAAGTATTATTATTCCTACAAGTGAAAAAATTATTGTCCCTATAGTTCCTTTAATTACAGATTCAAAAAATTTATTATGTTCCATAAAACAACACCTCCTAACACTTCATTTTATGAGATGTTAGAAGGTATTATGCATAATTTTACTTATCATTACTTACTTTATACGCAATGCCACTCTTATCAATTTTAAGTTTTGTTTTTGCAGGACCACTTTCTATTGTAGCATATTTTTCATCAATATGAGATATTTTTCCTACTATACCACCTCTAGTTACAATTTCATCATTAACTTTTAGTTCACTTATCATAGAATCATATTTCTTTTTTCTTTTCTTTTCTGGAACTATCATTAAAAAATAAAATATAGCTATAAGCACAATAAAAGGTACAACATTAGCTAATATTACACCCATAGAATTATTCATGTTTATTCCTCCAATTAATTAAAATAAATATTTTCCTATTTAGTAGTTTACATTTTTTATATAACAATATCAACCCTATAATGTTAATTTTAATCTCTATTTTTATAAAAGAGTTACCCAAAACACTCTTTGAATAACTCTCTTATTAATAAAGAATTGATTTAATTTATTTTTTTTGCGCCCAATCTTTAAGTTTCTGATCCTTAAATTCCTTATAAGTACCATTATCTATAGCATCTCTTATTTCTTCCATAAGTTTATTATAAAAATATAAGTTATGTAATACGCACAATCTCATAGCAAGCATTTCTTTTGCTTTAAATAAATGTCTTATATATGATCTTGTGTAATTTCTACATGCAGGACAGTTACATTTTTCATCTATTGGACTAGAGTCTAATTCATACTTAGCATTCATTAAATTTAATTTCCCTTTGCTAGTATAAACATTACCATGTCTTCCATTTCTAGCAGGAAGAACGCAGTCAAAGAAGTCAACCCCTCTATCTACTGCTTCTAATATATTTTCAGGAGTTCCAACTCCCATTAAGTATATTGGTTTATCTTCTGGTAAATATGGCACAACAGCATCTATTATTCTGTACATCTCTTCATGACTTTCACCTACTGCTAAACCTCCAATAGCATATCCATCTAAATCCATCTTAGTTATTTCTTTTGCATGTGCTATTCTTATATCTTCGTAAGTTCCACCTTGGTTTATACCAAATAACATTTGTTCTTTATTTATTGTATCTGGAAGAGAATTTAATCTATCCATTTCATCTTTACATCTTTGAAGCCATCTTGTAGTTCTAGCTACTGATTTTTCTACATAATCTTTAGTTGACGGATTTGGTATACATTCATCAAAAGCCATTGCAATTGTTGATGCTAAATTACTTTGAATCTGCATAGATTCTTCTGGTCCCATAAATATCTTATGCCCATCAATATGAGAATTAAAATAAACCCCTTCTTCTTTTATCTTTCTCATACTTGCTAGAGAAAACACTTGAAATCCGCCTGAATCAGTAAGAATTGGTCTATCCCAATTCATAAATTTATGTAATCCTCCCATTTTACTTACAACTTTATCTGTTGGTCTTAAATGTAAATGGTATGTATTTGATAATTCAACCTGACATCCAATTTCCTTTAAATCCATGCTAGAAACTGCACCTTTAATAGCTGCAAGTGTTCCAACATTCATAAATACAGGAGTTTGTATTGTTCCGTGAGGAGTTACAAACTGTCCCCTTCTTGCTTTTCCATCTTTTTTTAACAGCGTATATCTTTTACTCAAAAGTTTCACCTCTTAAATATTATTTTATATATATTGAAACTATTGATTAATGTCACCTCATCAATATGTAATCAAACGAATTTCTATTTTATAAACATTGCATCTCCAAATGAGAAAAATCTATATTGATTTTTTACTGCTTCTTTGTATGCATTCATAACATGTTCTTTTCCAGCTAATGTTGATACAAGCATTATAAGTGTTGATTCTGGTAAATGGAAGTTTGTTATTAGATTATCCACTACTTTAAATTTATATCCTGGATAAATAAAAATATCTGTCCATCCACTTTGTTCCTTTACATAACCTTTTTCATCTCCAATAGTTTCTAAAGTTCTTGTAGATGTTGTTCCAACCGCTATTATTCTATTTCCTTTTTTCTTTGTTTCATTTATTATATCTGCACTTTCTTTTGAAAGCATATAAAACTCAGAATGCATTTGATGATCTTCTAAATTTTCAACCTTAACTGGTCTAAATGTTCCAAGACCTACATGTAAAGTTAAATATGCTATATTTACACCTTTTGCTTTTATCTGTTCTAATAATTCTTCTGTGAAATGAAGTCCTGCTGTAGGCGCAGCCGCTGATCCATTTTCCTTTGAATAAACTGTCTGATATCTTTCTCTATCTTCAAGTCTTTCATGAATATATGGAGGTAGAGGCATTTCACCAAGTGAATCTAAAACCTCTTCAAATATTCCATCATAATAAAATTCAACTATTCTATTTCCATCTTCTTTAACTTCAACAACTTCAGCTTTAAGTTTTCCTTTGCCAAAAGTAAACTTTCTTCCTACTCTTGCAGACTTACCTGGCTTAGCTAAGCATTCCCATTTATCCTTATCTACTCTTTTTAATAAAAGGAATTCTATCTTTCCACCTGTACCTTCTTTTTCTCCTATTAATCTTGCTGGAAGCACTCTTGTATTATTTAATACTAAAGTATCTCCTGGATTTAAATAATTTATAATATCATGAAATACTTTATGTTCTATTTCACCAGTTTTTTTATCTAAAACCATGAGTCTTGAAGTATCTCTCTTTTGTAACGGATGCTGTGCAATAAGCTCCTCTGGTAAATCAAAATCAAATTCTTTAACGTTCATTTTACTATCTTCTCCTAACATTCAACTTATGACATTAATGTCAAAGCTAATTATTATGCTTATTTAAAATGTAATAATACATTTTTATCTAATTTGCTTATACTTAAAATCTTTATCAAATCATACATGATTTTATTGATTATTATCATCAAAAAATGTTCCTTGAATCTTTATCTTTTTTTTAGATGGATTAACTTTTCCCAAATGCTCATATGCCTTATCGGTTGCCACTCTTCCTCTCGGAGTTCTTACAATAAAACCTTTTTGAAGAAGATATGGTTCATAAACATCTTCTATTGTTCCAAGCTCTTCACCTATAAAATAAGAAAGTGTTTCTATTCCAACAGGACCGCCATTAAAATTATCAATAATAGCTGCAAGTATTTTATTATCTACTTTATCAAATCCTGCATTATCTACTTCCAATAGTTCAAGTGCTTCTCTTGCTTCTCTTAATGATATTAAATTATCAGATTTTACTTCTGAATAATCCCTTACTCTCTTTAAAAGTCTATTTGCTATCCTTGGTGTTCCTCTTGATCTTCTTGCAATTTCAAAAGCACCTTCTTCAGTAATATCACATCCTAGAACAACCGCACTTCTAATTACAATTTCTTTAAGTTCATCATTAGTATAATACTCCATTGCACATAAAACGCCAAATCTATCTCTCAAAGGTGCACTAAGCATACCAATTCTTGTTGTAGCTCCTATGAGAGTAAATTGGGGAAGATCTATTCTTATAGATTTAGCCGCAGCCCCTTTACCAATAACTATGTCTAAAGCATAATCCTCCATTGCTGGATAAAGTATTTCCTCAACATTTCTATTTAATCTATGTATTTCATCAATAAATAAAACATCATTATCCTTTAAGGTAGTAAGTATAGCTGCTAAATCTCCTGCTCTTTCAATAGCTGGACCTGATGTTATCTTAAGTTCCCCGCTCATTTCCTTTGCTATTATATTAGCAAGAGTAGTTTTTCCTAGTCCAGGCGGTCCATATAAAAGTACATGATCTAATGCCTCATTCCTTTTTTGAGCAGCTCTAATAAATATATCAAGCCTTTCTTTAACCTTCTGCTGTCCTATATACTCATTAATTTTCTGAGGCCTTAAGCTTAGTTCTGAATTAAAATCACCATTCATTTCTGATGGATTAACTATTCTTTCCATAAAAACCCCTTTCTTCAGTTGGTAGCTAACTGTTAACCTAACTCTATCCCATTAATGCCTTTAAAGCATTTTTAATTATATTTTCAACACTATCATTTTTATCAATTGTCTTAAGCACTTTTTCTGCTTCCTTTTCACTATATCCAAGCGCAAGTAATGCACTTAATGCTTCTGATACTGCTATAGTATTTTCAGGTATAACTGCCTCATCCTCAAATGCGCCATCTAATAATTCATCTGGCTGCAACTTGTCTTTTAGTTCTAATATTATTCTTGCAGCAGTTTTTTTACCAATTCCAACACCTCTGCATATGTGTTTTTCATCACCTGTCATTATAGCATATTTCAAATTGTTTACTCGACTTATAGAAAGTAATGATAGGGCTGCTTTAGGACCTACTCCATTTACATTTAAAAGAAGCTTAAACATATCAAGCTCTTCCCTTGAATCAAATCCATAAAGGCCTATAAAATCTTCCCTTACAATTTGTTCCAAATACAATACTATCTCTTCGCCTGTTTCAGGGACATCTGACATTGTTGCGCCTGAAGTAAATATTTTATATCCAATACCGTTATTTTCAACTACAATATAATCTTTATTAATCCCAATATATTTTCCTCTTATATATTCGTACATTCCATCCTCCACATTTATGTATGAGTTTCTTATACAATTTAAAATAATGCATTTAAGCCTAATTATTACTTTATCATTTTACCGTAAATCTTTCAACAAAAAATGTCATATATAAACTGTAATACATATTATATAAATTTATTGTATTTTAAATTTATGCAAAAAATAAAGAGCTGTCACATAAAACTTATGCACCAGCTCTTTTTCCAAATATTAATTTATACAAAATCGCTTTAACAATAAACTCTAAGGAATACATATGCTATCTTGCAATTATCTCTACCCCATTTTCATTTACTGCTAATGTATATTCCCATTGTGCTGAAAGAGAACCATCATCTGTATAAACTGTCCACTCATTATCTGAATCAATAAATATTCTATGACTACCTTCATTTATCATAGGTTCAATTGTAAATACCATACCAGGAACTAAAATCATTCCTTTATTTTTTGTTTTATAATGATATACAAAAGGATCTTCGTGAATATCTAAACCTACTCCGTGTCCACCAAATTCACGTACTACTGAATATCCATTTTTTTCAGCAATACTACCAATTATCCTTCCTATATCTCCTAACGAAGTTTCCCAAGGTTTGATACTTTCAACAGCTTTATCTAAAGCTTGTTTTGTAACTGTAACAAGCTTCCTAGCTTTATCACTTACGTTTCCTATCATAAACATTCTTGAGGAATCAGAATAATATCCATTTAATATTGTAGTTGCATCACAGTTTATTATATCACCATCTTTAAGTATTACATTTTTATCAGGAATACCATGGCATACTTGATCATTTACAGATGTACATATGCTTTTAGGAAATCCTTCATAATTCAAATCTGCTGGAATTGCTCCATGGGAAACTGTAAACTCATGAGCCATAGTATTAATTTCTTCTGTACTCATACCTGCCTTTATATTTTGTTCTATTAAATCTAATAATCCATTATTTATAACAGCACTTTTTCTTATTCCTTCTATCTGTTCAGGAGTTTTTATCATTTTCTTTTTAGGTATTTCATATCCTTTTCTCCTACATGCTTTTAACTTTTCATCAAATTCATAATGACAGTTTTTATATTTTAAATTACTGCCACACCAACACTTATCATTTCTACTAAAAACCATAATTTCAAATTCTCCAATCATTAAAAAATAGATGCTATTATCTTTTTATGCTTTAATAAAAATATTATAGCATATTTTGTAAACTTAGTAATTTATCATACATATTTATTTAATATATAATTGATTAATTCTCTTTATTATCTTACTCACATATAAATTTAACAGTTACAAAAAATAACCATCGTGCTTTAAAATCACAATGGTTATTTTTTTTATGATAGAAATTCAGTCAGATCTTCCTCTGCATCATCCTTATTATCATATTCTAACTGGAAACTGCTTATTTTATCCTTATCATGCTTTGGAAGCATTTCAACTTTCTTATTCTGCCTATAAACATCACTATCTTTTTCTATAAAAAGATTTCCTTTTTCATCACTTTTATAAATAGCTAAAAATCCTTCCTTCTCACCTATATAATATTTATTAGGGTTTACTTTTTTGCAATTATCTCTTTTAAAGATTAATTCTGAATCATTTTCATTATCAAATTCATATCCAATTTCACTCAAAGCAGAACAAAGTTTGCTAATAGTCAAATCTGAATCTAAATTAAATTTATGCTTTAATTCATTTAATGTTAATTCCTCATCTGTTTGCTCTCCAGATACAAGGCATATTTTTGTATCGGCAGAAATATTTTTTTCTGTGTTTTGCGCAGCTACTGTTGTATTGTTATTTTTAATATTTTTATTTTTCATTATATATTTATCTGCTATAAAATAAGTTAACGTAAATATAATTGCTAATGATATAGTTGTAAAAATAAATAATTTTTTCTTATTTATCATAATAATCACTCCTTATTGGACATTATTGACTATTATGTTTTAAGATATACACTTTAAATACTATTTTTTTCAATTTTACTCAAATAATGAGTTTTCAAATAACAAATAATATCCTTGTGGTTTTTTACATACTGGACATACATTAGGAGCTTCTTTTCCTTCATATATAAATCCACAATTTGTACAGAACCATTTAGTGCTTTCATCTTTTTTGAACAATGATCCATTTTCAAATTCATCTGCATATCTTTTAAATCTATCTCCATGTACTTTTTCTATAGATGCTATTTTTCTGAAAATTTCTGCTATATCAGAAAAGCCTTCTTCTTCAGCTATATCTGCAAATTCCTTATACACAACATCATGTTCCTTATATTCATTCTGTGATGAAGCCTTCAAAAGTTGTGCAACATCATCATATGCCTCTACTGGATACGCCCCATTATCTATAACAATCTCTTCTCCATTTAGTGCCTTCAACGCATCATAAAATACCTTTGCATGAGCCTGTTCCTGACTTGCAGTATATTTAAATAAACGCTCCAATATATTGTACTTTTGAGTCTTTGCTATCTCCGCAGCCATATCATATCTATTTCTTGCTTGACTTTCACCTGCAAATGCTCTCATCAAATTAGTTTTAGTTCTACTATTTTTAAAATCCATAAAAAATTCCTCCAATTAAATATTATTTATTATTAATATTTCCACTGGAAGAATTTCATATTCAAAATATATAATATTCTTTATGTTTTAAATCCATTTTATATTATCTTTTAAATTAAGATTTAGAGAAAGTATGTTTTATTGCCCCTTTAAAAATATTAATAACTACACTAAAACAGTTTGTAAAATGTATAACAACATTTATAAATAATGTGAATGCAATAACTTCAAAATAATATAAAATTACACTTATAAGACTTTTTAAATTTATACTTTTAACATCTACAACTATATGTCCTGAAAAATATGTAACTACAAATATTAACACACTGAATACAATAAGTCCTTTTACTGTCCCTTTTAAATCTGCATGACTAGGTGCTATACCACTTATAAGTACAATAAATAATCCCAATGTTATCAAACCATCCCTAGAAAATATAATGCTTGGAAGAAGCATCATATCAATGTCATACAGACTACACTTCAAAACATATTTACATTCAACAAACATAAATAAAGGGATATTTATAAATGCTGGTGCTATAGAAATAAAAAATTCTTTTATGCCAATAAAAAATGGTATTCTACTAGAAATCTTTGATTTAACATACCCTGGTTCATTACCTGTAGGAAATAATTTCACATTTTCTATTTGAGCAAAACATATTAAAGAAACAATCAAATGTGCAAGCTCATGTGCTGGTGTACTTATTCCATAAATAAGCTTGGCTATAAATCTATTTATGTAACTTAATGAACTTTGAAACAATGACTGTATAAACCTAAGTGCATAATAATATATAAAATATAATATTAAAAATGCCATAACTGCATTAACTGCTAACTCCATAAAAACACCTCCAATCACAATAAAAACCGACTTCCTTATTATTAAACTCTAAACTATAAAATTTTTTCTTTGCTATTATCTTACTCTATTAATAAACCCGCATCTTTTACATAAATCTTCCACTGCTTTTCTTCCAGAAAAACCATCATATATTGCTTTAGCTCTATCCCCATTTATTATTTCTTCAAGATCCTGCTCAAATATATTGCCCAAAGCAATACTTCCATCACTATCTAAACAACATGGTACTACAGTCCCATCAACTAATACACCTATCTGATCTCTTAATCCATAGCAGAATACTCTTTCTCCTATTTCTTCAATATTCAACGACGGCCACTTAAACTTTTGTCCCATATTTATATACACTCTATCTCTTAACTTGAATGTATTTTTTTCTTTTAATACTTCTTTTATATTATCATTCACATGAAATTCTTCTTCTAATAAGGTAAGTATACCAACATTCATATTATTACTCGCTTTATATTTCATATCCTGATTCCACAATCTAAGAGTACATATAGCCTCTGTCTTTTCATTAGCTTCTTTCACAAAATTAATTATATTATTTATATAATTATTAAAGTTCATATTTGTATCATTAGCTTCAAAGCTGTGAAGCGAAAAATTAACCTGTCTCAAAGCTTTTGCATTTAAAAGAATGTCTTTAACTTCATTAATTAAAGTTCCATTAGTTGTTATATTAACTTTTAAATTATTCTCTTTACATATGTTTAAAAATGTTTCAAGATTTTTATTTAAAAATGGTTCCCCCATTAAATGAAAATATACATAATCTGTATAAGGCTTAACACTCTTTATTACTTTTTCAAAAGCATCTTTTTCCATGAACTTAAGCTTTCTTGATGTCTTTGGACAAAAATCACAGTTTAAATTGCATATATTCGTAATTTCTATATAAACCTTTTTAAATTTTCTCATCCGCTATTCTCCTAATATTTTATTTTCTTTCAAATTCACATTAAAGTATATCTTTTCGCACTAATCTTTGCAACTCTCCTTTATTTTTACATAAATCTCACTTTTTTATTTCTTTATTTTTTTATTTTTGGTAAAATATAGATATAAAAATTGTAGAAGAGGTATAAAATGATTGATGAAATTAAAGTTGAAAATTATCTTAATGGTAATTCTTTAGATGCGTATTGCACTTTTGGTGCACATTTTACTCATGAGTATAATCAATATGGAGTTCGTTTTACAGTATACGCTCCTAATGCAGAAAAAGTAATGGTTGTAGGCAGCTTCAATAACTGGCAAGGATATGATATGGACAGACTTGATTCAGGAGTATGGACAATCTTCGCAAAAGATATTCCTGAATTGTCACTTTATAAATATAGAATTTTTACTAAAAATCATGAAATTATAGATAAAATAGACCCATTTGCATTCTATAGTGAATTGCGTCCTAATACAGCCTCTAAAGTATATAACATAGATAACTTTCATTGGTCTGACAATAGCTGGATGAAAAAAAGAACTAAAAATTTTAATTCACCTATGAATATTTATGAAATCCATCTTGGATCATGGAGAAAAAAAGCCAATTCATCAGAACCACATAATTTTTATTCTTACAATGAAATATGTGATATGTTGATACCTTATGTTAAAGAAATGGGATATACTCATATTGAACTCCTTCCAATAACCGAACATCCATATGACGGTTCATGGGGATACCAGTCAAGCGGATATTTTTCACCTACGAGCAGATATGGAACTCCAAAAGAATTTATGAACTTTATAAATACATGTCATAAAAACAATATTGGAGTAATAATGGATATAGTTCCAGGACACCATGTAAAAGATGGTGCTTCACTTTATAAATATGATGGAAGCTATGTTTATGAAAGCATTGATGAATCCTTAAGATTTACAGAATGGGATACTGCACTTTTTGATTTTACCAAACCTCATGTAATAAGTTATGTTAAATCTTCTTTAGACTTTTGGCTTACCTATTATCACATTGATGGTTTAAGATATGATGCAGTCTCAACTTTAATATATATTGATGGAGATAAAAATAAAGGAATTAATGAACCTGCTTTATGGTTTTTAAGAAATACAAACTTTGCTCTACAAAATAAACATAAAAGCGCTATGCTCATTGCTGAAGATTCATCTGTGTATATAAAAGTAACTGCTCCAGTCATATATGGAGGTGTGGGATTTGATTATAAATGGAATTTTGGATGGATGCATGATACATTAGAGTACTTTGCCCTTTCACCATCAGACAGAGAATACTCTAGACACAAACTAACTTTTTCACTTAACTACTTTTACAATGAGATCTTCCTTCTTCCAATATCCCATGATGAAGTTTCACATTTTAAATGTTCTGTAATTGACAGAATGTATGGTACTTATGATGAAAAGTTTGCTAATCTAAAATGTTTCTATCTTTTTATGATGACACATCCAGGCAAAAAACTTAATTTTATGGGAAATGAGCTAGGACAGTTTGATGTATGGAATGATCATGATGAATTAGGCTGGAATCTCCTTAAGTTTCCTAAACATCAATATTTTTATAACTATATTAAAAAACTTCATTTAATATATATATCAGAAAGCAGTTTATTTAAAAATGATTATAATTGCCAAAGCTTTAAATGGACTGAAATAAGCGGATATCATAATTGTGTATTTTCTTACTGCAGAAATGATCTTAATGGCAATCTTACTTATATAGTATTAAATCTTTCAAATCACAAATATGATAATATTCATATGAAAGTAGATTATCCTGGAAAATACATTGAACTTTTAAATACGGATGATAAAAAATATGACGGTTCAGGACATACTAATGATACATTAATTGCTGGAATTGCCCCTTATGGACATTATATAAATCTCAGCATTGCTCCTTTATCAGGTATAATATTTAAATACAATAAGTAACTTAAAAATGTTCTTTATCCAAACTATAATAAAAAGGCAGATTATAATTAACATTTTATTCTGCCTTATAGTTTTTATTTACAAAAATATTTTTAACAATATATTTTTTATATTATTTTTTTGCAGGGATTCTATTTTTAATCTTTTTCTTTGATTCAAGTTCCTTATTTTTAAATATAATTTTATGATCTTCAATCAAGTGATTCTTTTTTTCTTCCACATAATCATAAACTTCACAAAAACCATAAAGTACAAGCAATACTATTAATATTATACTACTTACTAACAAAATAACAATCAACATATTAATTGAATTATCTAGATTAGCAGTAATCATAAAATTATCTCCTTATTCATTAATTTATGTGGAGTGAATATTAGCATTATCTTAAATTTTCCCACACTATATTATATGTACTTACTTCTTTATTATTTAAAGTTTTTACTATCAATGCTAAATTTTTATGTTTTGCCAAATCAACCCTAATCACAACAATTTATTTACAAATTGAAAAAAGCAGATGAATTAACCATCTGCTTTTTCTTAGTAACTGATTTTAACGTTGTCCGCCAACATGATACGCCCACAAGTCGTACTTTGCTTTCGGGATTTTTACGTTGCCCGTCACCAACTGCATATACATTTCCATATGCTCAACTGCCGGATTGAAAGTGTCAGTTCACTAAGATAAATCCAAATCTTTATCTTGATTTCATTATACAATCTTTTGTAAATGTTTGCAATATATTTTTTGAAATTTTCTGATAATTAAATTATGCAAAAGATATATTTTTTTCATATATAAAATTAATAGGAATATATTATTAATGGTATTAATGATTTAGGAGATTTTATTATGTCCATTAATTTAAAAAAAGAGGAAAAAAATATTCTCCTCGGAATTCCTTTTATATTTTTATTATCTATCCCACTTCATTTTGCATATGAATTCAGCGGCAGCAATCCCATTATAGGTATATTTACTCCTGTAAATGAAAGCATATGGGAACATTTAAAACTTTCATTTTATCCAATGCTTATATGGTGGTTTATAAGTTTTTTAGTCCTAGAAAAATGCTGTAAACTTTCTGCTGAAAACTGGTTTTCAGCATGTGTATTTTCACTTATAGGATCTCCTATAATAATAACCTCTTTATATTATATAAATACATGTGGTTTTAGTTTACATTCACTTATTCTCGATATATTTTCATTATTTATTGGTATATTTTTGGGGCAAATACTTGCACTTCATATTTATACTCATAAAAAATTCAATATTTATGATTTGTATAGCTCTATTTCTATAATATTAATTATAATATTACTGTTTACGTTTTTTACATTTTGTCCTCCAAACTATCCAATTTTCATAGAAAAGTAAGTAAAAAGAAAGTTAACAGTTTAAAAAATACATAACAAAAACTGCTAACTTTCTCTTCTTATGTTTATATACTATATCTTAAATCGTTAAAAATTTATTTATATTTCAATTCATTTGTTCCTTTTTTAATTCCAACCATAATTATATAAGCATTTTTGCAAATTCCATATTATTATAATCATTTTCTATTATATAATCTAAAACTTCTAACATATAGTTCTTATCATGCTCTATTGCCTTCGAAAATACCTGAACAAATCTTATTATTTCCTCTTTGCTTTCTTTTTGTATATTCATATATTTTCCTGCTAAATAGAATTTCATAAATGAATATCTAACTAAAAGCATTATGTAACCTTCAAACATTGAATCACTTTCTGAAAATGGAAACAAATTATTGTACATAAAGTTGACAATATAATTTTCAAAAATATAGTTATACTTATCCACATAATTTCCATTATAAAATTCAAAAGCTTCTATGTATTTATCGGGATTTTTCACCAAGTCATCCTTATCTTTTATATTAAGGCCTTTCAATAATTCCCTTGTAGCTTCCTTAAACTTTTCACTATCTATTTCTTCAAGAATATTAAGAGAATCAACTACATTTTTAAAGAATGAAATCTGAAGTATGTAATTTAATCTGTTATTTTCATATTCAGATACAGCTTCACTGATACTATAATTATTAATGAAATCTAATATATTACTACAATCATATTCACATTCTTCTTCAATAGCACATAAGAAGTCGCCAAGTACATATAATCTTTCGTTTAATGTATATTCTCTATTTTTCATTAAATCAAGGCAAAACTTTCTTATTTCTTTAAAATATTTTAAAGGATGATCTTCATATCCTTTATCATCCGTATTAATTGTTCCTGATATTATGTATTTGTTTATACTCTCATCACTTTGAACAAACTCAATTCCTTCTTCTTTATTTAATACTATTCTTGCTGCCTCTGGACACGCAATATCAAGAGATATTTCAAGCTGTCCATCTATTTTGTTCATAACCCTTGGGAAATGAGTGCATACATTTGAAAGATAGTCCTCTCCAAGTTTAGAATAAATTATACAATAATTACATTCATCTAAGAATGGACATCTTTTTGTTGCATCAAGCTTTATCTTTCCATAATCTATTTCTGCATCTGTATAATCAGCATTATTATGAACATTTTTATGGAACATCTTTTTCATTTCTTCATGATCTACTTTATGATATTTTCTAAAACTCTGCTTATCTATATCAATATCCCATCCAATACAGCAACTGTCTTCACACTTTCCACCAATACATTTAAATTCTTTAAAATATAGTGGGTATTTTAATTTTATCTTTTTCTTCATGACATTTTCCTCTTAATAAAATATAATTAATCCGCTTATACAACAGACCTTTTTCTGACTTTTAAAATTATTTTAGACTTAATAATTTAATACTATGTCCTATTTTATCTATTATAAACTATCCATTAATAAAAGTACAAAATCCAATAAAAGTTTACCATTTTCCTATTTTATAAAAACATAGAATACTTTGCACATAAAAAAGCAGAAAAATCTCATTAAGATTTTTCTACTACTTTAAATTTAAAGTTAAATTCTATTATCACTTTTTAGTTTTATCTTCGTTTACAGATCGAATTAACACAGAAACAATATATGATATCCTTAAAACAACTAAACCAATTCCACAAACTAACACTGCATCAAAAATAGTATTAGGATTAAAATTCGCGAGCATCTTAAAATCCCCTTTATTAATTATTTTATGCAGTCATAACTTAAAAGGTCTTTTGTTTTATTTGTAATATATTATATGATTTATATGTAATTTTCTTTACACTTTTTTATTTTTGTTTTAATTAAAAATAACTAAGATTTATTTTTTTCTATTATAAGTAGCATAGGCGAAGTTTCACTTCTATTTAGAAAACAATGCTCCATTACTCCATATTTATTTTTAGGAAGTTTTTTTACATAATCAATTATTATGTTTTCTTCAAGCTTTCCTTCATCATGGCCTCTGTAAACTGCTATTGACATAATTGCTCCATTTTTTAATATTTCTAATCCATCTTTGATACTTTTTAAGGAACTTTCATGCATAGTTGTAATATTTTTATTGCCACCAGGCAAAAAACCTAAGTTATACATTATGCAATCTACTTGTTCTTTTACATATTCTTTAATTTTTTCATGAGAGTCATTTATAATATGTACATTTTTTCTATTCTTCTTTTCATAAGAAGTACACGCACACTCCTGAATATCAAATGAATAAACTTTGTTAAACCTATCAGCCAGGAAATCAGTATCATGTCCATTTCCTAGTGTGGCATCTACTGCAATTCCTTTATTATCTAAAAACTTATCTATTACATAGTGAGAAATTTCACTTATATCACCTACATATTTAAACAAATTTATCACCTCAATCTAAATTTTAGACCAAGTATTTACTATTTTCAATTTTTCTAAACATATTTATATTCATTCTACTCAAATCTAATGAACTTTTCTAAATCATCCTGAAACATTCCTATAATAGTTGTATAATATTAAAATTGAATTTCCAAAGAATCTATTCCAATTAATTCTTCATTAGATAGGATTTTAACTATTTTCTTATAACCTGAAATCCCAATTCTTTTAAAATTTTTATATCTTCATTAGTTTTTATTCCTGATGTTGTAAGGAGATCCCCAGAAATTGCTGCATTTACTCCAGACTTCATTGCATTTACTCCTTTATCTCCTAAAAGTGCACGTCCTCCAGCAAGTCGTATTTCTGATTTTGGATGAATAAATCTAAATATAGCTAATGTTCTCATTACTTCTTCATACTGAAGAATCTCAGCATTTTCAAGAGGTGTTCCTTTTATAGGATTAAGAACATTTATTGGTATGCTGTTTACATTTATTTCTCTTAATGTAAGTGCCATGTCTATTCTGTCTTCCATTGATTCTCCAAGACCTATTATTCCTCCACTACATACTTGAAGCCCTGCTTTCTTTGCATTCTTTATAGTTTGTATTTTTTCATCATAAGTATGTGTTGTACATATTTTGCTAAAATAATTTCTAGATGTTTCAAGATTATTATGATATCTAATTACTCCTGCTTTTTTTATCATTGTTAAATCTTCATAACTCAAAAGTCCATGAGATGCACATAATTCTATAGGACATTCTTTATGGATTTCTTTATATATATCACATATATTTTTCAACTGTTCCTTAGTTAACTTTTTTCCTGACGTTACTATAGCAAATTTATGTACTCCTTGATTATAATTTGATTTTGCACTGTCTATAATTATCCTTTTATCTAAAATATCATATTCTTCAATATTAGTTTTAAAATGAATTGACTGAGCACAATATTTACAGTTTTCACTGCATCTTCCGCTCTTTCCATTTATAATAGTACAAAGATTAAATAAATTTCCACAAAATTTGTTTCTTATTTCCTCTGCACATTCTCTTAATTGATCTAAATCAACATTTATAAGACTGACTGCTTCACCTTTATCAATCATCTTTCCATTTAATACTTTTTTCTTTAATTCCTGTAAACTCCCCATATATATCCCCCTAGTTTAACCATCGCCAATTATTTTAGTATTTTTTTACAATTCATTCTAATTATACTTCTATATTAGGAACTGTCAACCTGTCTTTTTCACAAAGTTAACATTTTTAATGCAAATTATCCCTAAAAACACAAATAACTATCATACAATTTAAATTTTTTCTTTAATATCAACACATTAAATTATATAATATTATATGGAACACTTTACCACAAAAGTAAAAACATTATACATAAAGAGGTGTACTTATGAATGAAAAATCAGTAAATGAAAATTTGGCTAATATGACTCTAAAAGAAAAATTCGATTATCTACTTTACTACTATAAAGTACACATTATAGTTTTTATCCTTGTTATGATAGCTATTGGATCTTTTGTTTATACTGAATCATCAAAAAAAAGCGTATATCTTAATATTAGCTATTGGAGCAGTCATATTTCAGATGAAACTTCAAAAACTCTTCAATCAGATCTTGAAAAATCATTACTTTCAGGAGATGATTCACAGATGATTTGCTTAGATTCCTATAATCTTGAAAATGATGCTGAATTAACAAAAATACAGGCATCTATTGCTTCTCATGAACTTGATGTAGCTATAATGTCAAAAGATGATTTCGATAAATACTATCCAGCAGAGTTGTTCTTAGATTTAAATTCAATTTCTGGATTCTCCTCCTTAAAAATTGATAGTAATTTGTTAATACAAAAAGATAATGGTATTTATGGAATAAAAATAAATAATTTGAACTATTTAAATCAATTAAACACACTTAAAAATTCAGACAATATTTTAGTAGTTTTATCTAATACAAAAAATAAAGATAAAATATTATCATTATTAAATTCTTGTATAATAAATTAATAATGACTAAACAAAAAAGAGGAACAAAACGTCCCTCTTTTTTGTTATATTTATTTTTATAATTTTATACTGATTATTTTATAATGCTCTTTCCACCCATGTATGGTCTTAATACTTCTGGAATGTTAATGCTTCCATCTTCATTTAAGTTGTTTTCAAGGAAAGCAATAAGCATTCTTGGTGGAGCTACAACTGTATTATTTAATGTATGAGGGAAATATTTCTTTCCATCTTCTCCATTTACTCTAATCTTTAATCTTCTAGCTTGAGCATCTGAAAGATTTGAGCAGCTTCCTACTTCAAAGTATTTCTTTTGTCTTGGAGACCAAGCTTCTACGTCAAGAGATTTAACCTTAAGGTCTGCTAAATCACCTGAACAGCATTCAAGAGTTCTTACTGGAATATCTAATGATCTGAATAAATCTACAGTGTTCTTCCATAATTTTTCGAACCATTCTTTACTTTCTTCTGGCTTACATACAACAATCATTTCTTGTTTTTCAAATTGATGGATTCTGTAAACTCCTCTTTCTTCAATTCCATGAGAACCTTTTTCTTTTCTAAAACATGGTGAATAACTTGTTAATGTTTGTGGTAAAGTCTTTTCATCAACTATAGTATCAATGAATTTACCTATCATTGAATGTTCACTTGTTCCTATTAAGTATAAATCTTCACCTTCGATTTTATACATCATTTCTCCCATTTCTTCAAAGCTCATTACACCAGTAACAACACTGCTTCTTATCATAAATGGAGGTATAACATATGTAAATCCTCTATCTATCATAAAGTCTCTAGCATATGAAATTACTGCAGATTGAAGTCTTGCAATATCTCCCATTAAATAATAAAATCCACTTCCTGCTACTTTTCTAGCACTATCAAGATCTATTCCATTTAATTTTTCCATTATATCTGTGTGATATGGAATTTCAAAGTCTGGAACTACTGGTTCACCAAATTTTTCTATTTCAACATTTTCGCTATCATCTTTTCCTATTGGAACTGATGGATCAATAATATTTGGAATTTTCATCATTCTTTCTTTAACTTCTTCTTGAAGTCTGCTTTCTTCTACTTCTAAAGCAGCTAAAGTTTCTGCATCTTTATTAACTTGTTCTTTTAATGCTTCAGCTTCATCTCTTTTTCCTTGAGCCATTAATGCACCTATTTGCTTAGAAATAGTTTTTCTGTTTGATCTTAAAGCATCAGCATCAGTTTGTGCTTTTCTTGCTTTTTTATCAAGTTCAATAACTTCATCAACAAGTGGTAGCTTATGATTTTGGAACTTCTTTTTAATATTTTCTTTTACTATGTCTGGATTTTCTCTAACAAATTTTAAATCTAACATGATTACCTCCAAAAGTTTAATTATTATGTATAACAATATAATAAATATGTATAAAAAAATCCGCCTCTATTAAAGCCTTAAAAAGACCAAATAGGACGAATAAATCCGCGTTGCCACCTAAATTGCCAGTAATATATAATACTGACCTCTTAATATGCTATAAAGGGCATAAACCTTCTGACTCATCGCCAGCAACTCTAAAAGTGGAAAGACTTACAATAATCGCCGATTCACACCACACACCGGCTCTCTGAAGATATTAATAAGTCGTAGCTTTTATACTAACGTTGTTTTTAAATATTACATATTTTTAGTATAAATCTAAATTTTGATTTTTACAAGTAATTTTTATATATATTATTTAATTTTTCAAATTTTATCTACACATTTTATCATATTTTTATTAAAAATAAATGGAGCTGAACATAATTCTACACAAGTAAATGCCATTTTTAAGAATTATTTATCAACTCCATCTATAATATTAATTAAACAATTTAGAAATAACTCTTATTCAAGATTCTTTCCTGTAAAAGCTAAAGGTAATAATTCACCTAATGTATATTCTAAATAATCTTCAGTATTCTTTGCTATAATAATTTTAAATTTATCTAAGTCACAAAATTCTGCCATTACTTGTCTACATACTGCACATGGTGCACAATAGTCTCCTTCACCAGCTTTTACTCCATTTTTATTTCCTACAATAGCTATAGCTGTAAAGTCTTTTTTACCTTCAGAAATAGCTTTAAATATTGCAGTTCTTTCTGCACAATTTGTTGGTGTATAAGCCGCATTTTCTATATTACAACCCTTATATATAGTACCATCTGCACAAAGAAGTGCTGCACCTACATTGAAATTAGAATATGGAGCATAACTAAATTTTTGTGCTTCAAATGCTTTTTCAATTAATAATTTTGAATCTATCATCTCTAATCACCAATCCTTCAACACTTTTATTATAGTAGGGAATAATATTATATCACCCTGTCCAAAATATGTAAACATTTAAACTTATATTTAATACTCCGCTACATTATTACCAATTATTCTTTTCTTCTTCATATATTCTTGGAAGTATTTTTGCTAGATTAGTAAATTCCTTTATATTATGTTTAAACAATGATCTTGGTACTATTTCAGGCACAGATTTTCCATCTGGTATAATCTTTATGAAGTTCCCATCTTCTACTTTATATCCAATCCAAAATCTTGACTCAAACATCATTCCACCTTCAACATTATAGAACTTATGAGTCATAAATGCAGGAACATTTCCAATACCTATTGCACACACCATTCCCTGACACTTTTCACTACCTAAAATATTCATATCATATCCAAAGTCTTTAGGACATCTAAAAGACAATATTAACTCTTCTGGTCCAAGACCTATATCCTCTTTTATTTTGTGATTTACTCCCCATGTTTTTTCTAGAATTGGTACTTTTTTATCTAATACATATTCCGGTTTATCTGCTCTTGCATAATAATGATCTTCGTTATCCCAAATTTTATATCTTAAATCACTATTTACAGAATGCCATGGAAACCACCATTGCATCATTTCTACTGTTACTCCCTTCATAAAAGTAGAATTAGCAACATATCCAACTCCATTTTCCATTACTGTAAATCCAACTTTAATTCCTGTATCATTACCTTGTAAAAATATATTTCTATCTTCTATATTTAAAGCATTCTTTGGATCTGCCATATGTCCATTTGCAATATCAATCTTTTCCTGTGGTATTTCTGCTAAATCTTCAAAAAAATATTTAACATAAGATAATTTTTTTTCTTCTTCATTTAATTGAACTCTATTCATTGTTATTTCTCCTCTTTCTTAATAACCTTTGAAAATAATTATTGAACACCCCTATATACCAAACACCAGCAAACATAGCAATAATTAATTTTATAAAATTGCTAAGCATATTTCCTTCCATTGTTTGTCCAAATATTCCAAGTGCAATTGCCCAACTGCCTAACCATGCTGGAAGGTATATAATTTTATTAAATATTACCTCTGCAATTATTACTGCCATAAATCCCATCACACATAATACCAAAAACACCAATACATTTTTATTTATTCCCTCAATTTGAATACATCTATTTGCAATATATCCCCATATAGTTCCCATTATAAATCCTAAAGATATACCAACTGAATTCTTTATATCATCTCCAGCTGCTGCATATATTCCACCACAGGCAAGAGCTACCCATCCAAATTCAATTCCAAAATGAGAGCTTATAAGTGCCCATAATGGAGGTAATATTCCAATTGCAATTGCTACTGGCAATACATTTTTAAATTTTTCTATCATAACTTATCTCTCCCAAATTATCTTTCAGTAATAAACATATATAAATTATTTGAAAACAAGTATAAGCATTCTATTAAAATACTTATACTTGTTATATATTACTTTTTATAATTCAGAAGCCACATCAAATCCAGCATGAGAAGCTGTATAAACATTTCCTATTTTGTTACAATCTCCAATTATATGGACTTGCATTTGTGGTAATGTTTCTCTTAACTCATTTACTTTATCTTTACATGGTCTCATTCCTAAAGCTAATACAACTGTATCTGCCTCAAAATTCTTCCATTGAAGTTTAGTATTTATTGTTCTTATACCATCATCTGTAATTTCTTCAAGCTTAGTATTAGTAACTATCTTTACACCAGTTTCAGCCAATTTAGATTGAAGTGAGAATTTAGTAATTAAAGCTGCACCATTTAATAATGCTTCTGGTCCCTGCATTTCTATTATAGTAACATCTTTACCTTGTTTTGCTAATGCATATGCAGTTTCTGCTCCTGTAAGGCCTCCACCTATAACTACAACTTTATTTCCTACTTTAACTTTTCCTCCATCAACTTCTCCTGATAAATATACATGTTTTTTATCTATACCAGGTACGTTAGGAATAAATGGAGTAGCCCCTACTGCTATTATTAATTCATCAGGATTTTCAGTTTTAATTAATTCAGAAGTAACTTCAGTATTTAATACTACTTCTGCTGAACTCTTTTCAGTTTGTCTTATCATATAATTCATGTAATTTCTTAAATCTTGTTTAAAATCAAGTTCAGTTGCAACATGAAGAGTTCCACCTAATCTATCAGTTTTTTCAAATAATTTTACTTCATGACCTCTTTCTACTGCAGTAAGTGCTGCCTGCATACCTGCTGGACCTCCACCCACTATAACTACTTTCTTCTTTTCATCTGCTTTATCAACTCTTCCCTTTGGATAATCACTTTCGCGTCCATTTATAGGATTTACAGAACATCTAGTTTTCTTAAAGAATGCTGAACGTCCACAACATGTATTACATCTTATACATGGTCTGATATCCTCACTTCTTCCTTGAACTGATTTTTTCATAAATTCTGGATCAGCCACAAAAGGTCTTGCCATTGCTACAAAATCTACAATTCCTCTTGAAAGAATTTCTTCTGCATTATCAAGTGTCATTACAGAACCTACAGCTGTCACATATAAATCATCACCAACTGCTTGTTTAATTTCTTCAGCAAAATGTATATTAGGCATATATGGTATATAAATTGGTTGAATCATATGTTGAATTGTAAATGGATTTGGAAGCATTCCAACTGATACATGAAGAATATCAATCTTATCTTTAATCATTTTTACAAATTCTATTACCTCTTCTTTTCTCATTCCACCTTCAACTAATTCATCCGCACTTATTCTGTATTCAAGAATAAAGTTTTCTCCTACTCTTTTTCTTATTGCATCTAACATTTCTATACAGAAACGTGCTCTATTTTCAAGGCTTCCTCCATATCTATCTGTTCTCTTATTAACATATGAAGATAAAAATTGAGCTGGAAGCATTCCATGAGCTCCATGAAGCATAACCATTTTAAATCCACTATCTTTACATCGTCCAACTGCATCAGCATAATCCTGAACAGTTTTATTTATTAGCTCTATGCTCATTTCTTCAACTTCTGCTGGTGTTTTTCCTTGAAGTTTTGAAAAATATTCATCAATTTCAGCTGGTTTTGGAGTTGAACTTATTGGCTTTAATCCTTTAGAAGCCAAATTCATTGAATTGGAGAATCTTCCTCCATGATTTAATTCTATCGATAAAACAGCTCCATATTTATGAATTTCATCTGCAATGTGGTCAAGTCCTAATTTTACATTATCATCACCTAAATTAATTTGTCCTTCATGGTCCATTGCATGTGTCCAGTTAACAGCTGAATCTCCTATTGTAACTATTCCCGCACCACCTTTTGCAAATGGTTTATAAAAGTCTATAAGTTCTTTAGTAACCCATCCTTCTGGTGTTGCCATACATGGTACCATTGGAGCAACTTCTATTCTATTTTTAAATTCTACACCTTTAATAGTAATTGGTCTAAATACATGTTTATATTTTTCCATCATATCCATATCCCTTCATTTGTTTATAAACGTTTGATATTTTTTTATCAATCTGATATTATTATAATATAGTTTTTGACCAATTAAAAACATCATTTTCGAATTGTACCATAAGAAAAACTTATGGTATCCTCGTAAATTATATATATATCTTTATTTAAAGGAGCCAATGTAATGGATATCAAACAATTAGAATATTTTATCGCTGCAGCTGAACTATTAAACTTCACAAAAGCCGCAAAAAAGTTTTTTATTTCACAAACAGCAATAAGTCAGCAAATCAAATCACTTGAAGAAACATTAAATGTACAACTTTTTATAAGAAGCAACAGAACTGTTTCCCTAACACCTGCTGGCAAAACTTTTTTCAAAAGAGCAAAAAAAATTGTAAGTGATTTAAATAATGCAATAGATGAAACAACAAAAAGCAACTTAGGTTATAATGGTTCACTTAAAATAGGATTTACAAGAGGACATAGTCCTCATATTTTATATAAATCAACTCGAAAATTTATGGACATGTATCCTGAAGTTGATATAGATATTGTTGATGAAAATGTAGGAGCACTTTATGACAAACTTAATAGTAACACTCTAGATTTAATATTTAGTATTGATTTTAACCTTAAGGAGTTAAAAAATTTTGAATCAATTCCTATATATTCAGAACCAGTTTATGCAATTATGAATGCTAATCATCCTTTAGCCAATTCAAAAAAACTTCTTAGATCTGATTTAAAAAACGAAAAATTTGTATTTATAAAAAGAGAAGAAGCACCAAATGGATACGATAATATGATAAGCAAATGTATAAAATCTGGTTTTTCACCTAACATAGTAAAACACTGCAATTCATTAGAAAGTTTATCTCTTCTAATCAAATTAGGCGTTGGAGTAACACTATTTCCAAAATTTCAACTTAGCGATTTAACAGATAGTTTAAAATTTATTCCTATAGAAAGCGATACCGAACTAATAAATCATGTTTTAATTTGGAATAATACTAACACAAATCCTGCTGTAAATCTTTTCTTAAATATGTTAGAAATAAATTAATTACTTCTTTATTTACCCAAAAAGGATGCCAAATCAAATTTCATTGATTTTGCATCCTTTTTATATTACTAAAATTATTACTTTTCTATTTCTATTGTTGGAAAAGTTAAATTCTTGTACTTTTCAAATTTTTCTTTAACAGTTGCAAGATTTTCTTCTGTATAGAATCCACCTTGAGTATGAGCTATTTCATCGCAATGATGCTCTCTTCCTTTTGGATCTGTACGATCACGGCATAATCCATCTTCTTGAATTACAAATTTCCATTTTCCATCTTCTGTTTTTTCTAAATTTCCGCCAGCTCCACAAACTTGACATTCAACTGGGAAATGTAATCCATCCCATTGAACTTCCCCTAAAATTAAAGCATTTGAGTAACAATGTGGACACCATCCCATATCTGGATCTCCAAGCCATTCTCTCTTTTCTACTGGTGTTTTTATAGATTTCATAAAATAGAAAAAATTCTTAATATAGATTTAAATTCTTATTCTTATAAACTTCAAATAAGTCTTCAACTGTATAACTATATTCAAAAAAATTATTAACTACTTCTAAATTTCATAAAAAAACCTTGTAATGATTTATATAACTATTCATTACAAGGCATTATAAGTACTTGTTTTATAAATTTAGTCATATTGGGATTATAAAATACTTCTATATTTTAGTCCAAACTATTTATAAATTAACACTTTTAGGATTAATTATTTAGTTTTAATTTATTTTATTCGTTGGCTTCATCTTTTTTGTTCAAATCAAGTTTAGTTACTATTTCAGGAACCATTGCTACTAAATTTTCAAGATTATTTTGACTCTTTACTGGAAGCATGCTTACTTCGCCATTTTTAATAACTACAATACCATTAGGTGATATCTTTGCTCCACCTCCACCTCCATTTCCTGTACCATTCATTCCTTTATTGTAAGTTCCATTTCCACCGCCTGCTCCACATCCGAACATAACGCTTATAATTGGTATTAATGTTACCTCTCCAACTACTATTGGTTCCCCTACTACAGTCTTAGTCTTTATAAATTTCTCCAAGCTGTCAAAAATTGATTCTATGTTTTGATTAAAATTATTATCCATAATTGATTCCTCCCAAATTTTTATTTTAAATATATTTATCAATATGCTCTACATTATCTATTACACATCTAGGCTCTTTAATGTTTCACATTTTTTTCTTTTTTTGAAAAAATTTTTTCTTACTTCTTTATTCAGAATAAACTTTAATGTTCTAAATAAAATTGTACATAATACAATTCTTCCACTTACATTAACTTCAATATCACACTTTTCCTCTTCAAAATCTGGTTCAACATTTATAAAACTATATGGTATAGCACAATTTATTATGCTTATTATTCCACATATAATTCCAGTGATTGATGGATCAAAAAATCCATATACACCTGATATGTTAATATATTTAGGTTTAATAATATTAATAATATCCTTAAAATACTCATAGCACACACTTATTAATTTCTTTGTTATTTGTATTCTTTTTCTAAACTTTTCTATTTTATTTTTCTTTTTTGAATTGTTTTTACTAAATTTATTCAACCCAAACAAACTAAGCTTGACTTTAAAATGCGAATCTTCTTTTTCTTTATATAAATAGAATACTTCAAAACAAAAAATCCATTTTACAACTCCATTTACATATATCTTCTCATTTACATATCCATCAAACTTATAATGAAAAGGAATAAAAAGTAATCCTAATAATAAAATCAATATCATGCATATAACTATAATGATGATGTTCAATGCTATACTTATCATTTATTACACCACCTTTAATAATTTAATTATTGTGCTATTTGCCATTTTAGTTTTAGATAACTTTTTCTTGCAAAATTGCTTTACATTATTTTTTATTACATTAGTGTATTTATTTGATTTTTTCTTACCCCTTCTTCTATATGAATTTTTATACATATGCTTACATCCTTCTAAAACTAATCTTTTTATAATCTTCCTTCCCTCTTTGTTATTACTATACTGCATATCCATTTCCTCTTTTTCCAATTGAGGAAAATAATTTTCTGTAACAAGCTCTGAAAGAACTGATAATTTGTCTGGAAAAATAATATCATCATAATTTAAATTTTCCAATTCATTATCAAAATCTTTTATTTCTTTTAGTTTCTGTCTACACTCACTGCAGTATTTTAAATGCTCTTCTACAAATATTTTTTCTAATTCATCTATTGTTTCATCTCCATAAGAATATAAAAGATATTTATCCAAACTGCACATTCCCAGTCCTCCTACATAGCATTTTTTAATTTCTTTCCAAGCAATGCTTTGGCCCTGTAAATTTTGGTTTTTACAGTTCCTAAAGGCATATTCATGATTTCTGCTATTTCATTATACGATAAATCCTCATAATACCTTAAAATTATTACCATTCTATATTCTTCTGATATTTCACCAAGATATTTTTTTATAAGCAACTTATTTTCCGTATTTATAACATTTTCAAGAACATCTTCATCACTGGAAATAGTCTCACCAAAAGTTATTTCTTCATAATCATTTATAGATATTACATTATTTTTTATAGTTCTTTTGAAATTCAGACATGTATTAACTGCTATCTTCCTTATCCACAAACGAAATGGTTTATTAACATCAAATTTACTAATATTCTTAAATATCTTTATATAAACCTCTTGTACAAGATCAAGTGCATCCTGCGGGTTCTGTACGTAACTAAAACATAGGGAATACAGATATTTTTCATATTTTTTTAGCAATTCCATAAATGAATATTTATCGTATTGCTTACATCTTTCAATTAAATTCCTTTCCTCCTCCACACTCATTCCCCCAACTTTTTTCTGTAAATTGCATCATATTACTCCACAATATAACAATACACTATTAATTGTAAAAAAGTTTCACTAATTCAAATATTTTTTATTTATATATTAATTATAGTACTTTACAGCAAAAGATGAACCAGCAATTACCAGTTCATCTTTTATATTTTACTTATAATACTAATTTTAAATTTGTCATATAATCACTCTCTAGATTCCTTAATTAATTTAATAAAAGCTTCTACAGCAATGGATTGGGACTTATCTAATTTATATACAAGACATATTTTTCTTTTTGGAATTTCTTCATTTAACTTTAATTTAAATATTTCTTTTCTCTCCAGAGCTTCACTAGCAAAATACTCTGGTACAAATCCTATTCCCAGATCATTAGAAACTGTAGGAACAATTAAATCAGTAGTTGCAAGTTCTATATCTGGATTTAAATCAAGATTATATTTTTTAAAAATCTCTCTAAATGTCCAATTAGTCATAGTTGTATTTTCTAAACTTATTATAGGATACGAATTTAAATCTTTTAAAGACATATTCGACTGTGCTAATTGTTTATATTCCTTCCCTACTATTGCAATATCCTGAAATGTATCTAAAGTTATTATTTCTACACCATCATCATTAAATTCTCCTGGAAATACTAATATACCGCAATCCAATTCATCATTACGTATTGCATCAAGCATACTGCGTGTATTAGAATTATGTATTTTTACTCTAATATTAGGATACTTTTTCTTGTATCTTTTTAAATATGGAAGCAAAAAATAGTGAAGTGTTGTTTCACTTGCACCTAGAAGAATCTCTCCCTTTTTAAATTCCCTTAATGCTTTCATATCATTTTCAGCTTTCCATATTTCTTCACAAGCAATAGATATATGCTTGTACAGCACTCTTCCTTCTGGAGTAAGCTTTACTCCCTTCTTCCCCCTTATAAATAAAGCACATCCAAGTTCATCTTCAAGCTTTTGTATGCAATGTGTTACTGTAGGCTGTGTTACATACAATTCCTTTGCAGCTTGAGTAATGCTATTATTTTTTGCTACTATATAAAATACTTTATACGAATCAAAACTTATCTGCATAATTCACCCCAATATATTGTTTAATATATTATTATTTTATACTTAAATATAAATTTAATCTATGTTTATAATGCAAAATATGAATTTTTTTTATATTTTGATACGTGATATAATAATCCTAGTATTAATTTTTATATGTAATTTTTTACAGATTGGAGACTTATTAATGGATAGTCAAAATAAATCAGATTTTTATCTGCACAGTATAATGTGTTTAATAGGTGGATTTTTAGGTGCCTATGCTATTTTAAGCAGAAGTGGAAATTTAGGTTCTGCTCAAACATCAAATTTAATTTATGTTGTTTTTTGCTTTTTAGGACATAACATAAAAGAATTTCTTCTACATTTTTTAGGTGTTATACTGTATTTTGCTGGAATTGAACTATATGTTTTTATATCTCACAAAACTAATTTTAATATACAAAGATATGGAATAGCAGTAAATATGGCTGGCTGCATACTTCTAAGCTTTATTCCTTCAAGTATAGATCCCATATCTGGGCTTTTACCAATATTCTTTATGATGTCTACTCAATGGAGTGTATTTCATGGAGCTAACGGATACAATAGTTCAACTATTTTTTCTACAAATAACTTTCGCCAAACTGCTCTTGGAATTGGTGAATATATATGCAGTAAAGATAAAGCTCACATGAATAAAGCAAAATTCTTTGCAAATTCTTTATTTTGGTACCATCTTGGAGTTGCAGTTTCATTCTTTGCATGTAAGTTTTTTAATATACAAGCTTCTTTATTAGTGTTAATTCCTTGCTTTATTGCATTATTGATATCTTACAAAGACAGTATAACTATTTTGACAAGGAAAAAAACTATAGCTTAATAAAAAAAGATAAAGTTAGTACTATTTATATTTTTTCTAACTTTATCTTTTTTATTATTTTATTTCTTATTAAAATGTACTGATTATTACTATATCTATAAATATTAAACATTCCCTTTCTTATTTCTAAACTCATTAATCATTGTTTGAGTAAGACTTATCAATGAGTCTCTTTCTGGAATTTCGTCATACTTAAACCATGTTCCTTCACAAAGTTCATCTTCTTCTAAAATAACAGTATCATCTCCATCTAAATCTGCAAAATATCCCATAAGGATAGTATTAGTTAGCCCCCATGGCTGACTTCCAAAATATCGTATATTCTTTACTTTAAGCCCCACTTCTTCCATAACTTCTCTTTTGACTGTATCCTCAACAGTTTCACCTATTTCAACAAATCCTGCTACAAGAGCATATTTTTTATAAGCACCTTTCCTTGAATACTTAGTAAGAAGAAGCTTATCTTTATTTTTCACTCCAACTATTACAGCAGGCATTATTGATGGATATATTATATTATTGCATTCTTTACAACATAATGCTCTTTCCTTATGATAAATTTCAAGTTTATGCCCACATCTGCTACAGTATTTATTTGAAGAATACCAAACATAAAGATGTTTTGCTGTAAAACCTGCAAAGGCTATCCACAAAGGTTTCAAAGTTCTAAATATTTGTATACTTTCTTTTATAAATAATTCTTCCTTATTTACTTGGTTTATCTCTCTTAAAATTTCAGTTATAAATAATTCATTGTTATTTTCATCATTTTTAAATAAAAAGAATTTATAATCATCAATTTTAAATAAATATATAAAATCATTATTATTGATATTCTGAATATCTTTGAAATCCTTAAACTTGGGAAGAGTTTCTTTATGTCTACTCTTTTTCATGACAACTTGGTTTTTATCAAAAATAAATATATAATCATCATCCTGAACATTATATAACTTATAAGTATTATCATATTTATGTGGTGCAATTTCCTGTATCATAATATTTCCTCCTAAATTTGTAATGTTGTACTTTTCATTATTTTATTTCTAATCTATATATATAATAAAAACAACAGTTTTTAGACTATTGATATATTCATAATATTAATTCTAAATATATCTATATCTAAAAACTGTTAGTTAAAATAAATGTGATAATCTTATAAATCTAAACCACTTTTTATATATTCTTTTGCAACTTCTTTATAATCTAATTCTTTTAATTTAAATACTATAACTCCAAATATTTCATATGAAGAAGTTTCTTCCTTGCCATCTGCTTTTAAAACATCTTCTACTGTTTTACATATATTAGATAAATCCGATTCATTTAAAATAATATTAGCATCACTTGCCGCATTTGCTATTGATCTTCTTACTTTACTTAAATTAAATTCTTCTTTAATTCTATTCTTTTTTAAAACCTTCATTATTCTTCCTCCATTTACCCTTTATATTTCAAGATAATACATTTTTCTTGTCATAATATAGTATATCATACATTATATTTATTTTCTTACATTTTATTAGTCAATATACTTTTTAATTGTTTGTATTGTAATGCATCCTGGACCACCCTGAGTTGTAAATACAGCTCCCAATATATTTACTTCAATATCTGCATTTTGTATTTTTTCATTTATAATTTTCTTTATTAATTCTATAGTATCATCATCTGCACATGCATGAGCAATATATATATTGTAACTGCTATCAACACCAGCTTCAATTAGAGCATCACATATTTTCCCTACTGCTTTTTTTAATGTCCTTGTAGTAACAAATTTGTCAAGTCTTGTACTGTCTTCTGATAAAGTAACAACTGTAACAAGATTTATCATGCCTGCTATACGTCCTACAAGTGGTGATAATCTTCCACCTCGTACCAAATAATCAAAATCTTTTGGGATAAGATATGACTTTGAAGTTTTTCTAAGTTCATTTACTTCCTTTATAATCTGATCTTTACTCATTCCCTTTTCAGCCATTTTTGCTGCACATTCAACTAAATATCTATGAGGCATGCATAATGTTCTTGCATTAATTACTTCAATATTGTTACTATTCTCACACATATTTTTAGCCATACATGCACTATTGTATGTACCTGAAAGTCCATCTGCCATTGATATATTTATTATTTCATCATCAGGATATTTCTCATATAAATTAATTACATCACCTACTGAAGGCTGTGATGAAATAGGCAAATGTCCTTCCTTAATCATTTTTATAAATTCTTCTGTTGTTATGTCTTCATTTTCCCTATAAGTCTTACCATTTATTGTAACAGAAAGAGGTGCAATATCTATGTTATGTTTCTTTCCTTCTTCTATACTATAAAGTGTTGATGAATCTGATATTATTCTAATCATTTAATCCGCTCCTTTATGCTATTTATCTATATAATCTATATTAACGAAATAAATAGTTGTTCTTTCTAAATCATGTAGTTTTAAAAACTACATGATTTAAATTAGCACTAAAATTGTATTTTGTCAAGGTACTCAAAATTATATACTAATGCCAATAAAAACCTAATGTTAGTTTTTCTAGCTAATAAAAAAATATTACTGAAAATTAAAATTTCCAGTAATATTTTTGAACACTAAACTAAGTGACAGAAAGCTATATTTACTTTCTAAAATACTTTATATTATTTTTCTTTTTATTTACCAATATTTTTAATAAAATAAATCACAGCAATCTTAGCGTTCCATTAATTTAAATGTTTCTACCATACTATTAAGAGTTTCTACCTGTGCAGATAATTCTTCACTTGCAGCCGCACTTTCTTCAGAAATTGCTGAATTTGATGAAACTACATCAGAAATATGTTCTATACTTCCTTTTACTTCATTAATATTTTCAGCTTGTTCTTTTGATGCATTAGTTATCTCATCAACTAATTGACCTGATTTTTTTACACCATCAATTACATTTAACAAGCTTTTTGTAGTAGTATCCACAATTTGTTTTCCTTTAGAAGATGTTTCTATTGCTTTTTCTATAAGCAGTTTAGTTTCATTTACTGCATTTGTTGTCTGTTCTGATAATTCCCTAACTTCTTCAGCAACAACTGCAAATCCTTTTCCTGCTTCTCCTGCTCTTGCAGCTTCTATTGCAGCGTTTAACGCTAATAAATTTGTCTGTTCTGATATTTCTTCAATTACATTTATTATTCCCTTAACATTCATTGAAGCCTCTTCTATATCAACCATTGTACTTTGAAGATTTCCTATATTAACATTTTCTTTCTGTACATCGTTTACAAGTTTTTGAAAAATATCATTTGTATATAATGATTTTTCCAAATTTACATTTATCTGATCATTAATATTTGTTATTAATGTTTGAAGATTGTTTATTTCTTCTGACTGCTGCTGAGCACCTTCTGAAATAACCTGAGCAGTCTGAGATACTTGTCCAGCTCCTCCATTAACTTCACTTATAGATTGTTTTATATCTGTAAATACTTCATTTAACGATTTTAATATTATATCAAGTGATTCTTTTATCTTAATAAAATCACCTTTATATTCATTTCCAGCATCAATTGATAAATCTCTTTTTGATATATTTTCTAATACATATGATATGTTATTCATATATTTTTTTAAGTTTGAAATCATTATCTCAAATGCTTTCTGCATAATACCTATTTCATCATCTGAATCTATATTTATATTTACGTCTAAATTTCCAGCTGCTATTTTTTCAGCTGTTTCAGCCGCTCTAGCTATAGGCTCTGCTATTTGTTCTGCATGTTGTATAGCTTTTTTCTTTGAACGCATACTTATAAAAATTAAAACTCCAAATGTAAATAAAATTTCTACAATTATTACACCAACAAGCATCTTTCTTAATTTATTTCCTTGTTGTATTTTTTGGTCAAGAAGCTTTCCAATATATTCATCCATAGCATTTATATAATTAATTTCTTTGTTTTGAAATAATCGTTTAGCTTCAGGATTTTTATTGCTTTTGTTAAGTTCAATTATCTGCTTAATATATTCCCAAAAATCCCCTTTAAGTCCGAGTATCTTGTTATATATTTCTTTTTCTTCATTAGTAACATTTGATGCTTCTATAGAAGGAAGAAGATTTTCAATTGAATCATTTAACCCCTCTAACTGTCTTATATAGTTACTCCTGTCATTTTCAGAACTTGAATTAATTAATTGTATAATCATATACTTAGATCTTTCAACTTCAGTTTGAAACTGACCTATGCTTCCTTGGGCAAATCCATACTTTTCAAGAGCATTACTATATAACAAATCTGTTGCTAAAATAAAAACTATACCTATAGCTCCTACTATCCATGTAACAATAGATAGTACTTTGAATGATTTTAATAATTTTTGTCTAATTGTTTTTACTTCTTTTTTGTTGTCCATGCTCATCCCTCTTTTTTATTTTTTATACCTAATTTTACCACACAAACTTAACTTATAAAATACAATTTCCTAACAATAAGATATATTCAAATATATATATAAATAATTTGTTATTTCTTATAAAAATAAATTATATGTGATAATTATTGAATCAGCTATAATCAAAATATGCCTCTTCTTTATTAATGATTTTATTCACATAATAATTTGTTTATGCATAAAATTAATTATTTATTTTATTATGGATAACCTAGAAATAAATATAATTAGAAGAATCATCACTTTTGTTTTAGAAATTTTCTGTTTTTTTACTTTACGTAATTTTCATAAATCCAGACATTAAACATATTCCATCAGCACCTGCTCTTAATGCATCTGCCTTATTATCATCATTAATTCCACCTAATGCAAAAACAGGTATATTGACAGCATTACATACATCATTTAAAAATCCCAATCCTTTAGGCTTTAAGCCTTTTTTACAATCAGTTTGAAAAACATGCCCAGCAGTAATATAATTTGCTCCCAAACTTTCAGCCAAAATAGCCTCTTCAATCGAATGAGTTGAAACTCCTATTTTTTCAAAATTCCTTAGCTTTTCCTTATTATCATTGAAAACTTTTAAAGGAAGATGAATCTTTTTATAATTAATCTTTATAGCCACATCAACAAAGTTATGAAGTATACATTCAATACCATACTCTTTGCATTTATTAATTACTTCCCTAGCTAAAGATTCATATTCCTTTTCAGTTAAATCCTTTTCCCTTAAAACAAACATATCAGGTTTCTTCTTTTTAACTATAATATCTATCTGTTTTAATAAAGAACCTTCACACAATTTTCTATTAGAAAAAGCCACTAATTTATACGAACACATAATCATTCATTACAGGCTGAAGACCTTCTGCCTTTATAGCATTATAGACTTCATCTACATTTCTAGTATCACAAATTTCAAATTGATCATCACCTTGATCATCAATATCAGCACTGTGACTTCCTATACCTGTACTTACTCCTGCTGAAATCTTAGTTGCTGCAATTCCTATAACCTTATTTCTAAATCCTGCTCTTTCTCTTGTAGAAATAGTCATTCCTGCAAAAGGCATAAATATTCTATAAGCGCACATTACTTGAAGAAGCTGCTTTTCATGAACATCCTTAGGATTAATTTTATCATTATTAATAATAGGTCTTAACCTTGGACAAGAAAAAGAAATTTCAGCATAAGGATATTTTCTTTGCAATAAATAAGCATGTATTCCTGTTGCAAAAGCATCTTTTCTAAAATCAGAAAGTCCCAAAAGTGCTGCAAATGCTACTCCTCGCATACCACCTTTTAATGCACGTTCTTGAGCATTTAATCTATAAGGAAATATTCTCTTATGCCCTGATAAATGTAAAGTTTCATATTTGTCTGAATTATAAGTTTCCTGAAATACAGTAACATAATCAGCACCACATTTATGTAAATAAGCATATTCATCTGAATTCATAGGATAAACTTCAATTCCTATATTTTTAAAATATTTTTTAGCAACCTTGCAGGCTTCACCAATATACTTAACATCCGACATCTTACGGCTTTCACCTGTTAAAATCAAAACTTCTTCAAGACCTGTTTTTGCAATTGCCTGCATTTCCTTTTCTATTTCTTCTATAGTAAGTCTTGCTCTTCTTATTTTGTTGTGACAATTAAACCCACAATAAATGCAATAATTTTCACAATAATTAGCTATATACAAAGGAGTAAATAAACATACACTAGTTCCAAAATGCTTTTCCTTTTCTAACTTTGCTCTTTGTGCCATCTGCTCTAAAAAAGGTTCTGCTGCTGGCGATAATAAAGCTGCAAAATCTTCTGGCTTTAAAATTTCTTTACTTAAAGCTCCCATTACATCTCTAGCAGTATATTTGCTATAATCATAATCATTCATTTTTAAAATAACTTCATCCATTATATTAGAATCTTCTAAAACTTCCATACCTTCTAAGTATTTCATATGATCAATTCTCTGTTCCATAAATTTCATCCCCTTTTAATCTTGTAAAAATCCTGTAAGTGGTGAAGAAGCCGAAGCACCTTTATTTCTGTCTAGAACTCGTCCAAGCCCAGCTCTATATGCTAATCTTCCTGCTTCAATAGCTGACTTAAATGCTGATGCCATCATTGGCAAATCACCTGCTGTAGCTAAAGCTGTATTTGCCATAATTGCTGCTGCCCCCATTTCCATAGCTTCACATGCTTGTGATGGTGAACCAATTCCTGCATCAACTATAACAGGCAAATCTATTTCGTCTATTAAAATCTTTATAAAATCCTTAGTAGCTAGCCCCCTATTTGAACCAATTGGTGATGCAAGCGGCATAATTGCTGCTGCTCCTGCCTCCTTTAAATCTCTTGCCACATTCAAATCTGGATACATATAAGGTAAAACAACAAAACCCTCTTCTGATAAAATCTTTGTTGCCTTAATTGTTTCTTGATTATCTGGTAAAAGATATTTAGAATCTCTCATTATCTCAATCTTAATGAAATTACCACATCCAAGTTCCCTAGCTAAATGAGCTATTCTTACTGCTTCTTCAGCATTTCTTGCTCCTGATGTATTTGGAATAATAGTTATTCCTTCTGGAATTGCATCCATAATATTAACATCATCATTTTTATTAGTATTTGCTCTTCTAACAGCTAAAGTAATCATCTCAGCTTCTGCATTTTCTACTGCTGCTTTTATTAAATTAACATTATACTTTCCTGAGCCTAAAATAAATCTTGAATTAAATTCATGCCCACCTATAATTAATTTATCATCATTATTTTTCATATTTATATCTCCTCTATTCCTAAAATTAATCTTATAACCATGTTTGCTTCATGCCCTGCACATATATTTACTCTTCCTGCCATAAGTCCAATACCTACATAAGCATCAGTTACCCTATCTCCACAAAGATATAAGTTATTCATAATTCTTTTTGTTTCAATCTTATTACTACTTTCATAACCTGCCATTCCTGAAGAAGAAACTATCTTCATATGTGGACAATTTACTAAAAGAGTATTTACCAAAGTTGCTTTATTATCTGGATTATCAAAAGCTTCACATACTATTTCATATCCGCCAAAAATCTCAACTGCATTTTTTTCAGTTACTTTAACTGTTTCAGTTGTTATATTTAAATATGGATTTATAGTTAAAAGAAGTTCCTTTAAAGCTTCAGTCTTTAACCTTCCTAAATGTTCTATTGTATAAGCTTGTTTATTTAAATTTGTTAAATCAACTGTATCAAAATCAACAAGATGTATATGTCCAATTCCTGACCTAGCCAAAGAAACTGCCACATTAGAACCAATTCCTCCAAGTCCTGCAACTGCCACCTGTGCTTTCTTTAATTTATTGTAAATTTCAGTTGAAAATCTTTTATCCATTGCCTCTTCAAATTCTTCTCTAGAAGGCACTTTAACATTCTTATTCATAAAATCAGCCCCCTCCAACAAAACTTACTACTTCTAACTTATCGCCTTCAGCTATCATTGTTTTGGCATATTCAGCTTTAGGAACTATATTTCCATTAAGCTCAACAGCTACTCTTGAAATAGTGTAATTTTCTTGATTTAAATAATCTTTTAATGATAAACCTTCTGCATTTTTTACTACTTCTCCATTTACTTTAACCATATCATTGCCCCCATTCTATTAATTTATGACAACAAAAAAGGCCGCACGAAAGAAACTACACCCGCGGTGGTGTACCCCTTCGTGCGACCTTGTCCGTCACATTCTATTATAAATTATAGAATTTAATACATAATTTGTCAATATGCCTTTTTAATGTATAAACCAAAAGTCTTATTTAACACATATCAAATCATAAAATTTCTCCAATTGAAAATTATGTTTTAATTATTTAATATTTACTAAACTTATCACACTCCATAAACCTCTCCGCCACTTTACATCTCAATGCATCTTAATTATAAAATGACGATATTTTTTCCTTCACTAATTGCATCTTCGATTTTCTGCAAATCTGTAAGAGCACTCTCTGCATCTATATAACTACCTATCAAAACTGTCTGTTCACCATAAGTTGAACAAGCTATAACCCCTACTAATGCAATAGTTTTTTTCTTGTCCACTTTATAATTTTCATCTATATATACTCTTATACATTTATTAAGTTCTCTTCCATTCAAAGACTTTACCCACATAAAATATTAATTCTCCCTTTTTAATATAACTGAAGCAAAAACTCCTAATGCAATTCCACAACACATTCCAATAGCTATTTGGTCAAAAGCCAAATATCCTACTAATGCACCTACTCCAACTCCTATACACATACATATTGGTAATAAATTTTCTCCTTTTCCTTAACATTTTTACTCATAATTAATTCCTCCTAATTGATTTTCATATTCTTCTATAAATCTTTTAATAAATAAATTATTAATTCCTTGACTTATCAAGCTTTCCACTGATATTTAACAGAAATGATTCAACAGGTACAAAAAATGCTGGAATCATATATGCTGGCAGATACTCTTCTATATAATTAATAATTTCAGATAAACTAATCTCAACTGTACATTCAGTAGGACCATATCTATTAGTTATTTCACTTTTTTCTTTTATAGCAAAATATCTTTTACATAAATTATGCTGAAGCTTTTCTCCACCAACTACTAGATGTACATCTTTTGGGAATTCATTCTTCCTTGTTTCTATATAGTCAGTAATAATCTGTAAAATTATTGAAGTTGCATCAGAAATATCAACCTTATTTTAAAATTTTATCAAGTTTTTAGGAGATTTGCTACAATAATTTAGGAATAAACTCAGCTTTCCTATCACGTGGAATATTAAGATCAACATCACCAAAAGAACTTCTTAAGTTCTTGTGACTATAGCCATTTCTATAATTTCTGTCTTCATAATCAACTTCTGTTTGACGTTGATATTTATCTCTTCCTAA